>JACQDE010000037.1 GCA_016201285.1 Acidobacteriota bacterium | reverse complement strand
CGCTCGCCGTCATGGCGATGTTACGCACACCGATCGCACTCACGAGCACCAGAAGTACCATGGCCACCACCACTGTCCAACGGTTCATGCACTTCCTCCGGCTGGTTTCTTACCAGCGCGAAGAAAGTATGGCGGTGACTCCGCTTACACTTAAGCGGATTCTAACAGTCTGTGCCTAAAGAGTACACACCCTCCTCCCCGGCTCCAGGCCAGGGGGGCTTCTGGTTACACGCGCAGAGTAGCTCCCCGCATTTCCGCCCGTCAACAGTACGAACGTACTAAGAAACCAAGACATGAAAATGGAACGAAAACCGGCCGCACGTCTGGCATTTGCGTTTCTCCTTCCCTTGACACATCCCCAAGCGACTCCTTAACATGAAACTGTTTGATCCGTGCCGGCGTAGCTCAGGGGTGGAGCGAGGGTCTCATAATCCCTAGGTCGTGGGTTCGAGTCCCACCGCCGGCACCAACGTATCAAAAGACTTAAAGCAGAACCTGTCCATGAAAAACTGTAGGAATTGTGGTGACTCTTGCCCCCACAACACTTCTGTGGATCTCGATCTCCAGCGACTTCCGCCCCAGCTACCAAGCCGTCTGCCGCAAGATGCAGACTGGCTTCGCCCCACAAACTGCTGAAGCCACATTCGCAGATCTCACCGATTGAGCCGTCTCAAAACGCGCAGGTCTGGAAATACTGGAATTGCCTAGGTACCGGGCGAGATGGATGCATTCGTTCTGCGCGTGCGGTGACGTATAATGGGACCCTAAGAACACGGGCCGTTAAACGGGGTTGCAGAGCCAGCCGATGAGGAAACGCCTTCGCAGTGCGGACCCATTCTCTCTGCTTGTGCTTGTTGTGCTGTGCCTATCTTCGTCGGCCCCACGGAGCCACGCTGCGGCCACAACAAGTCTTGCCGCCGAAGTACCCGCCCAGCATGACAGCAATGATGTTGATCGTCCCATCCGAACCGGCGTGCGCAATCCAGACGCCGTTGCAGTGGTGATCGGGATTGCAGAATATCAGCTTCCAGATGTGCCGAAGGTCGAGTTTGCCGTCAATGACGCGCAGGCTATCCGGCAGATGCTCATCCAGACGCTGGGTTATTCCGAGAGCCGGGCGCTGCTGCGGCCGAATGCAGATGTTTCCATGGCCAAGCTGCACCATTTGATCCGGCGCCAGCTCCGCGACCTGGTGGTGCCCGGGAAGTCGGACGTGTTCGTCTACTACAGCGGTCACGGCGCGCCCAGCCCGGATACGCGCGAAGCGTTCCTGATCCCCTGGGATTACGACCCCAATTACCTGCCCACCGCGGACACGGCGTATCCGCTCAAGGATTTCTATACCGACCTCGCCAAGTTGAACGCCCGCAGCGTCACAGTTGTGCTGGACGCCTGCTTCAGTGGCCAGTCGGAAGGCGGCGCGGTACTCAAGGATATCCGCCCGGTCGTCATCACGGTGGAGAGCCCCGCGGCAACGCTTCCGAACGGGGTGGTGATCACTGCCACCGGCGCCCAGGGAATCGCTTCCTCTCACCGCGAAAGCCGGCACGGCCTGTTGACCTATTTCCTCCTGCAGGCGTTGCGCGGCGAGGCGGCGGATGAAAAAGGCCGGGTGACGGTGGCTGCATTGGAAAGGTACCTGAAGGAAAACGTCATCCAGGAGGCCAGGAAGCGAAGCCGGAGTCAGGAGCCCCAGGTAGCCAGCCTGGATGCCGCCCGGGTGCTGGCGGAGCTGCCGCGCTCAGCGGTCAAGGCCGGGAAGGCGGTGGTGGTTCAGAAATACGGGTCGCTTGAAATCACCACGGACGTCGGCGGCGACCTGTACATTGACGGCGTGCGCCAGGACACCCTGCGCGCGGGACAGGCATTCGTCCAGCAGCAGATCGAGGCCGGGCCGCACCAGATTGAAATCCGAAAGCCCGGCTACGAATCGAAGCGCGAAGAGATCGTGGTCCCGCCGGATCGGAAAGTGCAAAGGGACTATGCGCTGACACCGACCCTGCCCACGACACCCATCCGCGAAAAAGCCTATGGAACCATCCAGGTGAGCAGCGACGCCGGCGGCACGCTCTTCATCGACGAGCAGAAGATAGCTGACCTCTCGCCGTTCGAAAAGTACACCACCGCGCGCATCGAGGCCGGCCCGCATCAGGTGCGCATCTCGCGCGAAGGATACCGAACCAACGCGCAGGAAGTAGTCGTGCGCCCCAACGAAACCGCGAAGCTCGATCTGACTATGCCCCGGATCGCAATCGCAGTAGCGAAGGCACCGGAGGCGAAGAAGGATGTCTATCCGAGCCCGACGGGCATAGTGCTGTTCGAGGACGACTTCGAATCGAAGCGGAATATGACGGAGTACTCCACCGACAAGTACTGCAGAACGTTTTACAGCCAGGGCGGCTACGTGGTTCGCAATGTAAGCCAACTCAGTAGTGTTTGTTACTTAAATTATTCTCTGCTTGGGATATTGCCAGCCAATGTGAGGATTGACAGCGACGTCACTCTCCTGGCGGGTGCTACCAACAGCCTATTCGGACTCAGATTTGGAGCGCGCGCTGGGGACTCATTCTATGTATTTGGGATTTCAGGAGATGGTTCGTACAAGCTCTCTCGCTTTGAAGAAGGAAAATGGCGCGATCTTGTCGCCTGGACTAAGGACGACATCGTGAAGACGGGGGCGCAGGTATTAAACCACCTGGCCGTCGAAATCCGCGGGCGAACCATCCGGTATTTCATCGACGGCAGGCACCTCGGATCCGTGGACGTCACCGCAGACGTCGAAGGCACCTTCGGCCTGCACGTGGATACGCCCGGGATGGAAGTCCTGTTCGACAACCTGCGCATCATCAGCCTGTCCGGCAGATGAGCGCACCCGCAGGCGAATAAGAGTCTTGCGCATGACCTTTGACACGGTGTTGAAAAGTGCTTTCACGCCGTCATTCCTCGGCCCCATCCCGCTGATCGGGATTAGGCCGAGGAATCTGCTTTTTTCTTCGGTTCGCTGTATCTCACAAACAGGTTGCTCGCCCCGTTTCGCGGGACTCGGAACCATAAGCAAAGGGGCCTTTCAGCACCCCGAAAACGGATGGGGCCACGGAATTCAATGAGATAGGTTGAAGCCCATCGTCGCATTTCCCTTTGGGGCGGCATCGCGTTTGGCGGGGGGAGGGGCAAAGTAGTCTCCTGGCTAAGCAAAAAAGGCAATTTGGACGGGGACAAGGGACTGATTGTTGTGGTGAGAACGGGAGGAGGCTTCTGGTGGATTTTTCTCTTTGCCCCCCCAGGTGACCTACTCGCTTATTCCTCGACATTCGCCGCAATCGTCAGCAGCCTACGCGTCTGGAGTGACCCTGAGTCGTACGACACAAGTTCCCAGCAAGAATTCCAGGTCAAACACCATCATGCGATGCCCTCGCGGCTGCACCCGGCCACGCTACGCATCGGCAGGGGTACGCTCTCCTATGACCCCGGAAAAGAAGAGTGCAACTTCACAGCATGGACGACGCCGCTCGAGAAGATCACGGGCATGGAGATCACGGGAAACGGCAAGAATGAGATCTATCTCAACTTCAAGGTCAATGACACGAAGACCTACAACTTCAAGTTTGCAGATCACCAGTCGTACTTCGTGGCGGGACAGAAGGGTCTCGCCGGCATTGTGGTCTGGGGGGCGGACGTGATGGTCTCCGAACCTGGCGCCGCTGCAAGACTCTCTTCGATAAAAGCGATACTGGAACAGAGGATGCAGGAGCGGGCGGCGGTTCTCCGAGAAAGAGAGCGCCAAGAAGCGGAAAAACGGGCGCTGCCCGCGGGCCTGAGCACGACCGTGCTGTATGACGACTCTCATTCCATTCTGCCAAACAACCGGCTGGACGCGGGGAAGAAAGCGGAGCTGGTTGTCGCTGTGCGCAACCAGGGCCCCGGCGCAGCCTATGGCGTGGTCCTCTCCGCCAGTGCGGACCAGCCCCGCGTGATCCTGCCCGGACCACAGCAGCTCGGTGAAATCCCTCCCGGCCAGAGCCGCGAGGTGCGTCTGCCGATCGAAGCCGGCCTGGATCTGCCCAGCGGCGAACTGAACGTGTTCGTCGAGGCTAGGGAAAAACGCGGCTACGACGCGCGGAAGTTCAACCTAGTGATCCCGATGGCGCGGCTCGAACGGCCGTCCCTGACGATTGAAGAACCGTTGATTAACGACGGTACCAAAGGACAGGCGAGGGGCAACGGCAACGGCATTGCCGAAAGCGGTGAGACGATCGAGCTGATCGTGCTGGTGAAGAATGGTGGCCAGGGGCCAAGCGCGGCGGCGACGCTCTCGCTGGCCTCTGTGGATCCCGGGATCGAGGTCTTGCAAGCGCAGGCGGCGCTGGGCACAATCCAGCCCGGCCAAACCGTCCAAGGGACTTTGGTCCTTTCCGTCCCGCGCACATACGCAAGGAGGGCGCTGAATACGGTCCTGAAAGTAAGCGACGCGCGGGGCGAGGGGGTAGCTACGGCCAGCCGGCAGGTGGCGCTCAACGTCCAGTACCGCGCACCCGTGCTCGAAGCCGCCGTTCGGATTCTCTCACAGGGCCGTGAATCCCAGGAGCTTACGAACGGCGAGACATTTGAAATCGAGGTGACGCCTGCGAACCGTGGGAATCTGGATGCCGTCGGGGTCGCCCTCCGCATGAGCGCGGCCGATGCGGTGTTGACGAAAGACCAAATGCAGATCGGGACGCTACGGAACGGCGAGCACGGGATGCCGCAGCGCTTCGAACTGACCGTGCCCCGGCCGTTTGCGCGCGAGCAGTTAGCGGTCCGGGTCGATCTGTCGCAGAAGGATTTCCCTGCGTGGACGGACGAGCGTAATGTCCCTGTGAGACGGCGGCGGCCCGCCTTGAGCGCGAGCTCTGCGATTCTCGGCGTGCATGGCGGAAAAGCGATCGAGCAAAACGAAACTGCTGATTTGGAACTGCGCATCGTAAACAACGGGACTCTTACCGCCGAGGAGGTCAACGCACAAATCCTGGTGAACTTGCCGGGAGTGGAAGTGCAGGGGCCGCGGTCGGTGTTGGTGGGCAGGATATTGCCGAATGACACGGGCACAGCGCGGTTTCGCCTGCACCTGCTGCGCTCGGTCCCCACAGGACCACTTCCGATTCCAATGCTGATCGCTCAGGCGGACTTCCCTGCATTGAATGACAGCTTCGCGCTGGAGGTCCGTGCGGAACAGGCGCAAGTGGGTCGCGTGGAACCTTTGCGCGAAGTGCCGACGGCGCTCGCGCGGACGATAAAGCCCGTCATCACCTTGCCAATCCCCAACGAAGGAGAGTTTGTCCGTGGGGAAACGTTTGAGTTCGTCGCCAGTGTTGTGGACGAAAGAGGGATCAGCCGAATTCAGGTCAGCGTCAACGGAAAACCGATCCCAGAAGAGACCGTACGACAAGGAACGCGGCGGCGGGCGGCCAACGCGGGGCCGGGCCGGGATCAGGTTGACCTGCGCGTCCCTGTGCCGTTGCAATTGGGTCCCAACCAGGTCGAGGTGGTGGCGTACAACCTGGAAAACGAGAGCGAGCGGCACACGGTAACAGTGACGCGCCTAGAAGGCCGGCCCGACCGAACCGAGAGTGCGCCCACGCTGGCGCCGCTCTCGGATGTAGACCGCTTTGTCCTAGAGCAAAAAGGCTGGCGTCCTGATCCCCGCCGATGGGCCGTGGTCATCGGCATCGAAAAGTACCGCAAAGTAGCTGACGCCGAATTTGCCAGCCGCGATGCAATCGCGGTGCGCGAATATGTCATCCGCGTCCTGGGCGTACTGCCCGAGCAAGTCTTTCTTCTTTTGGATGACGAGGCAACCAGTGCGGAGATACATGACCTAGTGGAAGATCGCCTGCCGCAACGAGTTCAGGGCGGCGACACGGTCTTCGTGTACTTTGCAGGCCATGGGATGCCGGAAGTGACGAGTTACAAACCCTATCTTCTGCCAGCCGACGCAAATCCAGGGAACCTTCACAGAACAGCCTACTCTCTGGAGGATTTCTACGAAGCCCTTGGCAAGCTGAAAGCTGAACGCGTAGCGGTTTTTCTTGACGCCTGTTTCAGTGGCCTCCGTGCACGGAGTGGGAAAAAAGAGCTGCTTGTGCCCGGCACCCGGACTGTGTTTGTTACAAAGGACCAGCCGTCTATTTCCAGCCTCAACCTGGTCAGCCTGTCAGCCGCGGATAACAGCCAAGTGAGCAACGCATACAGGGAGAAAGCTCACGGGCTGTTTACGTATTTTCTTCTAAAGGGATTAAGCGGCTCGGCGGGAGCTAGCGGGGATCGGCTCCTGCTATCGGAACTGGCTGCGTATGTGACGAACCAAGTTATCCAGACCGCAAGCAGAATTCTTGACAAAGATCAACAGCAGACCCCCGTTTTACTCCCTGCTATTGACGCCAGCCGTGAAATTGTCCTAAAAGCTAAATAAACGGTCCTCTGGGGTGGCCTGCTCTCTCTCTTCCTAATCCGAGGTCCGTTGTACCTGCGGTTTCCTGCTCATGCTGCCTCCTGTTGGAGGCCCTGATCATACCTAGGAAGATTGTCCAGTTTTAGAGGGGAGTACTACACGGCACTCCCTTGCGCCATTCGAAGGCATAGGCGGTCTGGACTCAGAGTCTCAAAACTATTGAAAACTGATACCTTTGGGTATTTTAGTACTTCCGTTCCATTGCACCCGCAGTACTGACATTTAAAGATTCTCTATTGCGGTCGGTTTTTATGACGATTAAACTGAGGGAGTCGTGGTTTGTGTGTCCCCCCCAGCCGACACGCAGGGCTTGCTGACAGGCTCGAACGCTCGCAAATCATTCGGATGCTGATTCTAGGCTCCGAAGAAGGACCGGTTTCACACGTGGTTGCTAAACACCGCATAGCAATCTACTCGCAAGACGGGCTGGGGCTCGGTCACTTGCGAAGAAACACAGTCATTAGCCAGCACCTTCTGGAAACAGACAAGGACGCCACGATTCTTTTGATCACGGACTCACCGGTGGCTCCCTTCTTCAAGCTGCCCCACGGCATGGACTTCATCAAGCTTCCTTCGATCCACAAGCCGGCTCCCGGCAGGTGGGAGCCTACGCATCTCGGAGTGAGCGGCCTAAACCTTCTTCAATTGCGCACAAATATCCTTTGCAGCACCTTCGTTAGTTATCGGCCGGACCTGCTCTTGGTGGACCATATGCCTGCCGGTGCGAATGGTGAACTGCTGCCGGCGATCGAAGCACTGAAGCAGGCGCACTCTGGCTGCCGGGTGGTCTTGGGCCTGCGAGATATCCTGGATGCGCGTAAGGTAATCAAGACACGCTGGGAATTGGACGGAGCCTACGACGTGCTGCGCCACCATTTCGACCGTGTGCTGATCTATGGCAGCAGTCATGTCTTTGACACGGCCCGCGTTTACGATCTGCCAGCCCCGCCGGGAGGCATCCACTACTGCGGCTACGTGGCCAATGCGGGGCCGGTTCAGCCCAAAGAAAAAATCCGGCGATCGCTCGGCGTTGATGGGCAGCGCCTCGTTTTCGTTTCGGCCGGCGGCGGAGCTGACAGCCAGTTTTTGATGCGCTCATATTTGCGGGCCGTGCGCTTGCTTGGCGCCCGTGCCGATTTTACGACGTTGATGGCCGTCGGCGTAAACGCGCCGGCGAGCATCTACCGGGAGCTGGAGGAAGAAGCCAGCGGGCTGCCGGTGCGCCTGATCCGCCACGTCGAGGACAGCCTGAGCCATCTGGCCGCGGCGGACATGGTCGTGTGCATGGCCGGCTACAACACGCTTTCTGAAGTGCTGCACCTGCGGGACAAAGCGCTGGTGGTTCCACGAAGCGGTCCCAGCGCCGAACAGCGCATTCGCGCCGGGCTCTTCGCGAGGAGGGGTCTGATCGACGCGCTCGATCCATCGGACGTCTCGCCGGAGTCGCTGGCGCAGCGGTTACTGGCTGATTTGCAGAGAAATGATTACCCCGCTTCGGATCGGACCTTCGAAACTCAGGGCGCAAGGCGAGCCTCGAATCACCTGTTGGAACTCATTCAGTGAGGCAGCTCATGGAGGCTCCGCCCAGCCCGATTCCCACGGTCGGCTACATCGCGAGCACGTGGCCGCGGCTTTCGCAGACCTTCGTCCTCTCGGAAGTGCTCGCGATGGAGCGCAAGGGTGTGCCGCTGCGCATTTTCTCCGTGAAGGATCCGGGCGGGGAGCCGGTGCATGCCAGGGTGGCGCAGGTGCGCGCCGATGTGACTTACTTGGCTTTCTCCGGCCGCAGAAAACGCATTCTGCGTGGAAACCTGGAAATCGCGCGCGCCCGGCCAGGCCGTTACGTTCGTGCTCTGCTCCATGCCTTGAGCTATGCTCGCATCGGGGTAGTCAAGCATTTCTTTCAGGCGGCTTACTTGGCCAACTTGCTGCGCCGGCAGCCTGTGGCTCATCTCCATGCACACTTTGCCACCGCCCCGGCCCTAGTGGCGATGTTCACCTCCGAGTTGAGCGGCATCCCCTACTCGTTCACGGCGCATGCCCGCGACATCTACGTGGATACCCGGCCCAGGCTCCTCCGCGCGGAGATCGAGCGGGCGCGGGCCGTGGTGACCGTGAGCGAGTACAACCGAAGCTACCTGCTGAGCGAGATCAGCCCGGGATCCAACGACAAAGTTCACTGCATCTACAACGGACTCGATCTCTCCGAATACGCCTTCCGCTGGCCACGAGCCTCGGCTCTGGAACCGTTGACGATTCTCTCCGTGGCGCGCCTGATTGCCAAGAAGGGTCTCGAAGATCTGATTGACGCCGCATCTATCCTCCAGCGGCGAGGCCAGGACTTCCGAGTTGAGATCATCGGCACGGGCCCTCTGAGACCGGCCTTGGAAACGCGCGCGGCGCTGCTGGGCTTAAGCGACCACGTGAGCTTCCTAGGAGCCCAGCCGCAGGAAAGGGTACGTCACGCCTACCAGCAGGCTGCCATTTTTGCGCTTCCGTGCGTGGTCGCCGGCGACGGCGACCGCGATGGCATCCCCACCGTGCTGCTGGAGGCGATGGCCAGCGGACTGCCCGTGATTTCCACGCCCGTCTCAGGAATCCCGGAGCTGATTGAGTCCGGCCGGGACGGCTTGCTCGTGGCGCCGAATAAGCCGGAGTTGCTGGCCGACGCGCTGGACGGATTGTTGAACGGCGCGCAACTTCGCGAACGCCTGGCGCGTGCCGCCCGCGAGAAAATAGAATCGCGGTTCCAGATCGAGCACAGTTCCCGAAAACTGCTCTCGCTGTTTCAAGCAGGAGAGAGCCAGTGAGGATCCTGTATCTCTGCGCGGATTCCGGGATTGATCTGACGGGCCCGAGCGGGGGCGCGATTCACATCCGCGCCTTTGTGCGCGCGCTGCACGAGCTTGGCCACAAAGTGACCGTCGTGTGCAGCACCGTCAGCAGTCCGGAAACCGCCGAAAAGGAATTGGGCGCGGCAGTACGTCCGGCTTTTCCGGCGCGCTGGAACCACGCGGTGTCTCGTGCTCTTCGGTCAGTGAGCCGCCTAGCCAACTCCGAATCGCGATTGCACCGCGATGCCGGCCGAATGCTTCACAATCTGACCTTCGGCCGGGTCGCCAAAATGGCCGCCCGCGAGTTTGCGCCGGACTTCGTTTACGAGCGTTACAGCCTGTGGGGATTTGCGGGCTCTCGCCTGGCGAAGATCCTCTGCACACCTCTGGTGCTCGAAATCAACGCCCCCCTGGTCGAAGAGCAGATGAAGTACCGGGGTTTGAGCTTTCCGGCGCTCGCGCGCAGGATCGAGCGACGCGTCTGGCGGAGCGCGGACTTGACGATCCTGGTGTCCGAGCCGCTGCGGCGCCATCTGGAACTTTCTGGCGTGCCGCCAGACTGCGTACGGGTGGTGCCGAACGGCGTCGATCCGTGGCTCTTCCATCCCGATGTGGATGGCGGGCCGGTACGCGAGCATCTGAAACTTGGTGGCCGGTTTGTGGTTGGTTTCGTGGGCACATTCAAGCCCTGGCACGGTCTAGATGTATTGCTGGCGGCGTTTCGCGAACTGTATCAGGAGGACAGCACAAGCTCTCTGCTCCTTGTCGGCGATGGCCCGTTGCGGTCCTCACTGGAAGAAGCAGTGCGACAAGCAGGGTTGACCGCCGCCGTGACTTTCACCGGCAACGTGCCGCACCGGGAAATGCCGGCGTATCTTGCGGCCATGGACGTGGCGGTTGCTCCCTATCCGCCGCTGGAAGATCTCTATTTTTCGCCGCTCAAGCTTTTCGAATACATGGCCTCGGGCCGGGCGATTGTCGCCAGCCGGGCGGGGCAAATTGCCCAGGTCCTCGAGGACGGCGTGACCGGCCTGCTGTTCGAGCCCGGCAATGGGAGCGAACTGCTCGCCCGTCTCCGGCGCCTGAAGAACGATGTGACGCTGCGTCACGAACTTGGGAGCAGAGCCGGCGCCGCCGGCCGCAGCCTTAGCTGGAGCAGCAACGCGGCGCGGGTGGTCAGCTGGGTTGAGACGCTGCCAAGGCGGGAAAGCGTTCTTCCACGCTTCCGCGAGAAGGAGCAGCACCTTGCCTGAGCTCACGCAATCTCCGGCTGAAGTGGGGATCCCGACGCTGCCGGCGGTCATGAACCCGACAGAGTTGGGCAGGCATCTGGCGCCGTACTCTGCGGGCTTGTGGGCCGGCAAAAGCCCGCAGGAACTGCGGGTCCGCGCTCTCCGGTGCCATCCTGAAAGCCGCTGCACTGTTGAGATCAACGTGCGGATCGACGGCGGATGGCGGCAATGGATTGGCAAGGTCTTCGCCACAGACCGTCTGGATATCTATCAGGCGATGGAAGGAATTCGGGAAGTTGGATTTGGTGAGGGCGAAGAATTCTCAATCCCCCGGCCGCTCCTCTATTTGCGCTCGTTGCACCTTCTCTTGCAGGAGCGAGTGCCCGGCCCGCGAGCGGAAGAGATTTTCGTCAACGGCGACGCACGGCAGCGCGCCAGCGCCGGCGAACGCTGCGCTCGATGGCTGGCGCGCTTTCACCGTTCCGCTCCGCGGGTCGGTCCGGTTTCCGATCTCAAAAGCCTCATGGTTGCAATCGAGCGATGGACGCGGCGGATCGAGCAGCGCGGCGGATCTTTCGGGGGCAAGCTGGCCCGGCTCTTCCGCCAGTTGGAGGAACGTGCCACATCGGTCGTGCCGGTCGAACTGTGCGCCGGCCATGGCAGCTACAGTGCCTCTCACGTCATCCTTGCGAATGGCCGCACGGTGACCTTCGATTGGGACGGCTACGATGTGGCAGACCCCGCCCGAGATGTCGCGCGCTTTATTGTCGCACTGCGACGACTGGCCTACGGACGTCTCCACTCGGTTCGGGCGCTGGATGACGTGGCCGACGTTTTTCAGCGGACTTACAAGGCGGAGGGCCCTCCACAGATCGAAGCAAACCTTTCCTTCCACAAAGCTTCGGTCTGCCTGAAGCTGGCAAAGTACGTTCTTTCCAAACCGGTTTCCGACCAGCACAAGAGAATTGAGGCTATGCTGGACGAAGGCCTCCGCTTCCTGGAGCAATAGGCGAAGCGATGGTGCACAAGGCGACCAAACTGGCAAGGTTTCTGAAGCCGTACCGCAAGTTTCTGGCGCTGGCTTTTCTTGGGGCGCTGGGCGAGGCGGCTGCCGACCTGCTCCAGCCGTGGCCGCTGAAAATCCTCTTCGACCATATTTTCGGCAACGCGCCGCTTTCACCGGGCTTCTCGGCCGTAGTCCGGGCTCTTTTTGGCCCGGGCGTTTGGGGCATCGTTTCTTTTTCTCTCGTCGCGGTGCTGGCGGTGGCGCTGCTCAACGCCGCTTCTTCTTTCACGCAAGATTTTTTCATGCCGCGCATCGGCCATTGGGTATTGCACGATCTGCGGCGGCAGCTCTACTGGCAGATTCAGCGGCTCTCCATCGCCTATCACGACGATCGGCGCATGGGCGACCTGCTGAGCACGCTGACGACCGACATCCAGGCAGTACGCGAGCTGATCGAATCGGCGCTGCTGGGACTGCTCATCAACAGTCTGACGCTGGCCGGAATGGTTGCCGTCATGCTGATGATCGACTGGCGGTTCGCCCTGCTGGCGTTGAGCATCACCCCGATTCTGTTCGCGATCGTGTACCGCTTCACCCGGCAGATCAAGGAAGTGTCGCGAGACGTCCGGCGGCGCGAAGGGGCGGTGGCGTCGGTGGCCCAAGAAGTGCTTTCCTCGATCCGCGTGGTGCAGGCGTTCACCCGCGAGGAGTACGAGCAGGCACGCTTCGAACGCGAAAACCAGGAGCGCGTCTCGGCCGGGATTCGCGCGCGGACGCTTCAGGCGAAGCTGAAGCCGATGGTGGAACTGCTGACGGCCGTCGGCACAACGCTCGTACTCTGGTACGGAGCCCGGCAGGTGCTGGCCGGCAGCCTTTCACCAGGTTCGCTCATCGTCTTTCTCGCGTACCTCAGCCGGCTCTACCGCCCGATGCGTGACCTCGCCAAGCAGGCCGATATCTTGAGCCGGGCAGAGGTGGGACTCGAACGCATCCTCAACGTCCTGGAAACCGATTGCAAGGTGAAGGATCTACCCGGTGCTCGGAGCGCCTCGAAGTTCCGCGGCGCCGTCGAATTCGAAAATGTCTCTTTCTCCTATCGGCCGGGCATACCCGTGCTTCGAAGCATCAGCTTCCGGCTCGAACCGGGCCAGGTAGTGGCGCTGGTAGGCACCACGGGTGCAGGAAAAACAACTCTTGTCAGTCTGCTCCCCCGCTTCAACGACCCCGATCAGGGTTGCATTCGTGTGGACGAGCAGGACGTCCGCCGCTACACCCTGGCGTCGCTGCGCAGCCAGATGAGCTTGGTGTTGCAGGAAACGATCCTCTTCTACGGGACGGTCCGCGACAACATCGCCTACGGGCGGCCCGAGGCCACGCTGGAAGAGATTGTCGCTGCTGCCACGGCCGCCAACGCGCACGAGTTCATCGACAAGTTGCCCGAAGGTTACGAAACGATGATCGGCGAACGCGGCGTGACCCTCTCGGGCGGCCAGCGCCAGCGCCTCGCCATCGCCCGCGCCATCATTCGCGATGCCCCCATCATTCTCCTCGACGAACCAACCACCGGCTTGGACGCCAGCTCCGAAGCGCTGGTGATGGAAGGGCTGGCCCGCCTGATGGCCGGACGCACGACGATTGTCATCGCTCACCGCCTCACCACGATCAGCCGTGCGGACATAATCCTTGTGCTCGAGCACGGAAAAATCATCGAAAGTGGAACGCATGCGGACTTGTTCGCCGCGGGTGGGCGTTACGCTGAACTCTATGAGCTGCAATTCAGAGGGCAGGCGCCGGTGACCTCGCGCGAGGGCCTGGCGAGGCTGCGGTGATTCCTGAAAGTATTCCGACAAGCAGTGGAGTAACCTCGGGCGAGCGGGCGGCACTTCCTGACGACCCCGCGCTGCCTGGCTCTGCCCTATTGCAGCAGCCCGCGCAACTGCGCGATACGTTGTCGCGGCTGCTGCGTTCCTGGATGGGCACGGACGCGTGGCTGCAAAGCTGCACGGCTTCACTTCGCCGCTACGTTCCAGGCAAGCGCTGCATTTTCGAGCTCGAGGTGACGATCGCGCGTGAACGCTGTGTCCAGGCTGAGGGCAGGCGGCTGGTGGGAAAGATCTTCGGCTTGGGGGAAGGTGCTGGGCTCTTTCGTACTCTGACGGAGCTGCGGCGCCATGGGTTCGCCACGGGGAGTCTTCTCGTTCCTCCGCCGCTCGCCTACGATCCAGACTGGCAGCTCCTTCTTCTCGGCTGGGCGGAAGGCGAGCTGCTGCGCTCGAAGCTCCTCCGCCGCTCGTGCGCCGAGCCTCAGATGCAGGAGGCGGCCGCGTGGCTGCTGAAGCTCCATCAGTGTGGCATGAAGGACGGGCGCCGCTACAGCTTCGGTCAGCACATGAACGCGCTGGCGGACCAGAAGTATTGGATGACGCGAATTTGGCCGGATGGCGAGCGGCGCTTGGACGAGCTCATGTGCCGTATTGCTGAGCGCAGCCGGTTGCTTTCCGGCTGGACGCCGGGCCCGACCCACCGTGATTTCTCGCCGGATCACCTGATGATGAACGGCAATCAGCTCACCGCGTTGGATTTCGACGAGTTCTGCCAGTATGACCCGCTCTTCGACGTGGCCCATTTCATCGCCCACGTGCGCTTCCTGGCGCTGACCCATTTCGATTCACTGACCGAGTTCGATCGCCTTGCCAAATCTTTTGTGGATGCATACCGGGCAGGGGCAAAGGACTTTTCGGACGCACGTCTTCAGCTTTATTTGGCGATCGCCTACCTTAAACTCGCTCATATCGTGGCCGTCGTGCAGCACCTTCCCGCATGGAGACAAAAAGTCGGCACCATTCTGCATGAAGCTGAGCAAATCGTGTAGAGCGGACTGACCTGCCCCCCTATTTTGGTCCAGTCATAATGTAGCGCACCAGAGTTGTGTGGAAAAACGCAACAAGTGTTGGAATAAGAGCGTGGTCGCACGCCAGGGGGACAGCGAGGGAGACGGCGGCGGACGCAACGTTCTGAAAACACGTGCGATAAAAGGAAGGCCACAGATGGCGTTTTGGCACGTGCCTTGTATAGACAAGCAGAAGAAGTAGTGTTTTTCCACATAGCGCAGTAATCCGGGGGAACTCAATAATGAGGACGCATGGACGATAGCGGCCCACAGCGGAGATGGTTCTGGGCGACGCTGGTGCTCTCCAGCGTGAGTCTTGTCACGCTGGTGTTCGGGCTTTGGGAACTGGTCGAGAACCGGTTTTTCCGGGCCGTGGACTACGTGACGCTGCACTACCTCTACATCACGCGGGGGATTGCGTCGTCACTGTTGCTGGCGTTCTGGGCAGCGTGGTATGTGTTGCGACAGCGACGTCGGACCGAGGAGGAGCTGCGGCGGTCGCGGGAGCGTTATCGCGGTTTGCTGGAAGTGTCGCCCGGTGCGGTGGCGCTCTACGACGCTGCCCTGCGCGTGATCGAGTGGAACGCGGCCGCGGAGCGGCTCTACGGCTTGAGCAAGGACGAAGCGGTCGGCCAGCCGCTTTCCACCGTTCCACCAGAGAAGGAGGCTGAGCTCCGCGAGTTCCTGCGGCGCGTGGCCGGTGGACAGTCCGTCCTGGACGCCGAGACGCTCCGGCGCGACACCACCGGCACCACTTTGGAAGTGCAACTGAGCCTGCTGCCATTCCGCGAAGCGGGCGGGCAGAGTTACTTCCTCGAAGTCACATCGGACATCCGCGAGCGCGTGCGGATGCGGCAAACGCTGCTCGAGCTGGAAAAGCTGACCAGCATGGGCAAGATGGCCGCGGGCACTGCCCACCACCTGAACACTCCGCTGGCGGCAATGCTGCTGCGCGTCCAGATGATGCGGGAGCGGAACCATCAGGCAGGGTGCGCCGGGGACCTGGAACGGCTAGAGTCTGGCCTGCGCTTCTGCCAGCACTTCGTCCAGAGGCTGCTCGAATTCAGCCGCCAGGTGCCGCTGCAAAAGCAGCCCCAGGCAGTCGAACCGCTGCTGCGGTCGGTAGTCAGCTTTCTGTCGCCGCCGGTGCTGGCCAAGCGCGCGCGGATTCAGCTCGAGTTGAAGACGGCGAATGGTGCACAGGTCTTCGCGGACCGGAATCAACTCGAAGCGCTGTTTTCGGTTCTTCTAAGCAACGCGCTGGATGCGATCGCGCCCGAAGGCACGATCGTCGTCCGCTCCCGCCGGCTGGCCGGCGACCAGCTCGAAATCGAGATCTCCGACACCGGTTGCGGTATTTCCGCCGCGGACTTTCCCCACGTCTTCGAGCCCTTCTTCACCACCAAGGGGCCCGGAAAGGGAACCGGACTGGGGCTGGCAATCGCCCGAAATATCGTGCGGGAGCACGGCGGCTCGATCCACTTGCGGAGTCACGCCAGCGAGGGCACAACCGCCATCGTTGAGCTTCCCCTTCACAAAGGGACTCGCGGCGACGCAGGAGAACAGTCGTGAAGTCGCCCTGCGGCGCCATCCCCGGCTTGATCCTCGTCGTGGACGACGACGCGACCATGGCCTCCACCCTGCACGAGTTTCTCGAGCAGGAAGGCTACGCGGTGGAGGTGGCACTAACGGCCAGCGAAGCGCTGGCGCTGCAGGAGCGTAACCCGCAGCTATCGGTGGCGCTGGTGGATTTGATCATGTCGCCCACGGACGGCCTGGTGTTAATGGAAGAACTCCGGCGGCGGAATCCGGATCTTGCGGTCATCATCATGACGGGGTACGGCACGATCGAGACCGCCGTCGAGGCGATGAAGCGCGGGGCGGAGGACTACCTGACCAAGCCGTTCGACCGCGAGGCGGTGCGAAAGAAGATCGCGCGGCTGATGGAAGTCTTTGCGTTGCGCAGCCGGGTGGCGCAACTCGAGGCGAGCCTCGAGGTCTCTCCGAGTTTCGGAAATTTTGTGAGCGTATCGCCAGCGATGCAGCGCTTGGTCGAGCGAGCCCGCGCCGTCGCGGCCACGGACGCATCGGTGCTGCTGGTGGGGGAGACCGGTACGGGCAAGGAGATGTTGGCGCGCGCGATTCACCTGGCCAGCCCGCGGGCCGCGCGGCCGTTCATCCCCGTCAACTGCGGCGCATTGCCGCACGAACTGGTGGAAAGCGAACTCTTCGGTTTTCGCCGCGGCGCATTCACTGGCGCATACACGGACGCGCCGGGAATTTTTGCGGCCGCTTCCGGCGGCACGGTGTTTTTGGATGAAATCGGGGAGATGCCACGGGACGTCCAGGTCAAGCTGCTGCGCGTGCTCCAGGAAGGAGAGCTGCGGCCGGTGGGCAGCCCGAAGCCGGAACAGGTGGATGTGCGCGTAGTCTCTGCCTCCAATCGTCCTCTGGCAGCGCTCCGTGCGGAGCAACTCCGCGAGGACCTGTATTTCCGGATTGCCACCGTGGTTCTCGAGATTCCTCCCCTGCGCGCACGGAAGGAGGACATCCTGGTACTGGCGCAGTATTTTCTGGGCCGCATCGCGCGGCGATACGGCCGCCCGGCGACCCTCGGCCGGCCCGCGCTGGATTTATTGCTTTCGTACACGTTTCCAGGAAACGTGCGGGAACTGGAAAACGCGCTGGAAGCCGCCACTGCGCTTTGTGCGGATGGTTCAAGGATCATCACTGACAAGGATCTGAAGTCGCTGCTGAACGAAACCAGCTCGCCAAACGTTCCGTGTGTTGCGGGTGAGCAACCCCTCTCCATCGAGCGGCTGGAGCGCTTCGCGATTCAGCAGGCCCTGGCGCTGTGTCACGGGAACCGGACGAAGGCCGCGGAGCTGTTGGGAATTTCGCGCGATACCCTCTACCGCAAGCTGCGCCGGTCCGACGCCAGCGCCTGAGGACACCTACCATTGCTGGCGCTGCCGGGCAGCGTCTGGTCTTCTGACAATTGCCGCAGAATCGGACACTCGCGCCCAAACTTGAAATAGACCTCCCCTCTGATAACAACCGGCAACGCTCCCCCAACTTGGTGTTGTCATTGGGTTTGAGGCCTGGTCTTCAGGCCTTGCTGGATGCGCAGGATTCCCATTTATTGGTCCCGCGCGTGCTTCGGTTCTGCCGGGCGCTCCGCTCCTCGCCGCGCGGCGCAGGCCGCGTAAGAAAAACACGAGGGACAATGAGGTGAGCTGATGAAGCGGTTCTCTTGGAGAGTGATGCTGGGGTTCATGTTCGTTTCCTCGTTCCTGCTGCTCCAGGGGCTCAACGCGCAGTACGTCGCTGCTGGAAAATGCAGAGCCTGCCACCTGCCGCAGACCAAGAGCTGGGAACAGACGCGAATGTCCAAAGCATTCGAGCTGCTGAAGCCCGGGGTTTCGGCCGACGTCAAGCGCGCACACAGCCTGGATCCGGACAAAGATTACACTCATGACTCGAACTGCCTGTCCTGCCACGTGACCGGTTATGGCCAGGCCGGCGGCTTCGTTAGCCTGGAGAAGACGCCCAATCTTGTGGGGGTGCAGTGCGAGGCCTGCCACGGACCGGGAGCGGGCTACCTGAAGCCGGAGATGATGAGCCTGCAAAACAAGGAATACAAGCGTAGCGAACTGGTGGCCACGGGACTCGTGGTGCCAACAGCCGCGACCTGCCAGCAGTGTCACAACAAGAAGAGCCCGTTCTTCAAGCCGTTTGACTTCTCCACGCGCGTCCATGAGGGCACCCACGTTCACGAGCCGTTGAAGTACAAGCACGACTGAAGGAGGGACCCATGACTGCCCGGTGGCAACTCCTGGCCTGGGTGGCCGCTGCACTGGCGGCGCTGCTCTTCCTGCTCGGCATCTTGTGGTGGGAGCACCGGCGGCTGGAGGAGCGCTGGAACACGTTTCTAGTTGGCGACCCGCGGTCGGGCGCAACCACTTTTCAGAAAAAAGGGTGCAGCGACTGCCACGCGGTGTGTGGTCTCGGAACCCAGCAGTTTCCCGACCTCGCCATGATGCGCTCCTCGGGCGCGGGCATGCACCAACTGGTGACTCGGCTGTGGAACCACATTCCAGTCATGTGGAAGCGGCTGGAGGCCACGCGAAAAAGCTATCCGAGCATCTCGCCGGAAGAGATGGCCAACCTGTTCGCGTACTTGTACACCGCCTGCTACGTGCAGGAATTGGGAGACGCGCGGCGAGGCAGGCGCCTGTTTACACAGAAGGGCTGCAGCCGTTGCCACTCGATGGACTACGAGGAACACGCGATTGGCCCGAATCTGAAGACGCTCGGGCCTGTGGTGACGCCCATTTTCTGGGCCCAGGAGATGTGGAACCATGCGCCAGCGATGGAAACCTACATGCGCCGCGCCAACGTCACCTGGCCGCGGTTCGACAGCGAAGAGATGAACGACCTACTGGCCTACATCCGGCAGGAACGCGGCGGGCCCCAACGAGAGTCGGAGCTGCTCCCCGCCAACCCGGAACGCGGTTGGACGCTGTTCCAGGAGAAGGGCTGCATCGCGTGCCACGCAGTGCGAGGCCGTGGGGGAACCTCGGGCCCTGATCTGGCCGCGCACCGGCCCTTGCCACGAACGCTCACGCAACTGGCCGGGCAGATGTGGAATCACTCCCCAGCGATGTGGAAAGCCATGAAGTCGAAGAAATCTGTGCGGCCCGAGTTTCAGGGACGCGAAATGGCGGATCTAGTGGCTTTCCTGTACAGCCTGGGATCGAGCGAACTCGGGGGGTCGTCGCTCATCGGGAGGGACCTCTTCGTGACCCGGAAATGCAGCCGATGCCACGGCGCCGACGCACTCGGGGGTGAACTGGGTCCCGCCCTGAGGAGACGCGGTCGGCTGTTGACACCCATCAATCTGGCGCAGGCGTTCTGGTCGCACGGACCCAACATGTACCAGAAGGCGAAAGACACCGGCCTGGGATGGCCCGCGTTGCAGGAAGGGGACCTCGACCACCTGCTGGCGTTTCTGAACGAACCCCCGAAAACGCTGAAGTGATGGGATCGGAGATGGATTTCGTGAAGAACTCCTGGTGGCTCACCTTCGGCGCGTTCTTCAGCCTGGGATCCTTCATGTTCGCCGCACTTCTCTCAGACAGCGTGCCGGTACAGCCAATCCGCTACAACCACGCGATCCACATTTCGAATGGGCTGGGCTGTGAAGACTGCCACGTCGGCGCCCGCCGCAACGAGAAAGCCACCCTGCCGGGGCTCGACACCTGCATGCAGTGTCACAGCGAAGCGGTGGGGCAGAGTCCCGAAGAGGCGAAGGTCCGTAGCTTCGCCGGCACCAGTCAGCCAATTCCCTGGGTGCGAATCATGCAGTTGCCCGAACACGTTTACTTCTCTCATCGGCGCCACGTCGCCCTGGGGGGCATGAAATGCGCCGAGTGCCACGGGCCGATGGAGACCCGCACCGAACCTCCAACAAAAGCCTTCCGGCCCATGAAGATGGATAACTGCATCGAGTGCCACCGGGAGAGAAAAGCTTCCAATGACTGCAACGACTGCCACCGTTAAGCGCCAACGCACGTGGGCATGGCCCGCCGTGACAAAGACGATCCTGCTGCCGGTGAGCCTCCTTTTTGCGCTGGGGCTTGCTGCGCAGGGGTCGGGGAACTCGGGTTACTTCCTCGTTCCCGGCGAAGCCAAGGCCGGCATGAAGACGTTTTTCGACAAGGGGTGCATTCGGTGCCATGCGGTGATGGGAGAGGGAGGCCGCAGCGCGCCGGACCTCGGCCGGGCCCCCGCTGGCTATCTGAGTGCGTCGGAGATCGTGGCCGCGATGTGGAACCACGCGCCGCAGATGTGGACCAAGATGCAGCAGCAAAAAGTGGCGCCGCCGAGTTTCTCGGCATCCGAGATGGCCAACCTGTTCGCCTTCCTGTACTCGGTTCGCTCGATGGATGAGCCGGGAGATGCGGAGCGCGGCCGCCAGCTCTTTTCTGCGAAGCGCTGCGGAGAATGTCATCAGCGGGGCGCCAGGACGGCACCGCGGGCGCCTGACTTAAGCCAATGGGCCAGCTACCGCAACCCGGTGAGCTGGATCCAGGCCATGTGGAACCACGCGCCCGCCATGCAGGCGCTGATGGAAGCGCGGGGCTACTCCTGGCCGGAATTCCAGGGCAGCGACGTGGCCGATTTGCTCGCCTATGTGCGGACACAGGTCACCAGCCGGGGCCCGCACCTCTACCTGCGACCCGCCAGTCCCGACGCGGGGAAGACGCTGTTCACCGCGAAGGGCTGCGCCAACTGCCACACGCTGCATGGGAGCGACCGCGCCGGCGTGCCGGACCTGGGCACACGTTCGCTGCCCCGCACGCTGGGACAGTTCGCCGCTCAGATGTGGAACCACAGTCCGACCATGTGGGTCAGCATGAAGGCACAGAACATTCCGCGGCCGCAATTCTCCAACAAGGAGATGGCCGACCTCGTCGCCTACCTGTTTGCTGAACGTTACTTCGAGGCAAGTGGGAACTCCGGCCGGGGACGGCGGATGTTTGAAGTGAAGGGGTGCGGCTCGTGTCACGTGCCGGGCGGGAGCGGTTCGGGACCGGATCTTTCCTCCTGGCAGGGTCGAGTCTCGCCGGTGCGCCTGGCCACCTCGATGTGGAACCACGGCCCGGTGATGCTGGGCCGGATGCAAGAGCAACAGATGCCTTGGCCCGTCTTTCAGACCGGGGAGATGGTGGACCTGATGGAGCACCTGAACCGTGGCCTGGCAGAGCGGCAGCCAGCGAGGGCCCGGCGATGAGCCCCAAGCCCAATCGGCGGGAGTTTCTTGGAATTGTGGGTGGAGGCGCACTCGGCGTGGCGACGTCCGGCGTGACGCTCAAAGGGCTCAGCACGCTGAACGCCGCAATCGCCAGCGAAGAGGTGCACGTCCCGAGAGGTCCGGAAGCGTGGTCGCTGAGTGTCTGCTCTCTATGTCCGGCGGGATGTGGGTTGCGGGTTCGCACCATCGGAAAGCGCGCCGTGAAGATTCAGGGCAATCCCCTGCATCCCGTCAATCGGGGCGGATTGTGCCCCCGAGGACTGGCAGGATTGCAGGTTCTCTACCACCCCGATCGGCTCCGCGCACCGCAGCAGAATGTCGGAAGCCGCGAGGCACCGCGCTGGAAGGAGATTTCCTGGGAAGAAGCGATGGAAACGCTCACCCGACACCTGCGCGAACTACGGGAGAGGAACCAGGCGCACTCGGTGGTGTGGGTAGACGGACGGTACGGTCATCTGCGGCATCGGCTCTTCCGCAAGTTCTTCGACGCCTATGGCTCACCGAATTGCCTGCACACCGGCACGGGCCTCGAGGCGGCGCGGGCTGCTCTCTATCTGCAGCAGGGGGCGACCGAGGGGGTCGCGTACGAACTGGAACACACCCGCTACCTGCTGAGTTTCAGTGCCAATGTGCTGGAAGGCTGGGGATCACCGGTCAGCAACATGCGCGCCTTCGGGAGTTGGCGCGACGCCGAAGCCGGTCGCCGGACGAAGTTTGTGCAGATCGAGCCGCGGATGTCGCTCACCGCCGCCCGCGCCGACGAGTGGGTGGCCCTGCGGCCGGGCACCGAAGCCGCGTTGGCGCTGGGCATCGCGTACGTGCTGATCACCGAAGGATTGTGTGACACGCGCTTTCTAGCCGAGCACACTTTTGGATTTGAAGACTGGCGCGATGCGAGTGGCCGCTCGCACATGGGTTTCCGGTCGCTGGTGCTGAGCGAATACCGTCTGAACCAGGTAGCAGCCATCACCCAGGTGCCGCTGGAAACGATCCTGCGGCTTGCGCGCGAGTTCGCTGGCAACCGGCCGGCATTGGCCATTGGCGGCCCACAGTGTCCCACAACGCCCGGGGACGTGTATGGCGCGATGGCCGTGCACAGTCTGAACGCTCTGGTCGGCAGTCTCGAAGTTCCAGGTGGAGCCCTTGTCCGCCCAGACCTTCCGCAAGGATCACACGGTCCACACCCCGCAAATACAGAGAGAGAGCCGGGCGGCACCAACCACGCGCGCGAGAGCGTGATCCGCGTGGAGGAATCTCTGCTCCCCTGGCCGGACGTGAGCCGCCTGCCGCAGGTGCTCCTGAGCCGGAAGCCGTACCCCGTGCAGGCAATGCTGATCCACGGTGCGGATCCGGTGTTTTCCCTTCCGAACGGAGAGGAATTCGCGCGGGCGCTCGAGGCCGTGCCCTTTGTGGTGTCCTTCGCGTCGTTCCTGGACGATACTGCGGCGCATGCCGATTTGATCCTTCCCGACCATACGGACCTGGAAAAATGGCAGGAATCCGCCTCCCCCCCGACTTTCGCTTTCCCCCTGCAGTCGATTTCGCCGCCGGTGGTTGCTCCCGTTCATCAGACACGGGACGCGGCGGAGGTGTTGTTGCGGGTGGCGCGGGCTATGGGCGGGGAGATGGCAGAAGCCTTGCCGTACTCTACCGCAGAGGAGTTCCTGCGCAGTCAGGTGGCGGGAATCTTCGCCGCCCAGACGGGCTATAGCTTCAGCACCAGCCTCGAGGAAACCTGGAACCGGATGTCCGAACGCGCCGGATGGTGGGCTCCCACCTTCTCCAGCGCGCAAGAGCTTTGGGAGGAAATACGGTTGAGAGGCGGATGGTGGGAGCCCACTTACTCTTACGGGGAATGGAATCGCGCTCTGCGCACTCGCTCGGGTCGCTTTGAGTTCTACTCACAACGCCTTGCGGAGTGGACAGTAAGTCATCCCGAGTTCGTCCGCGCGGGCGGCTTTGAGCCTGGCGATGACCGCCTGTGCCTCCCGCACCAGTTGCGCCTGCCGGAACCGCCGGAAGGCTTTCCGTTTCTCCTGCTGCCGGTGGAAGTCCTGCCGCTGGCTGGCGGAACGGGCGCCGAGATCCCCTACCTGCAGCAGATCGCCGGGCCACACGTGTTCGAACACTGGGAGAGCTGGCTGGAAATGAATCCCGAGACCGCCAAGAAACTCGGCGTCGAGGACGGCGAGTGGATCTGGGTCGAGTCGCCGCGGGGGCGCGGCCGAGCAAGGTTGAGGCTGTTCGAGGGCGCGCGTCCCGGCGTGGTGCACCTGCCGCTGGGTTACGGGCGCACACAAGGAAGCCGGTGGGCCTGTCGGGGGGTGAATCCGCTGCGACTAGTAGCTTCGGAGCCCTACTCGCCCGCGGGCGTAGCGCGAGCTCTTCCGACGTTCGTTCGAGTCTATGTATAGGGGCGGGCTTTCGCGGGTTTTGCGTCCCGGTGCGTTTGACCGGGAAGCCTCGCCCCTTCTGAGGCCGCGAAATGGCGCGATGGGGAATGGTGATCGATCTGGCGAAATGCACGGCCTGCCAGGCCTGCGTGGTGGCTTGTCAGGCTGAGAACAACGTGCCGTGTGTGGAGCCGGAAGAAGCGGAGCGGGGGCGGATTCTCTCCTGGCTGGCGGTCGTGGCCGAAGTCCAGGGGAGCTACCCGCGGGTATCCATGACCACGCGGCCGTTGCCTTGCATGCATTGCGACAGCCCGCCCTGCATCCGGGTTTGTCCGGTGCAGGCGACGGGGATCACGCCGGAAGGAATCGTCCGGCAAACCTTTGCCCGCTGCATTGGCTGCCGCTACTGCACCAACGCCTGTCCCTACACGCGGAGAATGTTTAACTGGTATCGGCCCGAGTTCCGAGGCGAGTTGCAGCTGGCGTTGAATCCGGATGTCACCGTGCGGCCGAAGGGTGTGGTGGAAAAATGCACGCTCTGCCATCACCGCCTGATGCAGGCGAAGGAAAGTGTCCGGGCCGAAGGCCGCCCACTAGCCGAGGGCGACTACGTGCCGGCGTGCGTGGAGATCTGTCCCGCGGGCGCCATGTACTTTGGTGATCTCGAAGATCCCGAGAGCCGAGTCGCCCAGCTCGTGCGGAGCCCCCGCGCGTTCCGTTACCTGGAAGAATTGGGCACGGAGCCCAAAGTGATCTTTCTCTCTCAAGGAGAATGGGCCGGTGGAAAACAAGAACCGCGGTAGACCCGAACTCCTCGGTGCAGACGCAACGCTGTTGCAGCCGATTGTGGCGACGCGGAGTTCCTTTTTTCACCTGGCGCTCGTCCTGCTCGGCTTCACCTCCTTCGCGTTTTTCGCCTGGCTGCACCAGCTCCGCTGGGGGCTCGGCACAACTGGCCTGAATGTGCCCGTTTACTGGGGCTCCTACATCACGAACTTCGTTTTCTTCATCGGCATCAGCCACGCCGGCACGCTCATTTCCGCCATCCTGCGGCTCTGCCACGCCGAATGGAGGCGTTCGATCACGCGCGCGGCAGAGGTGATTACGGTGCTGGTGCTCTTTTTCGGCGTCGGGAGCATCATCGTGGATCTCGGGCGCCCGGATCGGATGCTGAATGTCCTCAAGCATCCGAATTTCCGTTCGCCGCTGCTGTGGGATGTCTGCAGCGTGAGCACTTACCTGCTCGCGAGCAGCATTTATCTCTATCTCCCTCTGATTCCGGACATCGCCCTGCTGCGGGATTACGCCGGGAAGTACACGGGCTTCTACCGCCTGCTAGCCCTGGGCTGGCAGGGCACGCCGCGCCAGTGGCGGGTGTTGAATCGTGCCATCTCGGTGATGGCCGTGCTCGTGATTCCCATCGCCATCTCGGTGCACACGGTGGTTTCTTGGGTGTTCGGCATGACCGTGCAGCCGATGTGGCACTCGACGATTTTCGGCCCCTACTTTGTTGTGGGGGCGATCTTTTCCGGGATTGCTTCCCTGATCATCGCGATGGCGCTGATCCGCCGGATCTATTTCCTGCAGGACTACCTGAAGGAGATTCACTTCCGGCACCTGGGAACGCTCCTGCTGGTTTTTGCGCTGCTTTGGTTCTACTTCACGTTCGCCGAGCATCTGACGACTTACTACGGCCACGATCCGGCTCACCTGGCCGTGTTCTATTCCAAGCTCGCCGGGCGCTACGCACCCCTGTTCTGGGGGATGGTGCTGACTTGTCTTGTCATCCCGGTCGGAATACTCGCACGCCGCCGGACTCGGCCGATTAGAAGTGCGGTAGTAGCCTCTGTGTCCGTGCTCGTGGGGATGTGGCTGGAGCGGTTTACGATCGTGATCCCCACTCTGGCGGCGCCGCGCGTGCCTTGGGCACGGGTGTCCTATTCCCCCACATGGGTCGAGCTTGGAATCACCCTTGGTTTTAGCGCCACATTCATCTTTCTCTACATGGTGTTCACGAAGTTCTTTCCCATCGTTTCGATCTGGGAAGTGCAGGAGGGCAGGGAGGCGGCTCTTACGGAAGTGGCCGAGCGAGTGAAGTCCTATCTGCCCGGGCCGGACGTCGCGGGAGGCGCAGAAGTCGCTGACGGCTCAGTCCCGGAACTCTCGCGACGTGAAGGAGTCGGGTAGGAGTACATGAACATCCGCAAGCGATCTAGAGGGATTTTCCGCAGATTCTTGAGCGACACCGCACAGAATTCAAGCGCTCCATCTTGTTGCGCGTCATCTAACTAATTGAATTAACACAGGTTATTTCATAGGCCCAATCTGGCAGTTCGGGTGCTCCCAATTGGAATCGAGAGCGTCGCTCAGCCCTCAGATTTGTCCCCAGCGACAGAAACCGAGCGAGTTGCGGCCCAATAATCTGGACTGATGAGGCGAGAAAAGTGACTCGGCTAGGGCTAGTAGCTTTTTTCGTTGCACTTGTCTGTGCTGGGGTGCCGACATTCGGAGCCTCGGGCGTAGGTAGGCCCCACCCCGTCAGAATCCTGCCCGCGCAACTGGCTACTCCAAAGGCGTGCATCGAATGCCACAAGACAACAATCGGCAAGTTCATTCATTCGGCGATTGAGGCCGCCGGGTGTGGCGCGTGTCACGAAGTCAGAACCGAGGGCGAAAAGACGACGGTGCAATTGCTCGCCACCGGCAACGCTTTGTGCCTCACCTGCCACGAGGAAAAGGCCGGAAAAGGTGCCGCCGGCCAGCAGCATTTTCCGGTTGTTGAGGGAGAGTGCACCGCTTGTCACAACCCACACGCCTCGGCGAATAAGTTTCTGCTTCTGCAACCCGCCTCGGGCGGCAAGGATGAAAATCTTTGCTTGGCATGCCACGACACGGGCGCGGACGTGCCCGTGAAGGGAAGCAGACATGGGGCGCTCGATCTGGGTTGTGACACCTGCCACGTCACCCACAAGACTGGTGACGGCAGTCAGCCTGAGTTCCGCTACCACTTGACCGAGGCGGTTCCCGCGCTCTGCCGGAACTGCCACGACACGGCGGACAAGGCGATGATGGAGGCGCACGGCGGGCAACCCCTCGCGCAGTCGAACTGTGTTGCTTGTCACAATCCGCACGCGTCCAGACGGCCGAAGCTCACGCATGCGAACGCGCACCCGCCATTCGCGGAGAAGCAGTGCGACGCTTGCCACGAGCCGCCGAAAGACGGCAAAGTTGTGCTCATCGAAGGAGGCAAGCGCGCGCTCTGCCTGCTCTGCCACGACAGCATTCAGAATCAGCTCAATGCAGCGAAACGGGTGCACAAAGCCATCAGCATGTCGGATACCTGCACCGGCTGCCACAGTCCGCACGCCACCCCCTATCCGCTGCACCTGGTTCAGTCTCCCGTGACTCTGTGTGTGAGTTGCCATCCGCAGCGCGCCCGGGAGCGCACCTCCAAGCAGTTTGTCCACGCGCCGGTTTTCCAGGCCGGCTGCACGGTCTGCCACGAACCGCACGCCGGGAATTTCGCCGGAAACCTGCGCGCGCAGGTGGACGAAGTCTGCCTGACGTGTCACGCGCGGAATGCACAGGGCGAGCCATCGGCCGACAGCAACAGTCTGGTGCTGTTCAAGGGAGCCGTCCGTCTGCCGGCCAACTATCTCGAATCGGTGAGGCGCATTCCCCTGCGCCAGGGAGCCACGACCGGCCATCCTTTGGCCACGCACCCAGTGAGCGGCGTCGCGGATCCCTCGAATCCCGGGAAAACGATCACCTGCGTGAGCTGTCACAACCCTCACGCAGGGAACGGCAGTCCGCGGCTGTTTGTGACGGAAACGAGGTCGTCATCGCCACTATGCATTCGCTGCCACAAGTAGGAGGAGCGCGGTGAGCACCCGTTCGAGAGGGCGAGCGGCGAGGATGGCCGAGGCTTGCGCCTTGTCCCGGCCCCCTGTCCCAAGCCAAGCCGAGGGAAGGCCGAGGGAGCGCTGCCGGAAGGCAGTCTGCCTGGTGCTCTTCTTTCTCCTCGTGTTGGCACTCTCGACGTCCCGGTTGTGGGCGCAATCGAAGAAGAAGCAGCAGAATCCTCCGGCGCCGGTCGCGATTGAGAGCTTGGTGTGGCCGCAGCCGCCGCAGCCTGCGCGGGTTCGTTATATCGGACAGATTCGTGGTCCGGACGATGTTTTGGGGAAAAAGTCCAAGCGCGGATGGATGGACCGGCTGGCGGGCGTCAAGGATGACGAAAAAGAGTCGGGACTGAAGAAACCCTATGGCGTGGCCGTCGATTCCCAGAACCGGATCTTTGTGGCGGATTCCGCGAGGCGCGTTGTCTTCGTCTTCGACCTGGCCAACAAGAAAGTGGAATACCGGGGGCATCGATCCCCGGCGAAGCTCGCCCTTCCGATCGGGGTCGCCGTTGACGACAAAGACCGCCTCTTCGTCTCCGACTCCTTCCTGCATCAGATCAGTTGCTTCGATCCCCAAGGCGTTTTGCTGGCCGTTTTCGGCGGCTCCCAGCTGGAGCGGCCCGGAGGTATTGCCGTTGACAGCCCGCGACGGAAACTCTATGCGGCGGACGCCAAGGCGCACCGCGTGGCGGTTTTTGACATTGATTCGTTTGCGTTCTTGCATTTCGTGGGCGAGCCCAGCGCGCGCGGCGAAGCCGAACCCGGCAAGTTCTCAGCCCCTTCCAACGTGGCAGTGGATGCGCAGGGGTTCCTCTTTGTCACCGACACATGGAATTACCGCATCCAGGTTTTTGACCGGAACGGAAAATTTGTGCGGGCCTTCGGCGAGCAGGGGGTGATTCCGGGAGATTTCGTCCGGCCCAAAGGTCTCGCATTCGATAGCGACGGCAATCTCTACGTCGCCGATTCCGAGTTCAACAACTTCCAGATTCTGACGTCGGAAGGGCGGCCGTTGCTGGCCGTCGGCAGCTACGGCGCGGACCCGGGACAATTTGTGCTCATCGCCGGCCTGACGGTCGACAAGAACAACCGCATCTACACGACCGAACAACTGAAAGGGCGGGTCCAGGTTTTTCAGTACTTCCCCGAGAAAACCGCCCTGGCAGGCAAGGGCGTCAATCCATGAATCGGCGGCTCCCCACGCGTCTGTATCGCCGCTGGAGGTGGCCAATGGCAATCCTGGCCCGCCCACCCTAGCGCTGACCGGCCCTCCGAACTCCATGCGTTTGTTTTGAACCATCTGGTCAAAAAAAGAAAAGGAGGAAAGATGAAGCGACTTTCTTACATCGCACTTGTGATTCTTGCCATCGTGACGTTGGCCAGCACAGGCTGGGCGCAGAAAGCCGGCGTGATCGGTACCCACCACGACGTGGGTGGCAACGGCTGCAAGTCGTGCCACGCACCGCACAACGGCTCAGTAGCGACCGGCGGGGCCAGCCAGGCGACAGGGAAGATCCTGCTCTGGGACCGCGATT
Organism: Acidobacteriota bacterium; assembly: GCA_016201285.1. GTDB lineage: Bacteria > Acidobacteriota > Terriglobia > Acidiferrales > UBA7541 > JACQDE01. The sequence continues at coordinate 44,846 of JACQDE010000037.1, read as the reverse complement.
TCACCACACAGACGTTCGGAACCTACAGTTCGCCGACCCTGAACAACGCGACAACCGAGGTCGGCGCATCGGCTCCCACGGCTACCGATCCCAGGCTGTACTCCTTCCTGTGCATGAGCTGTCACGACGGCGTGACCACACCTTCGGTCATCGGTCCAACCAAGGACGAAGCGGTTGGCAATCCGACGAATTCGTTCGGGTTGCAAAACGACCACCCGGTGAACATGAATTACGACCCCACGCAAGATTCCGGGCTGGCGGCGATCGCAAGTGTAACCGCGGCGGGACTGAAACTCTACGGCGCAAGCAACACCGTGCAGTGTGCGAGTTGCCATAACGTCCACAACGATTCGATTTCGCCCTTTCTGCGCAAATCGAATGCGGGCTCGGCGCTCTGCGTTGCTTGCCATACATAAACAACCAACTTCGGAGGGGGGAGTCCGCGCCCTCCCCTCACGGACCCGAAACATGACGAACCGACTCACTTCCCTCTCAGTCGTTGTTCTCCTCCTCGGTGGGGCTTCGCCGGCGGCACAGGCACCGGCGCGGGCCGCGATGCCAGCCCACGTTTCGCCTGCCGAAAGGACAGTGGTGCGTGTAAATGGCGTTGGGCTGACCGAGCGCGATCTCCGCCGCGAGATGGAGGAGTTGTTCCCGTACTACCGCATCCACGGCGGGCGCGTTCCCGCTGCGGCCGAACCGGAAATCCGGCAGAAGGCGTTCGACCGGCTGGTGCTGTCGGAGTTGCTGTATCAGGAAGCGCAGCGGCGCAAGCTTCAGATTTCCCCGGTCGCTGTGGAGGCCCGGATTGAGAAAGTTCGGCGGCAGTTCCCTTCTCCTGCTGCGTTCGAGAACGCGATCCAAGAACAATTCGGGTCGCAGGCGGAATTTCACCGCCAGGTTCGCCGAACCCTGCTGGTGGAGACGCTGTGGGAGCAGGAGGTGGTCCGGCCTTCGCGCGTCACGGAGGTCCAGGCGCGGAGGTTCTACAAACAGAACAGCAAGCGCTACATGCGGCCGGAGAGCGTCTGGCTGCAGACGATCACTTTCCAATTCCCCGAAGGAGCGACCGAGTCCGAACGCAGATTCGCGAGAAATCGCGCAGAAGAGGTCCTCCCGCAGGCCCAGGCGGCGAAAACCTTCGAGGCTTTCGGCGCGCTGGCCGAACGCTTTTCCAGTGACGACTGGCGGGTGATGCGGGGCGACCATGGCTGGGTTCATCGCGGCACGCTGGAACCGGAACTCGAGCTGGCTTTTCGGACGAAACCCGGCGAAATCAGCGGCATCGTCGCTTCGCACGCCGGATTTCACATCTTGCGCGTGAATGGCTATCGCCCGGAAACGCTCCTGCGCTATGAGGAAGCGCGCGCGGCGGTGCGCAAATCGTACGAAGACGAGCGGCTGCAAAAGCGGCGACAGCAATTCGAACAGGAGTTGCGAAGCAAAAGCAGAATCGAAAAACCATGACGCGCTGGAGCAGCCTCGTTTGGGTCTTCTGTGTCGGCATGGCCCTGGGACTGGTGGGACCCGCTGCCGAAGCCCAGAGCCGGCTTAGTCTGCCTCCCCCCCTCAGCCTCACCGGGACGTTGACGGCGGGCTACTACCATTCGGGAAGCCAGGATGGGGTGAACACGAGCCGCGACGCCGGCCTCGGCAGTGTGCGCCTGAAATTCTCCGGCTACTTTCACCACCCGCGATTTCTCACCTTCGAGATCAAGCCGCAGTTCAGTATGGGACGTCAATCGAATGAGTCGGTTTTCCCGGACGGGCGTGGCATCTCGTTCTCGTCCACGTTCCTTGGCGGGAGCACGTTCCCTCTGACCGTATCGTATACGCGGCTGAGCCGTCAGGTCACTACCTTCGGCACACTCGACCGACTGGCGGGCCTGCAGGCGGACACTTCCCAGAGCGCATTTTCACTGAATTGGCGGTTGGCGTTCCGCCGCCTGCCCCGGGTTAATCTCACTTATTCGCGCTATTCGGACAATTACGAGCCACTGGCTCCGCTCACCTCGAAGGTCGCCAACCGCGCGCGAACCTTCTCGGTGGATCTGCAGTACGAGCGAGGCGGCTGGTTGCTGGACTCCCAGTTCCGCACGGAACGCACCAACACCGGCCTTCTCAACATCTTCCAACCGGGCCTGGCGCCCTATCTGATGACCGGACGCATCCGCGAATTTAGGGCTTCGGCTTCACGCGAGTTTTCGCGGGCGGTGCGTCTGAATCTCCTTGGCGGGCGCACGAAGTCGCAGAACGAAATCGCGGCGCGACCGTACGACCAGAGCTACGGCTATTTCTACGGACATGCCGACTTCCAGCCGGGCAAAAGGCTCTCCGCGCGCGTGCGGGCGGGCGTGACGTCGAACCTGGTGGGATTTCAACTGGAGCAGACACGTTCCGCCACGGGACCCGGTACGCCGGGCCAGTCATTCCTGCTGGTTCCCGGCTTGGCGCGGGTGACGCTCCTGACGGTCTCTGGCCGGGCGCAATATGTGCTCAGCAAGGATTTGCGCTTGGATGGAGAACTGACCCGCGATACCACGCGTGCGCCCTCCGGTGCTTCGCTTGTCAACCCGGGGAGCGTGCTCACCGCCGCCACTGGCGGACTATCTTATGCGCATCAATTCCGCCGATGGCAGCTTCAGGCGCGGTACGCCACCAATTGGGGAAGCTTTGACTACGGTCGGCTGCCCTCCAGCCGGCTGCGTGGTCACAGTACCAGCGCCGCCGTCACCCTCGGATCTGTGCGCACGGTCGAGCTGGTCGCATCTGCGCTGGGTTCCTGGCAGAAGACCGAGAATGTCTTCCTAGTGCAGAGCCGCAATTGGGTCGCGGGACTGTCGGGCTCACGGTTGCTCGGCGCCGGGTGGAAACTCCGGGCTTCTTACAACCTGGAAAAGAGCTTTTTTGACTCTTTCGGGACTCGGTTCGCTTCGCGCGGCCATGTTTTTTCGGTGTTCGCTTCGCACGCGCGGGGCGAGTTTTCCGTCAGCCGGCAGTTACGCGACGGCCTCACCTTTCAACCCGACATCCGCCTTCGCCTGGCAACTCCCAGCCAGGCGCGGACCGTGCTGGCCGCGTTCCCCAGCGTCCTCGCGGTACCCTCCAGCGTCTCCCAGACCTTCTTGACCGCAACTCTCAGACCCACGCGCCGGTTATCGGGCCGCTTTCTTTGGAACCGGAACACGCAGCTCTTGGCGGGTCGCGTGAGTAATCATTACGTCCAGTGGGAAGCAAGCGTCGGCTACCAGTTTCGCGCCTTGACCCTCGATGTGGGGCACGTCCGCTACGCGCAGGACTTCGGATTGGGTCCGTTTTCCCGCAAGCGCTTCTTCATCCGCGTGGTTCGCGACTTTCATGTATTTTAGGAGGCGGGGGCGCAATCGGATGAGCAGGATCACCAGCTTCATCATCAGTTGCGGCTTGCTCTTCGCTCTTGTGGGGCTGTGGCAGGCAGCCGCCGGCGAAGCAAGACTGGGACGAAGGAATGCCAATCTGGATGCGCCGATCCTTGCCGACGGGCGACGTATTGATTTTCTCCGCACCTTCGATTCGGAAAAAGATGTCCACCCGAAGCGCTCGATCTGGAATCGCCTGGTTGACGTGGTGGCCGGCCCGCCGGTCTTTCGTAGCCTCATCCGGCCTTACAGCGTCACGACAGATTCCCGGGGTCGCATTCTCGTTACCGACCCAGGCGCGTTGGGACTGCACATCTTTGATTTCGAGCGGAAAAAGTATTCCTTTCTCGATGGCGGCCCGCGCGGGCGCTTCGAGTCTCCGATCGGCGTGGCCGTGGACGCTGAGGACAACATCTACGTCACCGACTCGCGCCTGGGCAAAGTCTTCGTGTTCGACGCGCGCGGGAAGTTCCGCCACTTCCTGGGTGAGAGAAAAGGTGAGGGGTACTTCAAGAGGCCGACCGGCATCGCCATCGATCCATACCAGAAGCGGATCTATCTTTGCGACACGCTCTACAACAAGGTCTTTGTACTCGACGAGCAGGGCAATATCCTGTATGGCTTTGGCGGCCGGGGAGCGGCGCCGGGCCAGTTTAATTACCCGACCGCGCTGACGCTGCACGGCGATACTCTGATCGTCCTCGACACGTTGAACTTTCGAATTCAGCTATTCGACCGGAGCGGTGGGTTCCGCACCTCTTTCGGAACTCTGGGCGACCGGTCCGGAACCTTCAACCGGCCGAAGGGAGTCGCGACGGATAGCGAAGGCAATATCTACGTGACGGAAGGCTTGTTCGAGACCGTCCAGATTTTCAACGCCGCCGGGCAGTTGCTTTATTACTTCGGCGGCAGCGGGAATGACACCGGCGAGTTCCAGCTCCCCGCAGGCCTCTGGATTGACGCGCGGGAGCGCATCTATATCGCGGATTCCTACAACCGGCGGGTTCAGGTGTTCCAGTTCACCCGCGGGAATCAGCCGTCCGCAGGTTCGCCACGATGAGGCCTGCTCTGGCCAGGCTCCGCTTCGTTGCATTCCTCCTCGGCGCGTGTCTCCTGGCGCTCGTCTTTCTAGGAACGCCTTTGCGCGCGGACAAGGCGAATGTGATTAGCTCGGTTCATAATCTATCCGCCTCGGGTCCAGGCTCGGTAACCTCGCAGCAGCCCCAAGTTTGCATCTTCTGCCACACGCCGCACAGCAGCCTGGTGGCGGAGAAGCCGCTTTGGAACCACCAACTTTCCATCCAGTCCTACAGCCTTTACGCCAGTTCCACGCTCAACGCCTCTTTGCTCCAGCCCGGCCAGATTTCCAAGCAATGCTTGAGTTGCCACGACGGCACGGTGGCCCTCGGCCAGACCGTGGCCAACGGGCTCATTCCGACCCAGGGCACTCCACGCCCCAGCGCCGTGCTCGGAACCGACCTGCGCAACGACCATCCCATCACTTTCGCCCTAGTGGACGACGGCCAGTTGGTGCCGTCGCTGTTGCAGAGTCCACCTTCCACCGGCGATCCGGCCGTGCTGTTGCAGAACAACTGGATCGAATGCGTCACATGCCATGATCCCCACGTGCCGGACAGAGACCCGGTGGTGCACAAGTTCCTCACGCGCTCCAACGCGAATGGTTCCATCTGCCTGGCCTGCCATGATCCCTCCCGGCCGCAGCCCAATCGGCTCAACGGCTGGTCGCAGGGCGCCCACCGGAATTCCACCAATGCAACGCCAGTGGGTCCGGGCTTCGGCGCGTATGGCACGGTCGCCGCGAACGCCTGCCTGAATTGCCATTTGCCCCACGGAGCGCCGACAGGCGCTAGCGCGCGCCTGTTGCGAGGCACCGAAGAGGCCGCGTGCAGCGGCTGTCACAGTGGCGGCAGTCTCAGCCCGGCGCTGCGGAATCTGTTTGCCGAGTTCAACAAGATCTATGCTCACCCTGTCGCCACGCTCAGCGGGCTGCACGATGCCGCAGAGAATGCGGCTCCCCTGAGCGCCAACCGCCACGCGGAGTGCGCCGATTGCCATAATTCGCACGCTGCAAGTAATACCGGGGGCACAACCATCCCTCCGGGCGTGCAGGCGGCGCTGCTCGGCGCATCCGGCGCCGATGGCGCCACGGGGGTTATGCTGCTCCAGCCGGCGAGCAAACAGTACGAAATCTGCTTCAAGTGCCACGCGAATAGCTCGAACAAGCCGCAGGCCGTTTCTGGTTACGCCACCTACGGACGCACCGCCCGGCGCGTGACCGACAACACCGTGGCCGATCCGTACAACACCCGGATCGAATTCAACTCGACCTTTGCGCGTCACCCGGTCACCCAGCCGCGCTTCAAGAGTAGCGCCACTATCCCGAGCCTGCGGTTATCGTTGCTCAAGTTGGATGGCAGTGTGGGCCGCTCGCTGAGTTCCGGCACCTACCTGCACTGCACCGACTGTCACACCAACAATGCCGCGCGCGATTCCGGCGGCCCCGGTCCGAACGGCGTTCATGCCTCCACTTGGCCGCATCTTTTGGAGCGGCGCTACGAGCAAGAAGTCCCGCCGGCCACGCCTGGGAGCAACTCTGCGGGTATCGCCTATGTGGCGGGGCTCAACGGCACTTACGCCCTCTGCTACAAGTGCCACGACATCGATAACAGCATCCTTCAGAACCGGAGCTTCAAAGAACACGATAAACACGTCCGCAGTGAGAACGCGCCTTGCTCGACCTGCCATGATCCGCACGGCATCCAGGGCGGCTCCTCCACGAATAACTACAATTCGATCAATTTCGACCTTGCAGTCGTCGGCGCCAGCAGCAGCGGCATTCTCCGCTTCGAACGTACCGGCAGCTTTTCCGGCCGGTGCTACCTCCGCTGCCACGGACAAGACCACAACCCGCAGAACTACTAGGCAACACACCCGCCGCGTCAGCTGGAGGGCTTTCGGCAAAGTGCAGGCCGACCACAGCGCGCGGCGCACCGGCGCGTCGGGGACAAGCAGCGAGTTACTGGATTCCGGCACCAGAATCGGCTCCACTGGGGTGCGCGCCCGTGCGCCAGTTGAAGAAGAGACTTGTGGGCCTGGGGACTCATCATCCCTAGTGTCGCGTCCCAGAAATCTATTCGATAAGTCGCGGCACGTAACCCTTTGCAAGGGCGCTACTTGCTGCGCCCCGGGTGCATCGCATATTTCCGGGACACGACACTAGGTCGTGGGGTCGAGTCCCACCCTAGGCACCAAAGTCTTCTACCACCTGCAGCCAAGTATGCAAATCCAGGGTGTGATGACTGTGGTAAGTTGGGGGTCCAGACGCGCCAAAGCACCGCCGATTGTGTTGTGACTTAACTGCTAGCGACGTGCAAGGGCATGGTGGCGGACGTCCCGCCCTGCGACCATGTAAATTACATCTTCGGCGATGTTGGTGGCGTGGTCGGCAATGCGTTCAAGGTTCTTCGCCACGAGAATTAGCTCGAAGGCCGGAAAGACAACCGAAGAATTCTCCATCATGTAGGTGAGCAGTTCTCGAAACACCTGGTCGCGCAGATGATCCACGTGATCGTCACGGAGCATGACCGATCGCGCCAACTCCGTGTCTTTGTTAACCAGCGCATTCAGGCTGTCGCGGACCATCTGTTCCGCTGCTTGGCTCATGCGCGGAAGATCAATATAGGGCCGCACCCGGGGGTGCTGTACCACGCGCAGGGCGGACTGAGCGATGTTCACCGCCTGGTCGCCGATGCGTTCGAGGTCGGCGTTGATGCGAGAGACGGCCAGCACGAAGCGCAAATCGGTGGCCATCAACTGCTGCAAAGCAAGCAGTTGAAGCACACGGTCGTCGATTTCGATCTGCATCTGGTTGATCGCCGATTCTTCCTCGACGACCTGCTGCGCCAGGGCAGCGTCACTCCCGAGTAAAGACTGAACCGACCGGTGCACCGCCCGCTCCGCCAGGCTGCCCATCCACAGCAGGCGCTCCTTCAGTTCTTCCAGTTCCTGTACAAAGTGCCGTTCCATGTTTCTCCTATCCGAAGCGGCCGGTGATATAGGACTCCGTTCGTAGGTCGGCCGGCGTAGTGAATAGTTGCGGCGTGGGACTGAATTCCACCAGAGTGCCGCTCAGCAAGAAGGCCGTGTAGTCGCTTACGCGCGCCGCCTGCTGCATGTTGTGAGTCACGATGACGATCGTATAGTCCTTCTTCAACTCGAACATCAACTCTTCAATCTTTGCGGTGGAGATCGGATCGAGCGCCGAGGCCGGCTCGTCCATCAGCAGCACTTCCGGCTGCACCGCCAGCGCACGGGCGATGCACACGCGCTGCTGCTCTCCGCCGGAGAGTTGCAGGGCGTTACGGTGCAAGCGGTCTTTCACTTCGCTCCAGAGCGCCGCTTGGCGCAGCGCCCGTTCGACCCGGTCATCGAGTTCCGCTCGCGAGGGCGCCAGTCCATTGATGCGCAGGCCAAACGCAACATTGTCGTAGATCGATTTCGGAAATGGATTGGGCTGCTGGAAAACCATGCCGACACGCCGCCGCAGGTGGATCACGTCGAACCTCGGCGCATAGATGTCCTGACCGTCGAGCAGGATTTTCCCCTCCACGATGATGCCCGGAATCGTGTCGTTCATTCGATTCAGCGTGCGCAATAGCGTGGACTTGCCGCAACCCGACGGCCCGATGATGGCCGTAATCAGCCGCTCGTAGAACGGCATCGTGACGCTGTCCACGGCCTTCTTCGCAGCGTAACGGAACGAGAGATTTGCGACCCGCATCTTTTCAGGACGCTCTTTCGGCTCCTGGGCGCGCAGGCGGACTTCCGTTTTCAGCAGCGGAAAATCGCGCGTAGCAGGCATGATCAGCGTTCTCCTCCGGAGGTCCATCGCAGGCGCGTGCGGATCGCGATGGCGGTCAGATTGAGCAGAAATGTCAGCGCCAGAAGCACAAGAACGGTGGCGTAAAGCAGAGGCTTGGTCTGCTCCACGTCCGGCGACTGCGTGGACAGCACGAAGATGTGGTAGCCCAGGTGCATGAATTGGTCGTTCAAATGTGCCGGCAGGTGGGGTAGAAAATAGGCGGCGCCGACGAAGAGAATTGGCGCCACTTCGCCGGCGCCGCGACTGACGGCCAGAATTCCGCCAGTGAGCACGCCGGGAAGCGCGTGGGGCAGAACGACGCGGAAAATCGTCTCGCTCTTGGTCGCACCGAGCGCCGCGCTGGCATCGCGATAGGTTTGCGGCACCGCACGCAGGGCTTCCTCCACGCTCACGATCACCACCGGAAGCGTGAGCGCTGCCATCGTCAGGGCCGCCCAGAGGATAGCCGGCTGCGCGTAGTGCAACTCGCCCCCGTAGGCCGCCTGGTCAATACCCCGGCCGATGAACTGCACGAAGAATCCCAATCCGAACAGGCCAAACACGATCGACGGCACTCCGGCCAGGTTGTCCACGGCCTGGCGCGTCCAGCGGTAAAGCCGCGATTCCCGCTGCGCGTATTCTGAAAAATAGATGGCCACGCAGACGCCCACGGGCACCACGCAGACCGTCATCAGCAGCACAAGCAGCGTGGTGCCGTAGATTGCGGGAAAGATTCCGCCTTCGGTCATGCCTGCCCTTGGTGCCGACGATACAAATTCCCAAGTGACCTTCCCCCACCCATTCAGCACGATGTTGCCCAGAATCAGAACGAGCATCGCGACGATCAGAACTGCCGCCAGCGCCGTTAGCGCCACAAAGAATCTGTCCGCTCTGCGTGTCCCCATCGTCATGCTCCCGTCAGCCGGCGGCGTAGCCGGCCGACCATCTGCGTCCCCAGCCAGTTGAGCACGAAGGTGAACACGAACAGGAGCGCACCCAGGAAAAAGAGCACGTGCCAGTGGGCGCTGCCTTGGACGACCTCGCCGAGCTCAGCGGCGATGCTGGCGGAAAGCGTGCGCACCGATTCGGAAAAGCTCCACGACGTGATCGCTGCGTTGCCGCTGGCCATGAGCACAATCATCGTTTCGCCCATCGCTCGCCCGAAGCCAAGCACACACGCGGCAAACACGCCCGGCAGCGCCGCCGGGAGCACGATTTTCCACGCCGTTTGCCACCGCGTTGCGCCCAGCGCGAGGGAAGCGTTGCGGTAAGCCTTCGGCACTGCCGCCAGCGCGTCTTCGCTTACCGTGTACACAACGGGGAGTACGGTGAAACCGAGCGCGATCCCGGCGTTGACGGCGTTCAAGCGGAAATCAAAACCGAAAGCATCCTGGAGCGAGGAGGCAAGTACCATGAGCGCGAAGAATCCGAGCACCACCGACGGAATTCCTGCCAGCAACTCGATCACCGGCTTGACGATTTCGCGCAGCCACCGCGGCGCAAATTCGGTGGTGTAGAGAGCCGCAAGAATCGCAAGTGGCGTGGCGAAGAGCATCGCAGCGATGGTCACCTTCAGTGTGCCGAGAAAGAGCGGCAATAGGCTGTACTTCGGCACTTCGCCCACTGGCTGCCAGACGTAGGGCAGAGGCGTCTCGGCCGTGCCGTAGTTCTGCGGCAAAACCATCCTGCCGACGGTGACTTCCTTGTGGACTTCAGCGTTGGTGAAGATCGGCAGCGCTTCCTTGCCGACAAAGGCGAAAATCAAAATGATGAGCGAGATCGAAACCAGAGCCGCCAGGTTGATCGCGCGGCTGACCAGCCCGTCAATCAATCTACGCCGCGACAGGTTTCCGGCCGGTGCTGAAAGAGTTGCGGCAGGAGTGCTCATCGGTATTCAATCTGCGCCAGAACCGCAGGCGCCCCTGCCCGTCCGCTTGCCCGGAACGGGCCGGTGCGCCTGCCGGTTTTCCCTGCTTCGTGCAAGCTACTTACTTCCTGCGGGTTTGGACTTCGCGGCCGCTGTGGTGCCGCCGCCCAGCTTCGCCGCCGATGCGACTCGGTCTTTCTCGTTCAGCGGGTAGTAGCCCACGTTCTCGACCACTTTTTGGCCTTCCGGTGCAACCACCCACTGCGCGAGCTTGGCCAGTTCGCCGGCAGGTTGCCCGGCGAAGTACCAGTAGAGATAGCGGCTAATGGGATACTTTCCTTGGAGCACGTTTTCCATGGCGGGTTCAATGGCCGGCGACTTGTCATCCTTCTTGACGCGCAGGTGCTTGATGCCCTTGCCGTAGGCAATGCCGCCGTAGCCGATGCCGCGCGTATCTTTGGAAACCGCATTGATCACCGCGGCTGTACCCGGCAGGGTCTGCGCGGTGGGATAGTAATCGGCGTTTTCAAGTACATGTTCCTTGAAGTAGGCGTACGTGCCGGAACTGTTCTCGCGGCTGTAGAGGATGATTCTTTCGTCGCGCCCGCCGACCTGGCTCCAATTTTTGATGGTGCCGGTATAGATGCCCTTCAACTGAGCCAGCGACAGTTCGTTGACCGGATTCTGTTCGTGAACATAGACGGCGAGCCCATCCACTGCGACCGGGACTCCAAGCGTGTCCTTGCCGCGCTTCTCCTTCAAACTGGCCTTCTCGGCATCCTTCATCAGGCGGGAGGCTTCGGCGATGTCGGTGGTGCCGTTGATCAGCGCCGCGATGCCCACGCCTGACCCGCCGCCGGTCACTTGCACCGCGACGCCGGAGTTCTTCTTCATAAACTCCTCGGCCCAACGCTGGCCAAGAATCACCATCGTGTCCGAGCCCTTCACGGTAATGTTCCGCCCGCCCTGCGCTGCGACAATCGCCGCGCCGGCGAGAAGCGCCAGGGTTACACCCAGAACCTGCAGCTTTTTGCATTGATGCACGGTTTTCCTCCTCCTTCGTCTCAGGGAAAGTATGGTGTTGGATTGTTACGGGCCTGTGACACAGGTGTGACAGGCCCGCAACGTTCCAGGCTTGCTAGAAGCGGTAGATCAAGTCGAACTGCATGCGTTTCAGGAAGTTGTCGGTGCAGCCGGTGAACGGCGCCGCGTTGCACAGCCCGCCGGCGATGGCGCGTTTGCCGCCCGGTACCAGGCCGATCGCGTCCTGTGCGTTGGCCAGCCGGCCGATCCAGATCGCGTAGTTCAGCGACACGTTGTTCAGCCATTGATAGTTGAAGTTCAGACGGTGCTGGACCACGTTCGTGCCGACACGGAGGTCGCTTTCGTTGAACGCGGCGATGACGGCGTCACGCTCGATGCGGACAAAGGTGTAGCCGAACTGGATGTCTCTGCGCTCAGAGAGCCGTCCGAATTGGATCTCCGTCCAGTAGGCGCTGCGCTCGCGGTTGTGTGCCGCGCCGGTCGGGGCAGCCGTGCCGTTCTGGACGATGCGCTGCGCGCGGGTGTTGTTGTTGAAGTCGAAGGTGATATTGACCGGCCACCGCGCGTAACCCGTGTTCACGCCGAGCGTAGCGATGGTGTCCAGGTACAGAAACCGCGAGGCGTAGCCCACCACTTGGCCGGTGGCGTTGGTCCGCAGCGAATTCGTGTTGGGAAGGTTTCCCGTGAGCTGATTGGCCAAACTGGCCGTGGCTGGATTGGCCGAATGGGCCTGCGCGATGAAGTCCGCGTTGACGAAGTTGACGCCCGCCACGTTCAGGCCGAGGTTGATCCGGTCCCCCAGCTTCCAGCGGGTCTGGATCTGGCCGCCGGCGATGAAGGCGTCCCAGGCATCGGCGCGCACACCCGTGGTCGAGCTGGTCGAGCCGCCGCGCTCGAAGAACGGAAGGTGGAACGCCACCAGCGTGATGCCCTTGAACACGTCGTTCTTGATCTCCCAGTTCAACCGCGCATATATACCCTCGGGGTTCAGGTCATTGTCGAAGGTGAGCGGCGTGCGGATCCACGGGTAGGCAAACTTGCCCACGCCAAACGTGGCATGATTCCGAAGAAACTTCGGCGTCCACTGCATCCAGGCTCGGTCGAAGCCGACTTGTTTGCGGTTGAAGAAGCCGGTGACCGTCTGGTTGGTGGAGATGGGGTCATCAAGCGAACCGGTGGCAAACGTCACGCCGCCGTAGAGTTCGTCAGAGATGTTGCCCTGGAGGTTGAAGCGTGCGCGGACGCGCTGCCGCTGGCGGGTCGTTTGCTGGTTTTGGATGAAGGGCTCATACCGGAAGCGCAAATCGCCACTGAAACGAAAATTGCCGAGCTGGCGAAATTTGCCTTCGGCATTCCGCGTGGCTGTGGCCGTATCGCTCTGTACTTTCGCGACCCGCTTATTCAATTCATTGGTGCTCTCGGCGACGGCTTCGAGCTGCCCCTCGATCAGCTTCCATTCGCTTTTGTTCTGCTGTTCGGGTTCCTGCTTCGCAGCTGCGGACTCGTTTGCTGAGCCGCGCGCTTGGAGCTCGCGCTCCAACGCTTCCATTTTTTGCTGTTGTTCGCGCAGCGCCGCGCTCTGCGCCGCCAATTCCCGGCTCTGCTCCGTCACCAGGTTCTTCAGTTGCTCGATCGCAGTCAGCATTTCTTCATTCGACGTAGCTTTCTCGCGCGCTTTCTCCGCAGGATGGGGAGCCGGCTGTGCAGCCGGCGCCTTGCCGCCGTTCGCATCTTTCCCGTCTGCTCCTGCCACGCACATCGGCTCTGCCAACAACACCACCAGTGTCACCATCACTCCGATTGCCCTTCTACACTTGGGCATAGCTGCCTCCTCGACAACAAGGATCACTCCGATTGAAATGCTGAGTTTTCGCGGTACGAAATCTTCCCTTCGTTCTGCGAAGGTCCAGCTTAGAAGCACCCTGTGACCGTTGTGTGACCGGCCTGTGAATTGTGCGTGATATCGCCGACGGGGCAGAGGAGGGAGCGGGGCCGGTTCAGGGGTACCAGCCCCGCATGGCGAGCAGGCGGGATTTTGCCAGACGTTTACTCCTGTCCGGAGTCGAATGCTGTTGTTTCGGCCACTGCGAGCGGTCGCTGCGTATCCAGTTCCCGTCCGCGGCCGTGGCGGATATCGAGTCCGCGCACCCAGTAGACGACGTCTTCGGCGATGTTGGTGCAGTGATCGGCGATTCGTTCGAGATAGCGGGAAGCCAGCACAAACTGCATGTTGGGCGCGACGGTAGCGGGGCGTTGGGCCATTTCCGCCAGTAGCCGTTCGAAGACTACATCGCGGAAGCGGTCTACCGCGTCGTCGCTCTGCAGGACAGCCTTGGCCAGGTCCACGTTGCGGAAGATCAGTGCCCCCAGACTTTTGCTGACCATGGCGCGCACCGCTGCGGACATCGGCTCAAATTCGGGCGGAGTTTCTGCCGGCCCCATGTCGGCCAGCGAAATCACGCGCTGCCCAATGTTGACGGCCAGATCTCCCATCCGCTCGAGGTCGTTGTTGATCCGCAGCGTGGCCACAATCATGCGGATGTCTTCATCTGGCCGCGCGTCACCGCGCAGCATTTTCACCGCGTGCTCGTCGATGACGATCTCCATTTCATTGACACGCGGCTCATTCAGAAAAATCTCGCCCGCCAGCGCTGACGCCCGGGGACCCCGGTTGTGAAGCAGCGCCTCGATGGCCCGGTTCACCGCCCCCTCTACTGTGCGCGCCATTGACACCAGGTAGTTCACCAGCGCGTCCTTCTGGAAGTTTTCGATTTCTCTCGCGATTGTCGCCATCAAGCTCCTCCGTCAACTTTTCCAGCATTCCCACGATGAACGTGTGATTCGGCTCCGGCCGGTCCCACGGGTAAAGCAGGGTCAGGAGCAGGAGCAGGCCCAGAACCCAGGAAGGCAGCCAAGTCACCAGGTCCATGTTGCACCCCGAGGCTAGCCTGCCAGGGTTCTGTGACACACGGATGATGTGTGGATGATGTTTCGGCTACGCCTTGGTTCAGATTTCAGGCGATCGAAGTGCCGGATTTGAGGGTATTAGGTCGCAGGAAGGAATATAGAGAACGTCGAGCCGTGGCTGACTTCGCTTTCCACTTCAATCCGCCCGCCGTGGGCTTCGACCAGGTGCTTGGCGATGGAGAGTCCCAAGCCGGTGCCGCCGGCTTCGCGTGAGCGCGCGGCGTCCACGCGGTAAAACCGCTCGAAAATCCTCTGCTGCTCGTCGCGTGGGATGCCGATGCCCGTATCGGCGACGGCGATTCGCACGAACCGCTCCTCCGCGCCGGCGGTGATGGAAATTCTCCCTCCCGCCGGCGTGTACTGCACAGCGTTGTCCAGAATGTTTTGCAGGACTTCCGCAAGGCGTCTGGCATCGCCGCGGACTTGCGACACGCCGGCGAGACATTCGACAGAAAGGGACAATTGCTTTTGCGCGGCCTTGAAGCGCGTTGTTTCGGCACACGATTCGATCAGTTCCGTGACATTGACGGGGCGAAACTCCAGCTCAAGTTTTCCCGCTTCGATGAGCGATAGTTTCAGGAGATCGTCCGTCAGCCGGGCCAGCCGCGCGGAGTGGTCCCGGATAATCTCCACGAAGCGGCGACGGTTTGTCGTGTCGTCGAGCGCGCCCGCGAGCAGCGTTTCCGCAAAGCCTTGAATGGCAGTCAGCGGTGTTTTGAATTCGTGCGACACATTCGCTACAAAGTCGCGCCGCACGCGCTCCAGCCGGCGCAGCTCGCTGATGTCATGCAGCACCAGCACCGCCCCCGTGGTGCCATCTGCTCGCACCGGTGCCGCAGTGGCCGCAAAGTCCCTCGACCCGGCAGCGCCTGGCACGGCTAGCGAAACTTCTCCTCTGGTGCTCTCGCCGCCGGCCAACACTCGCTGGATGACGGCCAGCAAGTCCGACTGGCGAATGACCTCCACCAGCGGGCGGCCTTCACAATTGTCTGCATCCACGGCCAGATCACGACAAAAAGTCTGATTGAGGAAAACAATGCGGCCATCCGGGCTGATGACGGCAACGCCTTCGACCATGCTGCCCAGAATGGCGGAAGAGCGGTTGCGCTCTTCGGTCAGCGAGTGAATTGTCTGGTCGAGTTGCGCTGCCGTCTCATTCAGGGTGCGGCCGAGATCGGTGAGCTCGTCGCCCTGTTGTTCTACCGGCAGCGGACGGAAATCCCCTTGAGCCACCCGTTCGGAGAAATGCTTGAGCCGCACAATTCGCTTTGCAAGGGTGCGCGAGATGAACAACGAAACGCTGCCGGCCAGCAGGAGAATGACAAAGGAGGCCGTCCACATCCGGCGGCGGAAATGCGCGAGATCTTCATCAATTTGTGCCAGCGGCAAGGCCAGGCGGATCACGGCCGGCCCCGTTGAACTTTCGGGGGCAGGCAGATGTCGAGTGGCGAGATAAAGCAGGTCGCGCTTCAGCGTGTTGCTGTAACGGATCGCGCGGCCCTCGCCCCGTGCCAGCGCATCCTGGACTTCGGGACGCCCGCCGTGATTTTCCATGCGAGCGGGATCTTCAGACGAATCCGTCAGGACGCGGCCGTCGAAAGCGATGACCGTGACACGCGCGCCGCTGCGGGCCATCCACGCGGTCCATTCCCTGAGTGCGGCTGGATTGGCGACGTCCGGCGGTTGCCCTTCGACCAGGCTCTTGAGCGCGGTGAGGTGCTCGAAGCCTGAACGCACATAATCACGGCGCAAGGCTTCGACCGCATATGTATCGACGGCGAAAAGGACCAGGGCAAAAAGAGCCGGATAGATGATTCCGAGTTTCCAGAACAAGCTAAGTCGCATGATGTTCAAAGAGGTAGCCGGCGCCGCGCAGAGTCTTCAGGAAGACGGGATTCTCCGGGTCTTCCTCGATTTTCTCGCGGAGGCGGCGCATGCAGGCGTCTACGCTGCGGGGCGTGACGAATCGTTCCGTGCCCCAGACAGCGTCGAGCAACTGGTCGCGGGTGTACACCTTGTTGGGACGGCTCGCCAGGAAATACAGAAGCCGAAATTCCAGCGTGCTGAGTACCAGGGGCCTGCCATTCCGGGTGACGCGGTAGCCTTCGGGATCGATCACCAATCGGCCGACCTCGAAGACTTTCTCGGTCTCACTTTCGGAGGATTCCGTGCGGCGTAGCAGCGCCTTAACGCGTGCGACCATTTCGCGCGGGCTGAAAGGCTTCGTCACGTAGTCGTCCGCGCCCAGTTCGAGACCGATGACGCGATCGGATTCATCTCCGCGGGCAGTGAGCATCAGGATGGGCAGCCGGTTCAGTCTCTCGTCCCGGCGAATCGCTTTGCAAATCTCAAGCCCTGACAGCTTGGGCAGCATCAGGTCCAGAAGGAGCAAGTCCGGCGGAGATTTTCTCACATGCTCAAGTCCGGTCACGCCATCGCGCGTCGAAGTAAGGCTGAAGCCTTCCTGCTCCAAGTTGTAGCGGATCAACTCGATGATATCGCGGTCGTCCTCGATGATCAGAATTCGTTTCATGTGACTGACCTGCCCCGGGAGATTGTACCAACTGGACCGTACATTTGGCCGCATCTCTGCATCCCACTCCGGCAGCATCTACCTGGCAGCCCGGAATAAGACGATAACCGCTCCCACCGCCGGCGCCAAGATTTCTCTCTCTCCGTCCTGGCCCTTGACACTTCTCTCCGTCCGGCTCATCCTGTGCCCCGCCTAGCCCCTATGGACCGATCCGCTCGGACTCTCGTGCTCGTCAATCCGGTCTCCGGCAGTGGTCGCGCTCTTCGCGCCCAGCCGATTGTCGAGGGCTATCTCCGCAAGCAGGGCTTCCCCGCCGATTTTTGCGTTACCACTTCTGCCGAAGACATGCGCCAGCGTGCCGCGGCCGCCGCTCCTGATGGCTATCGCTGCGTCGCTGCACTCGGCGGCGATGGCGCGTTCCATTACGTCCTAACCGGCGCTTTCGGCACCGGTGTCGTGATGGCCTGCCTTCCCGCTGGCAGCGGCAATGACATTGCCATGGGCCTCGGCATTCCGCTCGACCCCGTTGCCGCCGCTCATCTCCTCGTTCATGGCGCCCCGCGCGCGGTGGACATTCTCCGCGCGTGCTTTCCCGGAAATCAGGTGCGGGTTTTCATCGGCGCTGGCGGCATCGGACTCGACGCCGAGGCTAACCAGCTCGCCACCGGCAAATTCCGCCGCATGCCGGGCCTCTTAAAATACGTCACCGCCGCTCTCGTCGCTCTCACTACTTCGCAACCTCTCCACGTCACCGCTGAAATTGACGGTGCGCCGTTTCAACGGCCATTGCTGCTGGCGGCGGTCGCCAACTCCCCCACCTACGGCGCCGGCTTCAAGATCGCGCCTTCCGTGCGCATGGATGATGGCTGGATGGATCTGACCTTTGTTGAAGATCTGCCCTGGACCCGCGTCTTCTAGGCGCTGCTCGTCCTTCTCCGCAATGGCGACCTGCGCTGGCCGCAGATTCACCGTTTCCGCGCCCGCCGCATCCGCCTCTCCGCGAATCGCTCCTCGCCCTTCCATGGCGATGGCGAAATCCTCGGCGAGGCTCCCGTGGAAATCGAAGTCCTTCCGCAAGCGATCCGCGTCATTGCCCCATTCGTCAGGCCAGTGGCTGCCGAGTAATGCTGTAAGCGATTTTCGGAAATGTTTTCTGGAATGCCTTCGCAGGGTTGTGGCAGTTACGTCGGGGAAATTCTATTCCTTCTTCTTGTCCACTTTCAGGGTGATTACGATTTCTTTTCGGCTGTCGAAGCTCGAAATCGTCCGCTTCGTTGACTTCATTTCCTGATCTTCGGCATGAATCTCGTAGTCCACGTTCGGATCAAGCCCGCTGAAGCGGTACTCGCCCTTTTCATTCGCGTTGTACGTCTTCACGATCTGCGTCTTCACGTTCTTCAGGAAAACCACTCCGCCCGGCAGCGCATTTTCGTCCTTGTCCACCACCGTTCCGTGAACCGTGCGAAGTTGCGCCTCGCGTTTCCTGTCCTGCGCCATCGCCGCCGCAGGCAACAGCAAGCCGGCAAGCGCGGCCAGCAGAACGATGCGTCCCATCGTCACGTTTTCTTGCCTCCCGTTGCCGGTGTCATCCGGAAGATCAGGTTCTCGTACGTGCTCGCCTTTCCGTCCACCTTCTGCATCTGCTCCTCGTAGCCCTCGGCTCTCACATGGACCTCGTATTCGGCGCCCTGTGGCACGCGGACCCCGAACTCGCCCCGCCGGTCGCTGACCGCTTCCCACTTCGGCTTGCGCTCCCCGGTGCGCTTCACCCGGACGGATGCCCCGGGCAACGAAAATCCCTTTTCCGTGAACACCGTGCCGGTAATCACCATCTCCGGCGGACGCTTCTTTTTTTCTTGCGCCTTGCCGCTCGCGGCGCCCGCGGCTGCCCAGCCGGCCAGGCTCGCCAGCAGAAGTCCCGCCGCCGCCAGCCTCCGATAGATGGGATGAGAGCCACCTCGCAAAGGATGTCGCGGCGTTTCGCGCTTTGCTTCAACGCTCACTCTTCTTCCTCATCTCCCGCCTTTTCCTCTTCCTCCTCTTCCTCGTCGAAATCCTCCTCGGCTTCCTTCTCTTCTTCTTCCTGCTCCGTCTCATCCGAAATCGCGTTTAAGTGCACCGGATTCACCTGCACCACTTCCAGCTCCACCTCGCACTCCGGGCAGTTCATGATTTCGCCTTCTTCCACTTCATCTTCATCCACGTCCAGCACCGCTGCGCATTCAGGACACTTCAGCACGCGGCACCTCCTTCCCCGTTCGGTGATTTCCTGCAGGCGGGCGTATTATATAACGCCGGTGTCAAGCATTTCCTCTCCCAGGATACGGACGATGGGCGGCAAGCGCGAGTTTCTTGATCATCCGGTCGTCGGCGTGGGTGGCGTTGTCATCCTCGACGGCTGTGCCCTGCTCATCCGCCGCGGCAGCGAGCCCATGAAAGGCGTCTGGTCCATCCCCGGCGGCACCCTCGAGCTTGGCGAAACGCTGGTCGAAGGCGTCCGCCGCGAACTCCGCGAAGAGACTTCTCTCGACGTACGCGTGCTCGACCTCATCGAGGTCTTCGAGCGCATTTTCCCCGGTCCCGAAGAAGACTCCGGCGCTCCGCAGGCCGCGCCCGCGCGCCCCCGCTATCATTTTGTCATCGTGGATTATCTCTGCGAGGCCATCGCCGGCACGCCCCGTGCCGCGAGCGACGTCACCGATGTCGCCCTCGTCCAGGAGGAAGACTTGCCCGCCTACAACCTCACCGTCGCCGCCACCCGCGTCGTCCGTAAAGCCTTCGCCATGGCCCGCGCCCGCACTCAGCCCGCCCGCTGAGCGCCTTTGTGAGGCCTGTTCTGAAATCTGCAAACTGCGATTCGAAATGGCTCGGTTGATCTTCTGATGCGGTAAATGATGTGCCCGCGAGCTTCTGCTTGGGGCAGAAGAATAATCACGCCGAAAGACTGAAAAGGAGGTCTCGTTCTATTCTCGGGAAGCCTGTACCTGCCCCGACTTGGGGCCTCGGGTTCGCAGTGGCCAAAGCCTGGGATGTCAACAGAGTCAAACAGTTTCGCGCCGCTAACCAGGCGCCATCGCCTTTCTCATCCTGCTTTTTCCTCCGGCAACCGCCCAAACCGCCGCGGCCTCATGTGGTACTCGCGAATCGCTGCATCCAGGTCTGCCGCGCCGAAGTCCGGCCACAGCTTCTTGCTGAAGACCAGCTCCGCATACGCGCATTCCCACAGCAGAAAATCGCTCAACCGCTGCTCGCCGCCCGTGCGGATCACTAGGTCCACGTTCGGAAAGTCCTCGCCCGCGTGGCTCACCCGCGCCAGCATCCATCCAAACGCCTCCTGCGAAATCTCCAGCGTCGTATAGAAGCGTGTCGCCGCCCGCAAGATCTCTTCCCGCGCCGAATAATCCACGGCGATGCGGAGCTGCATCCCACGCCCCGCGGCCGTCGCTTCCTCCGCGGACGCAATCGCCGCCCGCAGCGACGTTGCTAGGCGATCCCGCCGCCCGATCACCCGCAGCCGGATGCCGCGCACCACCCAGTGCGGCGCTCCCTCGAGCAGGAATTCCCGCACCAGGCCGAAAAGTGCATCCACTTCGCCCGCCGGTCGCTCCCAGTTGTCGGAGGAAAATGCAAAGAGGGTCAGATATCCAACGCCGAGGTCCGCCGCTGCGTCCACGACCCGCCGTACGGTTTCCGCGCCGGCGCGGTGTCCAGCTCGCCGCGGCCATCCGCGCTGCACCGCCCAGCGGCCGTTGCCGTCAGGAATGATGGCCACGTGCAGGCCAGCAGAAGCAGGGTTTCCAGTGGACATGGCCGCAGTATGCGCAAAGAATGTGCCATAGTCAAGTACTTTATGTCGTGAAGCTAGGACCCCTTACCCCTTCCTCACCCGGTATCGCCCGACCACCCGATTCCACCGGATTTCCACCAGCTCCCAGAACATCCGCAGGCTGTCCCGCAGCACCCGCACGCGCGTGTCCGCGTCGTGCGACCACCGCACCGGCACTTCCACGATCCGCAACCCGTGCAGCTTCGCCAGGAACAGAATTTCCGGGTCGAACCCGAAACCTTCAATCCGCTGTTGCTCGAACACTGGCTTCATCTTCCCCACCACAAACGCTTTGAACCCGCACTGCGTATCCATGAATTTCAGCCCGGTCACCAGTCGCACCATCTTATTAAAGATAATCCCCGCGACCTCGCGGAAGCGCGACTGGTGCACCGTGATCAGCCGCGGGTCCACCCCGCGCGACCCGATGGCCACGTCGTACCGCCCGCCGCCCATTACCCCCAGCAGTTTGTCCGCTTCTTCGATCGGCGACGAAAGGTCTGCATCCGTGAAGATCGCAATGCGCGCCCGCGCCTCGAGCATCCCGTGGCGCACCGAAAAACCCTTTCCGCGGTTCTCTCCGTTCTGCACCAGCCGCAGCGTGGGGATTTGCTTCTGCCACTCCGTCACGATTTGCGCCGTCCGGTCGGTGGACCCGTCGTCCACGACGATGACTTCCCCGTCCCATCCGCGGTTCTTCAAGTACGCGCAGATGCGCTCCAGCGACCGCGGCAGCCGCCGCTCTTCGTTGTACGCCGGGATGACGATGGATATCGTGGGCGCGGGGATGTTCATCAGGAATGTGGACTCTGCCAGCCGTGGCGGCCCAGCAGCGGCACAAACCGGCAATAGTGCAGCGCCTCCGATGTCGTTTGCCCGCAGTTCTTGCGCACCAGCAGCAGTTCCTGCTCCGTGGCCGGCCCGACGGGAATCACCAGCCGCCCGCCCTCGGCAAGCTGTTCAACCAGCGGCGGCGGAATCCGCGGCGCTGCCGCCGTCACCACGATGGCATCATACGGCGCGGCCTCCGCCCACCCGAGCGTCCCGTCGCCGGTGTGCACGTGCACGTTGCTGCATCCCAGCCGCGCCAGCCGTTCCTGCGCCGCCGTCGCCAGTCCCGCGATGCTTTCCACGCTGTGCACCTCGCGCGCCAGCAGCGCCAGCAGCGCCGCCTGGTAACCCGAACCCGTGCCCACTTCCAGCACGCGTTCTTCCCCTTCGAGTTCCAGCGCTTCCGTCATCGCTCCCACCATGAACGGTTGCGAAATCGTCTGCCCTTCCCCGATCGGCAACGGCTGGTCGGCATACGCCCCGTCAATCAAGTCTTCGGGGACAAACTCGTGCCGCGGCACGCGCAGCATTGCGTCCAGCACGCGCGGGCACCGGATGCCCCGGTCACGGATCTGTTCCTGGACCATTTCCCGGCGCAAATCCTCAAAGCCTCGAGTTGTTGTTCCACCAAACATTCCCTCTCGGAAAGGCGCGTGCAGAAATTATAGCACCCACTCACACCGCCGGAACGTGCCACTCCCACGCCCGCGTCGCAAGGATTTCCTTAATCTGCGCCCGCGCAGAATCGATTTCTTCGTCACGATTGTAGAAATGTGGCCAGAGCCGGATGCCCGCCTCGGCCGGTAGTCCACCAGGATGTTTCGCGCGAGCAGCTCCCGCAACGCCTCCTCCGCGTACTCCTACATCCGCTCGTACACCCCGCGCGGCATCGCCCCCAGTGCATTGCTGATCAGCTACGATCGTCTTTTCGAGGATCGGAAACTCTTCCCGCCACCTCAGCAGCTCATCCATGTTCTTCTTACCACTGAGACAAGTTTCACTTCAAATGAATTCAATCTCGCCAGCAGATGACTTGCAGGAGCAGTTGCTCATACCACACATCGTCCTTCCCGAATTCGAGTTATGATACCCGACCCGGAAGCTTCAGGATGCTTCTTTCGTGACCAGATACTTCTTGTTTGCAGGCAATGTGTTTCTGTTGCTCGCGTCCAGCTTCTGGACCGGCGCGCAGCAGCCTGCGCCTCCCGTTCACCCATCCGCCAAGCCAGACGCCACTCTCGCCACGGGCCACAAAGGCGACATCCTCGCCGTCGCCTTCAGTCCTGACGGTCGCTGGCTCGCCACCGGCAGCGGCGACAAAACCATCAAGCTCTGGGAAGTCGCCACCTGGCGCGAAGTCCGCACGCTATCGGGCCACAAAGATGAAGTCCGCGCCCTCGCTTTCAGTCCCGATGGCCGGGTGCTGGTTTCCGGAGGGTGGGATCAGAAGATCAAGTTCTGGGACGTTGCCACCGGCAACGAGCTGCGTTCCATTGCCTGCCGCTGTGGATGGATAGAAGCTCTTGCGTACAGTCCCAACGGCCGCCTGCTTGCCTCTGGCAGCGGCGACGGCACCATGCGCCTCTGGGACGCACGCACCGGCAAGAACGATCGTACGATGGACGCTCCCGGCCCCATCGGCGCTCAGGCCCGCACGGTCCGTGCGCTCGCCTTCAGCCCCGACAGTCACTGGGTCGCCTTCGGCAACTCCGACCCCAAGGTTCAGCTCTGGGGGCCGCAGATGCGCTCCCTGCTTGGCCACGAAGGCGCGATTCTCGCCGTCGCGTTCAGTCCCGACCGCCTGCTCGTCGCCTCCGGCAGCGGCGATTCCACCGCCATGCTCTTCGATTTCGACAAAGGCACCACGCTGAAAATTCTTTTCGGTCACGCCAAGCCCGTTACCGCCGTCCTCTTCACTCCGGACAGCAAGCAGCTCATCACCGGCAGTCGCGATCTTACTGTCCGCCTCTGGGACGTCTCCTCCGGCAGCGAACTCCTCCAGCTCCCCCAGCACGCCCCCGTCACCGATCTTGCTCTCAGCCCCGACGGTCGCTGGCTCGCCGTCCTCTGCTTCGCCGATCGCTCCGTCTATCTCTGGTCCCTCGCCGCAGCACGCAAGTAGTCGCGGTTCCTGCTTCCTACTACGTGCTGCCTGCTCTCTGTCACTTGAATCTCTTCTTAAACTTCACATCCAGCCCGAACGTCCCGTTCTGGTCCCGCAGCGCCACGATGGACACGTTTTTGTTCACGTTGTACTCCACCTGGATCACCTGCTGCTGCGTTGAGGTCACGTTGGTGATGTACGTGATCGTCAGGTCGCGCGCCACCTGCTGCTCGATGGTGACCCGCGCCGAAGTGTTCTGGTCCGTCCCTGTCCCCGCCAGAAACGGGTCCACGCGGAAGCGGCTCACGCCGAAAAGTTTCTCGATCCGCCCCGCCACCTGGCTCGAAATCGCTTCGGAAAGCAGCGTCGACGCGCCCATTTCCGGCGATTGCACTCGCCTCGGCGAACGCAGCTCGCTCTCCTCGCCCGTGCGCCCAAGTGCCAGCAGCGCGATGATGTCCGTCGCCGGCAGCGGCGGGTCTGAGCGGTACCCCAGCACCGGGCGGCTTGCCGGTCCCGTAAAGTTCAATGTGATTTCGTACTGCCGGATCGTCGTCGTCGCCTCCACGTTCAGTGCCGGGTCCAGCCGGAACGGGTTGGCAAAATTAATGTCGCCGCGCGTCAGCCGGTAGCGGTTCCCGCGGAAGCTCATCTCACCGCTCAGTAGGTGGATGTGCCCGAGAAAAATCGGGTGCTCCCACGTGCCGCGCAATCTCAAGTTCGCCTCGCTCTCGAACCGCGCTCCGCTCCACTCCAGCCTCGCATCCGGCGTGGACGCCGCCTCCACGTCGAATTGCAGGTTGCGCACGTACGGGGACGTCGTCGCCGGCCCGCGCACTCCTTCGCGCGACGCCACTATCATCGACGCCAGGTCGAACCCTTCGGCCAGCAGCAACCGCTCCACCAGTACGCGCCCGGAGAGCACGCCCGCCTGCGTCGTTCCCGTCAGACGCATCGTCCCGCCCGCCAGCCAGCTCATCCCCTCCGGGTAGCGCACGCGCACTCGCGTGGCCTGCATCGTCAGGTCGTACCGCACCGCCGCGCCGCCGTCGCCGTAGGTCAGCGTGCCGCCCAGCACTACCTTGCCGCCGCCCGCCTCTGCCGTCACGTTTTCAAACACCAGCCGGCTCCGGTCGAACACAAAATCCCCGCGCAGCTTGCTCAACCCCGCGGGGAAATCGCCGTAGTTCGCCGAGGCGTTCTCCACGTGCACGCCTCCGGTAATGCGCGGATTGGCCAGCGTGCCCTCAATGGACGCGTTCACCCCCGCTGCGCCACGCGCTTCCAGTGTGGGGAGGAACCCGCCCAGCAGTTGCAAATTCACCGTTCCAGCCAGCCGCAGGTTCACTGGCCGCGTCCCCGTGAATCGCACGAAGCCCGCAATTGCAAGATCCGTTTCTGCCCCGCGGATGTGCGCCTGCTCGACGCGCACTTCTTCTCCGCGGTACGCCAGCCTCAGCGGCCCCACGTTTTCCAGCTTCACGTATTGGTAGTCGAATTTCAGTTGCGAGATGTCCGCTTCGATGGCCATCGTCTCCGGTCTGGCCAGCAGCCCGCTCAGTCGGAATCGCCCGTCAACGTCGCTGTGACCCGTCAGCTTCTTCAGCCGCAGCGCGGTTTTGATGAACACGTCCAGGTCGAAGTCCTGCACCGTCAGATCGCCCTGCAGCGGGTACTCTCCCCCGAGCGTCAGGTCCAGCTTCCCCTCCAGCCGGCCCGCCGCCATCGTGGACTTCAACTCCGCGTGCGCGCGTCTCCCGTCGGAGCGCAGTTGCGCAACGAAGCTCCCCATGACCTCGTCGCCCACCTTGAAATTCTCGAGCCGCAGCGTGCCTTCCGACGTGGGCGCCGTCACCGGCCCGCGCCCGCGCACCGCAAAGCTCAGTTGCCCGCCCAGTGGAAATCGCTCCGTCTGGATCCGCTCAATCTGTTCGAGGGTGATCGCGGAACCGTCCAAGTCGAATTCCACTTCCGCCGGCGTTTCCGCGCTGGCCATGCGGTAGAGGAACTCTCCCGTCATGCGCCCTTTGCCTTGCTGGATTTCTGCCCGGGCGATGCGTACCTCATCTTTGCGCAGCGCAAAGTGCCCTCGCGCCCGGTCCGCTCGGAATCCCCACCCCTCCACCTGCTCGAGCTGGAACGGCCCCGCAAACTCCGGATCGCTTCGCGTCCCACGCCCGCGGAATTCCCCGCTCAACAGCGCCCGCGCCCCATACGCCCACCCGAACAGCGCCTGCAAATCGTCTGTCGGCGTCCGCCGCACGTTTACCAGCATCTCCCACTGGCTCTCCGGCAGGTAGCTCCAATCATCAAACTCGAGCCGCAGGCTCATCTCGACGGATGACCGGCCGCGCCGCACCTGCGTCCGTTCCAGCCTCAATTCTTCCGGCGAGTACGTCACGTCGCCTTCCATCTCGTCCCAGTAAAGTCTTTCGTACTGCGCCTCAACCCCGCGCACGTGCCCCACGAACGTAGGGGCGACCGGAAGGTCGCCCGTCATCCGGCCCTTCCACGTCGCCCGCCCCGCGATGCGTCTTGGCTCTGCGTCCTCGCCCCGCAACCGGTTGATGAAGTCGTTCCACGGCAATAGGTCGCGTACATCCAGGTTGATCGCCAGCTCGGAGTTTTCCGCTCCTAGCCGCCCGTCCAGTTCCAGCCGGCTTGTCGGCGTCGTGATCTCGCTTTGCCGCAGCACCGCCGCCTTGCTATCCAGTGAGTAGTCGAAGTCCACTCGCGCCGTCACTGGGATCTCGCCTTCGCGCAGTTCCGCCGGCGGGTTCCACTGCGTCACGCCGCGCGATGCAAAATGCTTGAAGTCGTGGTCCCACGTCGTCACGGTGTCAATCGCCACCGATCCATTCCAATGCAGGGGCGTCACCGGAAAATTCCGGTTGTTCACTGCCGCCAGAAGCCCCGCCAGGTTGATCCCCTGAGCGTGCGACTCCGCGCGGAACTTCACGCCTTCGAACTCCATCGTCACGCGCCCTGCAACCCCTCCGCCCAGCACTCGCGCCTCGAAGTCCGGGATCTCCAGCCGCCGCTTCGCCACCGTATAACTTCCGCGGCTCGTGATTCCTTTCGTGTGGAACCACTCGTACGGCATGTCAATTTCTCGCGCCGCATAGCTGCCCTTCACACTCAGCTCGCCACTCGCGGTGTTTCCTTCGCCGCTGAATCCCACCATGCCCTGCGGCGAATTCGGCTTGCGCAGGATCGTGCGCAGGTCATCGAGCGAAAGCGTTCCTTGATAGCGGAAGCTCCAATCCGGCTTCGCAAAGCTCGCCAGCCGCGCCCCGGCCTTCAATTCCGAATGCGGCAGCTTCCACATAAATTCGTTTACCTCGAAGCTCTCGCGCCCCAGCGTGAATTTCAGTCGCCAGTCGGAAGCAAACGGCAGGTAACGTCGCGCCGCCAGTTTCATCTTTTTCCAGCTCGCCGTGCCCTCATAGCTCTCCTGGCCTGCTTCCGCCGCGCGAAACTCCAGCGCAAAGTTAAACTCGCCGCCCTCCGCCGCCAGCGGCACTCGCACGTCGTTGATCAGTAGCTGTCCGTGGTCGACCCGCAGCTCGCGGATCGTCAATTCAAAAATCCGCTCTCGCCACGGTTGCCCCGCCGGCCGCTCGGTCTTCGGCGCCGGCGCGTTGCTCCGTCCTTCCTTGTCGATGCGCACGTGTACGTTCGGTTTTTCCATCCGCACTTCGTCGAGCGTGATCTTGCGCCTGAAAAACGACACCACCCGCAGATCCACCACAAGCTTGTCCGCGTGGAAGAACGGCGGAGTGCCCTCCGGTTCGCGCCCGTGCAGCGTGAAGTCGTCAAGTTCGGCGCGCAACCCCACCACGCTGAAGCGGAACTCCTTCAGCTCCACCCGCCCGCCCGTCATTTTTTCAATCCGTGCGATCACGCTCTTCCGCGCCCATCGCGCCACTACGCCCGTCTGGACGAGGATTACCGCAACCACAATGAGGGCCGCCGCCATCGCCCCCAGGATCTTCAGCCACCGTTTCCACTTCAGCTTCACGGCGTGTTCTTCTTTTCCGCGATCTCGATCTTGAGTCGCGCCCGCGTGTCCTCGAGCCACCGGACTGCCCGTGCGCTGATCTCCCGCTGCGTCAGTAGTTCGCGGATTTGCTCCTCCACGGCCTCCATCGCCGGCGCTTCCTGCCCGCGCCGCCGCAGCTCTGGCAGCAGTTCTTCCCGGTAGTACTTCTCTGCCTGCGCGCTCTCCACCTGCGTCGCCGGCCGGAACTTGTAGTCGAGGTACCGTGCCAGGTAAATCTGCCTCTCCACCTGCCGCGCCACGCTTTCCGGCGTCAGTTCGAGTTTCTTCAGCCGCGCACGGTACGCCGCCGCGGAATCGAACTGCGCCGCAAGCCGCTCCACCTCGCGCTGCACTTCCGCTTTCGCCGGGAGCGGAAACCGCGCCGCCGCTGCTTCCGCGTTCACGATCCACTGGTCAATCAGCCGCCCGATCAACTTCTCCTCTCCCGGCAACCCGCTCGGCCCGCCCGCGCCGGGACCGTTCAAGAGTTGCTGGAACTGCCCCAGCTCCCGCACTTCGCTCTGCGTCAGTATGTCGTCTTCGATCCGCGCCACAATGCGGTCCACCACTTGCTGCGCCTGCAGGACAAGGGCCCACGCCTGTCCTAGCAACATCACGAGAATGGCGATCTTTCCGCGCATTAGAACAGCGATCCAATATTGAAAAAGAAATGAAATCTTGGCAGCCGGCTCAGCTTCTGCCCCCCCGCGCCGTCCGGCACAAGAATCTGCGGCGCGTTGAGCTGGTACGCCAGATCGATCCGCACCGGCCCGATCGGCGTCGCGTACCGGATTCCGAAACCGATCGTATGCGAAAAGTACCGCAGCTCGTTCGTGCAATTCAGTTGGCAGACGTTCGGCGTCAGCGTGCTGAACACCGGCGCCGGCGGCTTCATCGCCAGCGTGATCCGGTTTGCTTGCCGGAAGACGTTGCCTGCATCATAGAAAATTGCCCCGCCAACCGTTCCGCTCACCAACGGCAGCCGCATCGGGAAGCGCAGCTCCTGGTTGAACAGCAGCATCGCTTGCCCGCCGATGGGGAAGCCCGTCTTCGGATCGCGCGGTCCCGCCTGGTTCAGAGCGAATCCGCGCAGCGACATTCCGCCGCCCGCGAAAAACCGTTCTGGCAGCGGGATGTCGACGGGCATCGTCTTACCCAGTGCCCGCTGGATGCCGATGCGCGTCGAGCGTGCGAAGCTCATCCGCCGCGGCAGTGCATGAAACGTCGAGTTCTGCACGAACGCGCGCAAGAAGCTCGCGCTCGACGCCAGCGCGCGGCTCGCCACGCTCAGGTCCGCCGTGTTGAAGTTGCCCCGCGTGGCATCGGTCGGGTTATCGCGCCGCTCGCGCACCCATGAAATCCCCAGCGACGAGATCTTTGTCGGCTGGCTGAACAGCGGAATTTGCAGCGGGTCCACCTTAAGCGACGCCGCGTCCACTTGCACGCGCCGGAAGGCGTAGCGATAGAGCACGGTCGTGATGTTGCTCACCTGCTGCGCCACCTGCGTCGACGCTTCGTACCGCGTCGAGGTGAACGTCCTCACGTCCCGCGTCTTGTCCGCAAATCCCGTTTGCAGGAAACTCAGCGACGGCCGCCCCAGAAAACTCGGCGCCGTGTAGCTCAGCAGCGCCCGTCCCTGCAGCGTGCTCGCGCGCACCTTGAAGCTCAGCGTGTGCGCCCGCCCCAGTACGTTTGCTTTGCTGATCTCGAAAATCCCGCGCGGGCTCGCGCGCACCTCACCGCCCACGGGGTCGCTCCCGCTTCCCAGTCGCTGCACTTCCACGCCGCCGCCGTACGCGATCGTGTACCGCTTCGCTTCCTCCACCAGCACGATCAGCGTCTTGTCTGTATCCGTACCGCTCGGGTTCTGTGGCGCGATCTGCACCCGGCTGAAGATGCCTAGGTTGTAGAGCCGCCGTTGCGTCTCCACGATGTCTCCCTGCCGTAGCGGTTCGCCCGGCGTAAGTTGCACTTCCCGTGCGATCGTGTTTTCTCGCGTGTTCTGGTAGCCGCCGAGCAGCACCTGTTTCACCTTGAACTGCGGCCCTTCGACGATCCGGTAGGTCAGCCGCATCCGGTTCGGCGCGCCGCCCTCCTCCGCTAGCGGCTCAAACCGCGCCTCCGGAAATCCCTCGTTGTAGTAGAGCGCCAGAATGTTGTCCCGGTCGCCGGCCACGTTGAATTCCGAAAACGGCTGTCCCGGCGTCGAGCCGACCACGGAGAGGAGAAAGTCATTGTCGAGCGTCTTGTTGCCCTCGAGCTTCAGCCCGGCCACCAGCGTCTGCGGCCCTTCCGCGACGCGGAAGCGCACAAACAGGTCGCCCTTTTTCCCCTGATAGTCCTCCACCGTTTCCCACTGCACCTGCGCATCCCGGAAGCCGTTCGCCACGTACATCTGCTGAATGCTTTCCGTATCTGACTCCAGCAGCTTCCGGCTGAACCGCCCGCGCGACGCCAGGCTCGCCGGCTGCAATCCCAGCCGTTCGCGCAACAGCGATGTGCTGAAGTATTTGTTCCCGGTGAACTCGATGCCCACCAGCCTCCGCTGCGCCCCGCGCTCGACCGTGTACGTGATCACCCGGTGGCCTGTCTTCGCGTCCTCGCCCGCGGTGTAGCGCACTTGCGAGTCGAAGTAGCCCCGCGACTCCAGGTGATCGCGGATGTTTCGCCGCCCTTCCTGTAGCAGGTCTTCGTCCACCGCGCCCTCCTGGTAGATGGGCAGCAGCTTTCGCAGCTTTCCGTCCGAAATTTTTGCGCCGCTCAACTCCACGCGCACTTTCGGACCCGCAAATACGTCCAGTGTCAACGGCAACGTTTTGCTACTCGCGTCGTAATCCCCTCGGCGTACCGCTACGCGCGCGCTCAGGTGCCCGCGCTTGGCCAGGTACTTGCGCACTCGCTCCGCCGCGCGATCCAGCCGCGCCGTCGTCACTTCCTTCCCGGGCTTCAGCCGCGCCCGCCGCAGTAGTTCGTTTCCGTTCGAATGCGCTTCCCCCTGTTCGGCCACTACTCCGATGCGCGCCCGCGGCCCCGCCGCGACCCACACTCGGATATCCATTTGATGTGTCGCCGGAGTTTCTTTGCGCTCGACGGCGATCCCGGCATGATAGAACCCTTCATCCCGCAACGCCTCCTGCAATCGTTCCAACGCTTCGCGCAGCGCGCGCTCCCGGAAGATTTCGCCCAGACCCAATTGCAGCGCCGCCAGTGCCGTACCCTCGTTCGGCGGCTCCCGCAGCCCCGTCACGCGCACGCTGTTGACGTAGGCGTTCTGCCGGACAACGAAGTCCAGCCGCACCCCGCCCTCGCCCGCTGCGGCCTCCGCACGGACGTCCGCGTAGCGCCCGCTGCGGTAGAGTTGCCGCAAGCTCTCGCGCACCGCGTCGCCGCGGTAGCTTTGCCCGGCCTGCTGCGCAAGCGCCGCGGGGTTTTCCGTGAGCACTTCCCCGCTCTCGCTCACCACGCGGACCACTGCGACCCGTTGTTCCTCAAATTGTGCGGTGTTCTCTGCCGCCGCTGAGGCTGGGGTTGCTGCAGGCGGCGGCATCGGCAACTGAGCGCGCGCGCTTTCCGCGGCGAGCCACAGCGCCAGCATCCAGACCGTTATTTGAATTGCCCCCCTCCAGGATTCGCTCTGCTTGCACCTACAGTGAGACGGAAGGTTAGCACAGCGGCGTTGCCCGCCGCCCGCGAAAAGGCGATAGTATGATGACTCTTGTAGCTCACGTCCCGTCCGTCCCGATTGATCGGGATGGACTGACATGAGGTCTCTGGCTTTGCAGGGGCGCAGCATGTATCGAACCGCGGCAGGACAATGAACCCCGCTCTCTACGAGAAATACTCCCGCCAGATTCTCTTCGCAGAAATCGGCGAGGCCGGCCAGCAGCGCCTTCTCGCCTCCTCGGCCGTCCTGGTGGGCTGCGGCGCGCTTGGCGCTACCCAGGCCAGCTTGCTCGTCCGCGCTGGCCTCGGCCGCCTGCGTATCATTGACCGCGATTTCGTCGAGCCTTCCAACCTCCAGCGCCAAACTTTGTTCGACGAAGCCGACGCCCGCGACGCCCTCCCCAAAGCCGTCGCCGCTGAAAGAAAACTCCGCACCATCAATTCCGGCGTGCAGGTCGAGGGCGTCGTCGCCGACCTCACTCCGCTCAACGCCGCAGAGCTTCTTTCCGGTTTCCCGCTTATCCTCGACGGCACCGACAATTTCGAGACCCGCTTCTTACTCAACGACGCCGCCATCCATCTCGGCGTGCCGTGGATTTACGCTGCTGTCGTCTCCGGCTACGGCCTGACGATGACCATCCGTCCCTGCGAAACCGCCTGCCTGGCTTGCCTGCTCGAAACCAACGGCCAGGCCCACTCCGCCGGCATCGAGGAAACCTGCGACACCGTCGGCGTCCTCAATTCCGCTGCCAACCTCATTGCCTCGCTCGAAGCCACCGAAGCCATCAAGCTCCTGCTCGGCAAACCCGGCGCGCTGCACAACCGCCTTATCGCCTGCGACGTCTGGGCCGGCCGCTTCCAGTCTATTCGCGTCGGCCGCAACCCAGACTGCCGCGCCTGCGCTCACCGCGTGTTCACCTGGCTCGAAGGCGAGGCCCAGCCGCACGTCACCATATGCGGCCGCGATTCCGTGCAGATCCACGAGCGCAGCCGCCAGCTCGACATGCCCGCGCTCCGCGAGCGCCTCGCCGCCGTCGCCGCCGATGTCCGCAGCAACGATTTCCTCTTGCGCTTTTGCGTTGCGCCGTATGAAATGACCGTCTTTGCCGATGGCCGCGCCATCATTAAGGGCACGCGCGACCCCGCCGTCGCTCGTTCTCTCTACGCGCGCTACATCGGTATGTAGCGGCGGGTTTACCCCGCCGCTGTCGCGCCGGCGTCTCGCCGGCTTCTGAGGAGAGCAAGATGAAACGTCCTGCTGCACTTCTTTCTTTGGTGATCCTGCTGCTTGCCGCACCCGCCTTCGCCCAGACGCCACAGCCCAATCCTCTCGCCGGCGACCTTAAACTCAAACTCGCCAAGCAGCTCCAACAGATCGCCGCCGAATTCGACGGCGTCATGGGCATCGCCGTGAAAGACCTCGGCACCGGCGAAACCTTTTTCGCCAACGCCGACACTGTCTTCCCTCAGGCCAGTTCGATCAAAATCCCCATTCTGCTCGAACTTTTTCGCCAAGCCCAGGCCGGCGCCCTCAAGCTCGACGAGCGCGTGGACGTGAAAAAGGCCCACATGACTGCCGGCAGCGGCGTGCTTCTGCACTTCAGCGACGGCGGCTCCGCGCTCTCCCTCCGCGACCTCGCCGTGCTCATGATCGTCCTCTCCGACAACACCGCTACCAATATCCTCATCGACCGTGTCGGCATGCAGAGCGTCAACGACAACCTCCGCCGTCTCGGCCTCACGCAGACGCGCCTCCAGCGCATCATGCTTGACGTCGAAGCGCAGCGCGCCAGTCGCGAAAATCTTTCCACGCCGCGCGAGATGGTTGCGCTCCTCGAACTGCTCGATGCCGGGAAAACGCTCGACCCCAAACACACCCAGGCCGCCCTCGAAATCCTGAAGTATCCGAAGAACACCGCGCTCCGCCGCGGCCTGCCCGCCAATGTCGCGCTGGCCAGCAAGCCCGGCGGCATCTCCGGCGTCGCCTGTGAATCGGGGATTGTCTATCTGGCAGGTAAACCTTACGCGATTTCCGTGATGACCACGTTCGACAAGGACTCCGACGTCGCGGAGGATGCCATCATCGAAGTCTCTCGACGCGTTTACACCTACTTCGAGCGCCTCGCCCGCTCCAACTCCCTCGGCGCCCGTCTCCCGTAGCGGCGGGTTTACCCCACCGCCCTACTTGCACTGAAGTAGCGCCGACCTTTAGGCCGGCATCCCGAGTGCCCGCCTGAAGGCGGCCGCTACACCGCACACTCACCTTTCTTGTGCAGCCGGTGCAATTCCTTCCCCATCACCCGCATTTCGTCTTCACTCAAGATTTTCTCAATCCGCGGAAAAATCTCGTTCTCTTCCAGTCGCACGTGATCGTGCAACGTCTGCGCCAGTGTCGCAACATCGTTCCCGTCCACTCCACCACTCGCGAGAGACGCTTCAACGTTCCCAATCAACGCACGGATCATCGCGTGCTCCGCCAGCATCCGCATCACATCTTTGTCCTCGTCCAGCCTCGCATACCGCGCGTACGCCGGCAGTAACACTTCCTCCTCTTCGCGGAAATGCACCTGTCCGGCCTTCTTCCAGAACCGCACAAACTTCCGCGTCACTGCCCGCACCGCCGCCGCGCGCTTCGCCGCTGGCTGTTTTAGTGCTCGACGCATTTCCCAGACTTGAATCAGCGCAAAGTGATGGTGCTGGCTCAACGGGTGCAGGCTCTCGTGCCGTTTCATGGGATGCGACCTGCGAAAAGGCTCAGGGTTTGGTGCCCTGGTTCGCCACTTCCATCTTGGTCTTCTGGCGCGCCGCTGCGCGCTCCATGTTTTCCCGCAGGTTCATCAGCGTAAGGAACGTGTTCAGGATGCGCGCCTTCAACTCGTCGGGTAGGCGCTGGTTGCCCGTCGCCACACGCGCCAGCGTTTGTCCCGCTTCTCCCAGGTAGCGGACGATTTCCGCCCGCCGCCCTTCGTCCGGCGCGCCCCCTACCGTCTCCCGCCGCAGGTCGGCGCACTTCTGCTCGACGCTCACCGCGAAGTGCAGTGGGCAAAAAGACTCCTGCGCGAGTTCCGCAGGCACCGCGGCCTTGCAGCCGAAAATTCGACAGGCGGGTTCCATTGGGAAGCTCACGGGCCGGGGGCTTTCCTTTTTACCACTCCGCCGCCAGGAAAGCTACCCCATGTCCTCCATCTGTCAGTAATCGGCTACGCCCGCCTTCCCTTCAGTCACTGGCCACCGGTCGCGGTGTCCGGCACTGGTCAATGGTCGCTTCTACACCACCGCCAGCGCCGTCTCCAAGTCAGCAATAATGTCGTGCCAATCCTCCAGCCCCAACGACAGCCGGATGCCCCCCGGCCTCAACCCACACGCCATCTTCTGTGCGTCCGGTATCGCTGCGTGCGTCATCGAGTAGGGGCTTTCGATCAGCGTTTTGATCTGTCCCAGGCTGACGGCCAGCGTGATCGTGTACGCGTGTTCCGCGATGAAGTCCACAAACCGTTCCGCGGCCGAAGCGGCGCCTGCCCCGAGTGATGCCGAGGGGTCGCCATCGCGGCCCTTCAGCTCAAAGTACAGCATGCTTCCCGGCGCGAACTTCCCGTCGTAGCCGTGCATCTGCCGCTTGGCAAGCTCAAGCTGCGGAAAGCACGGCAGCCCGGGATAAACCACTCGCGCCACGTTCGGTTGCTTCTGCAGAAACTCCGCCACTTTCAGCGCCGACTTCTGCTGGTTCGCCATGCGCGCCGCGAGCGTCGGCAACCCGTACACGAGGATCGACCACGCGTTCTTTGGCGAAAGCACGCCGCCGAAATCCTTCCGGTAAAGCATCAACAGGTTGTAGTAGCGGTTCGGACCGATCACCGCGCCGCCCATATCCGTGCCGAAGCCGCCGATATCTTTCGTCAGGCTGTGTACCACTAGCGTCGCGCCCAGTTCGAGCGGCCGCTGGCAGTACGGCGTCGCAAACGTGTTGTCCACTACGATGGAAATCTTTTCGTTCTCCGGCCGGCCCTCATTCAGCCGGTCCACCACTTTCCGCACCGCGGAGATGTCGATCAACTCCATCGTGGGGTTGACCGGCGTCTCGAAATAGACCACGCGCGTATCTTTCGTCGCTACCTGGACGATGCTTTCGGGATCGGTCATGTCGCAGAACGCGTGCGCCACGCCCCACCGCGGCAGCCAGTTCGTCAGCAGCGAGTGCGTGCAGCCGTAGAGCACCCGGTGCGCCACGACCTGCGTTCCCATCGGTGTGAGCATGCAGATCGCCGCGCTGATCGCCGCCATGCCGGTCGCAAACGTCACCGCAATCTCGCCGTTTTCCGCCACCGCCAGGTTTTCTTCGAGCATCCCGCGCGTCGGCTCGTCCAGCCGGTCGTAGATGTAGATCGGCGCGCGCTGCGCCGTCTCCGTGCCGAACTCCACAAATCCTTCGGCGCCGCGGTGCACACTTTTCAGCCGGAACGTCGCCGAGCTCGACTGTGGCGGCACCACGTGATGGTCGTAGTCCCACCGCCCTGTCGCGAAGCTGCCATGGATCAACCGCGTCCGCCGGCGGTAGTGTTCCCGCGGCTTCTTCGGTTCGTGCTTCGCTTTTTCTGGCTTGGATTCAGTCTCGTGATTGGTCATTGCGGAAGAATCGTGCTTGCTGCTCATAAGGGTTTCTCCATCGTCCCTTTACGGTTAACCCGTTCAGGGTGAACCCGTCACCGATCCTGGGATTTCCACCCAGGCTTCTCGGAATGGCGAATTGTTCTCCTCTATTCTTGCTCGCCACATTTGGGACTACGGTTGCCGGTCGGCTGGTGCGGCAACTTTACGTCGCCACTTTCGGGCACTCTCGACATCACCCTTCCTGGCCTTTCCACAACCGCTGAACCACCGGATGGTTTCCTCACCATCCCGGCTGGTTCGATCGAACGAAACCCGCGAGAGGCGCCCCAATCAGCAGGGGGCTGGCTCGTCCACCCCGGCAAACGGGTAGTTTTTCCGTCCCGATGCTTCGGGACGGGTAGGGACCTGCTCCACTCAGGCAGCGGGCTACTGCGTAACGCGGCTACGCCAAACTTACCATGCTTCTCTGGTTGCCGGCCACTGCCTGTGCTACACTATGCGGGCAACAGCGGTGCATCGCACCTGCCATCTTTTCCTGTAGAGGCAATCCCATGTCCGGGCATTCAAAGTGGGCCACGATTAAGCATAAGAAGGCGGCCACCGACGCCAAGCGCGGCCGCGTCTTCACCCGTCTGATCCGCGAAATTTCCATTGCTGCGCGCGCCGGCGGCGGCGATCCCGACACCAATCCCCGCCTGCGCACCGCCATTCAGACCGCCAAGAACGAAAACATGCCCAACGACAACATCGAGCGCGCCGTTCTCCGCGGCACCGGCCAGCTCGAAGGCGAGCAGCTCGAAGAAGTGACGTTTGAAGGCTACGGCCCGGGCGGCGTTGGCATGTTGGTGCGCACCGTCACCACCAACCGGAACCGCATCGTCGGCGAGATCCGCCACATCTTCGCCAAGCACGGCGGCAACATGGCCGAGGCCGGCGCCGTCTCCTGGCAGTTCCACCGCAAAGGCGATATCGTCGTCCCCAAGGAAGCCGCCGACGAAGAAACGATGATGGGCATCGTGCTCGACGCCGGCGCCGAAGATCTCCGCGACGACGGCTCCGCTTGGGAAGTCGTTACCCCGCCCGAAGCCTTCGAGCCCGTCCGCGACGCCCTCGTCAAGGCCGGCATCACCCCGGCTTCCGCCGAAGTCAGCATGCTCCCGCAAAACTACATCAAGCTCACCGGTTCGCAAGCGCAGCAAATGTTGCGCCTCGTCGAAGCGCTCGAGGAGCACGACGACGTCCAACAGGTGTACGCAAACTTTGATATCGACGAAGCCGAAATCCACGCCGCCGTCAGCTGACACGCGTCGCGTGTCCTCCCTTGTCCCGATGTTCGGCATCGGGACGAGGGATCTGCTTTCTTGGTTTCAAAACGTACGCCGGTTTCATGATCATGGGGTGTCGTCCGCCTCCCGAAGCCGCGGGAGCGTACGCCCCTTCTTCTTTCCCCGCGACGCCCGTGTCTCTCTATTTCCTCTGCGTTCATGTTTTGGTTTTGACTCTTCGAGAAATGCCGGCCTTAAAGCCGCCGCTACAGCTCTTCGTCTGTGGTTTCAAAAGGTTTCTTCTGCCTTTTTCGCTGCATCGCCCCAAAAATCACTACCCACGCGCTGTCCTGCGACGTACACTGAACTCCGACCATGCGTGTTCTCGGCATAGACCCCGCCGCTGCTGGCCCCGCCGGCTACGGCGTCGTGGAGACTGACGGCGCCACCTTCCGCACGTTGCGTTTTGGCGCGCTGAGCCGCGCCCCGCGCGCCTCATTCCCCGAGCGCCTCCGCGCCATCCACGCCCTCATTGTTGATCTGGTCGAAGAGTTTTCCCCGGACGCCGTCGCCCTCGAATCCGTTTTCACCGCGCTCAACATGAAGACCGCGCTCAAGCTCGCCGAGGTCCGCGGTGTCGTCACGCTCGCCGCTGCGCAGGCCGGCGTGCCGGTGCATAGCTACGCGCCCCGCGAGGTCAAAGTCAGTGTCGCCGGCTACGGCCACGCCGACAAGGAGCAGATCCAGCAGATGGTCCGCGCCACGCTCAACCTGCGCGAGACGCCGCAGCCCTCCGACGCCGCCGACGCCCTCGCAATCGCCCTCTGCCACATCTACTCCACCCAGGCCCGCTCTCGCATCGCTGCGGCCACTGCGCCCGCCCTCCCGAAGCTTCGGGACGCCCCGGCGCACCGCATCCAGCCTTCCCGATGACCATGCGCCTTCGCCGCCGCGCTATTTGCCGCTTCCGTTTTGTTGCTCTACGTCTTCTACTCCCTTTACTTCTTTTCTTGCTCCTCGTTGCGCCTCTCCCCGCCGCCGAGCTCGCAACGGTCAGCTTCCGCAAAGTTTTCAGGTCCAGCAATCCCGAGTTCATCGAGATCAAAGTCCGCGAAAACGGCGCCGCCACCTGTGACATCCGTTCGCTTTCCGAGGACCCCGATCCGCAGCCTTTCGAGGTGACCTCCGCTCTCACCGCGAAGATCTTCGAGCTCTCCGCGCAGCTCAACAACTTCCGCGGCCTGGACCTTGACACCAAGCGCCGCATCGCCAATCTGGGTGAAAAAACCTTTCGCCTCGAGCGCGGCAGCGATTCCGCCCAGGTCACCTTCAACTACACCATCAACGCCGCCGCCAACCAGTTGCTAATGATCTTCGAAGGCCTCGCCCGCCAGCAGGAGCATCTCCGCACTCTGCTCCACCGCATGAAGTACGACCGCCTCGGCGTCAACAACGCCCTGATGAATTTCGAAAGCGACTTCAATCACAAGATCATCCCCGAGCCCGAACGACTCTTGCCCGTTCTCGAGCAGATCGCCGCCGATTCCCGCTTCGTCGAAATCGCCCGCCAGCGCTCCCGTTCTCTCATCGAACGCATCCGCAACCCGAAGTAGGAGCGCTGCTTGCTGCGCTCGTCTCCCAGTAGCGGCGTGTTTACTCCGCCATGGATGGGAATTTCCAGCTCGCGTCAGCGCGCATCGTGGCTAATCGAGCAGGCGCAGCCCGGACGTTAAGCAAACAAACTCACCGGCGTGGGATTCCTAGCTCAGGTGTCTTTGTCTGGCGGTTGCTGCGGTGCATCATCGGCATCGGCTCGTTTCCGTAGTGACGCAAGCCTCTTGCCTACGGATTTGGGGAAGCCCTGGAAGATGTTCAACGCCATTTCCAGATACCGCCGGTCAAGAACTGCAGCGACGGCTCCCGCCAGAAGCACTTGTACCAGCCAAAAAGACCTGTCGATCCCGGCTCTGAATTCCGGGAACTTGGCGGCGAGCCATGCGAAAGCCAGCACGGTCACCCAGGAGAGCGGAACGAAGAGAACTGCGAACAGGAGAATTTCAATGCCCCGAACAAACCTCTCTGACAAGGGTGGAGGAATCCTTGTCTCGATGAACGGGCGTATCAGAGGAACGAGGCCCTTGCCGCCAGGGCCGCCTTTCGGCTGGAACACCAGAACCTGTCTGATGTTGTTCCTCGATGGGTGCATCACGACCCCGTGCTTGTGCCGGCAGGGCACTTCCGGCGGAATAGCCGTTGGACTCTCGTATTTGGCCACCTGTTTCCGGTTGTGAGCTGTTTTCCCTGTCTCCGGACACCGCACTTCGTACAGGACCTTGAAAAGCCCTGGATATTTCTCGCTGGCCGTGTGTATTGCTTTGGCCAAATCGTCCAGAGGCAGCCACTCATCCTCGGCCAGTTTTTCCAGCTCAATCTCCCGCTTATTGAGCCGGCTCAGGTGCAGGTCCACTTTCGGCAGCAGGCCTCCCCATTCACGGTGCTGTCGGGCGAGTTCCTCGAGCTGCGGGATTCCATACGGGGCCCCGCCGGCATTTCTGACTTCATCGAGAACGAACCGCGTTTGCTCCGCGCTGCGATCGTTTGGGATTTCCAGTTCGCCCGTCCTGGCCTTCAGTCTCGTACGAACCTTCGAGTGGCCCGGCGGCGACCAGTCACAGTTCAACTCGGACGCGCAGAAGTAACCGATGTGCATCCAGGTTTTCTGAAGCAGGTTGGGCGATCCTGTGCCGGCAAGCATCCGCTTTGGCTGCGTGATCTGCCAGTCGCGGATGCTCACAGCCCCGGATAGGAGTAACTTGCGAATGATCGGTTCCAAGAGAACCGGATAGAAGTACTCAAGGCGAAGAATCGTGGAGGTCTGCCGGCAGTAGGCCTCGAAATGCTGTTTGAGTTTCTTTTCCGCACTGGCCTGCTGTTTCTGAATGCGGAGTTCCGCCTCGCCCGTCGCCAGGTCCACGCGGAAAAAATTGACCGACCGTTCATACCGCGGATGCTTAATGATGATGCGACGGCCCCGCTTGTCGATTCCCTGGTTTTCGTGCCACCACCAGAGTCGTGTTTCAACCCACTTGAGCAGGAGGAAGCCGTGGGCATCGGCCCGGTGGAGGACTGCTGCAAGCTCCGGCTCCGCGGCCTCCCATACAAAATGGGAATCGTTGTAGCGGTCCGCAAGTCCCAACTGGCGGAGTGGAGCCTTCACCGGCTCAGGATTCCGCAGTTCCTGCAGATAGTCTCGATGTTCTTCCCGCAAACGGAAAAGGAAGACGTGCTGGGGGCCGTTCTCCGCCAAAGTGTCGGTGTGGCCAGTCAGCTCGGCTAGTGTGGGCTTGCCCCCGTACACGGCGGAAGCAACTCGGCGAAAAAGCTCATCCGTGGTCCCGCCGGCAGGGAGCCCGTGCCCCTTCAGAAAGTCTTGAACCGCGCCGTGTGGATACTTGCCCAGGGTCTGCAGCGCCGTTTCGATCTTCTGAAGCTCCTCGAGGTAGAGGAGCAGTCCGCCGGGCCCTTTGGATACCACGGACCCCACTCGTTCGAGGAGTTCCTCCCGCGCACCACTCACGGGCTGATTGTTTCTTCGCAGGTATCCCGCAATCGCTTCGGCAGAACGGTCCATCCCCTCGACCGAGTAGTTGGCCAGGGCGCTGACCGCTTCTTCACCTTCCCGACTCGTGCGTTTTGGAGATGGAGCGGTGTCAGGAACGACGATCGCCGACTTGTTTCGTCCAGGCATAAACCCCGCCCGGGAACCGGGGAAACCCAGTTCACTCCGAGAGCTGGGAACTGCTTCCTGTCAGCGCGGCGAATGGCAGGCTTACAGTTCTCTATTGACTGGTAAGGCTACTCGCAATGTCGCCCAAAAGCAAGTGCGCCGCTCCCACATCGATCGCCGCAATCCCAAGTAGCACAGGCTTGTAGCCTGTGGCCTAAATGTAGCGGCGGCCTTCAGGCCGCCATTTGTGTAACTTAGACCGTCTACCCCCCACCCACCCCCGTGTTTTTGCAAGGGCAATAATATACTTCGCTAACCAAGCCTAAATGCTACAATGCTCGTTGCCATGTCTCCGCTACTAACATCCGAAGAATTGGCTGGTGTCTATGCAAAATTAGAACGGGCCAACGAAAACATCCGAAATCTCAACATTGAAATCACCGCCTTCTTGAAAGAGGGCCCCGCAGGCGGACTCAGTAAAGACAAGAACAAGGCGCTCGATGAGTGGGTTGAATTCCACGCAGGGCGCGGGGTCCCGCCGAGATTTGGCGTCCTTGCCGGAGAGGGTGCCCACCATCTCCGATCCTCGCTTGACCATATCGCATGGCTTCTCTCCAGTGACAGCTACAGGCAATCCGACGAGAGGGCGATTTCCTTTCCCGTTCTCACCGCCCCGCCAACGACGGAAGACGAAATTTCCAAATACGACCGAAAGGTACAAGGAATCGCTTCCGCCGATGCCCTGAAGATCATCGAGCGCGTACGGCCCTACAATACTCGGAATCCTCTCGAAGACCCGCTGGCCATTGTCCATGACCTGGACCGCGTTGATAAGCACCATGCCATTGTCTTGGTTGTGGGAACTTTCGACCTGAACATCCCGTTTCCAAAGAATCTCTTCGCCGCAATGGCCCCCCTCGACCTCAGCAGATACATGCAGGATGAAACCTACGCCAAGCAATTTGACCTGAAGATAGAATTGAAGTTGTCCAGACAGGTAGCCTTCTCGCGGATTGGACAGGGGGAAAACAAGACGGTTATCCCAACGCTCACGCATCTTGAGAACGCGGTAAGAGATGTCATCGGGCTGTTCGGTAGCTAATGGTTGAGTTTGAGTACGCACGCCTACCTCCGCTTGACTTCCTTCGGAAGCCGCCGCAATATCAAGTTTGAAGGGAGATTAAAAGTGGCTAGGCCCGCCGCCAAGAACGAATACGCCAACTTCGGCAATTATGCACTTGACACAGACAAGGAATTCTGATACGCTATCCCTGTGATTAGGGGGATGCGATGAAGCTGATAGACGTAGCCAAAGACTTCAGTACCGAGGATGCGTGCCTTGCGTACCTTGAAAAGATGCGCTGGCCCAGCGGCCTTGCGTGCCTGAAATGCGGGAGCGTGCGCGTGTCGGCAATCGCCACCAAAGACAAGCGCAGCAAGACCCGCCGCATTTACCAGTGCCTTGAGCAAGAATGCCGCCATCAATTCACTGCCACGACGGGCA
This sequence comes from Acidobacteriota bacterium, assembly GCA_016201285.1. Taxonomy (GTDB): domain Bacteria; phylum Acidobacteriota; class Terriglobia; order Acidiferrales; family UBA7541; genus JACQDE01. Next base: position 2,585 of record JACQDE010000037.1, on the reverse strand, counting down.
CGATTTTTCACGACACGCACCTGCCTTTGCAAAAGTGGTTTCTGGCCATCGCCCTGATTTGCGAAGCCAAGAAGGGCATCTCCGCCAATCAGCTCAAGCGGCACTTGGGAATCCAGTACCGCACGGCATGGCATCTGGCCCACCGCATCCGCTCCGCGATGTTGGACGGCACGAATCCGCTCACGGGCAAGGTTGAGGTTGACGAAACCTACATCGGGGCCAAGGTTCCGCGTCGGCATGGCCCGCGAAAGAGCCGCAAGGAAAAAGACGTTGTAATCGGCATGGTCGAGCGTGGCGGCAAGCTGCGGTTTGTCATTGCCGCAAACGCAAAAAGGGCCAGCTTGCAACCCATCCTAGAGGCGAATATCAGCCGCGCAGTGCAAACGATCTACACGGATGAGCACCCCATATATCCGTGGGCTTTGATGCAAGAATTCAAAGGAAAGCATAAGACCATCTGCCACAAGGCCAGCTACGGCATCGGAGATACCCACACCAACACCGTCGAAAATGCTTTTTCGCTACTCAAGCGCGGGCTGATAGGAACCTTCCACAAGGTATCCATAAAGCACCTTTCGCGCTACCTGCATGAGTTTGAGTTTCGCTTCAACCGGAGAGACGAACAAGAAATGCTGTTTCTGGAAACGCTCAGGAATTTGCTGTGCGGAAAGAAGCTGGCCTACAAAACGCTTACCGCTGAGGCTTAGGGCCTATCAGCTTCGCGGGACGCGCCTTGCGGTTGACGCGCACCGCGTCCGCCGAAACCGGCGCGGAATGCAGCAGCTTTTTCAAGAGCGCATCGAAGTTTCTTTTTTCGACCTTCATACCTAACCCAAAAGGGCCCTCTATTCTAACAGAAGTCCCGGGGATTTCCGCCAAAATTCGCCTCTAAAAGTAGTATCGGGGGCGATTTATTTTCGCCCAAATAGACAGTTTCGTTTGACATGCCATCTTGGAAAATCCTAAGATGGAGTGACCAGAAAGGCGTGCGGCCCGCCTTGAAAGTCGAGGTGGGCCGCACTTTTTTAGAGGCAACGGGGCCGTGGCAGAGTGGCCTATTGCACCCGCCTTATAAGCGGGCGAACCTGCTACCACAGGTTCCGTCAGTTCAAATCTGACCGGCCCCGCTCAGCACGGAGAGGTTGGGCATCGGCAAGCCCCGTGATCTTTAAAATCACGGTGTCTAGCGGCACTTGTGGGTTCGACTCCCACCCTCTCCGCACCAAAAAAAAACAAAACAACGGAAAATCTCCGCTTGGAAACTCCGATAGGAAGGCCGCATAATCACGCCTTCCCTCGCACTGCCTGACTGCACTCTCCCCCTCAGTGCTATAATCATCCGATGCCTAAAACCTAGCGTCAAGCTCTTTTTTTGTGCCGCGCCGCACTACGATGCGGCGCAGGGCCATTCTGGCCCTACAGAAACCCGCGTCTGTGTCAAGTACATAATCGCCCTTTAAGTCCAATGAATTGGGATTCCAAACAAGGCGAATTTGTAAGTGTTGGCTCTAAAGGGGTTGCGGAATGGCGGCTCATAAGTGTTGACTCCAAGCGGGTTAGCTTTTTTCCCCTCGAATCTTTGGTGTCTGATCCCTGGCCCTTTCGCCTGCTTATCTTCCAGTGCGCATACATCGCAGAAATATAGCTTATAGTCAATGACGAGTCAAGGGGAAAAAGGTGGCAGGTTTCACGTGAGGGGCTAGGCGGGGATGACGGCGTTGACATAGGTGAACTTGGGTGAGAAAGGCCGTTTGCACTTGTTGCTCCATATGGCAAAGAAAAAGCGAACAGCTTTTGCTTGACATCGGACACACTAAGAAAGCATATTGGGCTAAGCAAAACGGGGATTCATGCGGGCAAACGCAATGGATGCCTGACGCATCTTTGAAGGTTTCTCTGAAGTAACCGGGTTAAGTCCAAGTTTGCGAGATCTGTTCAAACCTCTCCAGGAGAGAGTTGATCTCCGTCTCGGCAAAAGTTTGGCAATCGGCGTAAAGTTTCGTCAACAACGCTGGCAGCGTCTCCATGAGAGAAGGGAGAACCTGCTCGAATTCTGGAAATGCGCGACGAAAGGAACGAATTCTCTCCAAGTTTTCACTCAATCGCAGTCTTCGTTCTGTTTCGTCTTTCCAGATATTGATCCAATACCGGCATGTGAGGCAGGACTGAGCGCAATGGGTACCGTCGTGGGATAAGAAGCACTCCCAGCCGGACCTCGCAAGCGAAAGAACTTTCAACGAATCGTCCCGGCGCTTTTCACTATTGCATTTTCTGCACGCTACCAACACATTGCCTGGAACGTGGAGGCCTGCCCGATAACGATTCATGCCGTCGAGATGCTCGATTACTGATGCCGTGTTCGCCAGGTCACGAGAGCAATATGGGCAGCGGTTATTAAACCGCTTTCGAACAAGCTCCTCGTATTCTTGGCCATCAACTTTAATCGTGATTATTCACTTGACACAACACCTCGAATCTGATACCTTTCTTCCATGAGTTACCTACGACGCCTAGCCCACCTCCCGCCCCACGGCTTGATAGGCCGTGCCCCTTTTTTCGCGGGGTTTTCCATGCGCGGAGTGTTG
>JACQDE010000036.1 GCA_016201285.1 Acidobacteriota bacterium | reverse complement strand
TCCGCGCACGAAGTTTCTCCTCGACGAGGGATTTCGCCCACTCACGCCGGGCATCTGAGCTTCGTGCATACTAGAGTGCATTCACAATTCCAAACAGGGAGTTTTTCAGCGCCCTGCTAATGGGTATAAAAAGCCCAAGATAACCTTCCACGATATCAAAAGCGGTAGCAAGTGGCGAGTGGCGAATGGCGGGCACGGGCCAGGCAGCAGGGAGCAGGGGGAGAAAGAAGAGAGATCCTTCGCGCCGATAGAAACCATTGGGGCTCAAGATGAAACAAGGAGGAAGCGGCCAAGGTTTTGCTTGACAATAACAACTTACTGAGCAATATGAAACAAAGAGAATCCTTCCTTATCCGCACGTCCGGCCAAACGGCAGGCAGGGAGCCTGCATTTCGAGCAGGAGGGCTCCATGGACGAGAAAGCGCGCGAGTCAGCGGGGGCAGGCGGTGCGACGCAGAGGTCCGCAGCGCCGGCGAAACCCATGGTGGAAGGCTGTGATGCGGTGTGCTTCACCGCGGGGCTGGCCGGAGCGGCGTTTGGCGCGGGCACAATCCACGCGTATCTGGCAGCGGACCGGGATCCGCCGGCGGTGGCGGCGGGGATCTCGCTGGGCGCCCTGAACGCGGCGGCGATGCAGCGGGTGTATCAGGAACTGGAAGCGGCCAAATCGCAGCATCAGCCGCCCACCGGCGAGGAAGAAAAAAAACTGGAGGCGGCGCGGTGGCGGTGGTTCCGGCAGTACGTGGAGGCGCTTTCCGATCAGCCGCTGAACGTGTTCTGGGATGCGATTCCGGACCAGTCGGATTTCTTCGCAGATATGGTGCCGATCCACGACACGTCGGCGCCGGCGCCGCTCGCCAGCGAAGAGCGGGAGGCGCGACGGCGGCGGTACCTGCTGGTGCGCCTGGGACAATGGCTGGCGCAGTTGCCGGTGACCGTGGGGTTGGTCGCGGGCGGGCTGGTGAACTACGTACGCTTCCAGGAGAAATACCCGCTGGCACAGAAGCTGGCCAGCGGCGCGCAACTGATCCAGGCGGCCATCCTGCTGCTGACGCGCTTGATCTCCCATGCCTGCGCTTCGGGACAGTTTTTTCCGGAGCACAAGTTCGCGGCGCACGCGGCGGACGCGGAGAAAAAGCCGTGGTGGGGAATCCCCATGCCGCCGCGGAAGGGAATGGCGTTTCTTTCCTGGCTCAATCTATTCAACTTCACGCTGGCGATCCTGTTCGGTCTGTTCGTCTTCGCGGTCAGCTTCGGCGAAACGCTGCCGGAAGAAAAGCAGGAAGCGCTCCTATACGGCGGGAAATGGGTCGCCGGTCTCGTGGCCCTGCTGTTTGCCCTGGCCGCCACGAATAAACTCCGGCGCTGGCTGCTGGAACGCGGCGTGGTGAAGCACATCCTGCTGCCGGCGTTCGGCTGGCTGGTCTATCTGATCTCCCTGTTTAACGTGATGTCGCTCACCGGCCTGGCGCTGCTGACTTTTCGGATCGGGCTGGAACTCCTGCAGAAGAAAGATGCCAGCGCCGACGTGCTGCTGCTGTTCGGGTTCTTCGCCCTGCTGGTGCTGCCCTGCCTGCTGCTTTCGCCGTTCGTGATGCTCCCCGAGACGCGGCGGTGGCTGATCGACCGCGGATTCCTGCAACCGTGGAAGCGGCCGCTGTTCGGCTGGCGGACGTATGGTTTCCTGTGGCTCCACCTGATCAGCCTGGTCGGGTACGTGTACCTGGGGCTGGAGCTGTTGCGGCGGGCAATGGCGGTGGAGACGTGGCCGTACGATGCGGGCATCGCGTTGCGGGGAACGATCCGGCTGCTGGCGCCGCTCCTCGCGATCGCGGTTCCTTTCGCGCTGTGGAAGTGCCGCTCCTCGATGTTGTTTCGCGGGTGGCTGCGGCGTTTCCCCAGGCCGCTGGCCGGCTGGATCGCGCTGGGGCTGGTGGCGGCCATCCTGATCAGCGCCAGCGCCTGGGGCCTGCATTACCTGCTGATGGGATTCAAGCGGTACTTCGCCGGGCGCCTCATCCCCTCGGAGATGCAAGTCGCATGGCGGATGTTCTGCGTCCTTGCGTTCGCGCTGTTCGGCACCTGGGTGGCCGTCTTCGGTGTGCTGCTGACGCCGGAGTTGAGCTATCCGGCGTTCACCTATGTGCTGAATATGCTCGGCCTGCGGCGGGGGTTGATCCACGACTACTTCCTGCGGCGCAAGTTGCTGCAGCTCTTCGACCCGGAGTGGAAGGAAAACGCGCGGAAGCCGGATCCGCCGAAGGTGCTGCTGCGGGACGACCCGCTGCGCGTGCTGCTGGTGGCGGCGCCGCTGCCCACGCTCTACGAGAAAGGGGACCCGCTTTCGGCCTTCCAACTCTGGGCGCGAACGGATACGCCGCTGATCCACGCGTTGCGGACGGCCATGGCGGCACCGCCCTTCTTCGAACCCACGCGGCTGCGCACGGAGGAAGAACTCAAGTGGTGGCTCAGGAGCGCGGTGCTGGTGGAGTGGATGAAGACCCGGCAGTTCCGGAAGGGGCATGGCCTGGATCTGGTGGACGGCGGGGTGATCCGCCAAAACCCGTTGCCGGCGCTGTTCAGTTACCTGCGGAGCGCGGACAACGCGCCGCTGACGCGGCGGTTGGCGGAGCACAACGACGAAATGCATCCGGCGATCCACGTGGTGTACCGGGTGCCCCTCGAAGGCCGGCCCGAGCCGGACGAAGCGGCGCCGGATCAGGAAACGAACGAAAAAGAAACGGAAAAGGTGACGAAGTACAACATCGTGGATGTGGCGAAGCTGAGCCTGCGGCTCTCGGCGCGGCGGGATACGCAGCTCGAGGTGTTGCAGACGAATACGATCAGCCGGATGGAGACCGCCGTGCGGGCCGCCGGGGGCGATCCGGGCACCGGAAAGAACATCAGCTCCACCATCTTCGCCGATGAAATCGCCCCGGAAGAAGACCTGCAATTCAAAAACACCCTGAACCCGAGCCGCCAGGAGATGCTGAAGTCGGTGGCGGCGGGCTGTCGCCGGACGCTGGAAACGCTCTACCGGGACGAGCTGGGAGCGCACGGCTGGACGGGGTCACAGGTGCACTGCGACGCGCTACTGGTGACGATCGCCAAGCAGCCGCGCGTGAAATTCCTGGAACCGACGGCGGGGTTGCCGGAGGTGTGCCAGCAGTGCACGCGGATGCTGAAGCGGCCGCCCGTGGCGTTGGACAGGCCGCGCTCCACCGTTTCGCTGGCGGAGTCGCTGGAAGATTCGAAACAACTGGTGCGCGAAATGCCATGGCTGAGCGGGGAAACGCCACGCATTGTGCTCGTGGCCAGCGGCGGCGTCTTCCGCGGGGCCTTCCACATCGGGATGCTGGCGGCGCTGATGGAATGCAATATCCGGCCGGACCTGATCGTGGGCGCGTCGGTGGGAACGCTGATGGGCGGGGCGCTGGGAGCGATGTTCCAAATCAAAGAGACCGGCGGCACCAGGGACATTCTGGGCCATTTGCTGGAGACGTTTCTCCAAGTGGACGACAAAGTGGCCCTGACGAAAACGCTGAAAGGCGCGGCTCGCGAGATGGGCCTGCGCGGGCGCTCGATTCATCTGTCACCCAGAAACGTGCGGCGGATTTTGAAGAGCGGCAGCCGGTCGGACCCGGGGTTTGCGGCGGCCGGAGCGCCGGCGGCCCTCATTGACGCCATTTCCGACCTGTTCATGATCCCGCACCAGGAAACGGCGAACATCGCGGCGGAATTCGTGGCTGGGCACGTCACTCACGCGACCAATCTCTTCCTGCAACAACTGAAGGAGGAAACGCTGGAGCGGCTGGACATCGAGCGGGCGGTGATCGGCACGTCGCTGCTGGAGCCGGAGGCGCGGGAGTTGCTCGGCGCGGGGTGCACCGTGTTGACCGAGCGGCAGCCGTTCAAGGCGGCCAGGATCGCGTTTTACGGCACCACCACGAACCTGGTGACGCAGTCGCCCCTGCTGCTTGGTGGGGGCGGCCTGCGGCCGGGCGCGCCTTACGACTACGTCGAGGCGTCCCTGGCCTCCAGCGCGTTTCCGGCGGTGTTCACCCCGCGGTCGGACAGCAACGTCTTCCCCGGCAGCGGACGCGCCGACATCCTGTACTCCGACGGCGGGATGTTCGACAACCTGCCGTTCATGCCGGCGATCGAAATTCTCTCGCGCGGGCAACAGGGCTTTCGGCGAACGGCCGGCAGAGACCTCACCGCACTCCAGTATCTGAGCGACCGGCACAAAAGGCCGGACCTGCTGATCGCTGGCGCGTTGAACGCGCTGCCGGAAGAAGAACCCGGCGCCGCCGGGCCATTCGAAACGCTGGCGGCGATCCACCAGCGGGCGGCGTCGCTGGAGAACAACGTAAAGATCCGGTCGTTCGAGTACGCGTCGAAGCGCATTCACAACCAGATTGCGCGGTACGTGGCGGGAACGACGCGGCCGCACCCGGCGGATACGACGGCGTTGCACCCGGCCGACCGCATGGTGGACGCGGCCGTGCTGCCGGTGTTTCCGGCTTCGCCGGAGCACCTGAATGGCACGTTCGCGTTCTGCGCGTCTACGGGACTCAATCAGGGGCGCGTGCTGAAGTCCATCGCCGACGGCTGCTACCAGACAATGCTGGCGCTGGCGCGGGCACAAGTCCAGACGGAGACGAGTCTGGCAGCCGAAAGCATCCGGGGATTGACGGCCGTAAAGAAAATACCGGCGATCAAGCGGCTCGAGAAGAAAGAGAACGTGAACATCAGCCGGTGCCCTTTCTTTAAGTGGAACGACGCACAACAGGGCGGGCCGGCGGAGCCGCGAGGCTGCCCCTTCGCCAAGGGCGGCGAAGGAGCGCTGGGCTGGGGCGTGTATAAGGCCTGCGGGAAGGATTCCGCGCACAGCAAGGCTTAGGAGGATGCTGAAAAAGCAGTTTGCGCGTCTTTCCGAATCCGCCGCGGCAGACGAGCAATCAGGTCTGAACAGGGAGTTCTTCGCTCCTTCTGTCATCCCGAGTCCCGGCGGTTTGTATGCGGACGAGGGATCTGCTTGTTGTTCTCTCACGTCATGAACCACAGGGACCTTTTTCCGCGCGCTGTCTCAGGGGCCGGCGCGACGAAAGAGTCGTGCACGCCCCCGAGGCTTCGGGGTCGCGCCCCTACAGAGCTGCGGCGCAGAGATCAAGTTCCATGTAGATGGCGCCGGGGACCGGGTTGTGGCGGTAAGGAGGGATCTCGCGGAAGCCGAGGGCGGCGTAAAGAGCCCGGGCGCGAGTCATGACCGGGAGCGTATCGAGGCGCATATGCGTGTAACCGATGGCGCGGGCTTCGGCGATGACGCGCTCGGCCAGCGCGCGGCCGATCTTCAGGGACTGAAACTCCGGACGGACGAAAAGACGTTTCATTTCGCATAGGGTTTCGTCTTCCGCAACAGAATCGGGCCGATTGGACGGTCGGCCCCCGCAGACGTCCATTTCCGGCGTGAGTTTGCGAAGAGCGATGCAGCCGGCGGGGCGGGCATCGTGAAGCACCAGAAGCAAGCGGCCGGAGGGCGGGGCGTAGTCGCCGGGAAGCGCGGCGAGTTCGAGTGAGAAATTCTGAAAGCAGAGGTCGAGGCCGAGCCAGCGCTGGTATTCGAGGAACAACTCGCGGACAGTGGCGATGTGGCCGGGCGTGGCAGCGTGGACGATTTCGTGCATGGCAAAGACTTTCGCGAGTGTCGTGGAGATTCTACGGCGGCGAGCGGCGGGGGTGTAGAGCCAAAATGGCGGTCGGGTCGTGAAGTTTTTACCGTGAGCCTGACGTTTTTACGCAAACACCTCAGTGCAAAACTTTTATTTTCAATGGGTTGTGTTTGGCGCGCGAAGTGCATCTGCAAGGGATGCAGAGGGAAGGCAAGCGGAGAATCCTCTTAGAGGGGATTGAGGGCTGGGCCCGCTTGGCTTCCCTCTCTTTGTTTTTGGGGCCAGACCCGCAAAGAAAACCGCTCCTACCGCAGATCCCCCGGCTTTGCTTCGCTCGGGACAGGCCGCGCATGAAGCAGCGGCATCCGCGCTGACCACCCCGCCTGAAACACTGAACAGTGCTCGCTCACTACTGTCTCTTTCCTTTCCCGCCGGACTCGTTGTAGAGTAGATACTGAATACGGCCGGGCTGGTGTGGGCGCCCGCAACCGCCACCCGTCCGGAGAGTGGCGTCATGTCACCTGCCACTACGGCGCCCGTCCCAACTACCACTGAGGCATCACCGATGAGCCAGAACACCCTCACCATCACCGACAACCGCACCGGCAAGAGCTACGAAATCCCGATCAAGAACGGCACCATCCGCGCTCTCGATCTCCGCCAGATCAAGCTGGATGAGAACGACTTCGGGATGATGACCTACGATCCGGCGTTCACCAATACGGCCTCTTGCACCAGCAAGATCACCTTTATTGACGGCGACCGCGGCATCCTGATGTATCGTGGCTATCCCATCGAGGAGCTGGCCGAGAAGAGCACCTATCTCGAAACCGCTTACCTCATCCTCCACGGCGAGCTGCCCACCCGCGCGCAGCTTGACGACTGGACCTGGCACATCACTCATCACACCTTCATCCACGAATCCATCAAGAAGTTCCTCGACGGCTTCCACTACGACGCCCACCCCATGGGCATGTTGATCTCCACCGTCGCGGCGCTTTCCACCTTCTATAAAGACGCGAAGGACATCTTCAACGCCGACTCCCGCCGCAAGCAGACCTACCGGCTGATCGGCAAGATGCCCACGCTTTCCGCCTTCGCCTACCGGCACAGCCTGGGCATGCCGCTCGTTTATCCGGATAACGACCTCTCCTACACGGGCAACTTCCTCAACATGCTCTTCAAGACCACGGAAGTGAAGTACAAGCCGAATCCCACGCTTGAGCACGCCCTGGACGTGCTCTTCATCCTCCACGCCGACCACGAACAGAACTGCTCGGCCAACGCCATGCGTTCGGTGGGCAGCAGCCACGTGGATCCCTACTGCGCCACCGCCGCCGCCACCGCCGCGCTCTACGGCCCGCTGCACGGCGGCGCCAACGAGGAAGTGCTCCACATGCTCCGCGAGATCGGCTCGGTGAAGAACGTCCCCGAGTACATCAAGCACGTCAAGGCCAAGGAAAAGCTCCTCATGGGCTTCGGCCACCGCGTCTACAAGAACTACGACCCGCGCGCCAAGATCATCAAGCGCATCGCCTACGAAGTCTTCGAGGTGATGGGCAGAAACCCGCTGATTGATATCGCTCTCGAATGCGAGCGCATCGCGCTCGAGGACGACTACTTCGTCAGCCACAAGCTCTATCCCAACGTGGACTTCTATTCTGGCCTGATCTACGAGGCCATGGGCTTCCCCATTTCCATGTTCACCGTGCTCTTCGCCATCCCGCGCACCGCCGGCTGGATCGCCCAGTGGCAGGAGTTGCTGCTCGACGCGGAGCAAAAGATCTCCCGTCCGCGTCAGGTTTATCTCGGCTACGACAAGCGAAGCTACATCCCGATCGACCACCGCTAGTGGCACAGGCACTCCTGCCTGTGCTCCGGAAAACACGCAGGGGCGACCCCGCCCTCCGGCATCGCCCCTGCGTGTCTTCGGCCTTCTTCTTTCTCTGCTTTCCTTTGCGCCTCTGCGATGGATTCTTTCGTTCTTGTCCAGGACCTCTGCTCCCCAGCCCCTGACCCGTTTTCCATTAACCAAACCTTGCCCTGTGGCGTCTAAAGCATTAGCCTGAACAGCGAGAGGGGCCGGGGGCGGCTTGCGATTCCCCTTTTCAGTAACGCAAATGCCCGAATCGATTTCGCATCGCAGCCCAACTGAGCCGCCAGCGGCGCTCGTGCCGCGCCGCGGACGCATCGTTGCCTCCGTGGCTGGAGCCGTCGCGCTGGCGCTGGTGCTTTGGGGTGTGCTCTCGTTCCGCCGCGTTTCCGCCGGTGGCAACGCGTCCTCGCCCGACTCGGGCGGCGCCACCCTCACGCTCGACCGCCGCGACTTCGTCCACACCCTGCGCATCCACGGCACCGTGGAGGCTCTTGACTACCGCTCGGTGGCTGCGCCGCGACTCTCCGGCCCCGGCGGCGGCCAGATCATTGTCACACGGCTGCTCTCCACTGGCGCAAAGGTGAAGCCGGGTGACGTGGTGATTGAGTTTGACCGCCAGAGCCAGGAGCGTAACGCGCTCGACCGCCGGGCCGAATACCTCGACCTCGAAGAGCAGATCAAGAAGAGGCACGCGGACAACGCCGCCGCCGAAGCCAAAGACATCACCGAACTGAAAGCGGCGGAAAACGCCGTGGAAACCGCCACGCTCGAGATGAAAAAAAACGAAGTCATCTCCAAGATTGACGCCGAGAAAAACGCACAGAACCTGGAAGAAGCCAAGGCCAACCTCGCGCAGCTCCGCGAAACCCTCGAACTCAAGCGCGTGGCTCGGCAGGCCGACGTGCGCATCCTCGAACTCCAGCGCGACCGCGCCCGCAAAGCAATGGAATACGCGCATGTAAACATGGAAAAGCTATCGATTCGCGCCGCCATTGGCGGCATGGTGGTGCTCACTCCCACCTGGATGCAGAGCCAGATGCGGGAAGTGCAGGAAGGCGACCAGGTGTGGTCCGGCAATCCGATTATGCAGATCGTCAACCCGGCGGGAATGCAGGTGCGCGCCCGCGTCAATCAGGCCGACGTCACTTCGCTCCGCCTGGGACAGGCGGTTCAAGTGCGGTTGGATGCCTATCCGGAGCTTGTTCTTGCGGGCAAGCTCGATAGCCTGGCGGCGGTCGGCGCGACAAGTTCCATGAACCAGAAGGTGCGCACCTTTGCGGCCGTGTTTTCGATTCAGGGTACCGACCCGCGACTGCTCCCGGACTTGTCCGCCGCGGTCGAAATCGAGCTCGAACGCTACGCCGGAGCACTCGTCGTCCCGCGCGACGCCCTCATCACTGAAGATGGCCAGACGTATTTGAACGTGAAGCGCGGGCTCGGCTTCGAGAAAGCCGCGGTGACGCTCGGCGCCACCAGCGACACCGAGGCCGTCATTTTGTCCGGCGTCGCTCCCGGCGCGGTCGTCCAGCGCCGCCGGTAGCGCCGGCCTTTAGGCCGGCATTTGTAGCCCGCCTCTTTCGCGCCGTTTGCGTCCCGACGCTCCCGAGGCTTCGGGATGTCGGGAAGAGGCGGAGGTTGTTTTTGGGTTTTGGGTTTGTGGTCTTCGGTCTTCAACAATGCTTGCTGCACTCCTCAACCTCTGGCGCCACCGCCGCTGGGCTGTACTCGGCGGCGGCGCCGTGGTGTTGGCGGTGGCTATCTTCGGCGCCGTGCGCCTGACGCGCGCCGCGCCCAGAATCCCCACCGCCGATGCCCGCCTCGGCGAATTCGTGGACTACGTCCAGATCCGCGGCGAGGTGAAGGCGCTCAAGTCCATCGTGCTCGCGGCCCCGGCCGGTGCCGGTGATCTCCTGATTGTCAAGCTGGCGAAGAGCGGGGCGCAAGTGCAACCCGGGGAGATCGTCGCGCAGTTCGATTCCACCCAGCTCAAGCGTCAGCAAGAGCAGCGCCTCACCGACGTCAAGACCGCCGAGGCGGAAATCGAACGCACCCGCGCGCAGCACCGCATCACCGAAGAGCAGTTGCAGACGGATGCGGAAAAGGCGCAGTACGACGTGGAGCGCGCGAAGCTCGAGCTGAGCAAGGCCGAGATCCTCTCGAAGATCGAAGGCGAAAAGGCCCGGATTACTCTCGCCAATGCCGAGCAGCGAGTCCGCGAATTGGAAGAGCGCATCAAGCAGAACCGCGCTGCCGCAGCCGCCGAGGTCGAAAGCCGCAAGCAGAAGCGCGCGAAAGAAATGTTTGACCTGCAGCGGGTGGAGCAAAACCTCGCTCGGTTGGAGCTGAAGGCGCCTGCGGCGGGCATGGTCACGGTAATGCCGAATACCCGCGCCGGCAATTGGGGCAGCTGGCCGGAGTTCAAAGAAGGGGACCGGGCCTGGTCCGGCGCGGGCCTCGCTGAATTGCCGGACCTCTCCACTCTCCGCATCACCGGCCGCATCGAGGAGGCCGACCGGGGCCGCGTGAAACTGAACCAGGACGCCGTCATTCGCGTAGATGCCCTGCCGGACAAGGAATTCACCGGCCGGGTTGCGGATATCAGCCCGCTGGCCAAGCCGGATTTCACCGGCTACCCGGTCCGAAAGAACTTCGACCTGGCGTTGCAGATTGATCAGGTGGACCCGCGCCTGCGTCCCGGCATGAGCACCACGGCCCGCGTCGCTGTCGAGCGGCTGCCCAACGTGATCGTGATTCCGGCGGAAACCTCGTTCGTGAAGTCGGGTAAGACCGTTGTCTACGTCCTCCGCGGCTCTAAATTTGAAGAGCGCGAGATTGAAATCGCGCGCCGCGGCAACGGCCAACTCGTCATCGCCAGGGGTCTGAAGCCCGGCGAGCGGGTGGCCACCAAAGACCCGACCCTTGTGGAGGAGGACGATTGAATGTTTGCGCGATTTTGTGATTGCGTGACGGAAGAGTTGCGGCTGGAGCATTTTCATCTTCCAGCGCCCAATCGAACGGTCACGCAATCACACAATTGGATCTGAAGATGGCATCGAAGAAAAAAGTCCGAATCGTGGTGAGCGTCCTTGCGGCGTTCGTCGTGCTCGCGGGCGTCTCCGGTGTGGTGTTGAGCGGCCCGCAAGCCTTTGGCGCGCGCAGTGATTCCATTCCCACCGTGAGGGTGAAGCGCGGCAACCTGGAGCTGAAGGTGTACACCACCGGCGAGCTGCGCCCGGCGAAGTCCATGCTGCTGATGGCTCCGCAGATGGGCGGCACGCTGCAGATCGTCACGCTGGCGCGCACCGGGGACTTGGTGAAAGCGGGCGATCTCATCGCCGAGTTTGACCCCAGCGAGCAGGAGTACAACCTGGAGCGGGAGCGCATGGACCTGCTGCTGGCCGAACAGGAAATCACCAAGGCCAAAGCCGATGCCGCCGTGCAGACCGCGCAGGACAAGGTCGCGCTGTTGCAGGCCAAATTCGCCGTGCGCCGCGCCGAGTTGGATGTTAGCCGCAACGAGCTGCTCAGCGCCATCGACGGCAAGAAAAATCTGCTCAACCTCGAGGAGGCCAAGCGCCGGCTGGAACAGCTCGAGCACGACGTGAAGTCCCGCACCGCCTCCAGTCAGGCAGGCATCACCGTGCTCGAAGAGAAGCGCAATCGCGCCCGCTTGAACATGCTGGTGGCCAAGCAGAACATTGACAACATGACCTTGAAAGCGCCCTCCTCCGGCCTGGTTTCCATCAAGGAAGCGCAGTTGAACTTCTATTTTGACGGCATGGTGATTCCGGACTTGCGCGCCGGAGACATCGTCTGGCCCGGCCGCGCCATCGCCGAAATCATGCAAGTGGAGGAGATGGAGATCCTCGCCAAGGTAAGCGAAAACGACCGTGCCAACATCAACCCGGGGCAGGCGGTGGAAGTCCGGCTGGACGCAAAGCCGGACCAGCCGCTGAGCGGCCGGGTAAAGACCGTCGGCGGAATGGCCGCGCGGGAAATGTGGTGGCGGGGGAGCGGCACGGAGCGCAAGTTCGACGCCACGTTCACCCTCGACCGCTCAGCCGCGGACGTGCGTCCCGGCACCACGGCGAACATCATCATCGTCGGCGACAAGGTGCTCAACGCTCTTTTCCTCCCGCGCCAGGCCGTGTTTGACAAAGATGGTAGGCCCGTCGTGTACGTCCGCAATGGCGAGAAGTTTGATGCTCGCGAGGTGAAGATTCAGAAGCGTACGGAAAGCCAGGTGGCCGTTGAGGGCGTGAAGGAAGGCGACGAGGTGGCGCTCGTCAATCCCGAAACGCGGGGCGGCAAGCCCTCGAGCGGCCCCGCGCCCGGTAGGCCCGCCATCAATGCCGGAGCCGGCAAATGATCGGCGAACGTCACGCCGCCGAAGAGTTGCGCCATCGCGCCTGGGCGCAGTATCTCCCGGACTTGCACTTGAGCTTGCAGAACCTGCTGCAGCGCAAGTTGCGAACGCTGCTCACCATGCTGGGGATGATCTTCGGCGTGGCGGCGGTGGTTTCCATGCTCTCGATCGGCGCGGGCGCGCAGCAGCAGGTGATGGCCTTCATCGAGCAACTCGGCGTGCGCAACCTGATTGTCGAAGCGAAGGAAGCGGTGGACTGGCTGGAGATGCGTGAACGGCGCAAGACCTCTCCTGGGCTCACCTTCGCCGACCATCGTGTCATCCGCGCCAATGTGGCTGGCATCGTCGAGTCCAGCCCCCGCAAGCGCTTCACTCCCTCCAAGCTTTTCCCCAAGCCGCAGCGGGATATGCCCGTGGTGTACGGCGTCACGCCCGCCTACCTGAAGATCAGCGGGCTGCGCGTGGTGAGCGGCCGCTTCTTCGACAACGAGGAGAACGACCACGCCGCGCCCGTGGCAGTGCTTGGCGAAGGCGCGCGCGCCAACCTGTTTCCCCAGGAAGAGGCCATCGGCAAGTTCATCAAGGTGAACGACCAGTGGCTCGAAGTAATCGGCGTGGTCGGCCCGCTGGTCTCCCTGCAGCAGGATATCGCGGGCGTTCCTTCGCAGGACCGCAACAACCTGATCTACACCCCGCTGAACGGGGCCGTCTTTCGCCTCGAAGACACCCGCAGCGGCATGAAGGACGAAATTGACGGCATCTACCTGCAGCTCGAACAGACCGCGGACACCGTGAGCACCGCGGAAGTGGTGCGCGGCATCCTCAACGCCTCGCACCGCAACGCCGGCGACTTCAGCGTGGTGGTTCCCGCCGAACTGCTCGCCGAGCAAAAGCGCACCCAGCGCATCTTCGACATGGTGATGGTCGCCATTGCCTCCATTTCGCTGCTCGTCGGCGGCATCGGCATCATGAACATCATGCTCGCCAGCATTCTCGAGCGCACCCGCGAGATCGGCGTCCGCCGCGCCGTCGGCGCCCGCCAGCGCGACATCGTCCGCCAGTTCCTCATCGAGGCGATCCTGATTTCCTTTCTCGGCGGCGTGATCGGCATTGGCTTCGGCTTCGGCATGTCCGGCCTGATCGCGAAGCTCGCCGGCTGGACCACCATTGTCACGCCGGCGTCGGTCGTGCTCGCGTTCGCCGTGTCCGTTTCGGTCGGCCTCATCTTCGGAATTTATCCGGCCACCAAGGCCGCCCGCCTCGACCCCGTCGAGGCCATCCGCTATGAGTGACGATGCCGTGTGTAAATCATCTCTTCACATTCCCTTTTTTCGTCTCGTAATTTTGTTTCTCTGCTGTGGTAACTAGCGTCCCCGGGTTTCGCGGTCGGGAATTTGAATTTCAGATTCGAGATGGAGCACGCATGAAGTACAACCGCTTCGAAGAGCTTCCCGTCTGGAACGCCGCCATCGATCTAGCCGTGCAGATTTACCAACTCACTGCGAAGCCGCAATTCAAGAGTCATTACGGCCTGCGCGATCAGATCGAGCGAGCCGCGGTTTCCGTATCCAATAACATTGCTGAGGGTTTTGAACGCGGCACGACCCAGGAGTTGCTCACCTTTCTCTACACTGCCCGCGGGTCCGCAGGTGAGACTCGCTCCATGCTCGACTTACTGGAGCGCTTGGGCAGTTTCTCGGATTTGAAATCTGAAATTTCAAATTTGAAATCCCGCTCCGAAGAAATCTCTCGCCAGATCCGCGCCTGGGCCGACTTTCTGCAGAATTCGCCGATTCGTGGCCAGCGCTACCTCACCGACAAGACGCGCCGCACTTCGAAGGCTTCCCAGGATCGCGAGGAGTTTTTGAACCAATTGCGTCAATTCACTGAGAAGCCGCCTGAATCACAGAAATGATCGGCGGCAGGTCTCAGACTTCGCAGTAACCAGGAGGCGCTCAATGCTCGCGCACCGCAATCTGCACTCTGGAATTCCGGACTTGAGATTTCAAATCTCAAATCTCAAATTTCAGATTTCAATTTTGATGTTTCTTTGCCTCCTCTCCCTCCCCCTCTCTGCTCAGACCTTTCCCACGCCCAACTATTTCCGCCGCGTGGTGCTGCGCCCCGCTCTGCCCGCGCAGATTCCTGGGCCCGAGGGCCTGAAGGATTTCGTCGCCGGCGGCAAGCTGCGCCTCTCTCTCGACGACGCCATCCGGCTCACGCTGCTCAACAACACCGATGTCCGCCTCAACCAGCTCACCTACGAAAACTCCCAGTTCGCCATCCAGCGCGCCCACGCCCCCTTCGACCCGCTCTTCACCGGCAGCTTCAACGCCAGCCGCTCTACCTCCGCCAGCGTCTCGCAACTCGCGGGTGCTCCCACGCTCAGCAGCCTCAGCCAGCAGACGCAGTTCAACTACGCGCAGGCCTACCAAACCGGCACGAGTTACAACATCGGCTTCAACGCGAGCAAGTCCGTCACCAATAGCTCCTTCGCCACCATCAATCCTTCCATCTCCTCCAGCATGAACTTCTCCATCTCCCAGCCGCTGCTCCGCAACCGCGGGCTTTTCCCCAACCGCGCGCCCATCGTGATTGCCCAGCGCAGTCAGAAGCAGTCGCGCGCCAACTTCGAAGTCCAGGTCAGCGACTCGGTGCAGCGTGCCATCGACCAGTACTGGGGCGTCGTCCAGGCCCGCGACAACCTGATCGTCTTGCGCAAGTCCCTCGAGCTCGCCGAAGCCACCTACGCTCAGAACAAGCGCGCCCTCGAGCTCGGCGCCCTGCCTCCGCTCGACATCTACCGCTCCGAATCCCAGGTCGCCACCCGCCGCGTCTCCGCCATCCAGGCCGAATACCAGCTCAAGCAGCTCGAAGACGATTTCCGCCGCACCATCGGCGCCGACCTCGACCCCTACGTCGGCGCACTCGATCTTGACCTCATCCAGCCCGCCGAGCCTTCCGGCGATCTCCTCACAATGGATTCGCAGGAGGCCCTCAAGCGCGCGCTCGAAAAGCGCCCGGAACTCGACGCCCTCCGCCAGCAGCTTGCCAATGACGACACCAGCGTCCGTCTTGCGCACAACTCCTTGCAGCCCGACCTGAATCTCTCCGCCTTCTATTCCTCGGGCGGCATCGGCGGGAATCGCGCGAACCCCACTCCGCCTCCGGCGGTCCTGCGCGGCGGGTTGGGCGACGCGCTCGAACAGCTTTCCGCCTTCGATTTTCCCGGCTACGGCTTCACCCTGCGGCTCAACCTGCCCATCCGCAACCGCGCCGCCGAAGCCGACCTCGGCAGCGCCATGATCTCCAAGCGCCGCGACCTCTACGTCCTCCGCCAGCGCCAGCAGACCATCACGCTTGAAGTCCGCAACGCCGTCCACCAGCTCGAGCAGGCCAAGCTCTCCATGGCCGCCGCCAAAATCGCCCGCGAACTCGCCCAGAAAAATCTCGAAGCCGAACAGCGCAAGTACGAGCTTGGCGTGCAGACCATCTTCTTCGTCCTCGACGCCCAGACCCAGCTCGCCACCGCCGAGCAGGGCCTCCTCCAGGCCCAGGTGAGCTACCAGCGCGCCGTCACCGCCGTCGAGCGCGGTACTGGCACCCTGCTCGACCGCTTCCGCATCCACCTCGCGCAGTAGCACAGGCTTATAGCCTGTGCAGGTAGCCTCGGCACCTTTTCGCGGGATGAACGATCCCCGCCAGCTCTGCTATGCGCGGATGCTTTCCCGGTCCCTGATCCCCATTCTTCGGTAGTGGGTCAGTTTGGGGTGTAGCGCAGCCTCCCGAAGCCTCGGGACTTGGCTGCGCGGAGCAAAACAAAGAGCGCAGGCAAGAGTGCCTGCGCTACTCCTTGCGCAAACACAAACTGACCCACTACCCATTCTTCGAATTCCTTGCAAACCATCGCGGAATCTGGCACAAAGAGCGTCACCCTCTGCGAGGGTGCAGGCCGTAGCGTAGGTGTGCCGCAGAGGGCGCCGGCGCGGGCACGGCGTTTTTCGGGTGGTGACATGGCCTTCTCCCTGAAACTCGAATTGCCCAGCCATCCGCAGGTGCTTAGCGTCGTGCGCAGCGCCGTCCAGCAATTTGCGTGTGTCGTCGGTTTCAACGAGGAGGAGTGCCGCTCCATCATCCTGGCCGTGGACGAAGCGCTGGCCAACATCATCCGCCATGCCTACGACGATCGTTATGACCAGACCATCGAGCTCACCTGCCGGCGGCTCGGCCCGGATCTTGGCTCCGACCCCGGCACCCCGCTCGACCAGGTCCGCGACGGCCTCGAGTTTGTGCTCATTGACCACGGCCGCCCCGCCGCCCCGGAACAGATGAAAAGCCGCGACCTCAACGACGTTCGCCCGGGCGGGCTCGGCATTCACCTGATCACGCAGATCATGGACCAGGTCAGCTACGAGCCGCGTGAAAATTGCAACCAGCTTCGGCTGGTCAAATTATTGAACCGGAACCCACAGTAAGGAGAGTGTGCCGTGCAAATCTCCACGCGCCAGTCGGGGACCTTCACCATCGTGGACGTCGTCGGCGACATTGACCTCTATAATTCTCCTGAGGTCCGCAAGATCCTCCTCGAGACCCTCCGCGACAAGCGGTCCCCGCGCGTCATCGTCAATCTCAAAGAGGTCCGTTACATTGACAGCTCCGGCGTTGCTTCCCTGGTCGAGGGCCTCAAGGTCTCGCGCAACATGAACAGCCGGTTCATTCTCTTCGGCTTGAGCCCCGCTGCCCGCGAAGTGCTCGAGCTCTCCCGGCTCATCAAAGTATTCGAGGTGTACGAAAACGAAGACCAGGCCCTTGCCGCCTCGTAGCGGCGGCTTTACGCCGGCATCTTGCCGGCTCTTGGGTTTGTCAGTTGTTGAAGCGCCCGCCGGAACCTGTCCCGACGCTTTCTGTCGGGAGGCGGGCATCTGTAGCCTGCCTCGACTTGTCGGGGCGGCGGTTTCGCGGTTTTTGGTTTTTGATTCTTATGCACTTGACCTGTCATCCTGAGCGAAGCGAAGGATCTCTCTTGAACGAAGGCACTCCATAATGGCCACCCTCGACACCATCGGCCGCGGCACCATCGGCGTCTTCGCCTACGTCGGCGGGCTTGCGCGCCTCGCCGGCCGCGCCGCTTATTACGTTTTTGTCGCGCCCTTCAAGGGCCGCCCGCTGCGCGTCGAGCGCGCGCTGCACCAGGCCATGGCCGTCGGCGTCGAAGCGCTGCCCATCGTTTCGCTGATTACCTTTTTCGTCGGCCTCATCCTCGCGCTCAATGGCGCCTACGAGCTGAGAAAATTCGGCGCCATGCAATTCGTGGCCAGCGCCGTGGCCATTTCCATGACCCGCGAGCTGGGCCCGCTGATGACCGCCATTGTGGTGATCGGCCGCTCCGGCTCGGCCTTCGCCGCGGAAATCGGCACCATGAAAGTGACCGAGGAAATTGACGCGCTGGAAACCATGGCGCTGCAGCCCATCCAGTTCCTCGTCACCCCGAAATTCCTGGCCATGCTCATCATGATGCCCTGCCTGACCACCTGGGCCGACTTCATGGGCGTCTGCGGCGGCGCGGTCTTCGGCATCACCAACGCCGACTTCACCTTCACCGGCTACTTCAAGGCCACTCTGGACGCGCTCTACCAGCGCGACATCTTCACCGGCCTCATCAAGTCCGTCATGTTCGGCATCACCATCACCGCGGTGGGCTGCTACGAAGGCTTCTCCACCGGTGGCGGCGCTGAGCAGGTCGGCCGCTCCACCACCTCCGCCGTGGTCATGTCCATTTTCCTGGTCATCATCGTGGACGTCATCTTCACCGCGCTGTTCTACTTCACCGGCTCCTGACGAAACGGCTGCAGCGGGGTAAGGTACGCTTTGGCGGCGGTGGTTCGGGTTAGTGGGGATCTTCTCGCCATTTGCGGGCACCGCCGCTCAAAGGTCGACACCCCCGCGCGGGGGGTATTTCTTTGCGTCAATGAGTTACAGGCTGGCACTCTTGGGTTTGGCCCACTTAGGGGCGAATGGATTGCGAAGGAGATCGATCAGGGCGCGCACTCAAGAAAATCGAAGTTTGCGTCGATTCAGGTTTGCAGGTAGCATTAGGAATAGGAAAGGGTGGACCCGAATGAAGGCTTTTGGCAAAGGGGAACGTCCCGGTGAGACCATGACCTACCCAGGGCGGAACACGAATCCGGCTGATGCCAATTCAGTCCAGCCCGCGAGAATCACGATTAGCTCTGTCTGCACGAGTTCAGAGCTCCCCGCTCAAACTGCCTGCACTGTGGTTTACTCGAAAGAAAGCAAGTCTGCCTGAGCTGGCATCTAGAGTCTGACGCCGAATGCCTCTAGCTGCGGACGGACCCGCTCCAGCTTGATAGCAATCGAGTACAGCGCATTCAGGTTTTCAATGTACTGCCGGCTGACGCCGGCGGGAAGATCCTGAATAAGAGTAGCTTCCTCAATTCTCTCACGGATTTTTTCCGTAGTGTACCCGTGGACAAAAGCAGCGACACGTCCCGTCTCGGCATCGAAAACGGGGCCGCCACTATTGCCGGGAACAAACAGGAAATTGACCTCAATTACGGACACCGCCTGAATCCCAGGTCCTATGCCGGGATTGATATTGGTGTTGTACGTCGACGTCACTACGCCTTTGGCCACTCGGAATATCAGCCCCTCATAGCTCAGGTTGCCGTTCACTACCTGCAATTTTGACAAGGGATACCCAGCGACACCAATTTCCCTCCCGATGGGAACATCTCCGAAGTCGATCGAAACATACGGTTGGTCCTTTCGAGCTTTTGAGATCAGAAGTGCCAGGTCGCAGTCCGGAAAAAGATGGACATTCTGGCCCACAACGGCATTACCGATTGCATGGATCGCACCCGAGGTTCCTGTGAGATTGCATACCAGATGGTACGAGTCCCCGTCCTTATGAGGAGCCTGTGGAGAAGCGATAACGTGATTACAGGTGAGAAAGACCTCAGGAGAAACGAAGAAGCCTGAACCAAGTGGGCCCGCTTCAACTCTTCCGTTGCCGATGTCGCGGTGGCGCACGATTGAATAAACAGCGTGCCGCAAGTCCCGCACAACTTCTTCGAAAGAGCGCCGCTTGGTGGGAATCTTGCCAGATGGTGGACTGTACGGTTTCAATGCCGCCATAATGCGTGAGTCTAACACGCCAGCCTGCTGTCGGCTCTTACCTTTTCGATAACAAGAAATTCGCAGAGAACGTCCACATTTAACTCACCAGTCCAGCAAGCGCAGGGCGAAAGAGATTCTCTTCTAGCAGGGCGCTGAAAAACTCCCTGTTTGGAATTGTGAATGCACTCTAGTATGCACGAAGCTCAGATGCCCGGCGTGAGTGGGCGAAATCCCTCGTCGAGGAGAAACTTCGTGCGCGGAAATACGGATTTGCAGAACC
>JACQDE010000038.1 GCA_016201285.1 Acidobacteriota bacterium | reverse complement strand
TCTGCAAATCCGTATTTCCGCGCACGAAGTTTCTCCTCGACGAGGGATTTCGCCCACTCACGCCGGGCATCTGAGCTTCGTGCATACTAGAGTGCATTCACAATTCCAAACAGGGAGTTTTTCAGCGCCCTGCTAAGGGTTGGCCGATGGAACTTGTCGCGGGATCCCCATCCAGTGCGAAGCCTGGATTTCCATTGCCGGCCACCGTCGTGATCATGCCCGTTACCGCGTCCAGCTTGCGGACGGCGAGGTTGCCTGAATCCGCGACGAAGAGGTTTCCCGCACGATCCTGTGCGAGGCTGAAGGGGTAGGGCAGACTAGCATCCGTGGCAATGTGGTTGTCTCCACTGAAGCCAAACGTGCCGTTCCCCGCCAAGGTCGTGATGATCCCCGTGGCGGCGTCGATGCGACGGATGCGGTGGTGCACGGAGTCTGCGAGGAAAACGTTTCCAGCACTGTCCATCTTTACCGCGGCGGGCCAGAAGAGCGAGGCGTTGGTGGCCAGCCCGCCATCGCCCTTAAACTGAGTGGTGCCGTCGCCTGCCACAGTGGAAATGACGCCTGTGGCGAGATCCACGCGACGCACCCGATGGTTTGACATGTCGGAGATGAGCAGGCTGCCGGAGGCGCCCACGGCGACGTCATAGGGGTAGTTGAGACTGGCATTCGTCGCAGGGCCTCCATCGCCGCTGAAGCCGGCGAGGCCGTTACCCGCGACCGTGGTGATGATGCCCGTGGCTGCGTCTATTCTGCGAATGCGATTGTTGGAGGTGTCGGCGATGAAGAGGTTGCCCGCCGCATCCACAGCGACCCCGAGGGGGCCGTTCAGTGCGGCGTTCGTGGCGGGGCCACCGTCGCCGCTCGAGCCGGGGAGGCTGCCGCCGGCTACTGTAGAAATGACCCCAGAGGCCGCTTCCACACGGCGAATGCGGTTGTTCGATCTGTCCGCAATGAATAGGTTACCCGCTGCATCCAAAGCTATCCCGGAAGGCAAAGCAAGGCTTGCACCCGTGGCGGGGCCGCCGTCCCCACTGAAGGCCCAGTTGCCGTTTCCCGCCACCGTTGTGATGATGCCCGTGGCCGCTTCCACGCGGCGGATGCGGTGGTTCCAGGTATCGGCGATGAACACGTTTCCCGCGCTGTCCACGGCTACCTGATTGGGAGCACTCAGGACAGCGTTTGAAGCAGGGCCTCCATCGCCACCGAATCCGAGAGTGCCATTGCCGGCCAAAATGGTCAGCCGGCCCACAGCGTCCACTTTGAATACGAAGTTTGCAAACCCCGTTACCACGTACATGTTTCCGGCAGCATCGGTGGCAACGCCGCTCGGCTGGCTCAGGCTTGCAGAAAGGGCGGGCATGTTGTTGGGTCCGCCTCCGGCCACGGTGGTGATGATTCCCTGCGCCCCTGCGTGCGCGCAAAGAAAAAATGAAGAGGCCAGAATGAGACAAACTGGATGGAAGCGACGCATGCAGACTCCTTCTGGAAGGAGTATAGGCACACCCCTGAATAGCACAAGCACTCAAATCGTACAATATGATTCATTCGTAAAGGGACACGCACGGGGGCCTGCCCGTACGACAAAACGCACAGGCAGGGCAGGCGGGGCGTATGCCATTTGCCGCTACGTGCCGCACAGGATGTCCCGAGGGGTCGGGAGCCTGTGCTACAGGCGGCAACGGAAGTGGACAGGCTGGTCCCGAGTCCCGAGGGATTGGTAGCCCGTCTTACGGAAGAACGCGCGGGGGCGGTTTGCATCGGAAGCGCGATTGCGTAGAATGGTGCGTTTCGTTTCTGGGCAAACATAAACGGGAGGGGAATTGATCGAAGTACAGAATCTGACCAAAGCGTTTGGCGCGGTGCATGCCGTGGACGACGTCTCGTTCACGGTAGGCAAGGGCGAGATCCTCGGCTTCCTCGGACCCAACGGCGCGGGCAAGACCACCACCATGCGCGTCCTGACGGGCTACCTGCCGGCCACGAGCGGAGCCGCCAAAATCGCAGGCTTCGACGTGACCGAGCAATCGCTTGAGGTCCGCCGGCGCATCGGCTACCTGCCAGAAAATCCGCCGCTCTATCCGGACATGAGCGTGGCGACGTATCTCGATTTCGTCGCGCGCATCAAGGGCGTGCCGTCGGACGAGCGCGCCGGGCGCGTGGACGCTGCGCTGGAGATGGCCAACATCACCGACAAGCGCAAGGAACTCATCAAGCGGCTCTCGAAGGGCTACAAACAGCGCGTCGGGCTGGCCCAGGCGCTGGTGCACAATCCCGACGTGATCATCCTCGACGAGCCCACCATCGGCCTCGACCCCAAGCAGATTATCGAGGTGCGCCACCTGATCAAATCGCTGGCCGGCAGCCACACCATCATTCTTTCCACCCACATCCTGCCCGAGGTTTCGATGACCTGCGACCGCGTGGTGATCATCAACAAGGGCCGCGTGGCCGCCGTCGATACGCCGCAAAACCTCACTGCACAACTCAAGGGCGCGGAGCGCGTGCGCCTTGAAGGGCGCGCCGGTGTAGCTCCGGGCGGCGTGGCGCACGATGCAGAGATCCTCGCGCTGCTGCAACAAGTCCCGGGCGTGCGCAGCGTGGCGATGCCGCCGATGGATGCGCGGCGACATTTCGTCGCCACCGTCGAGTGCCAGCCGGAATACGACGACATCCGCGCTGCGCTGGCCGCTAAAGTGGTCGGCGCGGGGCACGAACTGCTCGAGCTGCGCAGCCTGCGGCTCAGCCTCGAAGATATTTTCCTCCAGCTCACCACCGACGAAACCGCCGCACCTGGCGAGGAGAAAAGGCGATGAGGGGCCTGGTCGCGATTTACCGCAAAGAGATGGGCCACTACTTCGTGTCGCCCATCGCCTACATGGTGGCCGGCGTGTTTCTGGTGCTCACCGGATTTTTCTTCTACCAGTTTGTGGCGATCTTCATGGAGCGGGCGCTCGAGGCCGGCATGCAGTCCATGCGCATGGGCCGCGCGCCGGAAATCGACGTGCCCGGGCTGGTGATCCGCAATTTCTTCGGACTGCTGGGCACGGTGATCCTGTTTGTCGCGCCGATGCTCACCATGGGCAACTACACCGAGGAAAAAAAGCGCGGCACCATGGAGCTGCTGATGACTTCGCCGCTCCGCGAGCTGGACATCGTGCTCGGCAAGTTCCTCGCCACGCTGAGCCTCTTCGCCATCATGCTCCTGCCCACGGCGCTCTATCAGGCGGTGCTGTTTCTCTCGAGTGAGCCCCGGCCGCCCTGGCGGCTGATCCTGGCGGGCTACCTCGGAGTGCTGTTGCTGGGCGGCGTGCTCATCGCCCTCGGCGGGTTCCTCTCTTCTCTTACGGAAAACCAGATTGTTGCCTCGATGCTCACTTTCGGCCTGTTCCTGATTCTCTGGGTGATTGACATCAGCGCCCGCGGCTCGTCGTCGGCGATGGGGGAGGTCATCCAGTACATTTCGATCCTGCGTCACTACGACGACTTCACCCGCGGCGTGATTGACACCTCGAGCCTGCTCTTTTACGCGAGCCTCATCGTGCTGGGGCTCTTCCTGACGCACCGCTCCGTGGACGCGCTGCGCTGGAGGCGCGCATGAAGATCAGCCGCCACGAAGTGTTCAAAAACGTCGCCTGGCTCGGCGGCACGCTGCTTGTTGCCGGCACTCTGCGCTATCTGATCCAGGAGACACTGCAAACGGCCAGCCGGGTGATGCTCATCGTCGGCGGCGCGCTGTTCGTCCTCGGCATCGGCGTCAACTTCGGCTCGGTGCTCGCGTTCTTCCGCCGGCGCGGCACGCGCCTCGGCGCAAATACGGCCGTGCTGACGCTTGCCGTACTCGCCATCCTCGGTCTGGTCAACTTCCTCGGCGCGCGCCACAGCAAACGCTTCGACCTCACCGCCGAGAAACTCTACAGCCTCTCCGACCAAACGGATAAAATCCTCACCGGCGTGCAGAAGGACGTGAAGGTTCTCAAGTTCGATAAGTCCGAGGACCCCGCGCTGCGCGACCTCATGGCCGAATATAAGAACCGAAGCCGCCGCATCTCCTACCAGTTCGTGGACCCGCAGGAAAAGCCCGAGCTCGCCAAGCAATTCGGCGTGCAGCGCTTCGGCGAAACCATCGTCGCCAGCGGCGCGCGCGTCGAGCGCCCCGAATCCGCTGACGAGCAGGACCTCACCAGCGCCATCCTGAAAGCGACCCGCGACGTGGTGAAGACCGTCTGCTTCGTCGAAGGCCACGGCGAAAAGCCGCTCTCCTCGCAGGAGGCGGAAGGCTACGGAGCGGTCGAAGCCGGATTGAAAAGCGAAAACTACCAGGTGAAAGCGGTCAATCTCGTCGCTTCGAACCATGTCCCCGCCGATTGCTCGGTCCTCGTGGACGCCGGTCCTACCAAGGCGCTTTTCCCGCAGGAGGCCGCGATGATCGCGAAGTTCCTCGAGTCCGGCGGCAAGGCCATGCTGCTGGTGGACCCGGACACCGATCCGCAGCTCGACGAAATCCTGCAGGTGTGGAACGTCGTTGTGGGCAGGGACACCGTGCTCGACGTGAGCGGCTACGGCCGGCTGATCGGCACCGGCCCGGGCGTGCCGCTGGTGATGACCTACGGCGCGCATCCCATCACCAAGAAGTTCGAAGGCACGATGACCATCTTCCCGCTCGCGCGCTCGGTGAAGTCCGGCAATAAATCGCAGCCCGGCGAGCAAGAAACCGAGCTGCTGAAGACTTCGCCGGAAAGCTGGGCGGAAACGGACCTGAAGGGCGGCAAGGCGAAGTTCGACGAGGGCAAGGACACCCGGGGGCCCGTTTCACTCGGCGTTGCCGCCAGCAGGAAGATTGGCGAGAAGGACGCCCGCCTGGTGGTGATCGGCGATTCCGACTTCGCCACCAACCGCTACCTTGGCGCCCAGCGCAACGGCGACCTCTTCTTCAACTCCATCAACTGGCTCGCCCAGGATGAAGAGTTGATCTCCATCCGCCCGAAATCTCCAGCGAACCGCCGCGTGAACCTCACCCGCAGCCAGCAGAACATGTTTTTCTGGTTCAGCATCGTGTTGTTGCCGGGCGCGGTGATCGCCGCGGGCGCGTTCATCTGGTGGAAACGCCGGTGAGAAAGAGCACGCTGCTGGTGGTGCTGTTGGCCGTGTCGCTGGGCGGCGCCGTCTGGTATTTCGAGTTCAAGCGTGAAAAGCCTGCCGAAGACGCGGCCGCCGCGTCGAAGCCGCTGTTCAGCTTTAAGCAGGAAGAAGTTGTCGCGCTCACCGTCGCGCGCGGCGGCGTCACGCTGGCGCTCGAAAAACGCGGCTCCGGCTGGCGCATTACGCAGCCGCTCGATTCCTCGGCCGACGCCGGCACGGCGGACGCGCTGCTCAGCAGCATCGCTTTCAGCCGCATCAGCCGCACGTTTCCCGTCACGCCGCCCGGCTCGCCGGAAGCGCTCAAGGGTTTCGGCCTCGATGCGCCAGTCGTCGCGCTGACGATCAAGCTAAAGTCGGGTTCTGAGCACCGCCTGCGCCTCGGCGCGAAGGATTTTACCGGCGGCTACGTCTATGCGCTGGTAGACAACGCGCACGACGCTGCGCTCCTGCCCGATGACGTGCTGGCCAACTCCGACAAGCCGCTGCTAGAATTCCGCGACCGCCGCATCGTTGTCTTCGACGAAGAAACACTCGTCCGCATCCGTGTGAAAAATGCGCACGGGGCCCTGATGGCGGCGAAGAACGCGGAAGGGAAGTGGCTCGTCTCCGAGCCGGCGGCGATGAAAGGCAAGGAAGTGGAGCCTGCGAGGATGTTGAGCGCCCTGCGCGAGGCTCGCGCCTCGGAAATTCTGGACGCCCCTAGGCCCGCTGACCGCGCCCGGTTCGCCCGCCCGGCCGTGCAGATCGAGCTCACCGCAAAGGACGGCGCCGGGACGAAACTGGATTTCTCCGCCGGCGCCGGCGAGGCCGATGCCTATGTCCGCTCCAGCATCGGGCCGATGCTTTTCAAGGTTCCTCGCCCCGTGATGGACGCGCTGAACCTCAAGCCGGACGACGTTATCAAAAAAGAAGAACCCAAGAGGGAAGAATCCAGGAAGGAAGAAAATCCAGCCAGAAAGCAGGACTGATAGCTGCAAACTGACCACTGACAACCGAAAGCAAAAAAGGGGAAGTCCGCTCCGAACTTCCCCCCTTTTCCAGTTTCTATTTTCTCTTTTCTGTCTTCACGCCGCCTGCGTCGAAACGGCGGAAGCGGAGGTCACGCACGGCTTTTGCCAGATGGCCAGCAGCACCACGGTGCCGCTGATTGGCGAGATGTGGATCCAGTACACGCGGCCGCCGTTTTGCAGCTCGTAGAAGTCCTTGCGGTGCGTATCCGGCTTGGCCGGAGCGCCGGTCGCCAGGAGCTGGCGCAGCTTTTCCACGCTTTCGGCGGGATATTTCCCCAGATTCTCGATTGTTGGCGTTCCGTTCAATTTGATGGTCATGCCCGCTCTTCTTTCCTCTCGCCACTCGCCTACTGTTAGGTACGGAAGCGGGTCCCAAAAGGTTTCGTCCGTGTGGGGCGCGTTTCCGGAAAATCCGCTGTGCCGCCCGCTACTTGTCCCCTACTGCCTTCCGTTCTTTTCATTAGACGCTGGAATGCGAAAAAGGTTCGCTCTGTTTACAGAAAAGTTCCGGCTGGGTGCCCGGCCCCAGGGGGCTCTCCCTGCCTGGAAACGGATGCAAAGGTGTACGCGGAGTAATCTAGAGAATTAACACTTGCCATAACGGGCCGGAATTGCCATAGTTTCAAATGTGTTGTGGGGCCCAACCGTGAAAAAAACAAGGAAGAAAAGCAAGCTCGGCAAAGACAAGCGCCGCAAGCATCGGCACTGGCAGGTCACTGTGTACTATCAGGACGGCGAAAAGTTTGCGCGCGTTTACATTGATCGCGATAAAGCCGTCAATTTTGCGGAGCGGCAGAAGCGGTCTCCTGTCGTCCGCACAACGCGTATCCTGGAGATTGGCTAGAAAGCCGGTGCCGCGCCGTGGCCCCGCAAGCTTTCCGGGGGTGCGTGTGTCCCTGCACGGGCGGATGACTGCTCTGGAGCGCCTACTTGTCGGATCTTTGCTGCGCGTGTTATATATTAGGGGAGGTCGTCCGCACGAAGCGGCCGTAGTATAGGGGTAGTACGACAGCTTGCCAAGCTGTAGGCGGGGGTTCGAGTCCCCTCGGCCGCTCCATCTTAAGAATAGAAAATAGAAACTGGAAAATAGAAAATCGCGCCAGATTCTGCGCGCGGCCTTTTTTCTATTTTCTCTTTTCTATTTTCGATTCTCGATCTTCTGTTACTATCAGCCTTCACCCGCGCGCCCTGAAAAGCCCATGCTCGTCTATCTCTGCGGACCCATCGAATTTGCTTCCGACGGCGGCAAGCTCTGGCGCCGCAAACTGGCGCCCTTTCTCCGCGACGAGCTGGGCCACCGCGTCTATGACCCCGCCGAGGACGAAAAGAAAAACCTCACCGAAGAAGAAATGGCCCATTTCCGCGAGTGGAAGTCCGCCGACCTCGACCGTTTCCGCCGCGTCGTTCGCAAGATCATCCACTACGATCTCGACCTGATCGAGAACAAGGCCGACTACCTCATCTGTTACTGGGAGGCCGGCGCCGCCGCAAGCGGCAGCGGCGGCACTCCCGCCGAGCTCACCGTCGCCTTCCGCAAAGGCATTCCCGTCTATCTCGTCACCGAGGCGCTGCCCGAGCAGGTGAGCGGCTGGATGCTGGCCTGCGCCGACCACGTGTTCCGGTCAGTCGAGGAGCTGAAGAGGTTCCTCCTCGACCGCTACGCCCGCGAGCGCCAGACCCAGCTCTGGAAAACTTGAAAAAGATAGAAAATAGAAAAGGGAAAATAGAAAATAGGCAGGGGCGAAAGTACGTTGCCCACTTTCTAATTTCTATTTTCTCTTTTCGCTTTTGGATTGCCGACCAATGAAAAAGATCATTGTGGCTGTTGGCAGCACGCGCCGGCCGAAACTTAACGCCGTTTGGGAAGCGCTCTCCGTCATTGGCCCGACGCTCGACGAGGCCGCGCTTTACGACGTGATCGGCGTCGAGGTCGAGAGCGGCGTGGGCCACACGCCACTTTCCCGCGCCGAGCTGATGGCTGGCGCCCGCGGCCGCGCCGATGCGCTGGTGCGCATTGGCCGTGAACGCAGCGAGCCCTGGGAGTACTTCGTCGGCCTCGAAGGCGGCTTGGACGTCGTCGTCGACAACGGCCAGCGGCTCGTGTTCCTAGAGAGTTGGGCGTACGTGAGCGACGGCGCGCGCGGCGCCTACGGTCAATCCGGCGCGATCCTCGTCCCCGAGGGGCTGGCCCGGCGCGTGGTGGACGAAGGCGTCGAGCTTTCCGTGGCTATTGACGCCTTCTCCGGCGAGCAGGGCATCCGCGACCAGCAGGGCGCCTGGGGCGTCTTCACGAAAAACCTGCACACCCGGCAGGATTCCTTCCGCACTGCCGTCATCAACGCGTTCGCCCCCTTCTTCAACGCGCAGCTCTATCGGTGAGGATGTAGCCCCGCCTCTTCAGAGGCGGGGCATTCAACCGCAGTTCCAGTTCCCCGCGTCCCGAAGCTTCAGGACGCAGACGCGGGCTACACGGTCATGGCCAGTGTTTGCGTTTTTCGAATTTCGAGGAGCCTGTGTCTCCGGCTGAAATTCCACAGGCATCTGTGCTAGCTTACAGCCGAGGAGAGGACCCACGTGGACATCGTCAAGGGCAACATGGGCTGGATCGAAGTGATCGTCGGCCCGATGTTTTCAGGAAAAAGCGAGGAGTTGATCCGCCGGCTGCGGCGCGCGGAGATTGCGCGCCAGCGCGTGCAGATTTTCAAGCCGTTTATTGACCAGCGCTATGCCAACACCGAAATCGTCTCGCACTCCGGCCTGGGCATCCGCTCGGACAACGTGCGCACCGCCGCCGAAGTGCTGCAAAAGGTCGAGCCGCGCACCGAAGTGATCGGCATTGACGAGGCGCAATTCCTCGGCGAGGACATCGTGGACGCCTGCACCAAGCTCGCCGACTCCGGCAAGCGCGTCATCGTCGCCGGCCTCGACACCGACTTCATGGGCCGCCCCTTCGAGCCCATGCCGCGGCTGCTTTCCGTGGCCGAGGAGATTCACAAGCTGCTGGCGATTTGCGTGCGCTGCGGCAACCCCGCCGTCCACACGCAGCGACTGGTCGCCTCGGAGGAGCTGATCGTCGTCGGCGCCGGTGGCATGTACGAGGCCCGCTGCCGCCGCTGCTTCGATCCCCAGCTCGCGCACGAAAAAATCGAGGAAGAAAGACGCGCCCCCGGCAAACTGAAAGCCGTCTAGCACCCGCGTTGTCATCCTGAGTCCCGACGTTCTGTGTCGGGACGAAGGATCCCTCTTCCTGACAGCGGTTCTTTTCCTCTACTTCCTTTACTTCCTCTCCATCTTTTTTCTGATTTCCTCCGCCAGCGTCTTATGTCTTGCGCTTCCGATGGCATCCGGGCGGCTCTCTCCGCGCTCCGTCTCCAGGACCTTCAGCGCATCGCGAATCCATTCAATCCGTTCGTGACTCGCGCGCCACTCGGCGATGTTGTGCGTGTGGCTTTCGAGCGCCGCGACCGCTTCGATCGCCGGAGCGACCTCCGCCCAATCGTGGCACAGCATCACGATGTCCGTACCCGCGCGCAGCGCTTCCACCGTGGCCTCGCGGATACCGAACCGCTTCCGGATCGCGCCCATGCCCAGGTCGTCCGCCAGCACCACGCCGCCGAACCCCATGCGCTCGCGCAGCGTGTGTTCGATCAGCTTCCGCGAAAGCGACGCCGGCCGCTTCGGCTCGATTTCGGAGAGCAGGATGTGCGCCGTCATGATCAGTTGCACGCCTTCCTGAATCGCCGCGTCGAACGGCACCAGCTCCATGGTGTCCAGCCGCCGCGCGGTGCCGCGGAATACGGGCAGGTGCTCGTGCGGGTCCAGAAGCGCGTCGCCGTGTCCAGGATAGTGCTTCGCACAGGCCATCACGCCGGCGTCGCGCAGCCCGCGGACAAACGCCGCGCCCAGCGCCGCCACGCTCTGTGGCTTCCCTCCGAAACTTCGGTCCCTCGTCACCGGGCTTTCCGGATGGACGTGCAGGTCGAGCATCGGCGCGAAATTCAGGTTCGCGCCCGCGGCGCGCAGCTCCGCTCCGATGGCGTGCGCCACGCGCTCGACGAGCGACGGATCATTCAGCGCGCCCAATTCCGCCGCCGTCGGCCACTCGGTGAACGGTGCCGGGAGCGCAAACGGCCCTCCCGGCTCCGCGTCCATGCCGATCAGCACCGGCCGCCCCGCGGCGGCGCGGATCTCCCGCGTCAACGCCCGCAGCCCTTCCACTCTTTCCCAATTGCGCCGGTAAATCGCCACGCCGGCCAGCCCCTGTGCCAGCATCGCGCGGAGTTCCTGGGGCAGGGAAGTGCCTTCGAAGCCCAGTAGAAAGTGTCCCAGCACTTCGCTTCTGCGACCGGATTCGGGTTGCGCCGCTCGTCTCATCTGCTATGATTCGCGCGTGTCTGCCCGCCGGAATTTATCCCGATGAAGTCGGGAGGCGGGCACTTTCATGCGCGCTGGCATTATACGCAGGCAGCGCACTTCGGAAAGGCTTCGACGAACTTGCGCATCGCATCCCGCGCTCCCACGCGCATTGACCTCGCCGGCGGCACGCTGGACATCTGGCCGCTCTACCTCTACCACGAAGGCGCGGTGACGGTGAACGTGGCCGTCACGCGGTACGCCTCCTGCGTGCTGGAGACCGCGCCGGGCCGCCGCATCACACTTATCTCCCGCGACACGCGCCGTAAGGAGGCATTCGCCTCGCTCGACGCGCTCGCCCGCGCGCGCCGCTACAAGCTGCCGCTGCTTGCGCATCTTGTTCGCTTCTTCGCGCCGCACGGCGGCTTCACGCTCACCACCGATTCCGAAGCGCCCGCGGGCGCGGGCATCGGCGGCTCCAGCGCCATGGCCGTGGCCATTTGCGCCGCGCTTGACCGCCTGACGGGCGCGCGCAAGAAGCTCGAAGATTGGATCCACATCAGCCGCGACGCGGAAGCCCTGGTGATCCTTGTTCCGACCGGCACGCAGGACCACTACCCGCCCGCCTTCGGTGGCGCCAGCGCCATTCATCTCGATCCGGGCGCCGAGCGCCGTGAGGCCCTGCGCGTCAACCTCGACGGGCTCGAGCGCCGCCTCGTCCTCTGCTACACGGGCAAGCCGCGGCAATCTGGCATCAACAACTGGGAAGTGATGAAGGCGCATCTCGACGGCAACCGCCGCGTGTGGCGCAACCTCGAGGAAATCACCCGCGTGGCTATCGCCATGAAGGCCGCCATCGAGCGCGGCCAGTGGGATGAGGCCGGCCGCCTGCTCCGCGAAGAGTGGTCTTTCCGACGCCGCAACATCCCCACTATCTCCACGCCCGTGATCGACCGCATCATTGCCGCGGCGCGCCGCTCGGGCGCGCTCGGCGGGAAAGTATGCGGCGCGGGCGGCGGCGGCTGCGTCGCGTTCCTGATCGAGCCGGACGCGCGCGCCCGCGTCGAAGCCGCCATCGCTGCCGCCGGCTGGCTGCTCCTGCCGGTCCGCATTGACCGCCACGGCGTGCGCGTGAAGGTTTCGACGTAGCGGCGGTCTTCAGACCACCATTTTGTTCCCGAATGGGCGCCGCCTTTGAACAATTCTTTCCAGCCCGACGCGAAGTGCCAGCCGCCGCCGTTTCCACGGCGAATTTTCTTTGGCGACACCGGCCTGCTCCGTCCGATTTGGCGCATCGTGCTTTTCATCTTCGTCGGCGGCGCCGCCATAACCGCCTCCTCGATGGGGCTGAACGCGCTCTTCGCCACCGTGCCCGCGCTGGGCACGGAAACTCTGCGCATCGAGAGCAGCTTCAGATATCTGGTCAACAACACCGTGCTGTTGCTGGTGACGTCTCTCTTCACCGGCGTGTTCGACCGGCGCAGCTTTCGCACCGTGGGCCTGTGGTTTTATGCCGGCTGGGCGAATGAGGCGGCGCTGGGCGTTCTGGGCGGTGTTGCCGTGATTGCCGCGACGGTCGGCGGGATCGTCGTCGTCGGCGGCGCCACCTACCACGGTTTCGCAAGCAGTTTTTTCGTGTGGATCAGTGGAGCGGGCGCCCTGGCGCTCTTCATCCTGCTCGCAGCCGCGTTTGAGGAGATCATCTTCCGCGGCTATGCCTTTCAGCGTCTGGTGGATTCGATCGGACGGCTCGGAGCCATCCTGGTTCTTTCTGCGCTGTTTGGCCTGGTGCACCTGAACAATCCCGGCCATCCCACGGCTATCTCCACCGCCAATACGGCGCTCGCCGGCGTGCTCCTCGCCGTCGCCTATCTGAAGACTCGCGGGCTGTGGATGCCCCTCGGCCTGCACTGGGCCTGGAATTTTTTTCTCGGGCCGGTCTTCGGGTTGCCCGTCAGCGGATTCACGGACTCGTTCCAGCCTTTTCTCTTTCAGGCGCAGGTCACCGGCCCGGAGTGGCTGACGGGTTCGACCTATGGCCCCGAGGGGAGCATCATTCTGACCGTCGCGTGCATCGCAGCCATTGTGTGGCTGGCGCGTACCCGCCGCATTTCTCCTTCTCCCGCGATGGCGGAAGTTCTAAAATAGGGGAAGGATGACCTGGCTGGCATACGTCCTGAGTGCCTTCCTTCTGGCGGCGCCGGACACACCGCGCCTGGCCCGCTTGCTGCCGCCTTCGCCTCCGCCCGCGCAGTTGCCGCCCGGCGAGACGCTTCCCGTACTGCCCGCGCTCCAGCAGCCCGGCAAAAAAGCGGAGAGCGCATCCGCAGCCAAGTCTGGCGAGAAAAAGGACAAGGCCGAGCGCCTGCAGCCGATGTCCCGGCTCGAGATCATCCGCTATATCTCCGGCGAATTTGTGCGCGCCCGCAAGCCGCTCCCCGGCGGCAAGAACGGCTTCCGCTTCACTCCCGGCAAGCCCCTCGACGAATCCGAGCTGCGCCGCGCCATCAACAAGGGCGGCTCCGCTGCCAACCCCGGCGACACCGTCCAGATCACCCTGATCGAATTCAAGGGCAAGGAAATTTTCCTCGACATCAACGGCGGCGGCAAAGGTCGCACCCGCTTCCGCGACCGCCTCCAGATCAGCGTCAGCGGCGCCCCCATGCCGACTGCAACCAGCAGCACTTCCCCGCAGGGCTTCCAGGGCAACGGTGCAACCCTGATCCTCGACTTTGGCAGGCCCCTGCCGGACATGACGCCCGAGGACGTGAAGGAGTTTCTCTCGCCCATGCTCGATTTTTCCAAGCAGCGCTCGGCCACGGTGAACTGGGTAGAAACTCTGCCGCCGGAAATGCAGCAGGCCATCAAGGAGCGCAAGGCTGTCGTGGGCATGGACCGCGAAATGGTGGTCGCCGCGCTGGGCCGCCCGGAGCGCAAGATCCGTGAGCGCGACCCCGACGGGCTCGAGTTGGAAGATTGGATTTACGGCGAGCCGCCGTCGAAAACCGTGTTCGTCACCTTCGCCGGGGAGAAAGTAATCCGCGTCAAAGAATTCCCGCGTTAGTTGGCCAGTTTCATTCCGAGTCGGCCGCGGCCGATCAGGAATCTCTGTACCGGGGCTGCTTCCCGTAAGCCGATTGTGCGTCCACATGGGTAGCCTTACCTTGACCCTTGAGAGCCTTGGTGCATTGAAGGGCTGCGCTGTCCAACCCGCGAGAGAAAGGACCTCATGTTGGTGCGAGTCCGGCGGCTACAACGTAAGCGTTAGACGAAGTACACGGTTGAAGAATGGTCTGATCTTGTGAGAAGCCCTGATTTTCGTTGTAGGTCCTATCCAGCCATCCAGCCGAGGGCGGCAGACTACCTGCCAGCATAGGACCCAGTGGCAATAATTTACATCCTGTGTGTGATGACGTGGAGTCCCAAGAATGAAATAGCAGTTGTGTTTAGATGTACTATATGTAAACAAGAATTGAGCTACATTGGAGCAACCATGAAAGCCGCCAGTTGGTCTCTTATTCCAGCCCTTCTCTTGGCTTTGCTGGGATCGTCTTATAGCTTGCCCGCGGACAAGGAAAAAATCGAAGAAGGACGCTATGCCCTCTTGAAAAAAGGCGGGCTGGTTGCGGGAAGCGAACACTCCTGGACGCTGTGGCGGTTGCCCGACGGGCGGTTCGAACTGGAGGACCACTTCCAGGTCGACAAAACCGCTCGTGCGTTGTTTGGAAGCATGCTCTGTCCCGGGATGCCAACGAGCCCCGAGTTTCGAAAGTCCTTACAGAAAAGCATTGAGCCTTCGGACCTGTCGGCCATCTTTGATCCGGATCGCCAGCTTCTATCACTCACAGTGAGCGGCGTGAAATTGGACGGTGACAAGGGGGTTGGGCTGAAATGCAAGACCAGCTCCACCAGCATCGAGTGTACGGGCACCAGCGACAAAGCCAAACTCCGCGTTCACGAACTTCGGGGATTGTTTTGGTGGTATGGCATTCCTACGCTTCTGCGATCATGGCTTGCCTCTCCGCAAGAAAGCTCGTCCGCCAATGGACCGCAAAAAATCGCGATGTTGTCGTTCGGAGTTGCGCCGAAACTTGGAGACAAAGTCGAGATCGGAATGAAATTCGAGCCCGGAGCCAAAATATCCTGGGGGGACAAACCGGCGCTTGAGCCGGCAGATTTGACGATCTCCAATCTCGGTCCTGATACGCTGGTCCTCGGCGACAGAAGCTTCCGCGCTCAAAAACATAGGCTGGAAGTCAAGGTTGCAAAGGGCGATCCACTTTCTTTGACGGTATGGACGGACGCAAAAGGGGTCATTCTGGCCGTGGAAGATGCCAATAGACCAGGCGATTTCATTGCGCTGGTGCAGTACAAGAACTACTCCAATCCTCCGCCTGCGACTTCAACTCCGGCTGACAAGCAGGCTCTAGTCACTTCCCTTCCAACCAGCTAGCAACCTAGTGCCTGATAAACGCGCTTAGCGGAGATTGACCCGCAACCGGAATCCCTCTTCGATTGACATTTCCGCGGCTGCGCCCTAGCATCGTTTTTCCGCTGACGCCGCGTTGCCCAATCAAGCGGAACCGCAATCGCAACTAATCCGGAGGACTTTCATGCCGATCAAAGTGGGAATCAACGGGTTTGGCCGCATCGGCCGCAACATCCTGCGCGCCGCCATCGGGAACAAGGACATTGATTTCGTCGCCGTCAACGACATCACCGACGCCAAAACGCTGGCGCACCTGCTCAAGTACGACTCCATCCTCGGCAACATCCACAACAAAGTCACCCACACCGAGGATTCCATCGCCGTGGACGGCGATTCCTTCAAGGTCTTCAAGGTGAAGGACCCCGCCGAGATCGACTGGGCCTCGGTGGGCGCCGAGATCGTGGTCGAGTCCACCGGTCTCTTCACCAAAGGCTCCGACGCCAAAAAGCACATGCGCGGCCCGGTGAAAAAAGTGATCATCTCCGCGCCGGCTACCGACCCCGACCACACCCTGGTGCTCGGCGTGAACGACAAGACCTACGATCCCGCGAAGCACCACATCGTCTCCAACGCTTCTTGCACCACGAACTGCCTCGCGCCCGTCGCCAAGGTGCTCAACGATACGTTCGGCATCGTCCACGGCACGATGACCACCATCCACTCCTACACGAATGACCAGAAACTGCTCGACCTGCCGCACAAGGACCTGCGCCGCGCCCGCGCCGCCGCGCTCTCCATGATTCCCAGCTCCACCGGCGCCGCCAAGGCTCTGCATCTCGCGATTCCCGAGCTGAAAGGCAAGCTGGACGGCTACGCCATGCGCGTGCCCACGCCCAACGTCAGCGTCGTGGACCTGACCGTCACCGTCGGGCGGGCCACCACCGTCGAGGAAGTGAACGCGGCGATGAAGCGCGCCGCGGAAGGCCCGCTCAAGGGCATCCTCGAGTACACCGAGGAGGAATTGGTCTCCGCCGACTTCCGCGGCAACCGCCACTCGTCCATCGTGGACGCGGGATACACGAAGGTGGTCGCCGGCTCGTGCGTCAAGGTCCTTGCCTGGTACGACAACGAGTGGGGCTATTCGTGCCGCTGCGTGGACCTGATTCAGTTCATGGCTTCGAAATTGTAGCGCCGGCGTCCCGCCGGCTCCGCAGGGGCACGATCTATCGTGGCCCTACCTGCTGAAAGCTGACAGCTGATTGCTGAAAGCTGGTTATGAACAAACTCTCCATCCGCGATCTCGACCTTGCCGGCAAGCGCGTGCTTATGCGCGTGGATTTTAATGTGCCGCTGGACGGCGACAAGGTAACCGACGACACGCGCATCCGCGAGACGCTGCCCACGATTCAGCTCGCCATCTCGAAGGGCGCGCGGATCGTGCTCGCCTCGCACCTCGGCCGCCCCAAGGGCAAACCCGACCCGAAGTATTCGCTCCGGCCAGCGGCTGTGCGGCTGAGCGAACTTCTCGGCAAGCCGGTGGAATTCGCCGAAGACTGCGTGGGTGCTGAGGCAGAGGCGAAGAGCAAGGCGGTCGCAAATGGCGGCGTGCTGGTGCTGGAAAACGTCCGCTATCACGCGGAAGAAGAGAAAAACGACGAAACTTTTTCGAAACAGCTTGCCGCGCTGTGCGACGGCATCTTCATCTGCGACGCCTTCGGCTCGGCGCACCGCGCGCACGCTTCCGTCGTGGGCATCACGAAATTCGTCAAACAATCCGCCGCGGGCCTGCTGATGGAAAAAGAGCTTGCCTACCTTGGCAAAGCGATCTCCAATCCCGAGCGGCCGTTTGTGGCTGTGCTGGGCGGCGCGAAGGTGTCCGACAAAATTGAAGTCATCGAAAACCTGATGAAAATTGCCGATGCCATGCTCATCGGTGGCGCGATGGCCTACACCTTTCTGAAGGCGCTCGGCGAGCCAGTGGGCAAATCGCTCGTGGAAGATGACAAGCTCGAACTGGCGCGCACCCTCCGCGCCGAATCGCAGAAGCGTGGTTTCCCGCTGCTGCTGCCGGTGGACCACGTGCTCGGCGAAGAATTCAAGGCGGACACGAAAACGCAGACCGGCCCGATCGGCGCGACCCCCGCCGGCTGGATGGGCCTCGACATCGGCCCCAAGACCGTCGCTACCTTCCGCAACAAAATCGCTAGTGCGAAAACGATTGTCTGGAACGGGCCGATGGGCGTCTTCGAGATGGCGCCGTTTGCTGTCGGCACGCAGGAAATCGCGCGGGCCATCGCCGAGGCCACCACGGCGGGCGCGACGTCGATCATCGGCGGTGGCGATTGCGTCGCTGCTGCGCATCAGGCTGGCGTTGCCGAGAAAATTTCGCACATCTCCACCGGCGGCGGCGCCTCGCTCGAATTCCTCGGCGGAAGGAAGCTGCCGGGAGTGGAAGCGCTCAGTAACAAATAGAAAGCTTGTGTCAGAATGTTGAGGGGTTAGTCTGCACTAACCGTGTTGCAGCGTGGAGTGTTCTCAAGAACCGGCAATTCGTTCCAGACCTTTCCGTCAAGCTGACGACCCGCCCGGGACTTCCTTGTGCCGCCCCACTGCTTAAAGAAGAAGGGTACTCGAGCCCGAAGACACTGAGTCCTTATGTTTCTCACCCAACCAGCCTCTATCGGGCGGCATCCTGGGCCCGATTCTCCGCCCACAATCACCCAATCAATTCCGACTAGGGGCAAGCTAAGAAATGGCGCTAGGAGTGGTTCAAGAGAAAGAAAGCGGACTGCTGCTGGAACAGTTTTCAGCTCTTCGATTCGCCAGACAAACTTTGGGCTCTCGACGCTGACGCCCATCCAGATATTTGTGGGCCATTTTAGTCGTGAAGCGAGTCTGGCTAATCGCTTTGCGCGTTTTGTGAGGATTTGAAAGGTATGCCAAGACGCTTCCTTCATAACGCTAAACGCCTCGCAGATGTATGCGTCAGGTACGTCTTCATGGAAAAGATCGCTCATCGAATTGACAAAGATCAGGCGGGGAGTTTTCCAGCGTAATGGAAGATTTAGAATGTCGGGCTGAAGTGTTACTTCGAATCCGTTCCTGTATCTTGAAACCCCCATAGCCTTCAAGCGATTGGCCATGCGTTCCGCATAGCAGTGAGCGCATCCGGGGCTTATTTTTGAACAGCCCGTGACAGGATTCCAAG
The DNA here is from genome assembly GCA_016201285.1 of Acidobacteriota bacterium. GTDB lineage: Bacteria > Acidobacteriota > Terriglobia > Acidiferrales > UBA7541 > JACQDE01. The sequence goes on along the minus strand of JACQDE010000038.1, from coordinate 667 downwards.
TCGCCTCAGTCCATTCGATTGTCGACTTTTGTGCCATGGGTGCGGCCTCCTAAGAGAAAAAGCTTCTCTGTTCGGTGCCGTACTTTAGGACTTGATTCCAGAATTCATACGCTCTTTCGTTACGCGAGAAGAGAGCTAGGTAGTAGAGAGGGAGGTTCCTGTCATCTGAACGCACCCTTTTCATATCGTAGGACTGTGGAGGTATGAAACTGAGTGCTTTCATTTTCTCAGTATACTCCCTGACGAGGAATTCTGAAAACTCGACTCCCTGCAGTTGCTCCTTCCCCCACCGAATACGCCAATCTGCTGTGCCGAGAAATTCATCGACTTTTGAGTTGGTAGGATTCGTGTAGGCTGCAACGTTTCGGTTGACGTCCATAAAAACGGCCAGAAGCAGCAGAAAATCCATGAACCGTTGTGACAGTCGTTGGATGGTTGAAAACTTTATCCCTATGTCCAATGGGTCCACAAAACAGAAAGAAAGGACTGTATGGCCTTTAGAGTGGATTGGGATCGCCGCAACGATCTTGTAGTGCACCCTTCTAATTTAGACAGTCAGGGCCTCGTTTTTTAGTACACCTGTGAAAGCCAAGAAGGCCTCCCGTGGGGTGCGGTTTGCCACCCCGCGATGCGGCCGGTCGTGATTGTACTCCCCGATCCAACGAGC
>JACQDE010000032.1 GCA_016201285.1 Acidobacteriota bacterium | reverse complement strand
CTCGTTGGATCGGGGAGTACAATCACGACCGGCCGCATCGCGGGGTGGCAAACCGCACCCCACGGGAGGCCTTCTTGGCTTTCACAGGTGTACTAAAAAACGAGGCCCTGACTGTCTAAATTAGAAGGGTGCACTACACGTCTGTAACTTGGTCGACTTCGTCGATGATACAAGCGAACTCGCTGGCGGGTAGCCCTCCGCCCAAGATGTCAATTGCAATGCACACCCCAAGAAGTTCGCCATCACTGCATATCGCCAAATCGGCTAGCCACTGCCTACCCTTTTCAGGGTCTTTGAGACGCGGCAGCAGTTCTCTTTCTAGTACATTTCGAACCTGCGTCCAATCGATGGGCATGGGCCACACCAGTGCGCGGAGTTTCTAATAGGGCCGAGATATTGTCAAGGGGGTATACGTATACTGAGCTTAGCTGAAAAGGATCACAGGAGAAAGACCGAAATTCGAAAAGCGACAATCAAAAAACGGGTCGCAGCCCGTTCGGCAGGCTCAGGGCAGGCAAGCTGCCGCAAAAGCAAGGCGGAAGCAAGCTTCCGCACTCCAAGGGGCGGACGCGCAGGTCCGCTCCTACGGAGAAAAATCAAAAGAACAGGACGAATCCGTGGAGCTAGCCGCGGACGCGGATTTCGGAGAAGCTCAAGACGACGCGGCCGCCGGGGACGGGCCGGCCGAAACTCATCTGCGGGCGGAAGCGGGTGAAGAGCATCATGTGGTCGAGCTGCTTGCGCACGGACGGATTGTCCGGGCCGACCAGGATGTGGTAGCCGACGGCTTCGCCCTGGGCGTTGACGGTGGCTTCGATCATCAGCAGGCTGGCGCCGTAGCTGGCCATGCTGCCGCTCTCGGACATCGGGAACGGCGGCAGGCTTTGCAGGCGGGCGGGCTGGGTGAGGTTGGTGGGGACGTCGTTGGGCACCGCGCCCAGCGGCACGCCGACAAACAAATTCTGCACCACGACGGCGAAGACCAGCATGGCGGCCATGACGCCGCCGGTGGCGGGCACGGCCACGGGTTCGAGAATGTTTTCGAGAATCAGGACAGCGTTATCCCACATGCGCTGCCACCAGACTTTGCGGGCGCGGGCCAGAGACGCGGCCACGCGGATGCGCATGGCGAGGCCGGCCGGAGGGGCGACGCGTTCGACGCGGCCCATGAGTTTGGAAAGCTTGCGGTAGCGCTCGAGCTCGAGGCGGCAATCGGCACAAAAGTCGAGATGCGCGCTGATGGGCTGGTGCTCACGGGACGGCAGGGCGCCATCCAAGTAGCCCGGCAATTGGGCGCGAATTCTCCAGCAGGTCATCGAACTCCTCCCTCAGCAGGCTCCGGCCCCGGGCGCTGGGCGGCGGAGACCTGCTCTCCGTGGGCGGTCATCTGTTGGACAGCGGGGCGGACAGCGGTCCCGCCATGCGGGAGCGCGTGGTGGCCGTTCAGCAGCGGCTCGAGGACCTCGCGCAAAGCGCGGCGGCCGCGGACGATGCGCGATTTGACCGTGCCCACGGATACTTCCAGCACTTCGGCAACCTCCTCGTACGAGAGTCCTTCCAGATCGCGGAGCACCACGGCGCTGCGGAAGACTTCCGGCACCATCTCGAGGGCGCGCTGGACGGTTTGCTGCAACTCGTGAGCCGCGTACTGCTCGTGCGGGCTGGCGGCCGTAGATTCCAGCTCGAACGGCGCGTCGCCGGCCGCCACATCGGGAGCGTCAATCGAGGTCTGCTGGCGCAGATGGCGCGCAAACCAGCGGCGCTGGTTGAGCGCTTCGCGGATGGCGATGCGGTAGAGCCACGTCTTCAGCGAACTGCCCCGGCGGAACCCGCGGATGCCCTTGAAGGCCTTGAGGAAGACTTCCTGGGTGACGTCGGCGGCGTCGGCGGAATCGCCCACCATGCGGTAAACGAGGTTGAAGACCGGGGGGTGGTAGTACGTCACCAGCCAGTCGAACGCGGCGTCGGAGCCGGCCTGCAGCTCCGTGACGAGTTCGGCCTCGTCTTGACCCCAGCTAAGGGCGCGCGCCAGTTCGGACACGTCAGACGCCTCGATCCGGGAGCCCCGCTGCGGCGGAGCTCCTCAGGCTGTGCGGCCCGTCTCGGCTGTCCCGAAGCCTCGGGACAGCCAGCGTCTTTCCAAGACCCTCAGGACTACCCAGTATCCTTAGACACCGGGGCCGCAGCCTTTGTTCCTTTAGATTAGCAGAATTCGGGGGGAGTTGGCTGGGATTTGGAGCAAGGGATTAGGGATCGGGGGGGGTTGCGCCGGGTTGGCACCGCCAAGATTTCACTGCAGTACCGCGGGGCTGTTTTGCGCTTTGCAGCGCAGACCGCGTAATCTGGTTTGCCTTTCTAGGTTCCGGGCTTATAATTCAGCTATGAAACAACTCACGCTGCCCATTGTGATCGAATCTGACGCCGATGGCTATTTCGTTTCTTGCCCGTCACTGCAGGGCTGCTATAGCCAGGGAGAAACCTACGAAGAGGCAGTGGAAAATATCAAAGATGCCATTCGATTGCACATTGAGGATCGGCTCGCAGGCGGCGAAGAAATTCCCGAACATGTTTCCGTGAGCCTCTCCACCGTTGAAGTCGCCGTCTGATGCCGAAACTGCCACGCCTCACTGCCCGCCAGATTGCCTCTGCATTGGAGAAGGCGGGGTTTGCGCTCGCACGCCAAAGCGGCAGCCATATGATTTACAGGAATTCCGCGGGCAAACGCGCCACAATCCCCTTTCACGGCGCAAAAGTCCTTCATCCGAAAGTCCTCAAAAGCATCTTGCGCGATGCCGGGTTGAGTCTCCCAGACCTCGAGAAACTTCTGTAATCCTCAGAGAAACTCAATTTCACCAGCGTGGCGATGGCGAATCGCCCTCTCTACACTACAGGACGTTGCTCTTCCCCAAATTGCACGCGTCGCACAAGGTTTGAAGATTTTCATCAATCGTGTCGCCGCCTCGGCTCCACGGAATGATGTGGTCAACGTGAAGCGCGATGCCCGGCCGCAACGCGGGACTCGCTCCGCACGCGCGGCATGAGAAGTTATCGCGCTTCATTACGCGAAACCGAGTCCTGAGAGAGGGATCGCGGCCGGTTTGGTGACCAGTGGCGGCGTCGCTCGGACTCGGCGGGATTACGTCTCTTGCATTCGCATACGAGACGAACTGTGTGAGCGCATCCATCCAGGAATGAAACCGACGCCTGTAGGCTCCCTGCGAAATAGCGGAAGGCGGGCGGGCCAGTTCAGCGCGGCGTGGCTGTCATCCGTAGTACTCCCAAAGAAGCATGAGGTTCTCGAATAGGCGGTCATCTGGGATGTTGATTTCGTTGGCGGTCTCCAGACCGGCAGCGATAACTGCTTTGTTCCAAGTGCCAAAGCGCCTCGACGCGGTACTAGGGTCGTATTTGCCGAACTCTGAGTACAGCCGCTGAGATATGACGTTCGTGCCAGCCAACTTGGCTGCCTGTCGAATGTCAGTCAGTATGTCCTCATTCGAAACTGGCGCCCCTTGGACGCGCTTGAGCTGAAATTTCGAATCGCTCATCAACACCTCACAAAGGGCGACCACCAATGTTTGCTCTCGCAATTTCCGATGTTCAAGGGCCGGGTCCTTCGACGCCGGATGGTCGAGCCGAGGGGATCCTAATCTACCACTTTCCCGGCGCTACTCTTAAAAAGTTTTTTGTCTGTATTCTTTGGGTCACTTGCCGGCATTCAAGACCCGAGTGATCGTGCTCCAACTTCGAGTCGTGATCATGCGCCCGAATTCCCTGTCCAGGATGGCCATGAATTGCATGCCCCGGCGGAGATTCGTGATGGTCAGCACACTGCACACTTCGCTGTTGGATGCGCGCAGGATTTTGAAATTCCCGCCCGGAGAAACGTATGGAGTCTTCAGGCTGCTCGCAGGCTTTTCCGTGAGAAAGGTAACGAAGAGCCTAGTTTGAGGAGTTACTTTGATTCCAGCGAACGGATTCGCTTTGTCCAGGCGTTGCAATTCCTTGATTGAGCGGATCAGTACGCTGATTTCAAACCCGAAGGTCTTCTTCAGCTTTTCCTCGAGCTGTTTGGTCAGAACGCTTGCGTTCACTGGCGGCGCCTGAAAAACCACATTGCCGCTGGCAAGAAGCGTTTTGACACTCTGGAAGCCAAGTGCCTCAAATGCTTTTTTCAGATTGTCCATTTTTACGAGTTTGTGTCCGCCCACATTAATGCCGCGGAGAAAAACTGCGTAGGCAGTTTGTCGATTGCCTCGATTGGTTTTCATTCGTTTTGCATTTTGCGGAAGAAGCATTGAGCAGCGGTTAAGTTGGTGGAGCCGATGGGATTCGAACCCACGACCTCCCCGGTGCTACCGGGACGCGCTCACCAGTCGTTCGATGAACCGCCGGTCTTTCTGTCGCTTGATGTAGCTTTCCCGGCGCACCGCTTCGCTACGCGCGGCGAATTCCTCAGAATAAAGAAGCTTCCACGGTCCTCGATTCTTCAATGCTGGAGAATAGTTGGCATTGTGATACGCAACACGTTCTTGGAGATTTTGGGTCTGGCCGATGTAAAAGCGTCCAGTCGCTGTGCTTTGTAGGATGTAAAGGAAGAATGACATAGGCGATTCTTTGGTGGAGCCGATGGGATTCGAACCCACGACCTCCTCGATGCCATCGAGGCGCGCTCCCAACTGCGCCACGGCCCCACCGGAGAGAAAAGCGACGCTTTCTTTATAGCATCCCGCATTAGGCAGCGTCAATTGCGTGTTGTGTATTGACAGGCGCGTTAGACTCATTCTGTCCGGAGAATGGAGGTGGCGATGACGCGACGACAACGAAAATTGCTGCTGGCGGCGGGCGCGGCAGGGCTGGCCGTTGCAGCGTGGAAGCTGGCACCGCCGCGGACGCCTCACGGCCCCGCGGGCTGCGATGCCGCGCTGTGGAACCATGTGTACCACCCGGCGCGGCTGGAAGTGATTGAGCCATGCAAGACGGTGGAGGGGGAAATCGTGCTGGTGCGGCACGAGGACGACGGGGACCTGCACATCCTGCTGGACGTGGCCGACAAGTCGCTGCTGAGTGAAGCGAACTTCTCGAAGCAGCATGGCGCGCTGGTGCTCGAACCCATCTGCCAGAAAGAACCGACGCAGGAAGATGCCATCGAGCCGTGCCGGAATTACGCCGGGCCGATGTTTGCGGTCCACAAAGGCATGCGCGTGCGGGTGACGGGCAGCTACGTGCGCGACGGCAAGCACGGCGGGTGGATGGAGATCCATCCGGTGACGTCGATGGTGGCGATTCCGTAATGGCGCGGAGAGGAATGCGGATACCGAGAGACAGAATTTGAAATTTGAAAGAAATGACTAAGAAGGGAAAGCAAGGCGTCCTGACCAGTGGGGACGCATTCCAAGGTCGCGCCCTGCGGGCGGGACAAGTTCCGGCCGCCCCTACATTCGAAGGCTACAGACACAATGGAAGGCAGATTCTTCTCTTCGCCTCGCACCGCAAGGCGCGAGGCTCCGCTCGGAATGAGACCCCATGAAGAAAGTTACAAGCACTCTGCTGGCGATGGCCGCGTTTCTGCTGTGTTGCGCTTCCCTTCCCGCGCAGTCCGCAGAAAAGATCATCGAGCGGCACGTGAAGGCCGCCGGCGGCAAGAAGGCGCTGGCGGCAGTGGCCAGCGTGCAGATGACGGGCCGTGTGACGCGCAACGGCGCCGCGGACAAATCCGGAGATTTTCTCTGGCAGACGCGGGCGCCGGGGTCGTTCTACATCGAAACGCGCTTCGGCGAGGCGTACCGGATCGAGGCGTTCAACGGAAAATCCGGCTGGGTGGAAGACGCTGCCGGCGGATTGCGCACGCTGACCGGGCGCGAACAGGCGCGGGCGCGCGCGGCGGCGTTCTACCGCAACGACCGCTTCCTGACCTATAAGAAGGAAAAAACAAAAGTGCAGTTACTGGGCCGCGAGACGGTGGCCGGGCGGCCGGCATTCGCCGTGGAGATGACCACACGCAGCGGCTTGCAGCGAAGACTCTACTTCGACGCGGAGAGCTACCTACTGGTGAAGGACGAGGAAGACCGCGAAGGGGGGCGGGAAGAAGTTTTCTTCGGCGATTACCGCGCCGTCAACGGGGTGAAGGAGCCGTTCCGGATGCAGATTCGCCGCGGTGGAGAGACGCTGGACGTCACCGTGCGGGAACTGAAGCACAACGGCGGTGTCGAGGTTGCGCTGTTCGATTTTCCCAAGCGCTCGGCGCGGCCGCTGCCGGACCTTGCGACGATACTGAAGGAACTGGAGAAGAACCAGAAAAAGATCGACGAGATCCGGGAGGACTACACGTTCACGGCACGCGAGACCGAGGTCGAGATTGACGGCAAAGGAAACATCAAGCAGAAGTCGGAAGAGGTGTACGAAGTATTTTTCTTGCAGGGGCGCGCGATCAAAAAACTGGTGCAGAAAGACGGGCGGGCGCTGAGCGAGTCCGAGCAGCGCAAGGAACAGGAGCGCGTGGAGAAACGCATCCGGGAGATCGAGCAGCACAAGAAGGAGGCGGACGCGCGCGCCGCGAAAACCCAAGCGGCAGCGAAGAATCGCGGCGAATCGGACAGGGAGAAGAACAAAGAGGATGGCGACAACTTCGGGATTTCGGACTTCCTGCGCGTCTGCCAGCTCGTAAACCCGCGGCGGGAGCACTTCCGCGGACGCGAAGTGGTGGTGTTCGAGTTCGAGCCGCGTCCGGGCTACAAGGCGCGCAACCGGGCGGAGGCCGTTGTGCAGAAACTGGTGGGCGTAATCTGGGTGGACGAAGACGCGCGGGAAGTGGTGCGGCTCGAAGCGCGGACGACGGATTCGATCCGCGTGGGCGGAGGGCTGGTGGCGTCGCTCGGCAAGGGCGCGGAGTTTGCGTTCGAGCAGGACCGCATCAACAACGAAATCTGGCTGCCGCGTTATGCCGAAGTGAATTTATCGGCGCGAGTGCTGCTGGTGAAAGGAATCAAGGTGCACCACATCGAGGAGTTCAGCGGCTACAAAAAGTTCCGCATCGAGACCCAACAGGAAATCAAACCGCCCATGTAGCAGCGGCGTTGAGGCCGGCATGGTGGGGCGACGTAACGGAAGATGCCCACCTTCCCGACATAAGGCGTCGGGACGCACAAGACGCGAAAGGTGGGCGCGACATCCGCCCTTACAGCCCAGCTTTCGACTACAATGCGCAGCGGCGTGTTGTGCGCCGGACAGGGTGTCCCGAAGGGTCGGGAGCCTGTCCTACCGAAGCGCGGCTACCGACAAAATGCACAGGCAGGAGTGCCTGTGCTACAAAGGCGGCTATGGCGACACTGACGTTTCTGGGAGCGGCGGGGAGCGTGACCGGGTCGAAGCATCTGGTCGAGGCCGGGGGCAAGAAACTGCTCATGGACTGCGGGCTGTTCCAGGGCGGCAAGGAGTTGCGGCTGCGCAACTGGGACCCGCTGCCGATAGATCCCGCAACGATTGACTGGATCGTGCTCTCGCACGCGCACATCGATCATACCGGCTACCTGCCGCGCCTGCTGCGCGACGGCTTCCGCGGCACGATCTACGCCAACTCCGCGACGCGTGATCTGTGCGGCATTTTGCTGCCCGATTCCGCGCGGATTCAGGAAGAAGACGCCGAGCACGCCGCCTACAAAGGTTTTTCGAAGCACGAGAATCCGCAGCCGCTCTACACGGTCGAAGAAGCGCAGGCCGCGCTGGGACGAATCCAGGTGATCCCCGACACCGCGGCGTTCCGCATCAGTTCGCAGTTCAGCGCGCGGCTGCTGGGCGCGGGGCACATCCTCGGCTCGTCCATGATCGAGCTGACCATCACCGAAAACGGCAAGCCCACCGTGGTGGTCTTCTCCGGTGACGTGGGGCGTTACGACCAGCCCATCCTGCGCGACCCCGAGCCGCCGCCGCGCTGCGACGTGCTGGTGTGCGAGTCCACGTACGGCGACCGCGAGCATCCCGGCGATTCGCCGCTCGACGCGCTGGCGGAGATCATCACGCGCGTGTCGAAGCGCGGTGGAGCCATCGTGATGCCGGCGTTTGCGCTGGGCCGCACGCAACTCCTGATGTACTACCTGCGCCAGCTCGAAAATTGGGACCGCATTCCGACCCTGCCGGTCTATGTGGACAGCCCGATGGCGGTGAGCGTTACCGACCTCTACCAGAGATACAAGAAAGAGTTCGATGTGGATTTCCAGCGCGAAGCGCAGAACGGCGACCCGCTGAACTGCCGCGAGTTCCACCTGACGCGCAGCGCGGAGGAGTCCAAGCAGATCAACAAGCTGAACGCGCCGTGCATCATCCTCTCCGCAAGCGGCATGGCCACCGGCGGGCGCGTGCTGCATCACCTGGCGCGGCGGCTGCCGGACTCGCGCAACGCGGTGCTGCTGGCCGGCTTCCAGGCGGAGGGCACGCGCGGGCGCTCGCTCGCGGAAGGCGCGAAGACGCTGCGCATCCACGGCGAAGATGTTCCTGTGAAAGCGGAGATTATTCCGCTGCACCAGTTCTCGGGACACGCCGGGCGGAGCGAGCTGCTGCGGTGGATGGGAGGCCTGGCGGATGCGCCGCGGCAGACGTATTTGGTCCACGGCGAGCCGGAGGCCGCAAGCGCGCTGCAAGCGGGCATCCGGGAACGATTCAAGTGGCGCGCGGACGTGGCGGCATACCGGCAGAAGGTGAAGCTGACGCCGCAAGGGTGAAGCGTTCCGATATGAAAGCAAGGCGTCGCGACAAGCCGGGACGCACCCCAAGGTCACGCCTGAAGGCCGGCACGGCGACAGGAGCGCCACTTTTTCAGCATCCGGCGAGAAGCGCGGTGCTATACTCGGCCCATCCGACCAGCAGCCCGGAGGTGGTTATGAACCGGCGAGTGTTCGTCCCCGCCCTCCTGGCATTTCTCTTCCTGCTGACTCCACTGACGCACGCGCAGCGGCGCGGCGGCAGCACCGTGGATCCGACCCCGCGCGCGTTCTCGATCCGGGGCAGCCTGCGCTTCGCGCAGAGCGAGAAGCCGGCGGAGACGGTCAAGGTGGAGCTGCGGCGTTTTTCCGGCGACTTGGTGGGCGCGGTATTTACGCGGTCGAACGGGGAGTTCGAGTTTAGCGGGCTGAGCACGGGCACGTTCTATCTGATCGTGGAAGAGCAGGGCTACGAGGCGGTGCGCGAGAGCGTCGAGGTCCTCGGCTCCTCGCGATTCGGGATGCTGATTTACCTGAAGAAGATTGGCCCGACGAGGCCGGGCGAGAGCGGCGATGCGGTGTCGGTGCGCGAGTTGAGCCTGCCGCGCGAGACGCGGGCAACCTTCCGCAAGGGGCTGGACACGCTCTACACGAAGAACGACGCCGCGGCCAGCCTGCCGTACTTCCAGCAAGTGGCCCAAGCGTCGCCGAGTTTTTACGAAGCCTTGTTCCACATGGGCGTCGCCTACAGCCATCTCAACAAACCGGCAGAGGCGGAGCAGGCGTATCGCAAGTCCATCGCCGTGAGCGATGAGAAGTACGCGCAGGCGTTCATTGCGCTGGGATCGCTGCTCACCACCCTGCAGAAAGCCGCCGAGGCGGAGGCGATCGCGCGCCGGGGTGTGGCGCTGGACGCCAGCTTGTGGCAGGGACACTACGAAATGGGGCGGGCGCTGGTGGCGTTGAACCGGCTGGAAGAGGCGGAGAAGAGCCTGGCAGAAATGGTCAAGCTGCGCAACGACTACGCGCCGGCCTACCTGCTGCTGGCCAACATCCACATCCGGATGAAGAACCACGCCGCGTTGCTTAGCGACCTGAACGAGTTCCTGCGCCTCGAGCCCGGCGGCCCGCAGAGCGCACAGGCGCGGCAGACGCGCGACCGCATCCAGCGCGCCATCGAGGACGCCAAGAACGCACCGGCGACGGCGCCGCCGAAGCCTTAAGTTCGCCCTACGCTTTGTCCCTGCACACCGAAAAATTCCATTGCGGCAATGAAACTTTTGCCGGCGATTTGCGTCTATATAAGCAAGACCACTCGCGGGGTAGGAGGCTACCACCACAGGGCAACCGACTGTAGCCTTCTGCCCCATTCTTTTCCCCCACAAAAGACAGGATTTAACCGCCACAACAAACCATTTCGCCACAGAGGCACAGAGACACAGAGGAATTATCCTGATCGAAATCCAAGAATCAGAAAATAAGGTCCTTCTCTGTGCCTCGGTGACTCTGTGGCTATTTCTTCAATCGGTGTTCATCGGCGGTTAAAAGTGAATTAGCCGGCGGAGACTTTTTCGGCGGGGAGGCGCAGCGGCATGGCGGGGACTTCGGCGAGGCGGACTCCGAAGACGAACATGCGCTCGGGGGCGACGCGGCCCCAGCGGTTCAGGTCCCAGCGGGCGCGGATGAATTTCACTTCGGGGCGGAGGGCCAGCTCGAGGACGGCGCGCGTCTCGCCGCGATAAAAGCGCTGCGGGAGCTTGAGGAGGGGTTTTCCTGGCCAGGTCTCGCCGTCAGCGGAGCCAAAGATGGAGACGTCAAGAGACTCCTGCTCAATCTGGTCGGAGATGAGCAGGGTGCAGAAAAAAGTGCGCGTGGCGCTGGCGCTGATGTCTATTCTTGCGCCGTCGCCATTGGCCTCGACGCGCGTTCCCATCGGCACCAGATCGAATTCTATAGGCATTGTGATTTCTCCGTGAAACCGCGCGGAATTGTAGCATGAACGAATTCCGAAAATCGAAAAGCGAAATTCGAAGAGCGGACGGAGACCTTGCCGTGCGGATAATTGGGCGCCGGACAGGCTAGAAAGCCTGTCCTACGGGCGGAGCTTGCGGAGGCGATCCTCGGCGGCGGAGAGCGTGGCGTCGGTCTTGCAGAAGCAGAAGCATTCTAGCAACAATGCACCCTGTGCGCTATCCTCAGCAGCACGCGTGCGCTCAGCCAGCCGCACCATACCATAGACGAATGGAGCGATGAATGAATCCACCAAAGTACTTTGTTGCTGTATTTGGCGACCCGAACCCACCGAACAAAGACACTGTCGAATCCGGGGTCTATCATCCGGATCCCGATTGTGTGCCCTTCCCTACCAGGCCAGGGGATGTGATTCTCCTCTATTGCACCGGCGGCTACAGGGACTACGCTATGGCTTCCCCCGGCATTGGAATCGTCCTGAAAAGCGGCGACCAGACCATACAGTACCGGTATCTGGCGCTTTCGAAACCCATCGCGATACACGACATTAAACGCAAATTCCACGCCACGGACGCCGAAAAGTTCGACAATATAAGATTTTCGACTTTCTGGTTGTTCGAGATTTCCAGAGAGTCATTCGTTGGAGCATTGGGCGACCGGACAGTGACATGGCCCGGTGCTGATCGTTCCACTGCGGTCAGCGATGCAATGCGACTGAAGTAGTGGATAGATTCTTGAACTTGATTCCTGGCGGAACACATCAAGCTCTCGATATCAGGCGCGTTAGGCGGTCGGCGGCCGCGTTCAGCGTGGCGTCGGTCTTGCAAAAGCAGAAGCGGACTTGCTGGCAGCCGTCCGTGGGATTGGAATAAAAACTTGAGCCCGGGACGGGAGCGACGCCGATTTTTTCGATGAGGTGGCGCGTAAAGGCGACGTCATCGGGGAAGCCGAAGGCGGAGATGTCCGTCATGATGTAGTAGGCGCCGCGGGGCTTGAAGCAGCGGAAGCCCGCGGCATCGAGCATGGCGAGCGTGCGGTCGCGGCGGACGCAATAATCGGCGGCGAGTTTTTCGTAATAACTCGCGGACAGGCGCAGGGCTACTGCACCGGCCTGCTGGAGCGGCGCGGCGGCGCCGACGGTGAGGAAGTCGTGCACCTTGCGAATCGCACCAGTGACTTCGGGCGGAGCGATGCACCAGCCGACGCGCCAGCCGGTGACGCTGTAGGTCTTGGACATGCCGTTGATGGTGATGGTGCGCTCGCGCATGGCGTCGAGCGTGGCCAGAGAAATGTGCCGCGCGCCGTCGTAGAGAATGTGCTCGTAGATTTCGTCGGTGATGGCAAAAACGTTCCAGCGGAGGCAGAGCTCGCGGATGAATTCCAGCTCTTCGCGGCTGAAGACTTTACCGGTGGGGTTGTTGGGCGTGTTGAGGATGATGGCCTTCGTGGCCGGGCCGAAGGCGGCGGCAAGCTGCTCGCGGTCGAAGGTGAACTCGGGAGATCGAAGCGGGACGAAGCGGGGCGTGGCGCCGGAGAGAATCGCGTCGGGGCCGTAGTTTTCGTAGAAGGGCTCGAAGATGACCACTTCGTCGCCGGGATTGATGATAGCCATCATGGCGGAGATCATGGCTTCGGTGGAGCCGCAGCAAACAGTGATCTCGCGCTCGGGGTCCACGGCGAGGCCCTGAGTGCGCTGGAATTTTTCGGCGATGGCGTCGCGCAGCGGCTTCGAGCCCCAGGTGATGGCGTACTGGTTGATGTCCGCGGCGATGGCGTCCTGCGCGGCACGCTTGATGTCCGCGGGCGCGGGAAAATCCGGAAAGCCCTGAGCGAGGTTGATGGCCTGGTGCTTCATGGCCAGGCGGGTCATTTCGCGGATGACGGATTCGGTGAAGCGCGCGGCTTTGTCGGAAAGCATTTTTTTCTGGAAGGCCGGATCGGGCGCGGCAGGGTTCATTGCTGTTTTCCGTTCATCGCTATTTTCCGTTGTTGGCGGCGTAAAGCCGGCGGTAGATTTCCGCGTTCCGCAGGACGATCTGCACGTACTCGCGCGTCTCGGTGAACGGGATGGATTCGACGAACTCGGCGGGCTCCTCGTAGTTGCGCTCGGCCTGCCAGGCGGCGACGCGGTCCTCGCCGGCGTTGTAAGCGGCGAGCGCCGCTTCGGTCGAGCCGAGCCGTTTGAGCAGATCGCGGAAGTACACGGTACCGAGGCGCAGATTGTACTCCGGCTCGAAAAGTTTCGCGCGGGCATAGCGCAGCTTCTGAGCTTTCGCGAGGCGGCGGCCGGTCGAGGGCAGCACCTGCATCAGTCCGACGGCGCCGGCGTGGGAAACGGCGTCGTGCTGAAAAACGGTTTCCTGGCGGATGAGGCCGGCAACAAGCATCGGGTCGAGGGCGTTCTTCGCAGAATATTTTTCGACGAGCGAGGCGTACGCGAGCGGATAGAGCGTGAGCCAGGCGTCGCGGGGCACGTCTTCCCAGCGGTAGGCTTCGAGCCTGGGGTACACCTGGCGAGCGGTGGAGACCGCGGGCATGTAGCGACCGGCGTCAATGGCAGCTTTGGCGGCTTCGAGCAGCAGACGCGGGGAATCTGCGGCAGCGTGGGCGGCGCGGAACTCGAGCTCGGCGCTGACGTCGAAGGCAATGCTGCGCAGAGCGCGGGCGCGAGTCCAGCGCTCGGTGACGGAATCGGGAATCGGAGCGTCCAGTTTTGGCGCGACCGGCAGCGGCGCGCGCAACCAGAGCAGAGGAGGATGCAGGATCGGAATTTCCGGCGAGTTTTCCAGGCCGGGACCCAGCGCGCGCAGCCGCTCGGCACCGCGAAGGCCGAAATAGTTCCGGGGAAAGTGTTCCACGAGTTTCAGGAAATAGGCGCGGGCGTGGTCTGCCCGGCCCTCGCGTTCGGCGAGACGGCCGAGAAAGTAGAGCGCATCGGCGACATAGGGTGAACCGGAAGCGCGAAGCTGGCGCTCGAGGAGCTGTGCAGCTTCGGGCTTGCGCTCCAGGTACGCGAGCCAGGCGACGCGCCATTCGGCCTGCTGGGCGTCATTGAAAGGAAAGGGGTCCAGCGAGAGCGCGGCCGAGAAGTTCGTTTTTCTTTCGGTTTCCGACGCATCGAGCAGGCGGCGGTAGTAGTCCACGGCGCGGGCACGGTCCAGGCTGGTCCAGAAGTAGTTGCCCGCGAGGAACAGCGCTTTCGCCGCGGCGGAGCTCGACGGGAACTTCTGCGCGAGCTGCTCGACGGCGGCGAGCATTTCGGCATCGTTCTTCTTCGCGCGGTAGAGTTGCGCGATGACGAGAAGGCGCTCGGCCTCGGCACCGGCGGCGTCGGTGAAGGAGAGGTTTTCCAGGAGAGCAATCGGCACGCCAACGTGGATGCGGCACTGGGCAATGCGGAGCTGAATGAACTCACGCGCCGCGCCGGACGCTTCGCCGGCAAGTGTTTCATACACGGCGCGCGCCGCCTTCCAGCGTTTGCCTTCGAAAAGCAACTGAGCGCGGGCAGCTGTGTCCCCATACGGCACTTCGGGGAACTTCTCGCCGAGGCTGCGGCGGAGCGCAGCGATGCGCTTCTCGGCCACGCCGGCTTCGTCGCTCAGCGGGCGGCCGTTGTAAAGCAGCAGGTAATCGGCGGCGGCTTCGAGGGGTTTGCCGGCCTGCTCGCGGGCGCGAGCGCGGAGGAGAAGCAGATCGTTCGGTTGCAGCTTTTCGATGGAGCCTTCGAAAGCGGCGAGGGCGCGCGCGGGCGAGTGGGCGGCGAGCGCCAGCTCGGCAATCGCTTTGATGGTCTGCGGGGCCATCACGCTTTCCGGGAAATCGTGGTGGTGCTTCTCAAAGAGCGCGAGGGCCCTCGCGTTGCTGCCAGCGGCGCGCTCAACCTGCGCGGACCAGTAGAGGACGTACTCGCGCAGGACCGCGTCGCGTTGCGCCTGGTCGAGCCAACGGCGTGCGCCGGGGTATTTCTTTTTGGAAAAGTCGCGGAAGGCAAGGGCCAGAGCGGCGCGAGCGCCGAGAGAATCCTGCGCGTGCTTCTTGGCAAACACCGCGAGTTGTTGGGCGTTTGCGGCGGTGTCTTTCTCTTTCAGTGCGCGGGAGAGCTTCTCCAGAAGAGCGTGTTCGGCGGGATCGGCTTGCGGGGGCCGGCCACGAGAGCTGCGCGGCGATGCACCGGCAGCCGCGCCGCCGAGGAGCAGCGCCAGCAACACAAACACAACGGCGGCGAACTGGGAGAAACGGTTTCTCACGCGTGCCGGTCTAGCGTTTTGCGACAGGGGACGGGTAGGGGTATTCGCCCAACGCATCGGGATCGCCGTCGGCCAGGATCTCCACCGCCCACTGGTAGAAGTAGTCCACCGGGTGGCCGAGAATGGGCTTGAAGCGACGTTCGTACTCTTTGCGGGCCTTATCAAGGTCGTCCTTCAACCGGATGCAGAGATCCTTCTGCTCGCGCCCGAGCCGGACCCCATCCTTCTTGAGCATTTTGATGTCCTGCATGGAGACTTTGGCGACGCGGTTGGCGCGGCGGTGCATCTCCTGCTCTTCGGCGGAAAGCGATTGGACGTCGAACGCGGGCACTTCGGCGACGGCGGCAGGCTCCGGCGCGACTTCGGCGACGACTTCGGGGACCGGCTCGTCGCGGTAGGAGCGGATGGTGTCCATGCCGACTTCGCGGGGCTCATCGTGAACCGTGCCGGTACCGGCCCGATCCGGAGTGACGACCGGCGCAGCCGCAGCAGCCATCTCGACAGGAGCGGGCGCTTCGGCCATCGGCGGGGGAGCAGCCGGAGGAGGCGCCACCAGCGCGGGCGGAGGCTCCGGCATCGCAACCGACGCGGCGCGAGCGACGGCTTCAGTGACCCCAGCCGGCGCGGCCTGCGCCGAAGAGGTGACGAAGCGAGCCAGCACCTCGAGCGAAGCGGCGAGCGACGCGGCGGCGGTCTGGGCGCGCAGCAGCGGCGGGAGAGAATTTGTCGGGCGGCTGCTCGAGCAGGAGGCGACGACGTCGCCGAAGGCCTGATGGAGCTCGTCGGCGGCGCGTTGCAGCGTCACCAGGTTGTCGCGCAAGGCTCTGGAGACAGCTTGTTCCAGGGCGGTGGGGTCCTGAGCCATTCAGCACTCCTCGCGGTTGCAAGAGAGCAAAGCCGCTGGGCGATTATTGAAAGGCTGGGAAACGAAGTCAACTGCTATTCGCGGGAGGCGTTCCGCGGGCCGCGGACGGGCGGCTCTTTGGTGGGCGGCGGGTTTATGCTGCTCGCATCTGCGGGAAGATTCATGCGCTGCAAAAGCCGGGAGAAACGCGGGTCACTGCGCAGCAGATCCCAATACGGGTCGGCCTTGAGCAGGAATAGCACGGGGTCGGAGAGGTTGAATTCAATCCAGCGGAACGCTTTTTCCTTATCGCCGAGTCCGAGCCAGATCAGGGCGATCATGCCGTTGCCGGTTCCCTTCCCCAGATAAGCGCTGATGCGGCGATCGAGGATTCGCCGCGCGTCCTTCAGCCGGCCAGCGCGCGCATAGGCATACCCCAGCCAGCCACTGGGCACGTCACCGGCCGCAGCTTCCAATTCGGTGATGGCCTGGTCGTACCACGCCTTCTGAACGTACACGAGGCCTAACAAGAACCGCGCCTGGGAAAACTTGGCATCCGTCTCCAGGACCTTGCGGCACTCGGTGATGGCCGCGTCGTACTGGCGCGCGAAGTACAGAATGCGCGCCCCGTCCGTCTGGATGCGCAGGGAGAGCGGGTCCAACTGCCGGGCCATCTGGATTTCGCGCAGCGCCTCGTCGAGACGCCCTTGTGCGGCCAGGTTGGTGGCGTGCCACTGGCGGCCGGTGGCGTAATTCGGATTCCTCTCGATGGCCCGAAGGAACGATTGCTCCGCGCCCGGAACGTCCATTTCGTATTGCGCCTGGACGCTCGCCAGGGCGTAGAGGGCTTCGGCCAGAGTGGGGTCGAGTTCGAGGGCCTTCGATGCCGCGGCTTTGGCTTTCACACGGGCTTCGTGAGGAGGGATGAAGCCATGACTGCCCAGGACGATGTAGGTGTCAGCCATGCCGGCGTAGGCGAGCGCAAAGCGCGGGTCGAGTTGGATAGCTTCCTGATAGAGTCCCAGCGCGGCGTTGTACCCTTCCGGGGTGCGCAGGTTCCACTGATAGCGGCCGGCGACGTAGGTGTGGAACGCCCTGGGATCCGCGGTGCGAGGTCCCGCCCTGGCTGTCCCAGCCGCCGCAGGAATCCGCAGCGCTTCGATCAGGTTGCGGGCGATTTCCGCCTCCACCTGGTTTATGCCGGCCGTATCGGCGGCAAATGTTTCGGCCCACAGGCTACGGTCGCTGGGGCCGTGGAGTAATCGCACGGTGATCCTCAGCCCTTCACCGGAGCGGACCACCGAGCCCTCGACAATGCCGTCCACACCCAGCTCCCGCGCGATTTCCGGCATGGGGCGCTTGGTCTCCTTGTAATGCACGGACGACGCGCGAGAAATGACGCGCAGCGATCCGGCCTTGGCCAGATCCGTGATCAACAGGTCCGTCAAGCCATCGGCCAGGTATTCCTGCGCAGGGTCGCCGGTGCGGTTGTCAAAGGCTAGTACGGCGACCGACAACACCTGCGGCCTGCCGCCCAACCACGTGCCCGCTCGAATCTGCTGCCAGCCCGACCGCAGCGCGGGGAGGTTGAACCCGGCGAACAGGACCGTTCCGGCAAGGGCAATACCCGCAGCGATTCTCGAGGCGGCACGACGCCGGAGGTGCGCCTTCGGGAGAGATGTGATCGCCACGTCCTCCGGCGTATCCTCGATCTCCTCCTCGGTGACGATCTTGGTGCGCGTGTGCCGCAGGACCAGCTCTTCCGCCTCTGTGCCTCCCACCAAGCGCACGGGCGCATTGAACCGATAACCCAGCCGGGTGACCGTCTCGATGTATTCGGCCGTGCCCTCTCCCTCCGTCAGCAGTTTGCGCAGTACGGAAATATTTCGCGTGAGGCTGGTTTCTTCGACAAACGTATCCGGCCAGATCTGGCCCATGAGGTCTTCTTTACGGACGAGCCGACCGCTGTTTCTGACGAGGATGACGAGTGTTTCGAAGGCTTTCGGCGTGAGGGAGAGAGGCGTGCCGTCCCGAAGGAGCAGGTGCGCCTCCGGCATTAGCCGGAAGGACCCGAATTCAAAGATTTCGCTCGGCTTTGGGCCCGTTGCCACTGTTCGAGAATTGCAAGAGTTTTGTCAGGCCGCTGCAAAGACGCAATTGCGTTGATCGACTAGTATCCGCGGGTCGGGCGGAAATGCTTTGGCCTGAACCGCCGGAACGTCAAAAACCAGGCGGATTCTAGACCAGTTTCCTTCTGATACTCAACCAATAAAGCAGCGCCGGACGCAACCAGATGAAAAAAAGGCGCCGAACGGAAATCACGATTGAGACCTGCGAAGTAAGGCAGATCCGCAGTGGGCTGCCAGCGGAACCGCTTCCCTGTCCGTCATGCGGGCCGGGTGTGCAACTCGTCCCCGCCGAGGAGGCTGCGCGCCGGTCACAGCTCGGCCTGCGCCAACTCTTCCGGCTCGTCGAGGCCGGCCACGTGCACTTTGTGAAGACGTCCGAAGGTCAATTGCTCATCTGTCTGGATTCACTGCGAGAGGTGTGATTCACAGTCCGGGACTCTTACGTTCATTTATCGGAGGG
>JACQDE010000050.1 GCA_016201285.1 Acidobacteriota bacterium | reverse complement strand
CGAACAGGGAAGGAACTCAGCCGTGCGCAAGAATAAAACACGGATACCACCGGAACCAAAAGCCGCTCCGTGCAGACTCACGTTGACTCGCAATGGCACCCGCATCGAAAAAATCACCCGTTCTTCAGCACCCTGTTAGGATGCACCCGCGTAGCCCGTGGTTCCGAAGTGCCCACCTAAAGGTGGGAGCTACGGGACCGCCCGCCATCCCGCGCTGCGCCCACATTTAGGTCGGCACGCACATTTCCTCCACCCTCAGCATAGTCCGGCTGGCTTGCCAGGGCAAATAGCGGGTGCAGAGAGGCAGGTGGGAGAACAGGGCGGGGATGTGCTAGAGTGCCACGCTTCGAATCCAAACAACAATCAGGAGGGTCGCGATGCAGCGAAAGACAGTGGCTGTTCTGGGATGGCTCTTTTGCCTGGGCCTGTTCGCACCAGCAGGGCTGGCGCAGTCGTTCGACATTGTAAAGGTAGCGGACGGGGTCTATGCGGCAATTGGACATGCAGGCGTATTCTCAAATGGCGCTTTCATCGTGAACCAGGACGACGTCCTAGTAGTGGATGCACACCTCCGGCCGAGCTGGGCCAAAGACTTGATTGCCGAGATCCGCAAGACTACGAACAAACCGGTGCGGTACGTGGTGAACACCCACTGGCACAACGACCATGTGCAGGGAAACCAGGCCTATGTGAGCGTGTTTGGCGCCAGCGTCGAGTACATTGCCCAACACACGGCCCGGGAGGACATGGTCAGCAAGGCGGTCTCTGCCGTGAAAGATCAGCTCAATAAGGACGTGCCAGAGCGCATTGCCCGGACAGAGAAAATGCTGGCCGAAGGGAAGGGGCCGGACGGAACTCCGCTGGCAGACCAGGCCCGTGCCAGCCTATCCGAGCGGGTGGCCAGCGACAAATCTTTCATCGAGGAGTTAAAAGCCATCCAGATTACACTTCCAACGATCACGTTCGAACGGAGCCTCGTCCTGCACAAGTCAGAGCGGACGATTCACGTCCTTTTTTTCGGAAAGGGGCACACGCGAGGCGACGCGGTGGTGTACCTTCCCAAGGAGAAAGTGGTGATCACCGGCGACCTGCTGACGAACGGGATCTCATTCATGCGCGATGCATATCCTTCCCAGTGGATTGGGACGCTTGACTCGGTGCGGAACCTGGATTGGGAGACGGCAGTGACCGGTCACGGCGGGGTCCAGAAGGGCAAGGAGCAGATCGACCGACTGCTAGCCTACATGAAGGAGATGGTGGCGGCGGTCAAAGAGTCTATCGGGAAGGGGATGACGTTGGAAGAGGCCAAAAAGGCGATTGACCTGAGCAAACACCAGGCGGGGTTCCCGGCCTATGCGGCGAACCCTCAAGGCTTCGTCGCGGCTTCCGGCAGTGCAGTTGAGAGGACGTGGGCCGAACTGACGGGCAAAATTCGCGACTAACTTTGCCGCCAGAAGGGTTGGCGGTGTGGCGCCACCACTGCCAAAGCTGAAAATGAAACGGCCCCGATTCATCGGGGCCGTTCTTCTTGTGCCTCAAGAACTGTTGGCCGATCGCGGCCGACGTAGCGCCACTAGGCGGATTTGTGCTGGCAGCGCGGGTAAAGGACCGTAAGAATCATCAAGTCGGAATTGGTGAATAGCCATTCTTCGGCCTGAGCACCGGCTGCCTCCGCCGCCCGCGTGAGAAAGCCGAGGTGCTTGCTCCGGGCAAGCCCCTGGAGATGCTCGAGGCAGATACCAGTGAGCCGGGAGACTTCTTCCGCTGTGAACAGCTTCTGGCTGGATTTGATGGTGACCACGTTAGCCTCACACCACTATACGATGCTGCAGGCATTGTAATCGCTGCCCCAAAACTCTGAGCAATAGTCTTTCCGTTCCGGTGTACAAAAACTTTATGACTAGTACGCTGCCCGGAAGTAGCGATGTTGAAAAGATTTGTCGGCGTCGGCAGAGGTTTTGCAGGCGGACCTTGCGCCCGAGAAGGGTGCTGGTGCGTGGCCTAAAGGGGAAAGATGTGCCCAGTGGCGGAACTACTTTTGGAAGAAGTCTATTATTTCTTGAAGCTGCTTGGTGTGCCGAAGCTCGTGGTGGCCGATCAAGGCGAACCATTCGTAGAAGTTCAGGTAACCGAAGAACGGATGTTTCCAATAATAGCCGCTCAGGTCGCGGCTGCGATGCTCTGCGAGCAGAGCCAGGGTGCGGCTGCGCAGGGCGCCGTGGCGGGCGAGCGACTTATCCCTATCCAGCACAAGCGCCGGATCCAGCGGAATAGGAGACTGGCGTTTTAGCTGGCGGAACTGAGCCAGCCGCGCTGGAATGTGAATTCGCTTCCAGAAGGGTAACTTCCCGGCTGGAGAGCCGATGCGGCGCGCCGCGCCATCCGTAATCACTTCCTCCACCATCTTCAGATGGGCGAATACGTCTGCCGCCGACCATGCACCGGAACGCGACGGCTTTCGCCAGTAATCTGGAGGGATGGCTCCAGCAGCGGCATTCAGCGCAGCTTGGGAGCGGTTGAGCAACTCCGTGATGTGAGCGATATCAGGCATTGGGTAAGAGGGACAAGCCGAAGCCTGTCCTAGACGGAAGAACCTCTGGCTTGCTCGAAGGCATAGGCCAACTGTAACACAAGGGACTCACCGAAGTGCGGGCCGAAAACCTGGAGACCGACTGGCAGGCCGTCGGGCGTCTTTCCGCAGGGGACCGAGATGCCGGGAACGCCGGCCAGCGAACCAGTAACCGTGTAGATATCGGCCAGGTACATCTGGAGCGGGTCGTCAGTCTTATCGCCGAGACGAAAGGCGGGGCTGGGCGAGGTAGGGGTGATGATCACGTCCACCTGCTGAAAGGCTTCGGCAAAGTCGCGGGCAATCAAGGTGCGCACCTTCTGCGCCTTGAGGTAGTAGGCGTCGTAATAGCCGCTGGAAAGAGCATAGGTGCCGAGCATGATGCGGCGCTTGACCTCGGAGCCGAAGCCGCGGCCACGGGTCTTCTTATACATGTCGAGGAGGGTAGCGCCGGGCACGCGCAGGCCGTAGCGCACCCCGTCAAAGCGGGCCAGGTTGGAACTGGCCTCCGCCGTGGCTACGATGTAATAGGTGGCGATGGCGAAATCGGTGTGAGGCATCCGAAGCTCGACGGGTACGCAGCCGAGGCTTTCCAGGAGCCTGATGCCAGCTTCGACCTTCTGACGAACTATCAGATCCATCCCTTCGCCGAAATACTCACGGGGAATGCCGATGCGCAGGCCGCGGACCGGCCGGTCAAGGTCCGCAGCGTAGTCGGGCACGGGAACCGGGACGGAAGTGGAATCGGACGAGTCACGGCCAGCGATGACGGCCAGGATGGAAGCAACGTCCCGAACGGTTGTGGCAAAGGGGCCGATGCGGTCGAGCGAAGAGGCGAAGGCAATCAGACCGTAGCGCGAGACGCGGCCATAGGTGCCCATCATGGCAGGAATGCCGCAAAAGGCGCCGGGTTGGCGGATGGAGCCGCCAGTGTCTGTGCCGAGCGCGGCAACGGCCAGGCCAGCGGCAACGGCTGCGGCGGAACCGCCACTGGAGCCGCCCGGGACGCGGTCGAGAGCAACCGGGTTGCGCACCGGGCCGTAAGCCGAGTTCTCGTTCGAGCTGCCCATGGCGAACTCGTCGCAGTTCGTCTTGCCGAGCACAATGGCGCCGGCCGATTCCAGCCGGCCAACGGCAGTGGCGTCGTAGGGCGGGACGTAATTCTCCAGAATGCGCGAACCGCAGGTGGTGCGTACGCCGCAGGTGCTGATGACGTCCTTGACGGCCACTGGGACGCCCGCCAGAGGCGGCAGTTGTTCACCACGGGCGATTATGGCATCGATGCGGTCAGCCTGGGCAAAGGCACGATCGGGTGAAAGCGCAAGAAAAGCGTTCAGCTCGGGGTTGCGGCGTTCGATGCAGGCAAAGAACTCGCTGGTGAGCTCTCTCGAAGAGACCTTCTTGGCTTCCAGGGCAGCACGGACAGATGGGATGGTCCAGGCGGGGGCCGTCATCGGTCAATTACCTTCGGAACACGGAAGTAGGGCCGGCTGGGGTCCGGGGCGATGTCGAGGACGGCACTGACAACGTCGCTGGGCCGCGGCACATCCTCGCGCGCGGAAGCGTTTTCCGTGTGGGCTTCACCAGAAAAGACCTGGGCCATAGGCTCGACCTGGGAGGTGTCGAGTTGATTGAGCTTCTCGATGTAGGCCAGAATGGAATCGAGCTGGCGGGAATACGTCTCCAGCTCGGCCTCGGAGAGCTCGAGGTGGGCCAGTTCGGCGACGCGGAGAACCTGTTCGCGGGTAATCTTCATCCCTTTTCCTGTTTCCCCAGGTACTGCGCGGCGACGCGGGCGATCAAGTCGCGGAGTTCCGCGTCGGCAATTCCTTTCAGAGCGGGCTCTAATTCCCTCAAGACTGCGCCGAGTTTATTTTCCGCGGGAGTGCGTGTGGAGGCATCCGGCTCCGCAGCAAGGCGGAGGCGCTTGCCCCGGGCGGCCGCCGAACCCTGGCCCGCCCGGCCGGAAGCCGTACGCTTCGCCTTTTCCGGGACGAAGCGGACCTCCCGCACGAGTTCGGAACCCCACCAGCGGTTGACCTGCGCGCGGACATCCTTGCCCATGCTTTCCAGTTGGTCTTGCCATTCAGGCTCGTCCACGGCCACGTCCACGCGCCCTTTGACCCAAGCGACGGGGCGGGTATGGGAGGCAAGGCGACGTCCGAGCATCAGCGGCCAGACGGCAACCAAAAGATCCAGCGGCTTTTCCGGCCGCGCCACGCGGCGCAATGCCGACCAGAGGCTTTGTCCCGCGCGTTCCATGAGGGGCGATTCTAGCACAGCACGGGGCTGGGCCTCGCGGGACGGGAACGTAAGAGCGGAAAAGCGAAAATAGAAAATGGAAAAGAGAAAATAGACCTCCCATTCGCAGCCCGTTTGCTTCGCAATGCATTCTGAGTTCTGGTCACCGATGCCGACTGCCTGAGTTTGACACCCCCCTCCCCCCGGTATTTTTGCAAAAGAGTGCGCAACTGAAGGCATAGAAAGAAGATAGCTCCTAGAAAGAGGTGCGCTGAGATGCACAAGAGTGCGCAAGCTGCTGAAATCAATTGAGTTGCTATGTGCGGAGTGGTCTTCATGACGCCTGCGTGGTGACCCCCTCCCCCCACCTGAAATGCGTAAGTGTTCATTGCAAAGGGCTTGGACTCGATTTTGGGTGTAAGTGTTCATTCTAAAGAGGATGAAGGTTGAAAGGTGCAGAGGTTGAAATGTTGAGGGACCGCAAAGAAGAAAGGGCAGAAAATGGGTGCGCGGAGAACAAAAGGGCGAAGACGCCGGAAGAAAAGAAGAGGATTGCGGCGGATGGGATCGTGAATTCGCATATAGAAAACAAAGGCAGCACATATTAGCTTATAGATTATGAGCCTGTCAAGCGGCAAAACATTCGGTGGTGGGTCAGTTTCCGGTAGCGCTTTTATCGGGCATAACGCCTATCGACTTGGCATGAATGCGGGTAAAATGCTGGGCGATGACCCGATTCGCTGCACTCGTAATACTGCTGGGTCCTTCGCTCGGATTACTGGCAGAGCAAAGCAACCCCTGCCCTGAAGGCCCGCACACGCTCTACTCCCTACCGGCGGTTTCCCTCGACAGTAGCTTGGAGAGAATCAAATCGCCAGATGGAAGCAAGGTTCTGACGGTCTCATCAGCCCCACAGAACGACTCGAACGTTCCATGTTCTAGCTATCAGCAGTGTAACGACATGGGGACGAAGGCGCTGCAAGCGGGGAAGACCAACGCGGCCGTTCAGCTCTTCGAGCTCCAGGCTGGTTATGCTGAGATTGCTGACATCGAACAAGGTCACGTAGATGTTGGCCCTGGAAAGACTCCCTCTTACACACTCGGCATCAATGCTTACAACAACCTTGCGGTGGCATACATGCACAAGGGGGACTATCTTCGAGCGCGACTCTGGTGTCATGTGGCTCTGAATTGGGATAAGGAAAACAAAACAGCTCTCTACAACCTGGGCCAAATCGCCGAGAAGCTCAAACAGTGGAGATGGCCTGAGTCTGTTACAGGCATGTATTTGCGTACGCAGGTAGGGGACAATGGGACAGCCTGTGCGTTAAGCAAGATGGCTCCAGGAAGATATCAGTGTCGTTCTTTGGAATGAGGATGGGTCGTGACCCTCAAGGTACGCCAGCGTCGTACGGGGATTTCGCAGCAAAGCTGGCGCTCAGCGACCATAGTACGACGTATCCAGGCGAACCGGAATTCCCGTGTACGGTTCGCATGGACTTTTCCGAAAGCAAGGTCGTATTGAAGCAGACTGGAGATTGCGGCTTCGGCTACGGTGTCGAAGCGTCCGGGACGTTTGAGCGGGCCAGCGCGTCAGCGAAATGCCCCAAGTAGTGCTCCCCATCGTCCGCTAAATGGCCTCGTGATTAACCGAGTTCCCCAAGAGGATTATTTGCGAAGCCAGCACTTCGCAGAGGGAACCGGGACTCGGCGGTAGAACACACTTTCAACAAATCGCGGAACTCGCGAGGGTCCATAGCCTTGTTAGTGGACGTGTGGTCGGCTTATCGGAAACTGACCGGCTACCGAACATTTCGCAACGGCGGAGGACAGGCTGGAAAGCCTGTCCTACAGAGGCGGCCCTTCGCTTCGCTCTGGGCAAGCGAGATGGTTCGGCAGGGCTCCCCGCAAAAGCATCCGGGGCAGGCACCACAGGCGCCGACGCTACAAAGGCGCACAGGCTACAAGCCTGTGCTACCAGTAGGGAGATTGCCGGCGAGGCCGAGCTGGGGAGCGATGGAGCGCATGGCGTCGATGCAGAAACGGATGTGCTCTTCGAGCGGGAGGCCGAGTTCCTCGGCGCCTTTGCGGACGTCGTCGCGGTTGACGCCGCGGGCGAAGGCTTTGTCCTTCATCTTGCGCTTGACGGAATCCGGCTCGACCTCGTGAATGCTTTTCCCCGGCTTGACCAGGGCGCAGGCGGTGAGAAAGCCGGCGAGCTCGTCGCAGGCGAACAGGGTGTGCTCGAGGGGTGTCTGGCGGGCGACGCCGGTGTAGTCGGCGTGGGAAAGGATGGCGCGGATCATGTCTTCCGGGTAACCGCGCTCGCGAAGAATGATCGAACCGGCCGAAGGATGCTCTTCGGCGGGATGATGGGCGTCGTTGGGCCAGCGCTCGTAGTCGAAATCGTGAAGGAGCGCGGTGACGCCCCAGAGCTCTTCGTCGGCGCCGTTCTTGCGGGCGTAGGCGCGGACACAGGCCTCGACGGCGAGAGCGTGCTTGCGGAGGTTTTCATTCTGGGTGAATTCGCAGAGCAGCGTCCAGGCTTGTTCGCGGGTCGGCATGCGGGTTAGTCTCCTCTTTGCGGAAAGCGGCGTCAATCCCGAAGTCCCGAAGCTTCGGGACGGGACGCCGCAGTCCAAAAGGGCGACCTGCCGGTCGCCCCTACACAAACGAAAAACGAAGAGCGGCCGACAAGATGCAAAAGCGACCAGCGCCTGTGCAAAGCGGCGTTCCTTCGGCTCCGCTCAGAACAAGCAAGCCGCCGCAGTCCAAAAGGGCGACCTGCCGGTCGCCCCGACCATAGGAAAAATCGTAATTCGAAAAGCGAAAAATAGAAGTTCGATAAGCGAAAAAATGAAGTTCGAAAAGCGAAAAACGGCAGCCGCGGAGAAACCGCCGCGGGCCCCTCGTTTTGATCGGGACAAGCGGGGGTATTTTCTATTTTCTGGCCCCTCTTTACCAGTTTTCTCCGTGTTTCTTAGGCATTCGATGAAAAAAGGACTTGACAGGGGGTGGCGTACTGAGCACAATGCGGGTGCGCCAGTTTCTGCCTTCCCCCGAAGAGAGAGTCCCTCCCATCTGCAACGCTGGAAGAGTCTGAGAGGACGTCCAGTGTCGGAACAAAGTGGCAAGAGGGTAACAACAGAGCTAGACCGCGAGGTGATCCGCTGCAAGACGTGCGGGCTAGTGCAATACCGCACGCGCACGAACAATTGCCGTCGCTGCTTGCGCCTGCTGCCGCCCCAGGTGGAGTTTTCCCTGCCGGCTCCGGCACCGCAGGAGCTGCCAGGCGACGACCGGCAATTGTTCGAGAACTGGCCGAACCGCGACACGGTGGAAAACATCGGGCAGCGGATCCGGCAGCTCCGCGAGTCCCGCGGCATGACGCAGAGTCAACTGCAAGCTCGCTCGCGCGTGTCGCGGTCGTACCTCTCGCGGATTGAAAGCGGACAGATGACGCCAAGCCTGGGAACGCTGGAGAAAATCTCCGAGGCACTGGGCGTCGGGTTGAACCGCTTCTTCATCCCGGAGTCGAACGGGGAGCTGCTAATGGAAGACTCGTTCATTCAGGGGCTGCGGCCGTACCTGCGCCAGCTCGACAGCGAGCAGTGGACGTGGATCCTGAAGCGGCTGCAGGCGATCACGGACCACGTGACAGCGGCTCATGCCGAAACGCCAGCACGGCCTGCGGTGACGGGCTACGCGGTGACGCGGCCGAACAGCAACGGGCATATGCGGCCAGCGGCGCGGGTAACGCCGCAGCAGGAGGTCGCCGCGGCGACGCTTTCGCGGCGGCACCGGCCACCCATGGCGAAGTTCCGCGAAGCGGCAGCCGGACACCGTTAGAAGCGACTGAAGGAATCGAGAGGGCGGCCCCATCCCGGCGCAGAGCCGGGGCGGAGGCACGCTCTCTTTTTTTGTTGCAAGGGAATATAGCTATATGCTAAGCTACGGTTACATACTATATCACTTATATGTCACCTACGCTGCCCAAGCCATCGACACCGGCGAGCCTCCAGCCGTGGCGGCCTGTCGCGCTGCCTCCGGACTCCACCGCGGAGGAAAGGCTGGCAGCAGCGGCGTGGGAAAAGCACGGAGCGACGCTTGGACCCCTCGCCGATGAGCTGGGGATTCCCCCCGCGGATGCAGTGGCAGTCTTGTGCGTGGAATCGGGCGGACGGGGGTTCGGTCCGGATGGACGCCTCCTGATGCGGTTCGAGAACCACGTCTTCTGGCAACGATGGGGCAACAAGAGCCCACAAAATGCGGAGCGCTTTTACGCCCATTTCAGATTCGACGCCGGAAAGAAGTGGACGGGTCACGCATACCGGCTAGCGGAAGGAATCGCCCCGGCAGGGACGAACGAGTGGAAGGAGGCGCATCGCGGTCAGGCGGGCGAATGGGAGGCGCTTGGAATTGCACGCGCGATGGAAGACACGCAGGCGCTTTGCTCGACGAGCATGGGGTGTGCCCAGTTGATGGGCTACCATTACGCGCGGGCGGGGTATGGCTCGGTACAGGAGATGTTCGAGTCGTTCAGGGCTGCGGAAACAGGAGAGAGGAACCAGATTACTGCAATGTTTCGATTCGTTGGCGGGAGGGCAACCAGCAGTGACAGAAGCGCGGCGCGAAAAGCTGGCTCAGCGATGCTCGATGCGATCCGGCGGAATGATCTGGTCCGGTTCGCGGAACTCTACAATGGACCCGGAAAGGCGCAGGAGTACGCGGAAAAGCTTCGGCGAATCAGAGAGGCATTCGCCCGGCTAAGCTTTTAGGCCGACCCGTGCGCGCGGCGGCTGCCGGAAGCACAGGACAATCAGCGGCGTCACGAAAGGCAGGGTTCGATCCTCCGTTCCTGGAATGACACAGCCGATGAGGTTCGCGATGGCGGGTATGGAAAAAGACCAGGGCGGGCGCGGTAAGAGCGTTGTTTTTTAGGACACGTCCGGCAGCATGGGAATTGACGCGCCGGACCTTCTCCAGAGATAGTGGCAAAGCTGTTGGGGGGCTTTGCCGTCCGCCAAGCGCAACGCCGGGCTGGGGAGCCCGGACGCAGGAACAACCTCCCAAAGTATCGGGGTGGATTTCCGGGGGAATCCAAAATGTCCGCAGCACGCGAGAAACGGAACGTCTTTGGTGTCGAGAGCGCCAGCCCAGAGGTGTCACCCCTGAGCCGGCTGAGCGAAGCGAGCCTGCCAGGACGCGGGGCGCCGCCGGAAACGGCGGCGGAGCGGCCGCGCGTATTTGCGCGGGTGCCGACACACTCGTTCGGGATGGCGCTGGAGCGGCGGTACCACCCCCGTGCCGCGTTGCGGCTGCCATTGCGTCTGACCGAAGTGAACCACGTTGTGGAAGCCGTGCCGATTACTCTACTGACGAAGAACATCAGCTCGAGCGGCGTCTATTTTTTGGCGCCAAAGCGCATCGAGCCGGGCACACCGATTGAGCTGGAAGTGGGGCTTGTGGAACGCCCTCTGGGAAGAGGTGGCGTGCGGATGCGGACCGTGGCCCATGTGGTGCGCACCGAGGATGCGCCGGAACCCGGCTGGCATGGCATGGCCGCGCGCTTTGACGACATCGCGTTTCAGCGCGATGAGGAGTTGCCCCCGCGATTCCTGAAGTAAATCCCACGGTCCAGCAGACCGGAAGCGCCTCCGGCCCGCCGGGCAAACGCTGTTTTCCACAATTTTAACAGTTGCTTTGCCGAAGCGGACATTTATAATTCCGGTATCATACTGGATGGGGGAGTGGCTTCGTCCGTGAGCGAGTGGAATGAAACGCTGGCGGGTGAAACCATAATGGGTTGTGTGTCCGAAGCTTTCAAATTGGGAATTGGGACACGATTCGGCTGCTTGCGGTCCAAAGAGTTCACGTTCACACCGTGGAGGCAACGATGAAGAAGATGTGGGGTGTGGTGTTTGTGCTTGCCGTGGCACTGGCCATGGCGGGCAGCGCATGGGGACAGTCGCAGATCACCACCGGCGTGATTCAGGGAACGGTCCTGGACGCTTCCGGGGCTGTTGTGCCCGGCGCGTCGGTAGAAGTCAGGAACCTTGACACAAACTTGACTCGAACATTGACGACGAACGGGGACGGTCGTTTTGTGGCCCTGCAGTTACCGCCGGGCCGCTACGAAGCAACCATTACCAACCCGGGCTTCGCGAAACTCGTCCAGCAGAACATAACCGTCACGGTTGGGCAATCGGTGACGCTCACGGTCAACATGAAGGTGGCGGCAGCGACGGAAACAGTGACGGTGACAGCGACGCCGACGGTGGACACGATCAAGACCGAGATGAGCTCGACATTGAATGAGCTGACCGTCGGGAATACGCCGATTCTGGGCCGGAAAGTGGAAGACCTGCTGACGCTGACTCCGGGCGTAAGCATCGTGCAGGGCCCGGACGGGGACGAAATCACTTTTAACGGACAGCGCGGGATTTTCAGCAATATCAGCGTGGACGGCGGCGACTTCATGAACGGGTTTTTCGGCGAACAAGTGGGCGGACAGCGAGTGGCCGTGGACATCACGCTGGAGGCGGTGAAGGAGTTCCAGGTGGTGGCTACGGGGGCGAACGCCGAATTCGGGCGCACGGCGAGCGGCGTGGTGAACATCATCACGCGCTCGGGCACGAACGAAATTCACGGGAGCCTCTTCCACTACCAGCGTCACGAGAACCTGAGCTCGAACACGTCGGATGGGAAACCGCTGAAAGACTTCCACCGCGAGCAGTTTGGCGGGACGATCGGCGGACCCATCGTCAAGGACAAGATGTTCTACTTTTTCGCGATCGAACGCATCACCGGCAACCTGCAACGCGACAACCTGAGCGCGCAGATCGGCTCGACGGCGTGCCCGGTGGCAACGCCTGTCGTCCCGGCCAACGAGGCTCTGATCAACAGCAATCCGGACTGCCAGCGGCTGGCGCTGACCAACTTCATCCGGACCACACGGACGCAGGAGGAAGCCAAGCCGGTGCGGCGCCCGATTTACACCACGGCGCTGCTGGGCAAGGCGGACTGGAACCTGACGCCGAGCAACCAGCTTGCGATCTCCTACAACTTCAATGCGTCCAAGAAGGTGAATGAGACGTTTGACGTGGCGACCTACGGCAACTCCGCCAACGGGATCGAAGGAAACTTCACGAAGATCCATGCCTTCAACGTCAACCTGTTCAGCTCGATTTCGGCGACGAAGGTGAACGAGGCTCACTTCACCTACCTGCGCGAGGTACGGCCGCGCGCGGCGGTGAAATCGAACGTGCCGGCCGATACGGGCGTCGGGTTTGCCCCGAGCTTCCGGTTCGGTCAACCGTTCTTTCTTGAGCCGCAGATCGACGAGACCTTCTGGCGTTCACAGATCAAAGACAACTTTTCGATCGTCTGGCGCAAGCACACGGTCAAGTTCGGCGGAGAGTGGATCCACAGCCTGAACGACCAGGTGTTCCGCGGATTCTTCACCGGCCGATACCTGTTTGACAGCGCCGTGGGCTTCCTGCGGTACGCTTCGCCGGCAGCTCCGGGCGGCTTCGGACCAAATACAGTAGCGTGTTCCGACGGAACGTACGTGACGTCGCCCACGACTTGCACGGGGCCCGCTACGCCAACGGGCGGTCCGTTGCTGTTCTACCTTCAGGGCGCGGATCGTGCCGGTGTGGCTACCGATGCAACGGGCGCGTCGAAAATCAAAAATGAAGAATATGGCTTGTTCATTCAGGACAAGTGGCAGGTCTGGTCTAACTTCAGCCTGAGCTACGGGCTGCGGTGGGAAGCACAGATTTTCCCAAAACCCGTCACGCCGCCGAGCCAGACGGCCTACGGGTCCTTCCTCAGCAACCCGGCCTTCCCGTCCAACGGAACGTTGCGGGACCAGAAGAAGATGTTCCAGCCGCGACTCGGTTTTGCCTGGGACATCCGCAAGAATGGAAAGTCTGTGCTGCGTGCCAACGCGGGCATATTCAATGCCCGGCAGAACATGCTTTCGCAAGTGGGGTCGATTACGACCAACGGTGTGCAGCAGCAGACGATCTTCCGGAACACGGCCTTGATCGGCATTCTGGGCACACCGCCAGTTTGGCCCAATCCGTGCTCGGCGACCAGTCCCACCTGTACGATTGCTCCGCTGCCTCCCGGCACGTTCGGATTTGGGACCGGCGTGCGAGTGTTCCATCGCGACTATCACAACCCGCGGATCTACTCGGCAAACGTGACCTACGAGCAGGAAATCTATCCCGATTGGGCTATCTACACCGACTTCACCTGGTCGAAGGGGGTCTTCCTGACCCGCTTCCTCGATTACAGCCGCACCGGATTGTTTTCGCCGCTGGGTGAGGTGATGACCGCGACAAGCTTCGGTCAATCGCTCTACCGGGGCTGGACGATCGGCATGCGGAAGCGCCTTTCCAAACACTACCAGTTGGAGTGGAACTACGTGGTTTCCAGCGACTATGACGACGACTCGAACGAGCGCGATCCGTTCACCGACCGCGCCTTCTGTCCATTCACCGGGAACAAATGTGACTACGCGTACTCGGACCGCGACATCCGTCACAAGTTCAATTTCTTCACGTACGCGGAGCTGCCGTGGAAGGTGCAGGTCAACGTCCGGATGCAGGCACGCACCGCGCAGCCGATTACGCCGGCGACACGCACTGCCACAAACCGCAACTCCCTGCGCAAGGACAACGAGTTTTTCTCGCTGGACTGGCGCGTGGTGCGGCCATTCCACATCACCGAGCGCATCGCGATCACGCCGATGGTCGAGATGTTCAACACGTTCAACAACAAGAACAACGTGAACCCGCTTTCCACGGCGGCACTGTTCGACTTCAACGGTTTCCTGCGCTTTGGCGTTGGAGACCCGAGGCAGGCGCAGATCGCGATCAAGCTCACGTTCTAACGAACCGTAAGCAAGAAGCATGCGTCCCGGTGGCAAAGGCTATTTGCCTTGCCACCGGGACGTTTTTTTGAGCGCAGCGCAAGTCGGAGCGCTCCAGAAGCGAGCGCGGGAAAGCGGCGTCAATCCCGGAGTCCCGAAGCTTCGGGACGGGAGCCGCACTCCAAAAGGGCGGGGCCGAAGCCCGCCCCTACAACGGCGACCTGCCGGTCGCCCCTACATTGCCGGACAGGGCATCTGTTAACATCCACTTCAGAAGTGATGATCCGCCCCGGCGCCAAATCGAAGCGACGCATCGCGTCCGCAAGGACGGGGCGAAACGCTGCCCCGGCAACGGGCGCAGCGAGCAGCGCCCCTACAACGGCGGACGCGGCGGTGCGGGCGGTGGTGTTTGATTGGGATGGAACGCTGCTCGACTCCTACCACGCGGACGCCACTGCTTATCAGAAGATGTTCCATGCGCTGGGGATTGAATGGGGGATGGAGGTGCTTGAAAAGCATTACTCGCCAAACTGGCACCGTGTTTATCGCGCGGCAGGAATTCCACGCCGGCGCTGGGCGGAGGCAGACCGGCTGTGGCGGAAGGCCTACGCGCATCTGAGGCCGGTGCTGATGCCGGGGGCGCGGCGCGTCTTGCGACAGCTCGCACGCGGCTACGTGCTGGGACTGGTGACGAGCGGCAACCGAACGCGCGTGAGCGGACAACTCCGCAAGTTCGGTTTCACGAAGGTTTTTCATGCAGCGGTGTTCGCGGAAGACGCGCGCCGACGGAAACCGCACCCAGCTCCGCTCGTGCTGGCGCTCGAACGAATGCGGGTAAAACCGCACGAATGCATCTATGTGGGGGATTCGCCGGAGGACATCGAAATGGCGCAGCGCGCCGGCGTGCGAGCTATTGCGGTGCTGGGTCCCTTCCCCAATCACAAGAGGTTGCGCGCGGCCGAGGCGGATGCGCTGCTGAAGTCGCTCGAAGAGCTGCCGGGCGAGCTGAGGAGGTCGGGGCCGTTCCTCGCAAGCAGGAGGAAGGACAGCTAACGGGGTGGCGTGCCCGGCGCAGGGGCCGCGCCTGTTT
This sequence comes from Acidobacteriota bacterium, assembly GCA_016201285.1. Classification (GTDB taxonomy): domain Bacteria; phylum Acidobacteriota; class Terriglobia; order Acidiferrales; family UBA7541; genus JACQDE01. The sequence continues at coordinate 60,786 of JACQDE010000050.1, read as the reverse complement.
TGTAGTTGGTGTAGCGGATAGTCAGGCGGAGACGGGCCGGCCCTCCTTCGGACTTCAGTGTTTCCTCGGAGCGCATGAAGGACGGAAACCAGTATTTCCCTTCCACGTTTTCGCGAAAGGATTCAAAGAAAACAAATGGTTCGAGTCCGGTCTTCGCATCGACCTCGGAGATCCACTTGCCGTAGGTCTTGACGATGGCGAAGTCGCGGTCGTCCACCCAGATGACGCCTTCAAAAAAGCGGCGCGCACGCTCCAGCCTCCGCGGGCGCACACGGAACAAGAAGGTGGTGAGTTCGTCGAGCGGCTGCTTGCCAGCGTACTTCAGCTCATAGTAGGGCAGCGAGACGCTCGGGAGCATGAACGGGCGGATACGCCCGAATTCGGCCAGCTCCTCGGAAGGCAGCGAAAGTTGCAGGAGCGTGGAACGTGAGGAGCGGATGACTTTCTCGTACGGCTTTCCATCAGGAGTGAGGAGCACGTCCGTAGTCATCTGAAACTCGCCCACTGTTTCACCGCGCTCATCAAATTCCTGCAAACGCAGAGAGACCTGGTACGTGGAGGCATTGCGCACGCGAATGATTTCGTTCTCCCGCTCAGCAATGCGGCGGATGAGTTCTTCGACGGGAATGGGTGGCTGCTCAGGAGCACTCTCCAGGGGAATACGCTTAATCTCGCGGCCGGGCGGCGGAGTGACAGGCCCTTGCTGGGGTCCCCGGGCGAGGGCGCCACAGACAGCGATTACGAAGATGATTGCGGATACGAGGATGTGTCTCATCGAGGTTGACGAAACTCCAAGCGGCCCGGGCCGCCAGCAAATATGCTCCATTTGCTCAGATGCAAACCGCAACGAGCAGGCAACGGCACGAATGAAAAAACGGCAGCCGCGCCGCTAATCGATAGGGAGAACGCGGAACTGAACATTATATCTTCCCTCATCGCCGCCGGGGGCGAGAGCCGGAAACTGCAACTTCAGCAACGCAGAAAAATTCTTCATCTCGACGGTCATCCGCCCGGTTTTCCACTCGACGGCAAGGGCATAGCGGCCGGGCGTGCGAATCTCCAGTGTGCGCACTGCCTCCGGCACGGTAAGCGGATCGCGGCCGGGAACGAAGTCTTCGCAACGCGTACCGGGAGGGCTGGACTCCGCCAGCGGCTGTGCTTCCGGCGCAGAGGGATCCGGCCAGCAGAATTGTGTTGTGCGCTCCCCGCCGTGAACAACGGGAACGGAATTCACGGCAATAAATGACTGCTCAGGCGGCGGAGCGAGGCCGGGCGCTCGCGTTTCCGCAGCTGAGACAGCCTTCAGGCCGACTTCATAGTCCACCGCCACGGACGCTGGGCCGGACAACCGGACGGTCTTCACGATCTTGGCGCCGGAGGGAAATACGTCCGGCGCTTCGAAGGAGAGACGGAGAGCATTTCCGCCTTCGCCCGGCACCCACCCGGCGAGATAGGGGCGGTTGAACAGGCCGTAACGGCCGCGGGCGCGCTCCGGGCGCGTGGAGAACAGATCCGGCGTGTAGGCAAAGTGATCGCGCAACGCACCGACATTGGTGGTCAGATTCAGACCGGTGGACTTGTCCACCAGCGCGAGCGCACGGCCACCGTCTTCGGGCGAGACGATCAAGCGCAGGCCGGCGTTTTCAAGAACCCATTCCGGAGCGGCGTCGCGATCGAAGTCATACTGATAGCTGGTGACACCGGATTCGCCGACGATGGCAAAGAAGATCGGCGTGGAGCGGCGGTCGCGGCCGGAGCGCACCTGCAACTCTCCCTGTAGAAGGCCATCCGGCCGGGTGATGGCGGCGCGTCCGTTGTTGCCGCCGGACCCGGCTTCTTTCGGTGGTTTCAGCGTGATCCGCGCCTGGCGCGTGTCGTTGCCCTCAAGAGAAACGTAACCCGAGCCGCGAACGGGCCCTTCGATATTGAAGTCAATATCGCGACCGAGCCCGTCATAGCTGGATCCCTGGAGAATGATTTTAGCTTCGCGGTTCTCGTCGAGGATCACAAGCGGCGGGTCGCTGGGAAGCGAAGCGGATTCCGTGAGGGGGAGGCGAACCGCATCGGCAACAGAATATTCGAATTCACGGCGTGGTAGTTTGGAGGGATCCGGCTTTTCGGGAACCTGCGGCGCATAGGGCAGGTTGATTTTCACGAGGCGCAGGTAGCCCGGGGCGGCGCCGCGGAGGATATCCACCTCCAGCCGGTGCTTTTCGGGCAGCCAGCGGGACTCAGGCTTGATGTCCTCGTCGAGCGAGACGCGTCCCGGCTGGTGGGTCAGGCGGAGGGCAACCGTGGCGCGCGCGGGCGTGTAAAACGTCAGCTCGAGAGTCTTGCCGCTGCGCTCGGCCAGGAGAAGCTCGGCGCCGGCGGAGATGATTTCGTCCTCACATTTTTCGTTCTGAGACGCAGCACTGCAGAGCGGGTAGTGAAGCGGCAGGAGCAACGATTCGCGGGCAGGGAGCGACACGGACACTTTGACAAAGTCTTCTTCCGACAAGCCACGAGCGGCTGCGCGGGCTGAGGCGCGCGGAGAAAGGATTTCCAAAGCCTGCTCCGCGGGCGAATCGTGACTGAGGTTTGTGACGCTCAGAAGGCCGCTGCCGGCGCCGCGCACGCCGAGCGGCTCGCTTCCCGCGTTGCTGACGAGTTGCGTAACCACGAGCTCGCCCGGGGGCGCAGGGTCCGGGCCGGGAGAGCTTCTTGCGAACTTGACCACCGGACGAACCGCGGCGCGATCAACGTATTCCCGGAGTGCTTGAACCGCCCAGGCGGATTCGAAACGCGCACGGTTCTCCGAGAAACTCTCGTCAAGCGACACCCACGAGTAGAAATCCTTGGTGGATTCGAGCACACGTCCCTGGCCCAGAGTCCAGCCGGGCGTAACCGCGGAAGTCTCCGAGCTGGCAAACGTGGCCGGTGGAATCGGCGAAGAGGACTTCCACAGTTGCTCAATGACGGATCCAACGGGACGCGCGGGAAACACGGCCAGCGTCCCGCCGCGGCGGACATATTCAACAATCACGCGCTGCGCTTTTTGCGAAAGCTGGAACTTGCCATCGGGCGAGTCGAACGCCAACAGAAACACGAGCGGATAGCGGAGAAGCTGCTCCACCGGCTGATATTGCGGATCGAGGAGTTCCGAGGAGAGCCCCGCAAGCTGCGCCACACGGGCGACGCGCATCACCGCCTGTGAAACGCGCAGGATCTCCTCGCGCGCCAGCGGCTCCTGCGGGTAGGCGCCCAGCGGGTAGATGAGGCCGAAGTCAGCGCGCTTGTGAGACGAAGCAAGAAACTGCCCCCACGATTCCATAAGCACGCCGTTACGGGCGACGGCCCGGGCGCGAAACTGACGATTGCCGGCAACATCCAGGGCCGCATCCCAGCGATAATGGCGATTCGTCCAGGGAGTTGAGTAGCCCGCGGGTGTTATGGTGTCCTGCGCGGGGAAATAGTTGAGCCCGTGCAGGCCATGAGCAAGAAGAAGGCGCGAGCTGAGAAGCGTGTTGTCCACAGGGCTATCGAAGGCGCGGGTGTCGTCGCCGGGGGTGTACCAGGCGGCCTGATATTCAATGATGACCGGCGGGAAGGCCGGCTGCGTCTTCAGTTCCTCGACGAAAAACTCGATTGTAGAAGCTTCGCGGGCGGTCACCCTGCGTTCCGCGACGGCACCGGGAGCGGGCTTTTCAGGGGGCTGAAGGTACCACTGGCCCATGGCGCCGATGGGGCGCTCGAGGCCGAAGCCGGCTGCGGAGACGCGCATGTCTGTCGGATTGATATAGGAGGGGACATCGAGACCGCCGTCCTCGAGCATTTTCCGAAGCTCGCTCATGTAACGCCAGAACGCTGGCCCGGCGTAGTTCGAGCGGCCGATGGCCATATCGTCATCGAGCTGAACAAAGAGCAGCGGCCCGCTGATTTCTTTCTCTTCGCGTTTGCCGCGCTTTCCGGAAGGCACGTTCACGCGCAGGGTGCAGCGGGGACCGTACTCCACGAGCTCGCGGGCTACGGCGGCGAGCCACTTCCGCGCGAAACGCATGTGGGTTTCGTTCTCGAGCCAGCCCCTGGCAGCGGCTTCGGCGTCGCTGGCGTTTAGATTGGAAAGCGGCGCGTAACGGCCTTCGAGACGGTCGCGCACACCCATCTTGAATTCGGGGCGCTCGAGCAACCATTCGGGATAACCGCCATGGCGCCATTCGTTAAGAATGACAGGGCCGGGGCGGGCAATCAGCTTGAAGCCCTTCTCCGCGATGAGGCGGAGCAGTGCGCGGAGGTCGCGGCGCGGGTTGGTGCGGCCATCGAAGTCGAGTTCGCCCTCGCGGGGCTCGTGCCAATTCCAGGGGATGTAGAGGTCAATTGTGTTGATACCGAGGTCGCGATGGCGATCGAGAGAAATGGACCAGAGATCGCGCGGGATGCGATAGTAAAAAAACGCGGCAGAATGAATAAAGAAAGGATTGCCATCTGCGCGGAGTTCGGGATACCCGCCATGCTGAACGATTTCCACGCCGCGCACAAGCGGCGCCTCACGGCGGGAGCGACCGGATTCGCCGAGGGCCGATTCGACACCCTGCTGAGCGGCCTGTTGGGTGCGGCCAGCAAACAGGGTGGCGCTCAGGAGAAGCAGAAGGAGCAGACAGGCGTGCCTGCCAATAAAGGGCCGAATCATGCGCCGAGATTGTGACACGAGCGCGGAGAGTTCCGCCATAGCTCCAGCCGACCGGGCAGACCTCCGGGCCGCGTGCTCAGGCCCGCCCACAAGGGCGACCCTGGAAGGATTTCAGATTGGGGAAAGGCCGTTTCGAGTTTTCGGAACGGCCTCAGAGGAAGACGGTCCGCGCGATTAGTGCTTTGGAGGCATCAATTTCGTCACGGAAGGCTTTTCGTTGCCACGGCTACGCAGCTTGGCGAAGACAAAGCCGACAACCACAACACCAGCAAAGAGCCCAAATGCGGTCATTTCGTTTACCTGCTCCTGTTCCAAGGATTCTCAGGAACTCAGAAAACAAATCCTCCCTGCCTGTCCCAACCGGCAGGGAGGCCTCTATCGCTAATAGGATACGCGGCCGGAGAAGGTGGTGTCAACGAGTTTTGGGACGAGAAAACCGCGGCCACCAGCGGGGAACCCGGCGGCAATATTCGCGGTACTCCTCACCAAAGCGCCGCTCCATATCGCGCTCCTCATAGCCCGGAACAAAGCAGCGGACAAACAACAAGAAACACGCGAAGCCAAACCACAGACCGACCGAACCTAACCAGAACGCCAAGCCGGTGATGATACTTCCCACTCCCCACATCATTGGGTTACGGACGTAGCGGTACGGACCGGACGTAACCAGGTGCTTTGTCTTCACGACGAAAGGGTGGGGGCTGCCCTTGCCAATCAGCAAAAAGAGAGCAGCGCACCAGACGGCCAGGACAAGGCCCAATAGCACAAGCAGGCGTCCCACCCGGAGAAGTTGGAGGCCGTGCCAACCCATTGCGCGATCCAGCCCAATCCAGCCGAGAGTGACAGCCAGAACCGCGGAAGGCAACCACAAGATGCGCAAGAGCAAAAGCATTGCAGATCTTCACAGATCGTAGTCGCGCGACGAGCCGAATTCAAGTTCCGCCGCCCATGAGCCAATTACCAAGGCAGGGAATCCAAGTATTGTCCCACCCAACCTCTGATAGAATCGCGTGCCGCATCCCCGGGCAAGGCGCGGTGGCGGGGATTGGCTCGTGTCGTGGCGGAACAACTCCAGGCGAGGCGGTTCATCGTGTCGGGCATCGTCCAGGGCGTTGGGTTCCGTTTCTTTGCCCACCGCATAGCCGATCGCCTCGGGGTTGGGGGCTACGTCAAGAACCTGCGGGACGGCGGCGTAGAGGTGTACGCCATCGGAAGTGGAGAACAGCTCCGAGCGATGCGGGGGGAACTCGAACGCGGGCCGCGCGCGGCAAGCGTGAGCAGCGTGGCCGAAGAAGATGCGCCTGTGATCCGGAAGTATGCGGACGCCTTTTTGATCGAGCATGACTGGTAGTGGGGGGGGACCGAATGGATGATCTGAAGAAGCTGATCCGAGAAGTGCCGGACTGGCCCAAGCCCGGGATCCTGTTTTATGACCTGACCACGTTGCTGAAGGACAAGAAGGGCTTCACCACGCTGATCGAGCGGTTGTGCGAACACTACGCCGGAGAGAAGATCGATGTGGTGACCGGCGTGGAGGCGCGAGGGTTCATCTTTGCGCCAGCGCTGGCGATCCGGCTGGGCGCGGGGTTTGTGCCAGTGCGCAAACCCAAGAAACTCCCCTGGAAAACCGCCAAGGTGACGTACGCGCTCGAATACGGCAGCGACACGCTGGAAATCCACGAGGACGCAGTCCAGCCGGGACAGAAAGTGCTGGTGTGCGACGATTTGTTAGCCACGGGCGGCACGGCCGCAGCCACCGTCCAACTGGTGCGGCAACTGAAGGGCGAGGTGGTGGGCGCGTGCTTCGCCGTGGAGCTGAATTTCCTGAACGGGCGTTCGAAACTGCCCGGACTGGATGTGTTTTCGCTGATTCAGTATGACAAGTAGAAATGCAGGGGGCAGAGGTCAGTGAAACGTTAAGCGTTGTGCCTGCCGCGCTGGCGAAGAACTTCGAAGAGAACGACGCCGGCAGCAACGGAGACGTTGAGTGAACGCACGGGACCGCTGGTGGGAATCGAGACAAGGAAATCACAGCGCTTGCGCGTGAGCTCGTGCAAGCCTTCGCCTTCACTGCCCAGGACGATTCCGACCGGGCCGGTGAGATCAATCGCTGAGTAGCTCTTCTCCGCGCGCTCGTCCAATCCGACGAGCCAATAGCCTGCTTCCTTCAACTCCTCCATCGCCCGGGCCAGATTTTTCACGCGCGCGACGGGGAGATGCGCCAGCGCGCCAGCGGAAACACGCGCAACGGTTTCGGTGAGGCCGACGGCGCGGCGCTCCGGTATCACCACTCCATCGGCGCTGGCGGCAAGGGCCGTCCGAACGATGGCTCCGAGGTTGTGCGGATCTTCCACGCCGTCGAGCAAGACGAGCAACCCTTTTCCGGCTTCCCGAGCAGCCCCGATGGCAATCAGATCTTCCAGATCCGCTGCCTGCTTCGCCGCGGTCAGAGCGACCACGCCCTGGTGCTCGGCGGTGCCAGCGATGCGATCGAGCTGGGAGCGGTCTTCGAACCGGACGGAGACGCCGCGCTGCCGCGCGACAGAAACAAGTTCGTCGAAGCGGCTGCCGTGGCGGCCGCGAGCGATGACGATACGCTCGAGCGGGCGGCCCGCCACCAGCGCTTCGCGGACAGCATGAATCCCAATGAGCCGGTCCATTTGTCTCCAGATCGCGCCCGCTTGAAAACAGGCGAACCGCGTGGTCAGTCGAGCGCGGAGCAGAATTCCAGGACGCGCTTTCGCGTTCCCTTGACCGGCACGCGGAAGGGGAGCCCGGCTGCGGAATCCAGCAACAAGATCACGCGGTCGAGTTCTCCCTCGCCGACACGGCCCGCGAGGGAAAGACGAATCGGATAGAAGAGTTCCCTGCCCCGGCAGTTCAGCGTTTCCTTCAACGCAGTGACAATCTCCTTGAAGCGGTCCGAATCCACGGGCGGGCCATCCAACACAAGATTCGCCAGCAGGCGGATGACGTCGCGGGCGCCCTCGCGGGCCATCACGGTGTGGCTTTCCGCAGATTGCAGAATCGTGGGCGCGTCGTAGTGAAAAATGAGATGCAGGAGATCCGTGAGCGCGGCGCGATCGGGGGCCTGGCGGCCGAGCAGCGCGGTGGCTTGCGCAAGCCATTCGTCGAGATGTGGCACGGAAGCGTTTCCCAACCAGCCACGCTCGCGGAGAATTGCAGTTACATCCTGCGCGGCAAACGTGGGCGAGACGGCCGAGAACTTTTCCGTGGTGTGTTCGCAGTTCATGCCCAAGGAATTCCCAAAGAAACGCGAAAAGCTTTGAACGCAGAGACCACAGCAGCCACAGAGAACAGCGAATCAGCCTTCGAGCGACGCAATGGCATGGGCCACAATGGCCTCACCGCGGCCGACGGCGCCCACGCCTTCGTTCGTCTTCGCTTTCAAGTTGATCTGCCGCTCCTCGATATCCAGGGAACGGGCGAGCGCCTTGTGCATGGCCGGGAAGTGAGGGCCGAGTTTCGGCTTTTCAATCACCACGATGGCATCAATGTGGGCGATGCGAAGATGCGCTTTATGGAGCAGCTTGCAGACGTGTTCCAGGAAAACGGCGCTCGAGGCGCCCCTCCACTTGGGGTCCGTGTCCGGGAAATGCGTGCCGATATCACCGAGGCCAGCGGCGCCGAGGAGCGCATCGCAGATGGCATGGCTGAGAACGTCCCCATCAGAATGGCCGACAGAGCCTTTGTCAAAGGGGACTTCCACGCCGCCGATGATGAGCTTACGGCCGGAGGCAAGACGATGGATGTCGTAAGCAATGCCGCAGCGGGTCATGAAAGGACACTCGATCCCAAAGTTTCAGGACGAAACTCGACACTCGGCATCACTTGCCGCTCCGTTCCTGCTGGAGATAGAAGCGGGCCAGCTCCATGTCCACCGGGCGCGTGATCTTGATGTTGCGTTCGGAGCCGAGGACGACATGAACCGCATGACCCAGGCGCTCGACCAGGGAGGCTTCGTCGGAACCGGTATAGCCATCCTCAGCGGCTTTCGCAAAGGCTTCCTTCAAAAGTGAACATGAAAAGGCCTGGGGCGTCTGCGCGAGAACAATGCGCTCGCGCGGAATGGTTGCCGTAATCAGCGCGACATCTTCCGGCAGGCTGGCGCGCTTCACTTCCTTGACGGTGTCAATCGCGGGAATGCCGAGGATGGCCGCACCGCGGGCGCGCGCTTCCGCAATGATGCGATCGGTCTGCTCGCGGGTGACAAAGGGACGCACGGCGTCGTGCACGAGGACGATTTCCGTTGCGCCATCCACCCCGGCTAGCGCGTTGGCGACCGATTCCTGGCGGCTGCCGCCACCGCGCACAACACGCACCGGCCGGCCGATCTGCTCCTGCGCCATGCGAGTGGCGAGCGACGACACTTCGTCGGCGCGAGTGGCAACCAGGAATTCAGTGATGGCAGAAGAAGCGGCGAGGCGGCGCAGGGTGAAGATCACCAGCGGCATGCCATCCAAGTCAAGGAACTGCTTGGGGGTGTCGGCGCCCATGCGGGTACCGAGTCCGGCAGCGGGGAGAATGGCAGCAATCCGGCTCATAGGGGGGAAGAAGTTTACCCCAAGCGAAAGCGCATACAAACTCAGAAAACCTCAGGTCAGCCCTGGCGCAAGCCGCCGGGGCTGGACCTGAGCTACGACACGGTCACTCCCGGTAAGGGTCGGGGTGCGCTGGCCGGGGCGGACGCTCGCCGCCGGGCTGGCCTTCACTGGCCGGACGGGTTTCTCCGGCAGGCGCAGCGGCCTGGCGGACGTGCTGCTCGGCGCGCTCGTCAAAGCGACCGAAGATCATTTTGCCCGCGGTGGTCTGGTGGACGGAGGTGACGGTGATATCGATGGTCCTGTTGATCATTTTGCGAGCGCCGTCCACGACGACCATCGTGCCGTCATCCAGATACGCAACACCTTGATTGTATTCTTTGCCCTCGCGAAGGATGAAAACGCGCATGGCTTCGCCGGGAAGCACAACAGGCTTGAGGGCATTGGCGAGCTGGTTGACGTTCAGGACATCAATGCCCTGAAGCGTAGCCACTTTGTTCAGGTTGAAGTCGTTGGTGATAATTTTTGCGTCGTAGCGCTTGGCCAGCTCAATCAGCTTCATATCCACTTCGGGGACGCTGGGGAAATCGTCCTCCGCAATCTCCACCTGGAGATGAGCCATCTTCTGGATGCGCTGGAGGACCTCGAGGCCGCGGCGACCGCGCTGGCGCTTCAAAGCGTCAGCGGAGTCGGCGACAAGCTGCAACTCGCGGAGAACGAACTGCGGGATCAGAAGCGTGCCGTCAAGAAAGTGGGCCTCGCAGATGTCCGCGATACGGCCGTCAATAATGACGCTGGTGTCGAAGATCTTCATTTGGCGCCGACTGGTGCGCTCTGCTCCGAACAGGCCGCCGAGTGCTTGCAGGTTCAGCATATCGCCTTTATTGGCGCCAACGATGAGGCCGACGTAGGCCATCACCAGAAGGATCGCGACGCTCAAGAAGTCTCGCGAGTCTTCGTGCATGCCCGTCCGTACCAGGACGAGGCTCATCAGGTAGGCGCCGAAAATACCCAGGATGGAGCCCGTGGCGGCACCCAAGAGACGCTTCAGACTGGCGCGACGCAGACGGATTTCAAAGAGAATGACGGCCAGCGAAAAGAGAACGCCGACCACCACCGCCACGCGGGGAGAAAGGCCAAAGGGATGGAAGTAACCGGCGACCGCAGCACAGATGGCGATAAAGATCATGCGGACGACTAGAATATCCGCCAGACTGCCAAAGCTCGGCTCGGACAAACGCGGATGATCGCCAGACTTCAGGGAGAGTGGTTCGATTCGGCCTGCCCCCGCGGAAGGGGAGGGTCTGGAATGAATGCGGGTCATATGAACCTCGTATGAGCTGCCAAGAATCTATGAAACCTAAGAAAACCACTCCGAACAGACCGGGCTTAGAAACTCAAAAGGGACCTACCCGGAATAAAGTTTCATGAAGCACGCAAGTACCTATGGAAGCTCAGAGTATAGCACCATCGTCAAGCAAGTAGAGATTTCTTCAGGAAAGATAGAAACGGGGAACCCGGGGACCCACAGCACAGAGGAGATCCGAGGTGACACTGCCCAGCAGCCGAGCGACATCGGAAGCCCAGATGGCCGGCCCGCCGGGCCCGGCCGAACCGTAAATGGTGGCGACGTCGCCGAGGCGGACATCGGGCAGGCTGGTAACGTCCACCATGGCCAGGTCCATCGAGACAATGCCAATGATCGGCGCGCAACGCCCGCGCAAGAGCACGCGGCCACGGTTGGTGAGCGCCCGGACGATGCCGTCGGCATAACCGGCGGCGAGCACGGCGATACGCGAGGGCCTCTCGGTGACGAAGCGGGCATTGTAGCCGACTCCCCCACCGGCGGGAACGTCGCGCATGGAAATGACACGGGAGCGCAGGCTGAAGGCTGGCTGGAGAGGCAACATCTGTTCCGCTTCAGCCTTTCGCTCGATGGGTTCAAAGAATTGGTGGTAGCCGTAGAGGATGGCGCCGGGGCGCACCATGTCGGCCCAACTCTCGGGGCGCTTAGCAACGGCGGCACTATTGGCAAGGTGGAGGATGCCGGGATTGACGCGCTCGGCATGAAGGCGCTCGATGGCGGCCCGGAAAAGGGATTCCTGCTGCCCGGTCTGGTCAGACGTGAAGTCTTCGGCCGAGGCGAAGTGCGTGAAGGTACCGTCCAGACGAAGGTGCGGAGAATCCGCGAGAGCCTGAGCGACGGCGCGCATCTCCACAGGCGGCACGCCGAGCCGGTTCATGCCGGTGTCAATCTTCAGATGGACGGCGTAGGGGCCGCGAATCCGACGGGAACGCGCGGCGGAAGCGATGGCGCGCTCGAGATGATGAAACTGCTCAATGTGGGTGATGGCCGGTGTGAGACGATGCTCGATCAGACGGCGTTCTTCACCGGGCCAGAAACCGGAAAGAACGAGGATGGGCTGGCGAACGCCGGAGGCGCGGAGCTCGGCGCCTTCCGCCACGCAGGTGACGCCAAACCAGTCCGCGCCGGCTTTCGCGAGTGCTTTCGCAACCGGCACGGCGCCGTGGCCGTACGCGTTTGCCTTTACAATGGCAAGGATTTTCCGGCGGCGGCCGACGTGACGGCGAACGGCGCGCAGGTTTTTGGCGACGGCGCCAAGCGAAACCTCGGCCCATACGGGACGTCCATCGAACTGCACACGGTTCGGCATCAATCGTAGGATTCCAGCCTAGTCGAAAACGCTGCCCCGGAAAACACGGGTGGGGCGGAAGCGTTCCGCTTCGTTAACATCTCACCGAGGGAAGAAGCACGCCAATTGCCTCGCGGGCTGGTGGCGGGGCGCTGATTCATCCAAGCGGTAAACGATTGAACAGACAAGTATAGCGAGTACGCGCGGATTCAACAAAACGGCGCCGATGGAAGAGTGTCGCCGAGAGGCGCGGCAAGGACGACACGGGTGTTGCACCGGGGAGACGGCCGCGCAGTGGCGACTCAGTTGAACGGGACGCCGCGCGCCTATGACGGAGTGCCCCAGGCGTCCGGAGCGGCTTCCTCGAAGCGGGTGTGCTTTTCGAAAAAGACGAAATTGATGCGGTCCGTGGGGCCGTTGCGCTGCTTGGCGACGATGAGCTCGGCCTGGCGGCGCTCTTCTTCAGGAACGTCCTTGTTATAGAAATTGGGGCGGTGGATGAACATGACCACGTCGGCGTCCTGCTCGATGGCGCCGGACTCGCGGAGGTCGGCGAGCTGCGGCTTGCGCTCCTCGCGCTCGGGGGCGCGGGTCAACTGGCTCAACACAAGAACGGGCACCTTGAGTTCCTTCGCAAGGGCTTTCAGACCGCGGGAGATGCTGGAAACTTCTTCGACGCGGTTGGTGAAGCGACCGCGGCCGGAGATGAGCTGCAGGTAGTCCACGATGATGAGGGAGAGGCCCTTGTCCCGTTTGAGACGGCGGGACTTGGCGCCGATTTCGACGACGGTGGAAGAGCCGGAGTCGTCAAGCCACAGCGGGGCTTCGCCTAGCTGTCCAAGCGCCGTGGTCATCTTGTTCCAGTCGGCATGACCCAGGCGGCCGGTGCGGAATTTGTGCGCGTCAATCTGCGCCTGCGAAGAAAGCATGCGAAGCAGCAGCGACTCCTTGGACATTTCGAGGCTGAAGATGGCGACGGTGCGGGGCTCTTCGGCGCGCACGGCGACATTTTCGGCGATGTTCAGCGCAAGCGCGGTTTTCCCCAAAGAGGGACGCGCGGCAAGAATGATCAACTCGGAATCCTGCAGCCCCGAGGTGAGCGTGTCGAGCTGGTTGTAGCCGGTGGAAAGGCCGGTGATCTTCCTGCCTTCGGTGAGGATGCGGTGCAGCCGCTCGAAACTTTCCTTCACCACGTCTTTCACGCCGACAAAGCCGACGCGAATGCGTTCCTCAGCGAGCTGGAAGATCAGCGACTCGGCGCTGTCGAGAATGTCGTCGGCACCTTCCTCGGCTTCGAGCGCCTTTTGCTGAATGGAGTGAGCCGTGTGGACGAGGTTGCGGAGAAGGGCTTTTTCCCGGACGATGCGGGCGTAGTGCTCGACGTTGGAAACGCGCGGGACGCCGTCCACAAGCTGTGCAAGATACGCCGGACCGCCGGCGGCCTCCAGCTCGCCGTGGCGGGCCAACTCGTCGGCGAGCGTCACCAGGTCAATGGCCTGCTGCACCTCACGGAGCTCAACCATCCGTTCGTAGATGCGGCGGTGCTGATCGAGAAAAAACTCATCGGGCCGGAGCTTCTCGCTGGCCAGATCGAGCGCATGATTATCGAGTAGAACGGCGCCGAGAATGCTGCGCTCCGCGTCGAGATTGTGCGGCAGGGGCCGCTCGAGAACCGCTTGGGTAGCCATGGGTGTGTTCGCCTTATTTTCGCCGTGTCTTCTTGCGGAGGCAATCTCTTTCTTTTGCCGAGCCCCTACCTACACCTGCGAGAACGAGCGCGCCTTCGCATCAAAGAACGCGGCCGGAGCGGAGGAGATTCTTTGCGCGCGCGGGAGGGGCGTCAATTGTGAATCGGTGTGAATTTCCACGCTGTGCAAAAGCTGAGGATCAATTGTGCAAGCCGAAAGAAAAAGGGCGCCCGACAGAGCAGGCGCCCGGGAAAAGCGAGCCTGTTACTCTTCGCGGTTGACGACGACCTTCACGCTGCCGGTGACGCCGTGGGCGAGCTTGACCGGGACGTCGTACTCGCCGATGACCTTAATGGGCTCGTCGAGCTGAATGCTGCGCTTGTCCACCGTGTGGCCCTGGGCCGCGAGTGCTTCGGCGATGTCCGCGGAGGTGACCGAGCCGAAGAGCTGGCTGGTCTCACCCGCTTTGCGGGCGAGCGTGACAGTCGCGGTGGAGAGCGAAGTGGCGAGCTGTTGAGCCAGATCCTTCTCGCTGGCGGTGCGCTTGGCGAGGTGGCCACGAATTTGTTCGAGGCGCTTTAGATTGCCTTCGGTAGCCTGAAGGGCAAGCTTGCGCGGGAGTAGATAGTTGCGCGCAAACCCTTCGGCGACCTCGACCACCTGGCCGCGATGGCCGAGTTTCTCAACGTCTTCCTGCAAGATAATCCGCATGGTTCTTCCCTCTTTCGTGCCGGATGAATTCGGCGCCGTGCCTCAGAGTTCCGAGGCAAACGGCAGCAGAGCGATGCTGCGAGCGCGCTTGATGGCCACCATCAGCCAGCGCTGGTGGCGCGAGCAAGTGCCGGTCATGCGGCGCGGCAGGATCTTGCCGCGCTCCTGCACGAAGCCCTGCAGGACGTCCGCCTTCTTGTAGTCAATGTAGTCCACCTTCTCGGTGCAGAAGCGGCAGACCTTCTTCTTGCGGAAGTATTGCCGCTTTCCGCGACGCGGCGGCCCGGATTGCGGTCTGGGAGTTTCGTTTGCCATGATTCTTCCTTTCCTTTAGCTTACCGCGGCGGCGGATTCACCAGCCGCCGGCGCCGCCGGAGGGGACTTGCGCGGGCGGCGAGCCGCCCGGCGCTCACGCCGGTGGACGAGCTTCTTCTGGCGCTTCATCTCATCGTCCAGCCGGACGGTGAGGTATTTGATGACCGGGTCAGCCACCTTGAGGCGGCGTTCCAATTCCTTGATCATTTCGCCCTGCGTGCCGCGGAGCTGCATGAAGAAATACTGGCCTTCGCGGTGCTTGTGCACGCGGTAGGCGAGGCGCCGCGTGCCCCACTTCTCGAGTTTCTCCACCTTGCCGCCCTTTTCCACGGCGGAATGCTCGAGCGAGGCAAGGACCTTGTCCGCCTCCGCCTCCGGGGTATCCGGCCGGCAGATGAAAATCAGATCGTACAAGCGCTCTTCCATGTTTCCTCTCTTCCCGATTCCCTGTTGAAAACTTCTTCCCCCAAAAACCGTTTTAACTCTCCGGCTCTTCCAGCGGCTTGACGCGGCGGTTGAACCGTGCCATGGCCCGGCCAACGCCCTCGGCGAGAATCACCTGCACGGCATCGGCGGCGGCGTCCACCATTTCCGCCGCGACTTCCAAATCCGCACGGCGCATCGGACGCAGCACATAATCCGCAAGGTCGGCCACGGGATGCTCCGGCTGTACGCCCATGCGCACGCGGATGAAATCCATGGTGCCGAGGGCCCCGATAATCGACTTCAGACCATTGTGCCCGCCGGCAGTGCCGCGTTCGCGGACGCGAATCATGCCCCAGGGCAAGGCCACATCGTCGTAAATGACGACGATCTCCGCCGGGTCGCTCTCAAAGCGCGCGACCAAATCACGCAGCGCGAGGCCGCTGACGTTCATATAGGTCTGCGGCTTGGCCAACAGGATTTCCTGTCCGACTAGGCGGCCACGACCCAGCAGCGACTTCGCTTCCGGCCGCTCGATGCGCGCGCCAGCCAATTCGGCCAGCCGATCGAGCGCCAGGAACCCGAGGTTATGCGGCGTCCAAGCGTATTCGGGTCCGGGATTGCCGAGGCCCACGATCAAGCGCATCCGCGAGACCATCCCGCCGCCGGACGAAGCCAGCCCGTGCCGCGCGCCGGACAGTCCGGCGCCGCAGGTACTTACTTCTTCTTCTCCGACTTCTCCGGCTCGGCTTCGCCTTCTTCGCCTTCCACGACTTCCTTCTTGCCCTTCTTGATGACCTCGGGCTCCGCCGGTGCGGCCACTTCGGCCGCGGCAACCTCCGCCGACTTCTCTTCCTCGATGCGGAGCGCAACGACATGGGCGAGCACGCGCTGCGGGTCCGTGAGCAGCTTGAGCTTGACCGGATCCAGAGGCAAGTCGCCGGCGCGGAGCTGCTTGCCGATCATCAGAGGAGTGACGTCAAAGCGGAACTCCTCCGGGATGTCGGTGGGCAGACATTCGATTTCGACTTCGCGGGTGACCATTTCGAAGATACCGCCCTGTACCTTGACGCCCTGCGGCTCACCGAAAGTATGAACAGGCACCTTGACGCGCATGCGCACGTCCATGGCGATCCGGAGCAGGTCCACATGCAGCAAATCGCCGCGCACGGGATCCGCCTGCCAGTCCTTCACGATCACCTTGTCCTCGCCACCGCCGACAAGCTTCAGCGTGAAAATCGTATTGTGTCCAGATTCGGACTTCAGGATGGAGACCACCTGCTTGGCGTTCACGTTGACGGCCACGGGGCCGCCCTTGCCGCCATAGAGCGTAGCGGGGACCAAACCGGTGCGGCGGATGCGCCGCGCGGCATTCTTGCCGCGCTCTGCCCGAAGATTCGCTTCTACGATGAATTGCTGCATACGTCCTTCCTTCTCGTCCCGGCCGAAACTCCGGCCGACCGGATCAACTGAACAGTTCACTGATCGAGGTTTCCTCGTGAATCGAGCGGACGCCGCGAGCAAGCAGCTCGCCGACGCTGAGGACCTTGATCTTGCCCAACTTTTTCGCTTCCGCAGAGAGCGGGACCGAATTCGTCACCACGACCTCTTCGATCGCGGACCGGGAAATGCGATCCACCGCCGGGCCGGAAAGAATGGGGTGGGTGCAGGCCGCAAAGACGCGCGTGGCGCCTTCCTTGAGCAGCGCCTCCGCGGTCTTCACGAGCGTGCCGGCGGTGTCAATGATGTCGTCAATGATCAGCGCCGGACGGCCCTTCACGTCGCCGATGAGGTGCATGACTTCGCTGACGTCAATGTCCACGCGGCGCTTGTCCACGATGGCCAGGGGCGCATCAATGCGCTTGGCGAAATAGCGGGCGCGCTCGACGCCGCCGGCATCTGGGGACACCACAGTGAACGAACCCAGTTCCTTGAGCCTTTGCCGGAAGTATTCGATCAGCACCGGCTGGGCGTAGAGGTGGTCCACCGGCACCGTGAAGTATCCCTGCACCTGCGGCGCGTGCAAATCCAGGGTCAGCGCGCGGGAAGCGCCGGCGGTTTCGAGCAAGTCGGCGACGAGTTTCGCGGAGATGGGCACGCGGGGCTTGTCTTTGCGGTCCTGACGCGCGTAACAGTAGTAGGGCATCACGGCGGTAATGCGCCAAGCCGAGGCGCGCTTGAAGGCGTCAATCATCAGCAGCAGCTCGAGCAAATGGAAATCCACCGGATGGCAGCAGGGCTGCACAACAAAGACGTCAGCGCCACGGACGTTCTCCAGGATCTGGAAATGGATCTCGCCGTCGCTGAATTTGCCCAACACGGCCTGGCCGAGCGGCACGCCGAGATGGCGGCAGATTTCTTCGGCCAGCGGCTGATGAGCGCTGCCGCTGAATATTTTGAACTTATCGTCGTTCAAAGGAACCCCTCAGAAGACTCCCGGCCAGCCGAGAGCCCGAAGGTACTCTTTTCTCGAAAGCGTTCGGACAACGAAAGCGCGGTCGTCCGAAAACGATCGCGCAGTTCGGCGCGCCTGCGCTGGGTCTGGAAAGACTCCGAACACCGCCGAACCACTACCCGCCAGCGCGGCTTCCGCTGCTCCTCCCTGGAGCAATTTCCGCTTGATGGTGCCCAAGCGGGGGTGCCGAGCGAAGACAGCCTTCTCGAAACCGTTCGAGAGAGCGTTCCACTGCGGGCTCCAGCACAGAGCGCAGAAACACCATATTTTAGAGGCCGGGCGGCGTTCTGTCAACGTGGAACTAACCCAAGCATAGGCATCGCGCGTGGGGACTGCGATCGACGCCGGAGAAACCACAAGCACGGCGCGGCGGGGCAGATCCGGCAGGGGATAGATCTCATCGCCACGGCCCACCCCGAGCGCACGGCCACCACACAAGAAAAATGGCACGTCGGCGCCCAGACCGGCAGCGATTTCCAGGAGGCGGGGAGCGGGCAGCCTGCGCCCCGTGAGGCGGAGCAGTCCAATCAGGGCAGCGGCCGCGTCGCTTGAGCCGCCGCCCAGCCCGCGCCCCGCTGGAATCTGCTTGTGAAGCATGGCATGAACGCCGGAGCGCAGGCGCAGCGCACGGCGCAGCACGTCGAGGGCGCGCCAGACAAGATTCTCGCGGCCGAGCGGCAGCGACGGGTCGTCACATTCGAGCACGATGCCCGGATTGCGCGTGAGCGAGAGCTCGAGCGTATCGTGCAGCGAAATGGTCTGAAAGACCGTGCGCAGCTCGTGGTAGCCGTCGGCACGGCGGCCGAGGATATCCAGGCACAAGTTGATTTTGGCGAAGGCGGAAATGCGCAAGAATCGCATCGGCGGCAGAGTTATTTCGGCTTTGGCTCGCTCGAGGATTTCTGGGCAATACGATGCTTCAGGCCGGCAAGCTTTTTCTCCAGAGCGGCCACGCGGTCGGGGTCGAGCTCGGTCGGCAAAGCGCGTTGCCATTCGGCCAGGGCCGTCTCCCATTCCGTTGCGGCCTGGGCGGCGCGGCCGGACTTCGCGAGCACGTCGCCGAGATGGTCGTGGATCGCAGGGTCGAAGCGGTTGCGTTCGATGGCTTTGCGAAGATACGCCTCTGCTTCGGCCATTTTGTTCTGTCTGAAGTAAGCCCAGCCGAGACTATCTAAGTAGGCGCCGTTGAACGGTTCTTCGGTCAAGGCACGCTGGATCATGTCCGCGGCTTCCTCGAGTCGAACGCCCTGGTCGGCAAGCATGTAACCGAAGTAGTTCAAGACTT
Organism: Acidobacteriota bacterium; assembly: GCA_016201285.1. Lineage (GTDB taxonomy): Bacteria > Acidobacteriota > Terriglobia > Acidiferrales > UBA7541 > JACQDE01. The sequence continues at coordinate 42,024 of JACQDE010000050.1, read as the reverse complement.
GCGCATTCTGCGGATTTACGTGCAGAACTTTCTTGAACTGCTCTTCGGCAAGGCCAAACTTCTTCCTGCGCTCGAAGATGGCCCCGAGCAGGAACCAGACGCCTTCGTTCTCCGCGGGCGAGGCGGCGAGCTGTTCGGCCATGCGGGCAGCCTGCTCGGCATCGTCGAAGCGCTTGCCGCGCTCGTACACCTGGGCAAGGGTGATGTAAATGTCACGGTCACCGCTCGACTGGGCCAGCATGCTGCGGAGCAGCTTGGCTGCTTCGTCCGTCTGTCCATTCTCCCCCAGCATCAGAGCATGGGTCACTTGCAGGCCGCGGTCCTGGGGGAACATTTCGATTCCCTTGTGCGATTCCTCGAGCGCGCGGGACATGTCCTTGGCGAGGCGATAGGTATCCGCGATCAGAGAACGGGCGCGTTTTTCGTTCTCCGTATCGAGCCGGAGCATCTCGCGGTATGCGTCGATGGCGGAGGTGAAGTTCTCCGCTTCCCGATTGAGGCGGCCCAACTGCTCGTAAAGGACCGAAAGCGTCCGCCTAGAATCGGCCAGGCTGCCCGGGTTGACTTTTACCGCGGCGACAGAATCAGTGAGGACGCGAATGGCGTCGTCCAAGCGGCCCTGCGCTTCGTAAAGGAGCGCTTCGCTGTAAATTACTTCCAAACTGCCGGGCGCGCGCTGCTTGGCACGCAGCAAACTCTCCTCGGCGCGATCCAGCTTTTTCAACTGGCGATAGATTTCCGCGATGCGGAGATAGTTCTGCACCGCCGCCGGCTCAATCTCGGTGAGGCTCTGATATTGCGTCAGAGCGGCCTCGGCCTTTCCTTGTGCAAGCAGCGCCTGGGCGAGCTTGCGCCGGTACTCGGGCTCACGCGGATCCAGCTCGACGGCGCGGCTGAAGGCGCCCTCCGCGCGCGCGTGCTCCTGCATGCGGACGTAAGCATCCCCGAGGAGCGCCAACAACTCGGAAGACGGGGAGCGGTCCGCGATTTTTCCGAGGAGCGCGATCACCTCGTCCGCCCGGCCCTGATCCAAAAGAAGAAGCGTGAACTGCCGAAGCAACTCCTCGTTTTCCGGCTCCTGGGCGAGCCCGGCGCGCAGAACTTCTTCCGCTTTTGGCAAGTCGTTCTGGAAACGGTAAAGACGCGCCAGCCAGAGCGTGGCATCCGTGTCGGCGGGGTCAAGCCGCTGAATTTCGCGATATTGCTCAATGGCGCGCGCGACGGTTTCCTTCGAGCCAGAGGGCGTGCTGCGTTCGCCGAGGGTGTGAACGTAGATGCGGGCCAGCAAGCGGCGCGCCGCCAGGTTATCCGGCTCGCGCGTGAGGATTTCCTGAGCTTCCAGGACGGCATCACGGATGCGCTGGGACTTGGCGTAAATGCCAGCCAGCCGCTCGCGGATGACTGAAGCGCGGGGATCGAGCGCATAAGCTTTCTTGTAGTGCTCGATGGAAAGGCTGGCGTGGTCCGAGCGGCTCGTTCCTTCGTAGAGCTCCTCGTAGTAGTTGCCCATTGCGAAGTTGAAGTAGGCCTCCGCCCGGTTTTCAACTTCCGAAGGAGACGCTGCCTTTTCCGCAGCTTTCCTCGGGGCAGAGGGAGGCTGCTGCGCGAGGAGCGAGGGCGGCAAAAAAACAAGCGAGGCGGCGAACACAAGGACCGCGCTGAGACGGCGAATATGGCTCATTCACTCACCAGCGAAGAATTATCCTATACGCCCCGGCGGGGGTCAAAGAAAACACTGAATCACAATGCGGAAACGCGCGGCTAGTGGCGGAAGTGGCGCACCCCGGTGAAAACCATGGCCAGGCCGAGCTTGTCGGCGGTGGCGATGACGTCATTATCGCGCACCGAGCCGCCCGGCTGGATGACGGCGATCGCGCCGGCCCTCGCCGCCTCCTCCACACCGTCGGGGAAGGGGAAGAACGCGTCGGAACCGACCACGCTGCCGACGAGGGCGAGGCCGGCAGTGGCCGCCTTCATCACCGCGATCTTGACGGAATCCACGCGACTCATCTGGCCGGCGCCGACACCGAGCGATTGGCCGTCGCGTGCGAACACAATGGCATTGGACTTAACGTGGTTCGCCACTTTCCAGGCGAAGAGCAGCAACTGGAGCTCAGCCGGCGTCGGCGTGCGCTTTGTAACCACCTTGAGGTTGCTTTCCGCAAGGCGGTGGCGGTCCGGATCCTGCACCAGCACGCCGCCGGAGATGCGCTTGAGCTCGAGCGCGGAAGCGTCATCGGCACCCGCCATGCGCATCAGCCGCAGGTTTTTCTTTGCCGCCAGTTTTTCCAGCGCCGCAGGCTCGTAATCCGGGGCAACGATGCACTCCACAAAGAGCTTCGAGACTTCCTCGGCCGTGACGGCATCGAGCGGGCGATTGAACGCGAGCACGCCACCGAAGGCAGACACCGGATCACCCGCAAACGCTTTCCGGTAGGCTTCGAGCAGCGCATCCTGCTCGGCGGAGCCGCAGGGGTTGTTGTGCTTGATGATCACGGCGGCGGGCCGGTCGAATTCCTCGACGAGGCGCCAGGCGGCATCGAGATCCACAAAATTGTTATAGGAAAGCTCCTTCCCCTGAAGTTGAACGGCACCGGCAAGACCAACGGCGGGCTTCCCCGCCGGGACGTACAGAGCCGCCTGTTGATGCGGGTTTTCACCGTAGCGCAGAGTCTGCTTGCACTGAAGCGCGATGTGGAGACGCTCGGGGAGCAGGCTGCGAGAAACCAGATTGATGCTGTTGCCCTCCGCGGAGAGCCGCTCCAGTTCGGTGGTGATCCTGCCGTCGTAGCGGGAGGTCACGGCAAACGCCTTGCGGGCAAGCTGGAGGCGCGTGGCAAGACAGAGCGAGCGGCCGGGGCGCAGCTCCGCAGCGACGGCGCCGTAGTCGGCAGGATCGGTAACGACGGCAACGCTCTCGAGATTCTTCGCCGCGGAGCGCACCATCGTCGGCCCGCCGATATCAATGTTCTCAATCAACTCGGCGGGAGTCAGGTCCGGCCGAGCGGCCGTGGCCTCGAAGGGATAGAGGTTGACAACGACGAGATCGATTCGGGGGATGCCGTGCTCGAGAACCTGGGCCTGGTCGTCGGCATTCGCGCGGCGATACAGAATGCCGCCGTGCACGCGGGGATGAAGGGTCTTCACGCGCCCGCCGAGCATCTCCGGCCAGCCAGTGAGCTCGGCAACGTCGCGCACGCGCAGTCCGGCATCGCGGAGCATCTTGGCGGTGCCGCCGGTGGAGACAACTTCGATACCCAGGTCGACGAGCTGACGCGAGAATTTCAAAATGCCCGTCTTGTCAAAAACGCTGATGAGTGCCCGTTCGATGACCACACGTCCCTCCGGATGAATGCAAGAAAGCCGAGTAGTTTATGCGAGACCGGCGGAATGGCCAACAAAGATTCTCGAATGAGGGGTGACGGGGCGGCGAGACGAACAAACGCTGGACGGGTAGGAGCCGCTTATTTGGTGCGTGCTTTCAGCTTCACCTGGCCATCCTCCATTGTGACGGCGTACTCAACTTGCTTGGCTCCGGCCTGCTTCTTGAGCTGCTCCGTCTTCAAGCGAACGAAGTCCTGGAAGTTATCGAGCGTGAGCGCATCGGTCTTCTCGCCTGCTTTCTTCTTGGCTGCGAGCAGCGCCTGGTAAAGCTGCTGCACTTTCTCCGGCTCGCGGTCGGGGTCCGAACAGGCTACCTCGTAAAGGGAAGGCGGGCCCGCGGGCCGGCGAGCTTCGGCGGCAGTGGCTGGAGCGGCAGCGGGAGGCGCCGCAGCCTGCTCCTTTTCGCGCTGCGCCTCGATGGCCTTTGCGGCAGCGCCGAAATGGCGTTGCACGAAGCCCTCTTCCTTCTGCTTCATCTTCTTGCGCCAGACTTCCATGTTCTTGGCGAAATTCTGGGAGAGGTTGTTGAAGCGGAAACGCTGGGAGAAGTTCATGTCCGCGCCGCGTTCGGAGTAGCGCTTGATCATCTGCTCGGCGCGCCATTGCGTGTCCTGGGGCGGACGCTGGCGGCCTCCGCCAAAGTACATGTCGTACTCGATTTTGAGCTGGCGGATGTCTTTCTCGAGTTGATTCAAATCTTCGTCAACGGTCGCCATAGTACCTTCAGGGGGACAAACGAAATGGTAGTGCCCGCGCCAGAAAGCGTCAACCGTTAACTAAGACGGTTTTCCCGCATCGAAGGTTGCGCCCGGTTTCGCCGCTGTGCTCAAATACCAGCAGAATGAAAAACCCCGCAGACAGCAAACAAGTGCCGGCCTCCCTCTATCGGCAGATTCCGTCCGTGGACGAACTCCTGGGACGCCCGCGCTTGGCGGAGTTGGCGCGGCAGACCGGGCGCACGCTTCTGCTGGAAACGACCCGGAACGTGCTGGAGGAGATCCGTACGGCCATCCAACGGAAACCCGAGGCGGCGGAAGACGCGTTCGAGCCGGGCAAGATTGAGGAGCAAATCGCGGCGGGGGTTCGCCGAGCGCTCGAGCCGTCGTTACGGGCCGTGATCAACGCAACCGGCGTGGTGCTGCACACCAACCTGGGCCGCGCGCCGCTGGCGCCGGCGGCTGTCGAACGCTTTCGACAGACGGCGACGCAGTACTCCAACTTGGAATACGACTTGGACGAGCGCGCGCGGGGAAAGCGGGACGTGCACACGGTGCGGCTGCTGACGCGACTGCTCGGGGCCGAAGCGGCCATCGTGGTGAACAACTGCGCCGCGGCAGTGTTTCTGGTACTGAACACGCTGGCGAAGGGCGCGGAGGTGATCGTCTCGCGGGGCGAGCTGATCGAGATCGGCGACGGCTTCCGCATCCCGGAAATCATGGCGGAAAGCGGCGCAACGCTGCGCGAGGTGGGGACAACGAACCGCACACGCGCGGCGGACTACGAAAAAGCCATCAACGAACGTACGCGGCTGCTGCTGCGCGTGCACCCGTCCAATTTCCGCGTGGTGGGATTTACGGAGCAGCCGACGCTCGAGGAACTGGTCGAGCTGGGACAGCGAAGCGGGTTGCCCGTCTGCGAAGATCTCGGCTCCGGCTGCCTGGCGGACCTGGCGCCGCAGGGCTTTGAGGAGCCGCTGGCGGAGGCGAGCCTGTCGGCGGGCGCGGCGTTGGTGACTTTCAGCGGGGACAAACTGCTCGGCGGACCGCAGGCGGGCATCATCGCCGGGAAGCGCGAGTACGTGGAGCGAGTGCGGCGGAACCCGATGTTCCGCGCGTTGCGGGTGGACAAGCTGACGATCGCCGCGCTCGAAGCGACGCTGAATGCGTACCTGCGCGGCGCGCTGGATGAAATCCCTGCGCTGCGGATGATCCGCATCAGTGCAGATGAGATTGGCCGGCGGGCGCGGGCATTCGTTGAGAAGCTGCGGAGTGAGCTGGCCACAGGCGAAGTGACGCTCGAGATTCGCGAGGGCTGGTCGGTGATTGGCGGCGGCGCGACGCCGCAGCAGCAGCTTGCTACGCAAGTGATCATGATTTCGAGCGCGCGCCACTCGGCGGCGCAGCTCGAGACGCAGCTGCAAGCGCCGTCGCAGGCGATGCCCGTGGTGACGCGGGTCGAAGAAGATCGGTTGGTGCTGGATTTGCGCACCGTCTTCCCCGAACAGGAGCCGGCGCTCGCCGCTGCGCTGTGCCACGCGCTGCGCTAAACTCCTTCCATGCTTTCCTTCATCGTTCAAAACGGAAAACTTCAACGGCAAGAGAAAATCGTGCCCACGTTGAAGCCCGGGTGGGCGTTGGCGCGCGTGCGGCTGGCGGGCATCTGCAACACGGACATCGAAATTCTGCGCGGGTATCACGACTTTCACGGAACGCCCGGGCACGAGTTCGTTGGCGAAGTGGTGGAGTGTGCAGATCGCACGTGGATCGGCGGGCGGGTGGTGGGCGAAATCAATATCGCGTGCAAAGGCCTCGGCCGACAAGCGACATGTGGTACCTGCCGGCGCGGGAATCCGACACACTGCGAGCACCGGCGGGTGCTGGGGATCATTGCGCACAACGGAGCATTCGCGGAGTACCTGACGCTGCCGGTGTGCAATCTTCACAAAGTGCCGGACGAGGTGAGCGACGAGCGGGCAGTCTTCACTGAGCCACTCGCGGCGGCGTGTGAGATCCTCGAACAGGTAGATGTGAGCGAGCACGAAGCCGTTGCCGTGCTGGGAGATGGAAAGCTGGCGCAATTGATCGCGCGGGTTTTGCGGGCAGCCGGGCCACGGGTAACGATGTTCGGAAAGCACGCGGACAAGCTGGCCCTGGCGCGCAAGGCCGGCATCGCAACGATCAAAGTAACTCGTGAAGGGCGCGGCGCTTTGAAGGCCAAGAAGCGCTGGACAATGGCGGTCGAAGCGACGGGCTCGCCTGAAGGGTTACAACAGGCGCTGGCGATGCTTGCGCCGCGAGGAACGTTAGTATTGAAGTCCACGTTCCACGGCGCGGCGCAGGTGGAGACGTGGCCGATCGTGGTGAAGGAAATCAACGTTATCGGCTCACGGTGTGGGCCGTTCCGGCCAGCGCTGGCCATGCTGCGGAGCGGCAAAGTGGATCCGCGGGCGTTGATTAGCCGAACCTTTCCGTTAGGCGAGGCGGCAGCGGCGATCCGCTATGCGCAGGAGCCGGGCGTGTTGAAGGTCTTGCTGAAGCCGTAGCAGAATGGACAGAAAGAGAGATCCTGCGTCCCGATGAAAACCATCGGGACTCAGGATGACGACAGGGACTACAGGCGGTTGATGACAGTGGCGACGCAGGCGGCACCGAAACCGTTGTCAATGTTGACGACGCTGACGTTGGAGGCGCAACTGTTCAACATGCCGAGGAGCGCAGCCACACCACCGAAGCTGGCGCCGTAGCCGATACTGGTGGGCACGGCGATCACCGGGACGCCGACCAGGCCGGCAACCACGCTCGGAAGCGCGCCTTCCATCCCCGCCACACAAATAATCACACGCGCATTGGTGAGCTTTTCGCGGTGGCCCATCAGGCGATGGAGCCCGGCGACGCCGACGTCGTAAAGCGCTTCAACGCGGTTGCCCATCGATTCGGCAGTGAAGAGCGCTTCTTCAGCAACGGGAATATCGCTCGTGCCGGCGGAGACGATGAGGACTATTCCCTTCCCTGCGATCGTCGTGTTGCGGCGGATGGCAATGGCGCCGGAGAGTGGATGGAACTTCGCAGCGCGGGAGACACGGCGGACGGCGGCGTAGATGTGCCGGTCAGCGCGCGTGATGAGAATGTTCTGCTTCGACCCTTTTACGCGAAGCATGCCGCGGACGATTTGCGCGACCTGCTGAGGTGTCTTGCCGCGGCCGAAGATCACCTCGGCGTAGCCCTGGCGCAAGGCGCGATGGTGGTCAATCTTGGCGAAGCCGAGGTCTTCGAAGGGAAGATGGCGCAGACGATCGAGAGCTTGGTCGGTTGTCAGCCGTCCTGCGCGGAGCTGTTCCAGCAGATGGCGAATTTCGCGTTCGTCCATGGAGACGAGATTCTATCATCGCGCGGATTACAAATGTTCCGGCGGCAACGGAAGAAATGAAATGCGAATTGAATCGGGCGCAACGGCGTGCTCCGGCATACTAGTTGTCATCCTGAGCGAAGCGAAGGAACCCCGTGCCGAGATTCTTCGCTCGCTACGCTCGCTCAGAATGACAAGACGTTTCTTGACTTTGGCGGAAACGGCTGCCTAGACTGGCGGATTGCGTGCACAAAGCGCACGCGAAAAGATTGCGCGAGCAGAAATGAAACAGACAGAAAGCAAAGTCATCACGGTAGGTGTGACCGGGGCAAGTGGAGCAGTCCTGGCACAAGCGATGCTTCGCCTGCTCGAAGCGGATGCGCGCGTGGCGAGGGTGCACCTGGTGGTGACGGAAGCCGGGCAGCGGCTGTTGGCGACGGAGTTGGGAATTACGGCGCAGGATCCAAAGCGGCTGCCCACGCTGATCACTGGAACGGACGCGAGCAAGATCGAATACAGTCCGAACAAAGACATTGGCGCGGCGATTGCCTCGGGCAGCTATTCGGTGGATGCGATGGTGGTGATTCCCTGCTCGGTGGGGACGCTGGCTTCGATTGCCAGCGGGACGAGCGACGACCTGCTGGCGCGCGCGGCGGACGTCTGCCTGAAAGAAGGCCGGCGGCTGGTGCTGTGCGTGCGCGAGACGCCGCTGAACCGGATTCACCTGGAAAACATGCTGCGGGCGCAGGCGGCGGGCGCCGTAATCATGCCGGTGATTCCGTCGTTCTATCACGGGCCAAAGACGATTGAGGATTTGGTGATGCAGTACGTCTATCGCGTGCTTTCGGCAATGGGTTTGCCACAGGAGAAACAGTACCGGTGGACGGGGAAGCCGGAAAATCGATAGAGAATTCGCCACAGAGACACCGAGGCACAGAGAAGAACCAAGAGAGAAAAAGAGATTTCCGGTATTTCCTCAGTGCTTCTCTGGCTGATTTTCAGGGTTCAGACGTGGGCAAGATTCGAACGACACTGGAGATGATCAAGTTCGAGCACTCGGTGTTCGCGCTGCCGTTTGCGCTGACCGGGGCGCTGCTGGCAGCGCGGTACGCCGGACCGCCGCACGGGTGGCCGACGTGGCGGCAGATCGGCTGGATCGTCGTGGCGATGGTCGGGGCGCGGTCGGCCGCGATGACGATGAACCGCATCGCCGACCTGCACTACGACCGGTTGAACCCGCGGACGCAGAACCGGCCGTTGGTGACGGGCGCGCTATCTCTCGAATTTGCGTGGGCGTTTACGTTGATTGCAGCGGGGGCGTTGGTGATTGCCGCATGGCAATTGAGCCCGCTGGCGCTGAAGTTGTCACCGGTGGCGCTGGTTGTGCTTTGCTTCTACTCGTATACGAAGCGGTTCACGGCGTGGTCGCATGTAGTGCTGGGCTTCTGCCTGGGGATGTCGCCGGCGGCGGCGTGGATTGCGGTTTCCGGCGGGTTCGACGCGAGGATGCTGATCCTCTGCGCGGCGGTGACGCTATGGGTGGCGGGTTTTGACGTGCTGTACGCCTGCCAAGACATCGAATTCGACAAACAGGTGGGGCTGCACTCGATTCCGAAGCGGTTCGGAATCGCGCGCGCGTTGTGGATGGCGCGGGGAATGCATTTGCTGATGGTGACGCTGCTCGGGTGGCTGGCGTGGAGTTTTTCCATGCCGTGGCCGGCGTGGGCAGGGATCGCCGTCGTCGCGGGGCTGCTGGCGTACGAGCATCAACTCGTGAAGCCGAACGATCTGAGCAAGCTGGATGCTGCGTTTTTCACGGTGAACGGCTATATTAGTGTTTTGTTTTTGCTCTTTTGGGGCGTGGCAATCTACGTGTCACATCCGTAGGAAACCCGAATCGAGAGATGGCAAAACTCCACATTGACGACGCGCGGCTGAAACCGATCGCAGAGAAAGTGCTGGCCGGCGAGCGACTGAGCGCGGACGACGGCATCGCGCTGTACCGGACGAACGATCTGCTCGCCGTTGGCTGGCTGGCGAACTACGTGCGTGAGAAGCGGCACGGCAACGTCTGCTACTTCAACATCAACCGGCACATCAATCCGACGAACGTTTGCGTGGCCCATTGCCGGCTGTGCGCGTTCGGACGGGACCCCAACGGCAACGGCGCGTACACCTACGCGCTGGAAGAAGTGTGGCAGCGCGCGGCGCAGGGCGTGGCCGAGGGCGCGACAGAGTTCCACATCGTCGGCGGGCTGCACCCGGACCTGCCGTTTTCCTACTTTCTGGATCTACTCCGCGGGCTGAAGCAGCGCTACCCGCACGTTCACCTGAAGGCGTTCACGATGGTGGAGGTGCAGTACTTCGCGAAGATCGCGAAGATGTCCATCGCGGACACCCTGCGAGCGATGAAGGAGGCCGGCGTGGATTCGCTGCCGGGCGGCGGCGCGGAGATTTTCAACCCGCGCGTGCGGAAGGTGATCTGCGACCACAAGACGTCGGGGCAGATGTGGCTGAACATCGCGCGGACGGCGCACCAGATGGGGCTGCGGTCGAACGCGACGATGCTCTACGGGCACATCGAGTCCGAAGAGGAGCGCGTGGAACACCTGCTATTGCTGCGACAACTCCAGGACGAGACGCACGGATTTGTGGCGTTCATACCGCTCGCATTCCATCCGGAGAACACAGCGCTGAGCCACCTGCCGAAGCCGACGGGGTTTGCGGACTTGAAGAACATTGCCGTCTCGCGGCTGCTGCTGGACAATTTCGACCACATCAAAGCGTACTGGATCATGCTGACGCCGCGGATTGCGCAGATCGCGTTGCGGTTCGGAGCGGACGATCTGGACGGCACGGTGATCGAGGAAAAAATCTATCACGACGCGGGCGCCACGACAGAACAGTTCACGCCGCGCGGGGAGCTCGAACGGCTGATCCGCGAAGCGGGGCGCACACCCGTCGAGCGGGACACGCTGTATAACCCGGTAGACCGGTCCAAGCTGCCGCCGATGGCATCCGGCCGCGCGGGCGATCCTTCGCTCGTTTCACTCACCCTCAACGTCTAGCAACCATTCAGATCCCCTACGTTCCGAAAACACACTGCCGGCACAGGGCTATTGATGTGCGCGGTGTATGCACTTGACCACTCGCAGCGCATTCAGCGAACCTAGATTCTCACGCTCGACGGCGAGGGAACAAATCAGGAGGAAACCCGAATCCATGAGGGCAATTGCGCTGCTGACTGTCTCCAATGTGTTCATGACGTTTGCGTGGTACGGACATCTGAAATACAGGGACGTGGCGCTCTGGCGGGTGATCCTGGTGAGCTGGGTGATTGCGTTCGTGGAATACTGCTTCCAGGTGCCGGCCAACCGGATCGGGAGCTATGAGTTTTCGACAGCGCAATTGAAGACAATTCAGGAAGTGATCACGCTGCTGGTGTTTTGCGTCTTCTCCGTGCTGTATCTGAAGGAAGGTCTGAAGTGGAACTACATCGTGGGATTCCTCCTGATGATCGGGGCGGTGTTCTTCATCTTCAAGAAGTGGTGAACGGCACAGCGCCCCGTTGACGCACGCCGCCGCGCCGCGTAGGCTCGGCAGAGAGGTTGTGCGATGCCGCGCCTGACGACAGCTTCGCCACTCCGTATTGCTCTCCTCTTGCTGCTCGGATTGTTCGCGCTGGATTACGTCTGGGTGCAAACGCATCCCGGCGGGAGCCGCATGTGGCCCAACCGCCACTCTGGGATGAGGTCCGGGGGAAATGCGTGCCCCGATCCGTCTTCGATGAACGCGGCACAGCAGGATGAACGAGCGACACTTGGTGAACGCGAGTACGGATGGAAGTTGAGGTCGCTCGACGGGCGCGAAGCCACGTTTGGGGAATACCGCGGCAAAGTAGTGTTCGTGAACGTATGGGCCACTTGGTGCGGGCCTTGCGTCGCCGAGATGCCGGGCATCCAGGCACTCTACGATGCCGTGGAGCAGGAAGGCGCCGCTTTCGTGCTGGTGTCAGAGGAGAAAGAAGGCACAGTGAAGAGCTTCGTCGAACAGGCGCGGTATTCCTTCCCCGTTTTCACAACCGGCCAGATCCCCGAGGTGTTTGAGACGCGCGGCATCCCGGCCACGTTTATCGTAAACCGGCAGGGCGCCATCGTTTACAAGCATCTGGGCTCTGCGGACTGGAACACCGATTCCTGCCGCAAGCTTCTGCGAGCACTGCTCTAGCCGCGCGTTGAAGGATCAATTTCACCTGATGAGAATCTCCAGGGGCACGAAGCATCGTGCCCCTTTGGAGTTTTCTGACTACAGAGTGCCGGGCTCAGCCGGGCGCGGAGGCGGAGTGGCCCCGGGAGGGTGCATCGGTCTTCCCGGTTCGGGCGGCGGGGAGTGCCTCATGCGCTCGCGTTCGTGCTTGATCGCTTCCAGCTTTTTCCACTGCTCGACGCTGAGCACGCGGCGAATCGCCAGCATCATCATGGCGTTTGCTTTTTCAAGCTTGCCACGCGCGGCCAGCACCAGATCGATCTGCGCGCTGACCTTAGACTCATCGGGTTGATCGGCTTCGATCAGCGGCTGCAGGCGCGTCTCCTGGCGCTCGACCTCGGCGCGAAGATCAATCAGCTTGAGCCGGTGTTCGAGGAATGTCTGCTCGATCTGGTTGATCTGTGCCTCGGTGAGCTGCAGCTCCCGAACAATGTCGGAGTTCTTCCACCACTTACCGAGGTCCGGCGGGGGAGGAGGGACGGGTGGGTGAGGCGCTTGCGGGTCGTCCATCCGATAAACAACATCGGTGGCCGGCGCGTGCGCCGGAGTCTGAGCCTGCGCCAGGGCCTGCGCGGGCAAGAACAGAACGAAGAGCATCAGCAACGCCTTGCTTTTCATTTTCGTTTCTCCTTTCAAGAACCTAACGATTCGGCTTGCGGTCTGCGGCGCGGTGCAATTCCTGCGCGAGCAGCGTAGCGGGCTCCAGTGCGCGGGGAACATCGCGGCGAACGGAGCGTTCAACGTCCACCAGTAAATCGTGATCCGGATCCGATTGCATGGAAACACCCACCGTCCCGGTAGCGCGGCTCACCGCCGGCTGAACGGGCTTGACGCTTTGCGTAAGAAGCGCGGCCGCAAGCACGAACACCGCAAGGGAGGCGGCCCAGGCCAGCGGACGTGTCGCGCGATCGGGGCCGGCCGGGATGCGCGAGACAATGGCGAGGCGCTGTTCGCGCCAGAACCATTGCGGGCGATCGGCGAGAGCACGCGACTCCGCGCAGACATCGGCGAGAACAGTGCGGAGACGATGCAAGTCGCGCCGGCATTCATCGCAGCCCGCGAGGTGAAGGGTCGCGGTTATGTCTTCCTCCGCCACCAGTACGGCGTTCAACTGTTCATCGGTCAGATGATTCGTCATGTGCTGCTCCGTAGCTTCACTTGCTGCCGCACGGCACTCAAGGCGCGATGCAGGTGTGACTTCACCGTGCCGGTTTCGAGCCCGGTGGCGTGGGCGATCTCTTCGATACTCATCTCTTCCACAAACCGAAGCAGAAAGATCGCCCGCTGGCGCGCGGGGAGTTCGTTCACCACGGCGCGGACTGCTGCGACCTGTTCGCTGGCAATGAGCGCGCGCTCAGCCGAGGGCTGCGGGTCGGTCACATCGAGCGCGGCGGATTCGGACGCTTCCGAGCGGCCGAACAAGCGGGACCAGAAAGCGCGGCGGCGGTTCTTGCCGTGGTCCGTGGCCAGATTGATGGCGATCCGCATCAGCCATGTGGCGATGCTGGCCTCGCCGCGGAAGCTCGCGCGCTTGCGATACGCACGCAGGAAGCATTCCTGCGTGAGCGTGTCCGCGGCATCCGGGTCACGTACGAGCGAAAGCAGCAGGCGATAGATACGCCGCTGGTGCTGGCGGACGATTTCGTCGAAGTCCGCGGCGCGAAGCCCGGCGGCGGTCCCGGCGTGCCGGAACGGCGCCGCTGCCAGCCTGGTCAGCGCTGTATCCAAGAGGCCTCTATGCGATCCCATCTACTATGGACGATATTCACGCGGATAGGTTTACATGGTCCAGAAAAATTACCGAAACTAAACCCGCTGCCACGCGGAGCCGCCGCCTTCCTCTGGATGTGTTGGGCGAATGAGCCGCCAGAGCAGCAAGGCATAAAACGGGCCGTACGTGAGCCAGAGGTAGAACGGCTGGAAGTGCCAGTCGCCGCCGGCCTGGTAGCCGATCAGGACGTGATAAGAGAGGAATTGGAGCACGGTCAAGAGGAGCCATGCCGGGTTTGGGAAGAAGGCCAGGAACGGAAGCAGCCAGGTGAAGTACCACGAGAAAGCGTTGGGCGAAAGCATCAGGATAGCGCCGAACAGAAGATAGGCAGCCCGGACACCATCCAAGCGGCGCGCGGCTGCCCAAACCGAAAGTCCGGCGACAATGCCGAGTCCGATGCCGACAGCGAGCTCGGGCGAGCCACTGAACCAGACCATCAGCGCGTAGAGGCTCGCGTTATTGTGCTGCCAGCGCGATTCGTAGTAACCGAGGCTGTGCAGGAGTTGCGGCCAGGCGCTCCGGAACGGCCAGGCACAAGCGGCGGCAAGCGCGATGGCAACCAGGGCGTTCAGCCAGCTCCACGCTGAGCGCGGCCAGCCCCTCGCTTTCGCTCGGGACAAGCCAGCACGGCGCAACCAGAGCGGAAAGAGCACGACCGGAAAGACTTTTACCAGCGCCCCGGCCGCGAGCGCCAGCGTTGACAGGGTTCCCCACCCCCGTATAATCAACAAGCTGGCAGCGACGACGGCGGCAGTGGCCAGCGAGTCGTGGTGGCCGCTGGCGGCGAACTCGATCACTACCAGCGGATTCCACGCGTAGAGCGCGAGCGTAAGATTCCTGCCACCGGTGAACCGGACCCATCCTGCGAGCATCCCGACAACGAACAGGTCCGCGAGCACGAAGGGCAGTTTGAACGCCACCGGACCCGGCAGGAACCGGTAGGCGAGCCGCCAGACGAGCTCGGAAAGCGGGGGATAGATCGTTGGGATGTCGCGGCCGGGGATGGCGTGCCAGTTTGCATCGCGCAGGGGCACGAGGCGCGAGTCGTCCGGGCGGATCGTGTATGGGTTGAAGCCGGCCTCCTGGACGCGGGCTTCCCAGCGGTAGCGGTGGATGTCACCCGAGAGCGTGGGGGCAAGGGGAAAAAGCAGCAGGCGGAAAAACATCGCGCCCAGCAGGATCAGGCCGAAAGCGGCCGGCGTGTCGTCGGAAACCTCCAGAAAGTAAAGAGCGAGGAAATAAATCACGCCGGCGGCAAGCCCGACGGCAATCGTTTCAACAACGTAGAGCCCCAGGTCTCCAAGCCGCAGGAGGACTGCGAAGAGCAGGCCGAGCGCAATGAGGCAGGATGCGGCGGCGAGGGCCTGGCGCGGCACCAGCGCGTTGCGCAAGGCGAATTCGGCGGCGCGGAAACGGCTCAGCATTCGGGGGCAGAAGAATGGTGTGGTGGGTACATAACTTGGCGCTGCTTGTACAGCCGGGACAGAACCCGGTCGCAAATTATTTCCGAAAACTGGTAGAGCCGAGCCCGTTCAAGGGCCTCTACCACTTGAATTCTTTCGACCTCGCGGTGATGATCCCGTACTTCCTGGTGCTGGGCGTGCTGGCGATGTACGGTCTGCACCGCTACTGGCTCGTCTATTACTTTTATAAGTTCAAACAGAATGTACCAGGCCCGCCGCCTGCCGTCGGCCAGTGGCCCAAGGTTACCATACAGCTTCCCATCTTCAACGAACGGTACGTGATCGACCGGCTGGTGGAAGCGGTGGCGAAGTTCGACTACCCGCGCGAGCTGATGCAGGTCCAGGTGCTCGACGATTCCACCGACGAGACGCACGAGATCGCGCGGGCCTGCGTGGAGCGGCACCAAGCGCTGGGCGTGCCCATCAGCTACCATCACCGCGCCAACCGCGCCGGTTTCAAGGCCGGGGCGCTCGAAGAAGGGCTGAAGACGGCAACGGGCGAGTTCATCGCCATTTTTGATGCGGACTTTCTGCCGCCGGCTGATTTTCTGCTCCGCACGCTGCCTTTTTTCCTGGCGCCGAGCGCGCTGGCGCCGGATGCATCGAAAATCGGAATGGTACAGGCGCGGTGGACGTACCTGAACAGCCGCTATTCGAAGCTGACGGAGATTGAGACCATCCTGCTCGACGGGCACTTCGTAATCGAACACGGGGCGCGCTCGCGCCGGGGCACGTTTTTCAACTTTAACGGCACCGCCGGCATGTGGCGCCGCGCGGCCATCGAGGATGCCGGCGGCTGGGAGCACGACACGCTGACCGAAGACACCGACCTATCCTATCGGGCGCAGCTTTGCGGCTGGAAGTTTCTGTACCTGCCGGACATCGAATGTGTCTCCGAGCTGCCGGTGGAGATGAACGCGTTCAAGGCGCAGCAGGCGCGCTGGGCGAAAGGGTTGATCCAGGTGGCGAAGAAGATCTTGCCGCGCGTGTTCCGCTCGGGCCAGCCGTGGCACATCAAGGCGGAAGCGTTTTTCCACCTGACAGCCAATATCAGTTATCCGCTGATGATTTTTCTTTCCACCATGCTGCTGCCGGCGA
The DNA here is from genome assembly GCA_016201285.1 of Acidobacteriota bacterium. Lineage (GTDB taxonomy): Bacteria > Acidobacteriota > Terriglobia > Acidiferrales > UBA7541 > JACQDE01. Next base: position 25,977 of record JACQDE010000050.1, on the reverse strand, counting down.
TGATCGTGCGGTTTTACCAGGGCTGGTTCCAGATGCTGGTGATTGACCTGCCGCTGTTCCTGGCCTCGACGTGTTCGATCTCCAGCTTCTACCTGGTGGCGCAGCGGACGCTCTATCCAAAAACGTGGAAGCGAACATTTCTGTATTTGCCGTTTGTGATGGCGCTGGGCATCGGCATCGCCGTGCGCAACGCGCTGGCGGTGATGGAAGCGCTCGTCGGCAGGCAATCAGAATTTGCGCGGACGCCGAAGTACCGCATCGAAGGTAGGGGCGTATCAAGTACGCCCTGGGCTACGAAAGCGTACCGGAAACCTTCGGGGCTGCTGCCGTACGTGGAGGTCCTGCTCGGGCTCTATTTTGCGGTGACGGTGCTTTACGCCCTTCAGAACGAGAATTACGCGACGGTGCCGTTCCTGTTGCTGTTCGTGTGGGGATACCTTTATACGGGTCTGATGTCGCTCGCACAGGGCTACCTCGAGCGGCTGCGATTCAAGGTAGAGCCGCCGGAAGAGTTGACGCCGCGGGCAGCATCGTCGGGCGCGCCCAGCTTCTAGCCGCGCCAGCCAATCGTGCGCCCGCCTTCAGGCGGGCATCCCTAAAAGGCTCAGGCTGCGCCCTGGCATTCATCGGAGGGAAAACAATGGAATTTGAAAACGAGACAACGACAAGAGGAGTGCCGGTGGCGGAAGCGTTCCGCATAGATGAATTGGTGAACTATCAGCAAGGGTCGGTGGTGAGCCGGCAGGTTGTCAAGCGTGAGAAAGGCAATGTCACGTTGTTCGCTTTCGACGAAGGACAAGGCTTGAGCGAACACACCGCGCCGTTCGACGCGCTGGTGCAGGTGATTGACGGCGAGGCGGAGATCACTATCTCCGGAAAGCCGATCCGCACGCAGGCAGGCGAGATGGTGATCATGCCCGCGAATCAGCCCCATGCGTTGAAGGCTATCAGCCGGTTCAAGATGTTGTTGACGATGATCCGGGCGTAAGACCAGAAGGATTGCGATGGCGCCACCCCGCCCGAGGCGGGTCTATCCGATGATTCGGAGGAGCCGATGAACCTTCACAACCGCCGGCAGGTCGCCCTGATGGTTCTGCTAGCCGCGCTGGTTGCTGCGGTGTCCACGATCGGGCTGGCGCAGCAGGCCGCGCCGCAACGGAAAGCGCTGACGGTGGAGCGCATCTACGGGCCGGGGCCGAGCCTGAGCGGAACTCTGACGCAGGGCATGCAGTGGAGTCCGGACGGAAAGCTGTTGAGCTACATCCAGGGCAGCGGGCAAGGGCGCGAGGCGAAGCTGGACATCTGGGCCCTCGACGTGACGAGCGGAGAGCGGCGCGTGCTGCTGGACTCGGCAAAGATTCAAGCGCTCGCACCGCCGGGGGCGGAACAGCCCGGGACGGGCAGCCAGGCGACCGGTCTCGGACGCGTCACGCCGCAACGGTACCAGTGGTCGCCGAAGGGCGAAGCGCTGCTGTTTCTGTCGCAGGGAAATCTTTATTGGTTCGATCTGGCAACGCAGGAGGGCAAGCGGCTGACCAGCAGCAAGGAAACCGCTGAGGACCCGAAGATTTCCCCGGATGGCCGCCGGGTGAGTTTCGTGCGCAGCTTCAACCTGTGGGCGGTGGACGTCGCATCGGGCAAGGAAACGCAATTGACGCGGGACGGCCGCGAAGAGTTGATGAACGGAAAGCTCGACTGGGTCTATCCCGAAGAGTTGGACATCCGCACAGGGTACTGGTGGTCGCCGGATTCATTGCAGATCGCCTTTCTGCAAATGAACGAGAAGGGCGTGACGCGGTATCCGATTGTGAATTTTCTGTCCTACACGGGCGAATCGGAAATGGAGCGCTATCCGAAGGCCGGCGACTCGAACCCGGTGGTGCGCGCAGGGGTGATCTCTGTGAACGGCGGGGAGCCGCGCTGGATGGATACCGGGGCGGAGAAAGACATCTACCTGCCGCGCGTGGAGTGGCTGCGCGACTCGAAGCGCGTTGCCATCCAGCGGCTGAACCGCGCGCAGAACAAGCTTGAGCTGCTCTATGCGGATGCGGCCACGGGCGCGTCGCAGGTGATTCTCACCGAAGAGGACAAGTACTGGATCAACCTGCACGACGACCTCTACTTCTTCAGCGACGGGAAGCGATTCCTGTGGTCCAGCGAGCGAAGCGGATTCCGGCACCTCTATCTCTACGACATGACCGGAAAGCTGCTGAAGCAACTCACCAGTGGCGAGTGGGAAGCGAGCGGCGCGCGCGTGGATGAGAAGAGCGGCACCGTTTATTTTTCCGCGACGGAGAAGAGCCCAATCGAAAGACATTTCTACCGCGTGGCGCTTGACGGCACGAAGATGACGCGACTGACGCGTGAAGACGGCAGCCACGGCATCAGCATGGCGCCGGACGCGGCGCGTTACGCCGATACGTATTCGAACGTGATGACGCCGCCGCGGCAGGACCTCTATCGCGCCGATGGGACGAAAGCGATGGTCATCAACGAGAACAAGGTGTCCGAACTGGCCGAGTACGGCCTGCAACCGGCGGAATTTCTGAAGGTGAAGGGCGCGGACGGGACCGAGCGTACCGCGATGATGCTGAAGCCGCCGGATTTCGATGCGTTGAAAAAGTATCCAGTCATCGTGTACACCTACGGCGGGCCGCACGCACAGATCGTGCGGAATGGGTGGGGGGCGTTCAGCCTATGGCACCAGATGATGGCCCAGAAGGGCTACATCATCTTCGGCCTGGACAACCGCGGGAGCGCGGGGCGCGGGCACGCGTTTGAAGCGCAGGTGTACCACAAATTCGGCGAGAACGAGCTGGCCGACCAGCTTGCCGGTGTGGCGTATCTGAAGTCGCTGGCATACGTGGACGGAACGCGGATCGGCATCCACGGCTGGAGCTACGGCGGGTACATGACCTGCTACGCGATGCTGAACGGCGCGGGCGCGTTCAAGGCGGGCTTTGCGGGCGCGCCGGTGACAGACTGGCGCCAGTACGACACGATCTACACCGAGCGCTACATGGGCTTGCCGAAGGACAACGCGGAAGGTTACAAGCAGTCTTCACCCGTCACGCATGCGGCGAAGCTGAAGGGCAGGCTGCTGATCGCGCACGGCACGGGCGACGACAATGTGCACTATGCAAATACGGTGCAGCTCATGGAGGAGTTCATCAAGACCGGGAAATATCCAGAAGTCTTCGTGTACCCGGGACGCGGGCACGGAATCAGCGACCCGACGGCCCGGGTGCATCTGTGGCGGCGCGTGACGCAGTTTTTCCTGGACAACTTGTAGTCAGACAAAGCGCGGCGGCCCCGAAGCCTCGGGGCCGTTTCCCTCCCAAGAAAAAGGGGCACGGCGTGCCGCGCCCCTGCATTCGAACCGTCGAAGCTGTCTCGATTACCAACGGACGCGGACACGGTAGCGCAGGACTGAGGTACCGCCCTTGGCAACAGGGACCTGGAACTGCGCCGCCCAGGCGGAGGTCTTCGTCCACTTGTAAGTGGACTCCATCATCTGCCAATCGCCGCCGATGGGTTCGTTCACCTCGACGGTGATGGGCGCTTCCTTGTGGTTGCGCAGGGTCACTTCAAACTCCATTTCGTAGAGACGGTCGCTGAGTTTCTTCCAATCGGTCTGCTTCCGCTCGCAGACGACGTCGAAGGCATTGCCGATGTAGAGGCTGAGGATTTCGTCCTTCGGCGTGTGGTTGATGCGGTCTTCGCCGACGAACTGCACGCCGCCCTTGGAGTCCGCCTGATAGACACGCACGGTGCCGGCGGGCATGGGCATGCCTAGGCCGGACTTCTCGTCGTTCTTGAGCTTGAAGTAAACCTTGACGGCATCTTTCAAAGGCGAGCCGGGATGTTGGTAGTTGTGGTAGTAAAACTGCTGGCCTTCAACAACGAAGAGTTTCTCGACGGGCACGCCGGTGCCGGACAGCAGGTTGATCTGCTTGGTCTCCTTGTCGGCGATGGAGGTGCGGCGGCCGAGACTGTAGAGGTGATATTCGGAGAAAGATTCCTGGGCGAACTGCGGGGCGGACGCTTCTTTGGCAACCATGCGCGCGGCCCCGACCTCATCCACGTTGTAGCGCTGCATGATTCGATGGAGATCTCCCGCGACAAGCTGGAGCCTCGCGTTCCGATAGGCCGTGCCGCTGTTGTTCGTCAGGGTGACCCAGCCGTCGAGGTCGGCCACCTTGTCATCACGGCCGACAGTGAGCACATAGTCGGAATTCCACGCCATGTTGCCGGCGAGATACGACGCCTCGATGCGATGGCGGCGAGCGCCGGTGTTCTCGAGCATCCAGACGAGCGTAGGACGGCTGAAGAGATTGTCCGGCAGTTCGGGGAAGCGGATATGGTCGGCGTTCATGCCGGTGACGATCTCGTTGCCGATTTTCCAGACCGGGCCGTTGTTGTAGGCCAGCAGCAGAGCTTTTACCTCTTCGGCCTTCGTGGTGCCGTTCTCCTGACGCAAGCGCACCAGCGTCACTTCGCGGCCCACGTATTTCTGCAGCAGGCGCTGCGGGTCCAGTAAATCGTATTCGTAATTCTGCTCCAGAACACCGAGGCGACCGGGCTCGGTGAGCGAGCGGAAGTGCACAGTGGCGGGATTCACGGTCGCGGCGATATCCATGAAGCGAAGATCGAAAATACCGCCGGGCAGCGCCACCTGGCGGACGTCGCGCACCAGCGCAATGTTGGAGTTGTACACCGTGACACCCAGATCCACCTGGTCGTCAAGCGTGCTGCCCGGATGCTGGTCTTCTTTCGTGGGCGAGGCCGCCGCAGCGGGGACTATGACGAGCCGCCCCAGGAAGATTGGGGCTGCCGCCAGACCGGCAACCAGCAATCCCGCCAAGAACAATTTGCCCGCCCGAGGCGGGTCTATCCGATGTGCTTTACCGAAACGCATTGTTGTCCTCCCTGAATCTTTGCCTTTCACTCTTAGAACGGACAGGGCGAGACTTCTTGCAGGCAAAGCCGGAGAGGGCCTTCAGGAGATCTCGCGGATGAACCGCCCACAGGAAATCGATATCTCGAAGAACCAGGTTTAGGATGGACTCAAGGAGCGCGCCAAAGCGTGCCGGCGTTGCGCGTTTCGTAGGCGCGGCCATCGGCGGCGACGACGGTGACGTTGAACTGATCGCGCGCTCTGACGGCGATGATGTCTCCCTGCGTGGGGGATGAAATGCGCTCCCAGTTTTCGCCGCCGTCTATGGTGCGAAGCAGGACGCCGTTGCTGCCGCCCGCCCAGCAGACATTTTCGGAGGGCGCCGAACCAGCAAGGAAGGGCTCCTGCGTGGGGCTGGTTTGTCTCTGCCAGGTTTTGCCGGCGTCGCGGGAGCGCTCGATCAGTCCGGAGGAACCGAAACGCCAGAGCACTTTCGAGTTCGGAGTGGTGACGATGAACTCACCCGCCAATCGAGCGGATTTCGCCCTGGATCTCGACATCACTCCAACGGCATGCCGCTCATCCGCAGGCGCTTGTTTTGCTGCCGCGCCTTCTTGGACGCTAGCTGTTGCCTGCGCTTCAACGCGGAATTCGTTCTGCGCCTGGGTAGCGCGTTCCTTTTTTTCTTCGGTTACAGCCCCGCGCTCTTGCTTTGGCAGGGCCTGTACGCCCCCGCCCGAGGCGGGTCTATTCGAAGTGGCGACATTCTCTGCTGGCGCGGCTTGTGCGCGGTCCGCTTCGGCAACTTTTAGCTGAGTTTTCGAAGTCTCTGCTTGGGCCGTCGCGGTGACCGCAGAAGCCGATGGTTGCGCAGGGGCGACCGGGGCGTTTGCTGCGGCGACCCGGGTTTGCTCCGCGGCCGGTTTCGCCGGTGCGCTGGAGGGAACTGCACCGGAAACGGCCTCTGCCGGTCCGACGCTCTTGTCCTTGAGTGCCTGGCTGGCGCTCGCCCGTTCCGCAGCCGGCGCGGACTTCTTGCGCTGTAACTCGTCCAACGTGCGGCGCCCTTCATCCTGCCCCGGCGCCGGAAACGGTTTTTCGGCGGGCACTGCTCCTGTCAGAGCATCCTTCTTTGCAGGGGAGGCATCAGCGGACCTTTCCGGCCCGGCGGTTGCTGGCGGCTGGTTCGTCGCTTCCCGCCTCACCATCAATTCGCGGCTTTCCGTACTGCCGGACGGCACGCGCAGGGTCGTGTCGTAGAACACCCAGAAGACAAGTGCCGCAGCAACCGCGCCCGCCGGAGCCATCCAGCGCCAATCCCAAAGCCGGAAGAATGAAGGCTGCTTTTCGGTGGCGGTCTCGAGGCTTCGGGACGCGGCGGCGGGCTCGGAGCGCACCAGCACAGCAAGTTGCTCCTGGCAGCGCAGGCAGGAGGAAAAATGCGATTCCCAACGCGCCGCCTCGGGAGCCGTGAGTGCGCGCTCGAAGCAGGCGGCGAGCGTCGCGGCGTCGGGACACGCGTCTCGAGCCGCAGCAGGAGGCCACACACCCTTGCGCTTGAGCATTCCCGCCATCGCCTTCTCCGAATTGCGCTCGTCCGCCACTCCGGTTCTCCTTACTTAGTACGGCTGCAAGCCGCTTTCTTGCACGCGCGCAACGAGCGCATTCCCTTGCTTACATGCCCGCCTGAATGCGGGCGCTACAACTAATCGCGCTCGGACATCGCGCGCGTCAGATCAAAGGGCCACTCTTCCAGGGCGTATTCATAGCACTGCCGAATTTCGGCGTCGCTGAGCCGTTTTTCCGCGCCCAAGGCGCGCTCCACCCGCTTGCGCAGCTCCCGGCGGGTGCGGTCGAGGTGGCGCGAAACGGTGGCCTCGTGCTCGCCCAGCAGGCGCCCGATCTGCGCGAGCGTGAGGTCCTGGACATAGTAGTAAGCCAAGCGCAAGCGCTCGCGCGGGGCGAGCGCTCCGAGAGCAGCCGTCAGTGCAACCTGAAGCAGGCTGAGATAGCGGGCGCGGTTGGGATCATTCTCGGGCGCAGCGCGCCGCGCTTCTACTGCCGTGATTTCCTGTGCCGTTTGCTCATCATCGAGGGATTCCGTCCGCCGCGCGGAGCGGATGGAATCCACGTACCGCTGGGAGAGAATTGCGCGAAGCCACGTGGAAAGCTTGCTGCGGCCGTGAAAATAGTCAAAGAGCGACCGGCGCTCGCCGCTTCCCTGCTGACCGCGGCCGACGCCGAACAGTTCGCCGAAGAGGGAGTCCGCGAGTTCGCGCGCGGATGCTTCATCGTGGCGACAGATGGCGCGCGCGGCCGAATAGAGTTCCGGACGGAACCGGGTGACGAAATATTCCCAGGCGGGTTCCGAAGCGTCCTGGCAGGCCGCGGCGAGTGCCAAGTCCTCGACGTGGAGAGAATCGAGATAGGCAGCCACTTCCTCACGCGTGGGAATGGCATCGCGAAAGCGGTGCTCGACGCTGCGTTCGAGCGCGCGAGCGAACTGGGCGCGCCCCGAAGTCTCGGGGCCGCCGTACGCGGAAGCGGACGCCTGCGCCCGCTGGAAGAGCGTTTCGATGCGGGACGCGTGGGGCTCGAGAAGTTGTACGGCGCCGAGCATAGCGATTCGTTTGATGCAGTCAAGGAATCATACCGCAGACCGCGAGAGCAAGAGTACACGGCATGGCATTCAACACCCGGCCGGAATGCCGGATCCCAGGACGGGTGCAAGGGTTTCGGAAACGCAGTACGCTGTTGTATCGTCTGTTCTTGAGCGGGGTGATTTTTCAGTAGGGTTCACTCCGGATTTTGGTTTTTTGTGTGCCGGAGGAGTCCCGGCAGAGTAAGATTTGCGGGACCAGCCACAGGCGACAGGTCACCCCGGAGGAATCTATGTCCAAGCGAAAACTCCCCACGCAGAAAGGACTCTCGCGCCGCGCCTTTCTGAAGACAACCGGCGCGGCCGTATCCGCAGGCGTCGTGAGCGGAGCGGCGGCCGAGTTGTTGAACGCGCAGTCAACGGCGAAAAACAAAGTGGCGGGGCCGGGAGAGGTGCCCATCACGTTGCGTGTGAACGGCGAGACGCACAATCTGAACGTGGAGCCGCGCGTGACGCTTCTCGATGCACTGCGCGACCGCCTGGACCTGACCGGCGCGAAAAAAGTGTGCGACCGCGGCACCTGCGGCACCTGCACCGTGCTGGTGGACGGCAAAGCGGCGTACGCCTGTTCGATGCTGGCGATTGACGCGCAGGGGCGGGAGATCCTCACCATCGAGGGGCTCGCGCCCGAAGGCGAGCTGCACCCGATCTCTGCGGCGTTCGTGGAAAATGACGCGCAACAGTGCGGGTTCTGCACGCCGGGTTTCGTGATGGCGTGCAAGGCGTATCTGGACCGCAATCCGAACCCGACTGAAGCGCAGGCGAAAAAGGCGCTCGGCGGAAACCTGTGCCGGTGCGGCACGTACATCGGCGTGCGGGCGGCTGTACTGGACGCCGCGGCGCGCATGAAGGGAGGGCGATAGCGATGGCCTCCGAGAAATGGCCCGAAGCGGGCAAGCGCAGTCTGATCGGCAAGCGCGTCACGCGGCTCGACGGAGCGGTGAAGTCCACCGGGCGGGCGAAATACACCTATGACGTCAACCGGAAGGGCATGCTCCACGGCAAGCTGGTGTTTTCTCCGCACGCGCACGCGAAAATCGTGAGCATTGATACGAGCGCGGCGGAGAAGATGCCGGGCGTGAAGGCCGTGCAGTTGATGATCGAGCCCGGCAAAGAAGTGCTCTGGCAGGGGCAGGAGATTCTGGCCCTCGCGGCGGAGACAGAAGAACAGGCGCGTGACGCGGCGCGGGCCGTGAAAATCCGGTTTGAGAAGCTGCCGCACTTCGTCGCCGACGCTCCGCCGGAGAAGGCCGGTCAGCATCAGACGGCGCTGGCCGAGCAGGTGACCGGCAATCCCGATCAGGGATTTAAAGAAGCGGAAGTGACTTCGGAGGGCACGTACGGCTGCCCTGTGATCACGCACTGCTGCCTAGAAGCGCACGGGCAGGTGGCGGAGTGGGAAGGCGACACGCTGCGCGTGTGGGCCTCGACGCAGAACGTCAGCGGCATCAGCGGCGAACTGGTGGACGGACTGAAAGCCGGCGGCGTGGAAGTGCCGGCGAGCAACGTGCAGATCCTGACACCCGTAATGGGCGGCGGCTTCGGCTCGAAGTTCGGCGCGGACACCTGGGGAGTCGCCTGCGCGCAACTTGCCAAGAAGGCCGGGCGGCCTGTGAAGATGATGCTCGAGCGCGACCATGAGTTGATGGCCGCGGGAGCGCGTCCTTCGATCTATGCAAGGGTCCGAGTGGGCGCCAAGAAAGACGGAACACTGACGGCATGGTCGTCGGAATCATGGGGTACGGGCGGCATTGGCCCGGCCGGTAACCCAAACCTGCCATACGTGTTTACGCGGATTCCCAACCGGAGGTCGCGTCACACGCGGGTGGAAACGAATACGGGGCCGGCGCGGGCCTGGCGTGCGCCGAATCATCCGCAGATGTGTCTGATCACGATGTCGGCGCTGGAGGACCTGGCGGCGCAACTTCCGATGGACCCGCTGGATTTCTTCCTGAAGAACCTGCCTTTCGTCATCCCCGAGCGCGCGGAAACCTACCGGCAGGAACTGGTGAAGGGCGCGGAGTTGATGGAGTGGAAGAAGAAATGGCACTCGCGCGGCGACAAAACGCCCGGGCCGATCAAGCGCGGCCTGGGGCTTTCCATCCACACCTGGGGCGGCGGCGGGCATTCGAGCAACTGCAACTGCACGATCCGTCCGGACGGCTCGGTCGAAGTGTTCCTGGGCAGCCAGGACCTGGGGACGGGAACGCGCACGGTGATCGCCATGGTGGCGGCGGAAACACTGGGGCTGCCGGTGAGCGCCGTGAAGGTGAATATCGGCGACAGCAAGTTCCCGCCCTCGGGCGCTTCGGGCGGCTCGACCACGGTGGGCGGCGTGAGCGCTTCGACGCGCCGCGCGACGACGCGCGCGCTTAACGAACTGCTGGCGAAAGTGGCGCCGGCGCTGGGCGTGACGCCGGACAAGCTGGAAGCGGCCTGCGGCACCATCCGCGTGGCCGGCGATCCGACGAAAGCCATCGCCTGGCATCAGGCGTGCGCCAAGCTGGGCACGGCGGCCATCACCGCCAGCGGGCAGCGCGCGCCGCGCGGGCCGGACGAGCTGATCTCATCGGGCGTGGGCGGCATCCAGATGGCGGAAGTGGCCGTGGATGTCGAGACGGGCGTGGTGAAAATTGAAAAGCTCGTCGCGGTGCAGGACTGCGGCCTGGTGATCAACCCGAAGACCGCGGAAAGCCAGATCTATGGCGCAATGATCATGGGCGTGGGCTATGCGCTCTATGAAGAAAAGTTGATGGACGAAACCACCGGCCGGTGCCTGAACCCGGACATGGAGTTCTACAAGCTGGCCGGAATCGGCGACGTCGGAAACATGGTGGTGCACTTCATGACCGGGCCGGGATATGACGAGCGCGGCGTGATCGGACTCGGCGAACCGCCGGTGATTTCACCGGGCGCGGCGATATCCAACGCCGTGGCCAACGCCATCGGCGCGCGCGTGCCGACCATCCCCCTCACGCCGGACAAAGTGCTGGCCGCGCTGGAAAAGGTTCCTCGCTCGGCTCTGAATGATTCCTCGCTGCGCTCGGAACAAGAAGGAGGCGCTGCCTAAATGAACGTCTTCGAATACGCGAATCCAACGACAACCAAGGAAGCGGCCGGGCTGCTCGCGGCGCAATGGGGTGAAGCGGAAATCCTGGCCGGAGGCACTGACCTGCTGAGCTTGATGAAAAACTACGTGGCAACGCCGAAGCGCGTAGTGAGCTTGCGGGGCATCAAGGAGCTGAGCGGCATCACGTCCAGCGCGTCGGGACTGCGCATCGGGGCGATGGTGACGCTGCAGGAACTGCACGATCACAAGGCCGTCCACGACGACTACCACTCGCTGGCTCACGCGGCGGGCAGCGTGCCAAGCCCGCAGATCCGCAACCTGGGCACGGTGGGCGGCGATCTGTGCCAGCGGCCGCGGTGCTGGTATTTCCGCAACGGCTTCGGGCTGCTGGCGAAGGACGAGAAGGGACAGCCGCTCGTGCCGGCAGGTGACAACCGTTACCACGCCATCTTCGGCCACCCCGGCGGCAGCCCTGGCGCATACTACGTACACCCGTCGAGCTTGGCGCCAGCGCTGATTACATTCGGGGCAAGGGTGAAGGTCGCCGGGCCGAAGGGCGAGCGCGAGATTCCCCTAGCCAGTTTTTTCGCGACGCCAAAGAGAGAGGGCGAGCGCGAAAACGTGCTGATGCCGAATGAAATCGTCACGGAGATCATCCTTGCCGCAGCGTCGAAGGGGATGCTGACGGCGACCTACGAAGTGCGCCAGAAAGAGGCGCTCGACTGGCCGCTGGCAACGGCGTCCGTCGCGCTGCGCATGAGCGGCGACAAGGTGAAGAGCGCGCGCATCGTGTTGGGCCACGTGGCGCCGGTGCCATGGCCCGCGCACGAGGCGGAGAAGCTGCTCGCCGGGCAAACCATCACGGAGGATTCGGCGGCGAAAGCCGGCGAGGCGGCGGTTCGCGGCGCGAAGGCGCTCAGCGGAAACAAGTACAAGGTGCAACTCGCGCGGGTGGCCGTGAAGCGGGCGCTACTCGAGGCGGCCGCGCACGGCAAGGAGGGAATGCAACATGGCTAGCCTGAACGAGATGATATCCGCCGGCCAGATCTGCTGCTGCCTGCGCGCAAAGACCATGTTCTACCAAGTGGAGGGCATGGAACAGGCGGGCGATCCCTCCGTCGCGGAATCGCGCACGTACGGCAACATGTGGTGCTCGCAGACGCAGTCCGTGCTCGGACCAGACGGCCAGGCCGTGGACCTGGAGCAGTGCCGGCCGGGCCGCGGCTGCTGCGAAACAGCTTAGAACGATTCCAACCGCCAGAATTGAATCCCGCAGCCGGCCGTGGGAGAATACGTTCCGCGCAGGCATAGCGCAATCCGGACAAGCAGGAGCAGAAACCATGAATGCGAAGAGGCTTCTATTCGCACTGGCATTGGCCGTTGTGACGCTGGCTGCGCCGGCAATGGCACAGGTTCACGGGGACTACATCGAAGTGCGCACGGCGGACGTGTACACCGGCCCGTGCTTCGCCAACGGCGAAGTGGGGCTGACCGGGCATGACGCGGTGCTGGCCTGGCGCGTCGAAAAGGGCGCTTGGGAAGGCGTCGCGCTCGACGGGCTGAGCGTGGTGGCGGTGGTGCGGGCCAGCTCGACGCTGGGCGATCCCTACTCGAACCCGCTGCCGGCGAAGGCCGTGATGATCGTGGATGAGCGGGCCAACGAGGCCCAGCGCACGGCGTTGACCCAGTTTGCGCAAGCGCAGACGGCCGATCTGTTGAAGAACATCGTGGCCGTGGAAGTCTCGCCCATTCGCTTTGCGGTGGACGTGAACGGGCAGCACGGCTACGCCACGCTCGAAGCGGGAAACCTGGCCAGGATCTCCACGCGCACGATCACGAGCGGTGACTCCATCTGCCACAACGAAGAGGTGTTCTACCAGCCGCTGGCCGGAGGCCTGATGCACGCGATGCCCGCCGTCGCCGTGAACGCAAGCTATCAGGGCAACCACCTTGGCGGTACATGGAAGGAAGCCGAACGGCGCGGTGCCTTCGTTGGAATGTTTTCGCGGTAGATTTCGCCGTGGCAAGGCGCGAAAATGAAAAAGCCCGCCTGAAGGAGGCGGGCTTTTTTATCGTCGGAGGAAAAATGTTGTACTTGTCCGCAAAACGTCTCCATATAGCTATTCTGCTGGTGACGATCCTCGTGCCTGCCGCTGGGGCGCGCGCGCAGGATTACAAGGTGGAAACATTCGATGCGGCCGCGCCGGCGGAACTTGCGCCGGCAATCCGCGAAACGCTGGGCAGCGCTGCGTTGCGCGTTGCAGGCCCCGAAGGACCGCTGTGCGAGATCTGGCTAAGAGCGGTTGTGCCAGCCCGCGCCACGGCGCAACAGAAGCTTGGTATTGCTTACGGCCAGTTCGAAGAAGGGACGCTGTTCGGCGCCATCCGTTTTTTGCGGGAGACCCGCGACTTCAGGAAGCAACTCGTAAAGCCCGGAGTTTTTACCTTGCGCTACGCGTTGCACCCCGTGGACGGCAACCACATGGGCGTTTCGCCGATCCGCGATTTTCTGCTCCTAGTGCCCGCCGGGGAGGATTCAAACCCGGTCAACTTCACCAGAGTGGATGTGGTCAACCTGAGCAAGAAGGCGATCGGACTGAATCATCCCTCCGTGTGGAGCCTGACCAGCGGCGAGGGCGAACACGCGACAATTCCCGAACTTGTGCGCCAGGAGGAAGAAAACCTATGGGCGCTCTACTTCCGCGTGCAGGTGCAGCCCACGGGCGGGACGCCGGCGCCGCTCGTGATGGGGCTCGTTGTAGTCGGACACGCGCCCGAGGCGTAGTCAGAAGCGACCAGTGCGCAGCGAACAACGACCAGTAGCCTTAGACCTGTAGTGACCTGATACTCTTCCTTTCAATGCCCGCATTTGCGCCAAGTGCGCGCAGGGTCTTTGGCCGCGGCCAGCGGAAGGCGGTAAAATACGCAGCCTATGTACACTTGCCGCGAGTGCGAACGCGAACTGAATCAAGCGACCGAAGTGTGCCCCTATTGCGGGACCGACCTGAGCGGCGATGCGCAGGCGGGGGAAGCTCCGCCCAAGAAAACCAACTGGATTGCCGTTGTCATTCGGTATGCAATCCTGCTCGGCGCCATCTGGGGATTCATGTGGTACGTGGTGCCGGAGAGGCGCGGAGGCGAGGCCGCAGCACAGGCCGAAGAGCGGGCCATCCGCGCGCTGCGCGACGCCGGTGCCTCTCTTGCTGTCTACGCGGACGCACAGGGCGGCAGCTTTCCGCCTTCTATCGAGGCGCTTTCCGGCGCGTCGGGCGAGCGGATGAAGCAAGCGGCGCAAACGGCGCTCGCCGAGGGCTACCAGCTCGAATACACCGTGAGGCCTGCAGACGCGAGCGGCGCTTACCGGCAGTACACTCTGCTCGCGCGGCCGCGCAACTGGGGCTACCGGAACTTTTATCTCGACGAAACGGGAGTGCTGCGCGCAACGCGCGAAAACCGGCCGGCATCCGCGCAGGACCCACCCCTCTGAGACGGGTCGCGGCTCGTGCTGACTGAAAGAAGAAGGAGGCAACACATGATTTGCCGAAACCTACGAATTGCGGCGTTTGTTCTCGCGTTGAGCCTTTTGTTGCCGGCCGCATCCTTCGCACAGCGCGCAAGTTTCTCCGTGGGACCGCTGGCGGCGGCGCCGGGGACGCGCGCGTCGGGATTCCTGGAAGTGCCGGCCCGTGGCGCTGACCAGGGCACGCGCATCCCGGTGACGGTGATTCACGGCGCGAAAGCGGGGCCGGTGCTGGGGCTGGTGGCGGGGACGCATGGCTACGAGTACGCGCCGATTGTGGCCATGCAGCGATTTCCAGCCAAGGTGGACCCGCAAGAGCTCGCGGGCACTATCATTATCGTACACGTGGCCAACATGCCTTCGTTTCTCAGCCGCACGATTTATTACAGCCCGACCGACGGCAAGAACTTGAACCGCGTCTATCCCGGGAAGGCCGACGGCACGCTTTCCGAACGGATCGCCGACGCCATCACGCGCGAAGTGATTGAGAAGTCAGACTACGTGGCGGACCTGCACTGTGGCGACGGCAACGAGGCACTGCGGCCCTACTCTTACTGGATGACGAATGGGACCCCCACAGTGAACGCCAAGTCGAAGGAGATGGTGCTGGCGTTCGGGCTGGATCACATCGTGATCGACAACGAGCGGAGCGGCGACCCGGCCAAATCCGTGTACACCGCAAACACGGCCATTACCCGCGGCAAACCCGCCATCACGACAGAGACGGGCGGGATGGGCCAGGTGGATGCGGAAGGCGTGGATTTGGCCGAAGCTGGCGCCTTTAATCTGCTGCGCCACTTCAAAATGTTGGGCGGCGAGCCGAAGCGCGCCGAACACCCCATCTGGATTGACCGCAACGAAGTGTTGCGCGCGCCAGAAACGGGAACCTTCCACGCCCGGGTGAAGCCCGGTCTTACCGTGGCCCAGGGGTCAATACTCGGAGTTCTAACAGATTTCTTCGGGAAGACGATTCAGGAGGTTCGGGCGCCGTTTTCCGGTGTTATACTGTATGTGGTTGCCACTCCGCCGGTGAACCAGGGAGAGCCCTTGGCGATGGTGGGGCACTTGAAGATGCCCGAGTAGGAGTGGGAAACCCGAGAAAAATCAGAACCTTGGTCCGGCTCCACAGCATATTTCGCTGATCTACGGAAGCAGTGGTTGTCTCCAGCCCCCGACCGCTCGTCCCCGAAAAACTCAGGAACCCCAAACCTCATGCTTCTGCGTCTATTAGCTGATTGACGGCAATTTCCGTGGTGTCGTCTTTTCTGCGGCCGCGGAATGCCGATAATAAGAATTAGGGATACCATGGCAAGAAAAAGCATCGGCTTATTTGGAATCTTGGTCATCGCCGCCCTCTCGTTTGCGGCAGGCTACTGGCCGGAGCACCAGAAGTACATAAATGCGGTTGGCGACTTGCAAGTCGCAGACAGGCAATTGAATGAAGCGATGGGCCGCCAGCGCATCTGCCACCTGGAGAGCATGATGCTTCATGTCCTGGACCGCACAGCCCAGAAGGATTACAGAGAGGCACAGAACCTAGCGACGCAGTTCTTCATCGAAGTACGCGCGGACATAGCTCGACCGGACATGGTGAAGTTCAAGCCCGAATTGCAGGCGATTCTGGACAAAAGCGACGGGATCAAGGATGCCCTACAAGAAAAAGACTCGGCCACGCGCGAGGCACTTCGGGAAGTCATGGAACGACTCGCACGAATCGTTGCCCCGCCTACGGCCAGCGAGCCTCCCGCTGTTTTGAGGGCTTCGCCTGCGCCAGAAAGCTAGGAGCGCCAATTCTCCCTGCCGCGCGGACGAGAAAGCGCATCTAACAGGACAGGGCTTCCCCCAGGCTGCCCAAGTGGTTATCGGTAGGACACTTGGCGGGATGGAGTTCTGGCCCTCGATTTGCTATACTTAAGGTTTATGGAGCGACGCGTTCTTATTTCGATACTCTGCTTGAGCTTGGCGAGCCTGGCTCCAGCGCCGCTTTCCGCGTGCGCCATGGTGATGGCGCTTCCCACGGAATGCGCTCCGGCTGTTTCTGCGCCGGATGCGTCGCACTGCCAGCAGACAGCGGCTGCTGATGGTTTGGCCGCCCTTCAGGCCAACGCCGCAGGGCGCCCCTGCTGCCAGATGAAGGCGGCTCCTGTACTGGACAGCGGCGCGGACTTCGGGAAGGTCAACGTTGCCCCTGCGTCGGTGTTACTTGGGCATATAGCGCTTGTGATCGACGCAAATGCCTTTTCCCGCCCGGCCGCCCAGGCCGAGCACGGGCAGAACATTTCTCCCCCCGACCGGCAAACTCTTCTCTGCACTTTTCTGATCTAATTCTCTTCTGATAACTTCGCACACGTGTCCTGTTGTGTCCGGACGCAGACCATAGCCGCTTTCATTGCATGCAAAATCCCCACTATGGGGAGCGAGGGAATTCGAATGAGAGTTCGACTGCTGTTGCTTTTGAGTATCACGATGATTTTGGGCGCCGGCGGAGTGAGCCGCGCGCAGGAACCGCCTGCGGTGAGCCCCGCCGAACCGCCGGCTGCGAGCGCGCCTCCGGTGAGACTTGGTGAACTTGTGGCCGAGGCCGAGCGCAACCATCCGTCCATTCAGGCCGCCGCGCGCATGGTGGGCGCAAAACGCGCCCGCATCGCGCAGGCCCGCGCGCTGCCCGACCCGCAGCTTTCCGCCGGATACATGGGCAGCCTCGCGCCGTTCAAGACGCAGAAAAACGACCCTTCGAGCTATCGCACCCTCGGCGTCATGCAGGAAATCCCCTACCCTGGCAAGCGCGACCTGCGCGGGAAAATCGCCGCCAAGGAAGCCGATGCCGAAATCCCGAACGTGGAAGCGGCACGGCGGCGCGTCCGCGCGGAAGTGAAGCTCGCTTACTACGAGCTCTGGGGTGTGGGCAAGGCACTCGAGATCACCGGAAAAAACAAGGAGCTGCTGGAAAAGCTCGCGCGCATCGCCGAGGAGCGCTACAAGCTCGGCAAGGGCCTGCAGCAGGACGTGCTCCGCGCGCAGGTGGAAGTGACGCGCATCCGGCAACGGCAGACGCTGCTCGAACAGCGCCGCCGCACGCTGGAGGCGCAGATTGCCAGCCTACTGTTGCGGTCGGCCGACACACCGCTCGGTCCGCTGCCCGCGGAGATGGCGAAGTCCGGCCTGCCGTATTCGTTTGAGGAGTTGATCGGCAAGGGCGTCGAGAATTCACCGGAGATCCGGCGGCAGGAGCAACTCATCGAACAGAGCCGGCTGGCAACCGACCTCGCCCGGAAGGAGTTCTATCCGGACTTCAGCGTCAGTTGGGATTACCAGAACCGTACGTCCGGCATGCCGGAGATGTACGGCCTGCGGTTCACGATGAATCTGCCTTTCTTCAACAAGGGCCGGCGCTACGCCGCGGTGAATGAAGCGAGCGAGACGCAAGCCAGCGCCCGCCAGATGCGCGAAGCCGTGCGCACGGCGCTGGTGTTCCAGGTAAAGGAACAGTTCCTGGCCGCGCGGGCCTCGGACGAATTGCTCACGCTGTATTCGAAGGCGATCGTGCCGCAGTCTGCGCTGGCGCTGGAATCGTCGCTCACGGCTTACCAAGTGGGAGCGCTGGATTTCCTGAGCATGCTCACGAACTTCATCACCGTGCTCGATTACGAGACGAGCTACTACGAAGAACTCGCCCGCTATCAGCAGGCGCTTGCGCGCCTCGAAGAACTCACCGGGATTGACCTGGACGGGGCGTCCGGCAGCGCCCAGGAAGAAGGGAAACCATGAAAACGAAAATCATCTCCGCGCTGATCCTGCTGGTCATCCTGGCCAGCGGTGCGTGGTTTTACCGCAGTTCGCTCACCCTGTGGCCAGACTCCAATCCCGCCGCGGCAGCCACGAAAACAGCCGCCGCTGCGCAGAACCCGCATGCGGGCCACAACCTGCCGGCAGAAGCTGCACAAGCCAAATCCGCTGCGCCGGGCGAGCGCAAGGTCCTCTACTGGTACGACCCGATGCACCCTGTCTACAAGTCCGACAAGCCCGGCACGGCGCCCGATTGCGGCATGGTCCTGGTCCCCAAGTATGCCGACGAGGAAAGCGACGTGAAGAATCAGCCGCCGGGAACCGTGCGAATCACCGCGGAGAAGCAGCAACTGATCGGCGTGCGCACGGGCAAGGTGGAGCGGCAGCGCATCGAGCGAGTGCTGCGTGTCGTTGGCCGCATCGGCATTGACGAGACGCGCGTGGCGCACATCCACACGAAGGTGTCCGGCTACATCGAACATGTGTTCGCGGACTTCGTCGGAAAAGAAGTGAAAGCCGGCGACCCACTGTTCACCATCTACAGCCCTGACCTGGTCTCCACACAACAGGAATACCTGATCGCCGTGCGCGCGCAGAAGGAACTGAAGGACGCACCCTATGCCGAGGTGTCGAGTGGCGCAGCGTCGTTGGTGAAGGCGGCGCGCGAGCGCCTGCGGCTGTGGGATGTGGGCGAGGAAGAGATTGCCGCGCTCGAAAAGGAAGGCAAGGTGAAGCGGGAGCTGACGATCCACTCGCCGGCGACCGGCATCGTGACCGAGCGCGCCGCGTACCACCACGGGCGTTTTGTCAGCCCGGAGATGGACCTTTACACGATCACCGACCTTTCCACCGTCTGGATGCTTGCGGAGGTGTTCGAGTACGAAGTGCCGTACGTGCGCGTTGGCCAGGAAGCCACGGTGCGGCTGAGCTACACGCCGGGGAAGACGTACACAGGGAAAGTGAATTTCATCAATCCTGGAGTGGATCCGAAAACGCGTACGGTGCGGGTGCGCATCGAGTTGCCCAATCTGGGCCTCGATCTGAAGCCGGACATGTACGCCGACGTCGAACTGGCCATTGACTACGGCACGCAGATCGTCGTACCGCAAGAGGCAGTGCTCGACTCCGGAACAGAAAAGGTCGTGTTCGTCACTCGCGGAGATGGCTACTTCGAGCCACGGCCCATCAAGACCGGCCCGAAGCTCGCCGGCCTGCCGAAAGCAGCCGGCGCCCTCGCAGGTAGCGAACAGGTGATCGTCGTCTCCGGCCTGCGCCCCGGGGAGACTATCGTGACCTCGGGCAATTTCCTGATTGACTCCGAGAGCCGGTTGAAAAACCCCGCCAGCGGGCCAAAACACCAGCACTGATACGAAGGGAGAGTGTCCATGCCGAAATCCGTGATGTCCAAGACCGTGATGAGCATTGTCGTGCTGGCGCTTCTGACCGCCGGAGGTTACTGGCTGCTGCAACGGACGACGCCGGCGGAATGCAAGGTGTGCCGGCGCGAAATCCATGCGGCGGCGCGGGCGGTGATCGAAGTGGACGGCAAGCAAGAGGCGGTCTGCTGCGTGCGCTGCGCGATGACACTCGACGAGCAGGAACAGAAGCCGGTCCGCCTTGTCGAAGTGACGGATTACATCCGGCGCAAGGCGCTGGCTCCGGAAGACGCTTTTTACGTCGAAGGGAGCCGCATCGTGCTCTGCCAGTCACACGAGCCGCACCTGGACGAGACCAAACACGCACAGTCGCGCGTGTTCGACCGCTGTGAGCCGAGTGTTTATGCCTTCGCGCGCCGCGAGGAGGCGGAAGCGTTCGCGGCGCAGAACGGCGGTGCGGTGCTGCGTTTTGCTGAACTGATGAAGGAGTTGTCGCAGCAGGCCCCCGCTCCGGCAGCCAATGCCCCTGCCGGTGCAAGAACCCAGAGGAAACCATGATTGACCGGATTATCGAATTTTCAGCACACAACAAATTCCTGGTCTTTTTGTTCGTCGGCGTGGCGGTGCTCTTTGGCGTGCACGCCATGCAGAACATCAAGCTGGACGCCATCCCGGACCTCTCCGACACGCAGGTGATCATCTACTCACGCTGGGACCGCAGCCCGGACATCATGGAGGACCAGGTGACCTACCCGATCGTCTCGGCGCTGCTGGGCCTGCCGCGCGTGAAAGACATCCGGGGCTTTTCCGATTTCGGCTACTCCTACGTGTACGTCGTTTTTGAGGACGGCACGGATATCTACTGGGCGCGCTCGCGCACGCTGGAGTACCTGAGCACGATCCTGCCGCGGCTGCCGCAGGGCGTGAACGTAGAGCTTGCAAAGGACGCCACGGCGGTGGGCTGGGTTTTCCAGTACGCGCTGGTGGATAAAAGCGGCAAGCACAGCCTCGACGAGCTGAAGAGCTATCAGGATTGGAACCTGCGTTACCAGTTGCAGTCCATTCCCGGCGTGGCGGAAGTGGCGCCGGTGGGCGGCTTCGTTCGGCAGTACCAGGTGAACCTCGATCCGAACCGGCTGTTGGCCTACAACATCACCACAGACACGGCCGTGGAGGCGCTCCGGAAAAGCAACAATGACGTCGGCGGGCGGCTGATCGAATTCACCGGACGCGAATACATGGTCCGCGGGCGAGGCTACATCCGCTCGATCGCAGACGTCGAGCAAACGGTTGTGGCCAGCAACTCGCAAACCGGCACGCCCATCCTGCTGCGCGACCTGGGCACGGTGACGCTCGGCCCGGATCTGCGGCGCGGCATCGCCGAGCTGGACGGCGAAGGCGAGGTGGTGGGCGGCGTGGTGATCATGCGCTTTGGCGAAAACGCCAAGGCGGTGATCGAGCGCGTGCGCCGGCGGATTGCCGAGATTGAGCCGACGCTGCCGCTGGGCATGAAAATCGTGACGACCTATGACCGGGCGGATCTGATCGAGCGCTCCATCGAAAATCTAAGGGGAACATTGATCGAGGAAATTGCCATCGTCTGCGTGGTAATTCTTCTCTTCCTGTGGCACATCCCAAGCGCGCTGATCCCAATTGCGACCATTCCGATTGCGGTGCTGCTCTCGTTCATTCCGATGCAGGCGATGGGGCTGACGGCGAACATCATGTCGCTCGGAGGCATCGCCGTGGCCATCGGCGCAATGGTGGACGCGGCCATCGTGGTCGTCGAGCAAACGCACAAAAAGTTGGAGCACTGGGAAGCCGAGGGCCGCCCCGGCGATTATCAGAATGTCGTCATCAACGCCGTGAAAGAAGTCGGCGGACCGAGTTTTTTCGCGCTGCTGGTCATCGCCGTTTCGTTCATGCCGGTCTTCACGCTGGAGGCGCAGGAAGGCCGCCTGTTCAAACCGCTGGCGTACACGAAGAATTTCTCGATGATTATCGCCGCACTGCTGGCCATTACGCTCGATCCAGCGATGCGGCTGCTCTTCACGCACATGAAGAATTATGAGTTCCGTCCGCGATGGCTGGCGCGCGTTACAAACGCCACCCTGGTAGGGAAAATCCACAGCGAGGAAGACCACCCGATCAGCCGGCCGTTGATGAAGCTCTACCATCCGGTGGTGGAATTCGTGCTCGAGTACCGGTGGACGACGATCATCGCCGCGCTTCTGATTCTCGCGCTGACGATCCCCGTATTTTACCGGCTCGGCAGCGAGTTCATGCCGCCGCTGGATGAAGGCACGCTGCTCTACATGCCGATCACCATGCCGGGGATTTCCGTCACTGAAGCCGGGCAGTTGCTCCAGGTACAGGACAAGATCCTCAAGACGTTTCCGGAAGTGGACCGCGTTTTCGGCAAGGCGGGCCGCGCGGAAACGGCCACCGACCCGGCGCCGTTCTCGATGATGGAGACCGTGGTCGCGCTGAAGCCACATGATCAGTGGCCGAAGCAGAAACGCTGGTATTCCGAGCGGGCGCCTGAGTGGCTGCAGAAAATTCTGCGGCGCGCGTGGCCGGATCACAAAAGCACGCAGGAGTTGATCTACGGGCCGGGCGGGCTGAACGAGGCGATGCAAATCCCTGGTTCCACCAACGCCTGGACCATGCCCATCAAAGCGCGCATCGACATGCTGACCACGGGCATCCGCACGCCACTGGGCATCAAGGTGCTCGGCGCGGACTTGGCGCAAATCGAGGAGATTGGGCAGCACATCGAAGCC
Organism: Acidobacteriota bacterium; assembly: GCA_016201285.1. GTDB lineage: Bacteria > Acidobacteriota > Terriglobia > Acidiferrales > UBA7541 > JACQDE01. The sequence continues at coordinate 3,886 of JACQDE010000050.1, read as the reverse complement.
GTGCTGAAGGATGTGCCGGGCACGACCAGCGTCTTCGCCGAGCGCACCGTCGGCGGCTACTTCCTGGATTTCCAACTCCGCAGAGACGAGCTGGCGCGGTACGGCCTGACGGTGGACGATGTGCAGATGGTGCTGACGTCCGCGGTGGGCGGCGAACAGGTAACGACCACGATTGAGAAACGAAAGCGCTTTCCCGTAAACGTGCGCTACCTGCGCGGATACCGGAGCGATGTGGGCGCGCTCGAACGCGTGCTGGTGCCCACGCGCGATGGCGCGCAGATCCCGCTTGCACAGCTTGCGGATATCCGCATCGTCACTGGGCCGGGGATGATCCGCAACGAAAACGGCCGGCTGAGCGGCTACGTGTACGTAGACGTCTCCGGGCGCGACATTGGCGGATACGTCGAGGAAGCCAAGCGCATCGTGCAAGAAAAGGTGAAGCTGCCGAAGGAGGGGGGATACACACTGGTCTGGAGCGGGCAGTACGAAAATATGCAGCGCGTCAAGGAGCGGCTGTTCCTGGTGGTGCCGATCACGCTGTTCCTTGTCTTTCTGCTGCTGTACTTCAACACGCGCTCGCTGGCAAAAACGTTCATCATCGTGCTGGCGGTGCCGTTCTCCGCCATCGGCGCGATCTGGTTTCTCTATCTGCTCGGCTACAACATGAGCATCGCGGTCTGGGTGGGACTGATCGCGCTGCTCGGCGTGGACGCGGAGACGGGCGTGTTCATGCTGCTCTATCTCGACCTCGCCTATTCGGAGGCCAAACAGAAAGGCCAGTTGCGCAATTGGGACGACCTGCGCGAGGCCATCGTCCACGGCGCCGTCAAGCGGCTGCGGCCGAAGGTGATGACCGTGGCGACGATGTTCTTCGGGCTGGTGCCGATCATGTGGTCGACCGGCGCCGGGGCCGATGTGATGAAGCGCATCGCCGCGCCGATGATCGGCGGCATTTTCAGTTCATTCGTGATGGAGCTGATCGTCTATCCGCCCATTTATGCCATTTGGAAAAAGTTCGAGATGAAGCGAGAGGCGCGCCCGGCCGCGGCAGCCGAGGCCCAGTCATAACACTGCAAAAGGAGAACTGAATGAGGGGGAAGACAGCAACGGCCATTGTCCTGGTCATCGTCATCGTAGCAGCGGGCGCTCTGGTAATGTGGTTTCAGAGACATGGCTTCAGCGCGCGGGAGGAGCCCGCCTGGTACGAGAAGACGCTGGCGCGGCACGCGAGAAAGATCGCCACGCCGGCCGGTGCGAAAGAGTTGAAAAACCCGCACCCGCTGACGGAGGAAAGTCTGCCAGCGGCACGCGAGCACTGGGTGGCGCACTGCTCGTCCTGCCACGCTCTCGACGGGAGCGGCAACACGACGATCGGACGAAACCTCTATCCGAAAGCGCCGGACATGCGGGATATGGAAACGCAGAAGTTGAGCGACGGCGAGCTGTTCTACATCATCTCCAACGGCGTGCGCTTTACCGGCATGCCGGCGTGGGGCGAGGAAGATAGCCCGCAATCTATCTGGGAACTGGTCGGTTACATCCGGCGTCTGTCACACCTGTCGGCGGAAGAGAAACAGTTACTGGAAAAATTGTCGAGCGGAGAAAGCGGCGAAGGAAAGCCGACAGCCTCACCGCCACCAAAGCATACGCATTCGCATGCGTCCGGCGCGCCGCCGCACAAACATTAGGAGGAGTGACAAAACATGCGCGCACGCAACACAATTCTTACTCTGTTGGGCTTAGTGGTCGCCGCAGGGCTCTTCCTGAGCCGCCGCGCCGCAGAACCGCCGGCAACGCCGGGCACGGAGAATGCAACACCGCGGCCGGCGCCGACTGCGCCAGAGTCCGCAGCAACGCAACCCGCGCCGCAAGCCACAACGGAGGCGACGGAACCTGTGCCTCCTTACTTGAGCGCGACGGACGCGGCGGGAAAACTGCCAAGGGCCCTGCCCGCGGCCGATTTCAAGGCGTATCCCGTTGTGGCCCACGCCTACCGCATCGCGGAGCGCATTCCCGCGGTGCTTGCGCAGCAACCGTGCTACTGCCATTGCGACAAGTTCGGCCACGGCAGCCTGCTCGACTGCTTCGCGAGCGACCACGGTGCGGGTTGAGCGATCTGCGTCAAGGAGGTTCTCCTTGCGGACCGCATGACCCGTGCTGGGAAGAAGCCTGCGGAGATTCGCGAAGCAGTCATCCAGGGCGATTGGCAAAACGTACCCGTGGACGAGAAAGAATAATGACGTTTAGAACTTCATTCCGCTGGTTGTCCATCGCGCTCGCAGGATTGCTGGCGCTGTCTGCGCTGCCTGTGTTCGCGCAGTCCCGAAGCATCGGGACGCAGAGCGCCGGGAGCGACCCGTTCGCCGAGTTGCACAGCCGTCTCGCGCAGGCCGCCGACGCACAACTGAAAGCGCTGGGCACAATTCCACCGCGGGAGACCTCTACGCAAGGTGACAATGTTGCGGTGATTGTTTCTGGAACTCTTCTCGAGCCCAGCGCCGGCGGAAATGCCGCTTTGGCGGGACCGGTATCCGGCGTGTCGCTCACCCGCATCAATGAGGCGAGAGAACGCCTCCTCGGATTGCGGGTGGATGCGGCGCGCATCTTTGCAGAGGAAGGGGTGCCGCTCGAACTCCTGGTCGTGGCGGAAATCGAGAGTGGGATTAATCCGCTGGCGCGTTCACCCAAGGGAGCGCGCGGGCCGTGGCAACTGATGCCGGCCACAGCGGAGCGCTTCGGGCTGCGCGTGGATGGGCTCATGGACGAGCGCATTCATCCAGAGCGTTCCACGCGTGCAGCCGCGCGCTATCTGCGCGAGCTCCATGCGCAGTTCGGCGACTGGCTGCTGGCACTAGCCGCGTACAACGCCGGGGAGCAGCGCGTGGCGAGAGCTGTGGAACGCGGCGGCACGCGCGACTTCTGGCAGTTGGCCGGGCGGCGGCTGCTCCCCGCAGAGACACGGCAGTACGTGCCGGCGATCCTCGCCGGCCGCAGCGCCGTGAAGTAATGTTATAATTTTACCGGCAGTCCCGGTGCTCGCCGTCCTTTCAGCGGAGAGGTGCTGGAGTGGCCGAACAGGGCTGCCTGCTAAGCAGTTACACTGGCTAAAACCGGTGTCGGGGGTTCGAATCCCCCCCTCTCCGCCATGTTTGAATCCAACGAGCAGTTACACTGGGACATTGTTCTCGCGCCTCCCGAGGACTCGGGGCGCCAGCTGGTGTCGGGGAAACTGTTCGAATCCCCCCGCTCTCCGCCATTGCTTTCTTTCTCCCGTCCCCCTTGTTGCGCATGCAGGTTGCGCAAGTCGAAGAGTGTCTGCACAAGGCGATTCCGTACATTGCGCGGCCAGCGAAAAATCCTCTATAATTCAAGCGTTCCGCGGGATGCGGGGTTCCGAAACCACGTTTGTGAGGAACCGCCGCAGGGGGTGTTGTGTTGCCTGGCCATGACCGGTGAACGCGAAACTTCAAAGGTCTGAATCTAGCAAGAGCGAATCATGAGCGATGCCGTCGCAAAAATCCGGAAAAAGCTCGAGGAAGAGATCAGGACCGTCGAGCACGAGCTAAACCTCGAACTGCCCAAGGAACTGATGAAGGCGCGGGCGCACGGCGACCTTTCCGAAAACGCGGAATACAAATACGCCAAAGAGCGGCAGAGCTACCTCTCTGCGCGATTGGGCCAACTCCAGAAGCGGATGGGCAACGTAGCCATGCTGAACCTGGACAACCTACCGGCCGACCGGGCCGGCTACGGCTCGCGCGTTTGCCTGCTCGACCTGCAAAAATCCGCGGAAGTGGAGTATAAGCTGGTGACACCGGAGGAAGCCGACGCGACGAACGGACTGATCTCCACTTCTTCGCCGATCGGCAAGGCCCTGCTGGGACGG
>JACQDE010000004.1 GCA_016201285.1 Acidobacteriota bacterium | reverse complement strand
GCTCGTTGGATCGGGGAGTACAATCACGACCGGCCGCATCGCGGGGTGGCAAACCGCACCCCACGGGAGGCCTTCTTGGCTTTCACAGGTGTACTAAAAAACGAGGCCCTGACTGTCTAAATTAGAAGGGTGCACTACAGGGGGTTACGCTTCTATCTGTGACTCTTGACGTCTTATTGGGCGGCTTGTTCATCTTAACCATTCTGGAGTGGATCAAGCTAGCGGAAGGCAAGAAGGGGTCGACGGCTTCTGGAAACTAGCCCGGATTTCTCACCAAGAATGGAAAGATCGTGTGGATTAGAAATGGAAAAGGGCCGCTTTTTCGAGGCTGTGTCTGACCTGCCCCCTGAAACCTACAACCTGCTTCACTTTCCCGGCGCCCTCGCCTGCAACGCTGCCTTTTTCCGCTCCGCCTGCTGTGCCCGGACCCGGTCCAGTAGTTCCTGCGCCTCGGCGTTTTTGCGGCCGGAGCGCAGCGCGGCCTCCAGGTGCTCGGCCGCCGGTTCGAGCCGCTTCTGCCGGTAATACACCATGGCGAGCCCCGAGTGCGCAGTGGGGTCCCGGGGAACGTCCTTCAGGACAGCGGTGAACTGCTGCTCCGCCGCTGCCAGATCATTTTGCCGCAGGGCGCAGTATCCCAGCCCGTTGCGCGCTTCATTGTTTGTGGGGCTGGTCCGCAACACGCCTTCGAAGAGCGCGCGGGCCTCATCCACATTGCCAAGCCGGTAATGGGACCATGCGCTGAGCATCTGCACGGGGAAATCCTGCGGCTGGATTGTTTTCAGTTTTACGATGGCGTCCTCGAAGCGCCCCGCATCGAAATCCGCCTGCGCCGCATCGAGCGTCAGCGCCCGCTCATTGCGCTCCCCTTTGCGCACCAGGTACGTGCCGGTGGGCTTCCCGCGCGCCTCCAGCAATTCTCTCACCGTCTTCACTCGGTGCAGTCCCAGATAACAGTGCAGGTACACCTTTCCCGCCTCATGCACGATCGCGTCCGCCGCCGCCGCTGCATTCGCCTCGTAGTCTGCCCCCACCTCTTTTCCGAAGATGCTGATCATCGGATAATTCATCCACCGCATCCCGTGCTTTTCCGCCAGCTTCCGCTCGCGCTCCAGCAGCACCCGCTCGTGGGGCAGCCGCGGGTCCAGCAGGCTCACCACCAGCGTCACGCCATGCTTTTTCAGAATGCGGAAATCCGACTCTGCCGGGTAAGGCCCAACAATCACGGGCGAGTCCTTGTCGCTGATTTTTGCGCTGAAGAAGCGCACCAGCGCGTTGTCCGGTGTCAGCAGCACCCACATGCCGACGATCGAGACGAGCAGAAACACCGTCCTTGCTACCCACTGCCGCTGGTACATGACATGCCTCCCCACTTACTTTATCGGCAGCGCTGGCCATTTCTTCAGTCGAACGTTTCTAGGTAGCGCCGCCCGGAATTTATCCCGAGTCTGCCGCGGCGGGCCGAGGGAGGGCGGCATTGGCGGTTTGCCGGGGTTTTGTGGCGCCGCCCTTTAGGCTGGCATCGCGGCGATTTGCAGGCAAAACTTCAGGCCTTGCCTTGCGCGTTGGAGAATCCCACGCGCTGCACCGGCTTCCACGTCACATCGCCCCGCAGGTACTGCCACAGTCCCTGCAGCCGCCAGATCATATGCAGTTGCCGGTATGGGAAGTGCTCGAAGAGGCAGTACGTCACCAGCCGCGCCATGTCTTTCCAGTCGTTGTACCGCCGGTAGGTGATCTCCTCCAGCAGCACCGACCCGATGGAGAGCATGGTGGCGAATGCGTAGCCGAAGATCAGGAACTGTACGAAGAATTCCCGGCTCAGCACGCCCCGGTACGCCGCGACGGAAATCGTGATCAACCCGAAGATCTCCACCACCGGCGCGAGCAATTCGAACATCCACAAGTAGGGCAGCGCGATGAAGCCCAGCCGCCCGTACCGCGGCCGGAACAGCATGTCCCGGTTCTCCCACAGCACGTCGAGCAATCCCTTCTGCCACCGCGCCCGTTGCCGCCCCAGCGACTTCATGTCCGCCGGCACTTCGGTCCAGCACACCGGGTCCGGCACGAACGCAAATTTGTAGTCGGCCTCTTTGTCCCGCATGTGCCGGTGCAGCCGCATCACCACGTCAATGTCCTCGCCGATGGCCGGCGCTCGGAAGCCCCCGATCTCCCGCAGCAGGTCGCGACGGAAAATCCCGAACGCCCCGGAGATGATCATCAGCATGTTGAAGTAGCCCCAGCCCTCGCGCCCGATCAGGAATGCCCGCAGATATTCCACCACCTGGATCACTTCGAACGCGCCGCGCGGCAGCCGCACTTCCTTCATCATGCCGTCTTCGATGCGCGACCCGTTCAGCGCCCGCACGATTCCGCCCGCCGCCACCACGTGCTTCGGGTCGCTCAGGATAGGCAGCATGATGCGCAGCAGCGAGTCGCGCTCCAGGATCGAGTCGCCGTCCACCACGCACACGTACGGGCTCGATGCCGCGTTCAACCCCGCGTTCACCGCGTCCGCCTTGCTCCCGCCGGCTTCCTTGTCCACCACTACCAGCCGCGGCTCGATCTGGCTCATGTACACCCCGCGCACCGGCTTCGACACCACTTCCGGGATGTACAGCATGTCCGTCTCGAGAAGCTGGAAATGTTCCGCCAGCCGCTCCAGCGTCCGGTCTTTCGACCCGTCGTTGACCACGATGATTTCCAGCTCCGGGTAGTCCAATTGGAGCAGGGAATTCACCGCCCCGACGATGCACGCTTCTTCGTTGTGCGCCGGCACCAGCAGCGAGATTGGCGGCACCAGCGGCGACACTTTCACCCGCTCCAGCCGGATGCTCCCCAGTTGCCGCTGGTGTTTGATGCTCGAATAAACCGCCACCAGCAAGAGGGCGAGGTAGATGAGGTTCGACAGGAAGTAATATACAAACAGGGAGTTGTTCGTGATTTTGAGGAAGAGCAGCATCAGGCCGGCACCTGGGAGAACGTCACTTCTTCCGCGCTGTTGTTGCCCAGTTGATGCAACAGCCAGCGCGTGATGCGTTTCTGCCGCGGCGATTTCTCCTCGGCCGACGCTTTCTGCAGTTGCGGCACCAGTTGTGGCTCGCCCGACCGCGCCAGCAGCCGCGCCAGCGCCACCCGCACGTGCCAGTCGGCGTGGTGCGAGAGCGTCGCAAGCAGCAGCCGCTGCGCTCCCGAGCGCAGCACCGCCATCAACACCGCTTCCGCCGCCGCCCGCTTCGTGGGCACGCGCAGCGCGCTCACCAGGTCCAGGATCGCTCCGCTGCGCTGCAGCTCGGAGACCAGCGCCTGTAGCGCGTACCGGTCGTGCTTCTGCGTCACCAGCGCGAAAATCTCCGGCAGTTGTTCTTCCAGCCGCGCCAGGGCCATCGCGCTCCGCAGCCGCACGTACCGGTTCTTGTCGCAGAGCAATTCCACCAGCACCGGGATCGTCCGCGGGTGCTGCAACTGCCCCAGTGACACCACCGCTCGCAGCCGCACAAACCATTCCGTATCCGCCGCCAGCGTCCCCAGCGCCGAGAGCGCCACCCCCAGCCGCGCCTCGCCCAGCGCCCGCGCCGCCGCCGCCCGCACGTCGGGTAGCGGATCGTACGCCAGCAGCAGCAGGTCCTCGTCCAGGTCGCCGGTGGCGATTTCCCCCAGCACGCGCGCCAGCAGCCCGCGCGTCTCGTCCTTAGCCTTGCGCACGTACGGCACCAAGATGCTCGGCCGCCAGCGGCAGCAGTTCAGCAGCGCGTTTTGCAGCGGCGTTGGCGGGATGTCCAGCTCGCCCAGCACAACGCGGTCCAGGATAGGGATGGCCGCTTCCGGCAAGCCCAGCCGCCCCAGCCCGCGCACCGCCGCTATCCGCGTCTCATGGTGGCGGTCCTCCAGCGCGTGCGAGAGGGCCGGGATCACTTCCGGCGCCCGCATCCGCCCGAGCGACACCAGCGCCTGCCGTCGCCTCCAGCCCGTGTACTGCCGCGCCTCGTAAATGCGCATGTCCAGCAGCCCGCTCTCCCGCAGGCAGCGCAACAATTGCGTCGCCTCCTCCTGCTGCGCCATCTCCAGCTTGTCGAGAAGGATGGTTTCCACGATTTCGCGGTCCACCGGATCGAACCGCCACTCCTCCGGCGGCACCGCCCCGCCGACAATTTCATTCCACTTCCGCCGGATGACCAGCGAGCGCCGGTCGCGCCGCCGGAACACGCGCGACTTCCATGTCCTTCGCCCCAGAATGAACGCCAGCAGCAGCCCGATCGCCACGGCCGTGGCGACGATCGCCTGTACGACGATCCCCGCCGGCCCGAGCCGTTCGATAAAATCAATGAGGCGGTCAAAAACGGATGGCATAGGAAAAACCAAAACTCGTCTGCGTGCGTCCTTGAGAGCGGTCCTGGTAAGCCACGTACCACGTCACGTCCTGCCGCCCGTTCAGGAAAACTTTCGCGCCGCCGCCGAACGTCCGCGCGGAAAAATGTCCGATTTGGTCGGCCCGTGCGAAATTTTCAGTGCCCACGGCGTAGAAGAAATTCCCGCTCAACTTCCGGACAATCGGAATCACCAGCCGCGTGCTGCCCGACGGCCGCCACGACACTCCGGCGCCGGGGAAGTGGCTCCGCGCCGTTGTGATCGTGATCTGCCATGTCCAGTCGGCGGGCAGGTAGAAGAGCGCGCTCGGGCTCAGCGCCAGCACTCCCGGGCCATCGAACCACAGCCACCGCTGCCCGTAGTTCAGCTCCATCCCGCGGACGAAAAATTTCCTGCCGAAGCTCATCCCGTGCCCGTATTCGAAAAACGCCTCGCCCTTCGCGATCACGCCCTGGTCCCGCGCCGCCGCGAAGCCCGCGCTGATCGAATCGTGCCGCGCCAGTCGGTAGCCCATGACGGCGCTGAACCGTCCCGCGTCCCGCGCTGCGCGGTGATGAAAAATCCCGGAAAGGTTGCTTGTCCACCGCGAGCCGATCTCCGAGCGCAAGCTCACCGTCACCGCCCGCGCGTGTTCTGTGTAGTTGTACTTGTCAATGTCCACGCCGAAGCGCAGCTCGTGCCGCGGCGCTTCCGCTACGGAGTCGAGCCCGGCCCTGGCTTCGTCATTCTTCGGCTCCAGCGTCAGCGCCTCGCGAAACGCCGTCCGCGCCTCCGCCGTGCGGCCCATCGCCCGCAGCACCCGCCCGCGCCGCACCTGAACTTCCGCCGACCGCGGCAGCAGGTCCTGCGCCCGCTCCAGCACCGTCAGCGCTTCGTCGAACCGTTGCAGCGCCGTCAGCACGTCCGCCAGTCCTTGCAGGACGTCCGAATCGTTCGGCGCGCTTGCCAGCACCGTCTTGTACTCCCGCTCGGCTTCCTCGCGCCGCCCCGACCAGTTCAACAGCCGCGCCCGCCACCCGCGCGCCTCCAGGTCCCGCGGCGCCTCTTCCAGTCGCTGTTCGGCAACGTGCAATGCAGCGGCGATCTCTCGCTTGGCCACCCGCTCGCGCACCTGCGCCTGCCAGTCCGGCCCCTGCCGCTCATCCGCCGCCACCGCGAACGCGCAGAGCAGGCTCAGCGACGCCGTTGCGGCCAGTCGCCAGATCCTGCCTTTTGTTTTTTGACTCCTCACGGGTTCCACCCCACTCTCATTCCAGCAATGGTCAAACCGTTTCCGGAATCTCTTGCGCCGGGCATTAACATCCCGCCGCACTTCTACTTATAAGGAATCGGCTGTTTCAGGCTGGAAGTTGAGCGAGGGACCCCCTGTGCCTGTGTGGAACACGCGTGCCAAAAAGGGAGTGCTCAGAAGGGGTTGCCGCTGATCGTTCGGAGTGCGTTTGAAGCTGGGATGCTTCCACGAATGGCGTACCGCTATTTCCTCTTGCGCATCCGCAGTTCCCGCCCGCCGTTTCGGTATTCCACTTCATCCATGAAGTGCCGGATCAGGTAGATTCCACGCCCGCCGGCGCGAAAGATGTTTTCCGGTTGGGTGGGGTCGCGGACCGCGGCCGGATCAAATCCTTGCCCCTGGTCCCGCACGACCAGCAGAAGACCGCCGTCGGTATCGTCGAAGCACTCCAGCTTGACGCGCTTTCTCGGCTGCGCCTTGTTGCCGTGCAGGATCGCGTTGGCCAGCGCCTCGCGCAGCGAGAGTTCCGCCGCTGTGCACTGCCCGTCCACGCACCCGTGCTCGGTCAGGACCTTCATTGCCCGGCAGACCACCGGGTCCACCAGCTCAATCTGACTCGGAATGGCCTCGGAGAACACCAATCTTGCGGCGTGTGGCTTCCTGGGCCTGGAGCGGAGAGACGCTGGCCTTTTTCTTGGTGGGGTCACTCGGCAGGTCGGATTGAAAACACCATGGAGAATTTTGAATCCATTTTTCAGTGTATCCGAATTCCGCTCTCCCGGCAAGCGCGCCGTTCGCCTATTGCGGAACTCGTTGTCCTTTAATGGTCACACGCAGCGCCCGCCCTTCCGCCTTCTCCATCTTCAACCCCAGCCACGCCGCCACGGTCGGCGCCACGTCAATCAGCCGCGCGCCATCCACTTTTCCCGGCGCAATAGACGGCCCGTAAATCAGCAGCGATGCCTTCATGTCCTTATGGTCCGGCGCGAATCCGTGCCCTGCGGGGCCGCGTCCCGCGGAATTCAATTCGCCGGTATAGCCCCATGTAAGCAGAAATCCGTCTGCCGCCTCGATGCACAGATACGCCTCCGGGTCGCCTCCCATGGCCACAATCTGTTCGTGTGTGAAAATTCGTCCCACTCCCGTCCCCAGCTTTCCCGCCAGCGGCTCGAAAATTTCGCGCAGTGTTCTCTTGGTGGCTTCGTCCTTGGGGTCTTTCACGTAAAGGTACGCTGTCCCTGTATTCGCCACCACCACCGCTTTCCAGTCCGTCAGCCGGTTGCGGTCATCCATTGTGACCAGCCCTTTTTCTTTCAGCAGCACGCCCGGTCGCACCTGCTTCGAGTAGCGCGTAAACCCGTGGTCGGACACCACCACCAGCGCCGTCTGCTGCCAGATCCCCGCCTTCTTGGCCGACGCGATCACCCGCGCGATCTGCGCATCGGCGTTCTCCACAGCGGCGTTGGCTTCCGGACTCCACGGCGCTTTTTCGTGCTGCCAGTGGTCCACCTCGAAGATGTGCAGCATCAGCAGGTGCGGCTTCAGCGTTTCGATCAGGTACAGCGCGATTTCCGTCGCCGCCCTGTCCTTGATGTCCGGCGGAGTAAATTCCTTCCAGAAATCCGGCATGCGCTTCACCACCGCATCAAGAATTCCCGGCGGTTTCGCCAGTGCCCGCGTCATTTTCATGTCTTCCGGAGTGCTGGCCCGCCAGTACTCGGGCACCACCGCGTCCGCCTTGGCCCCAACCGTCACCGGCCAATCAATCAGCGCCGTTTTCAACCCTTTCGCCCGCGCGGCATCCCACAGCGTCGGCACGCCTATGTCTTCCGTGTACCACCGCCACCCGCCCTGGTTTTTCTCCAGCGGATCCCACGCCTGGTTGGTCACAATCCCGTGCGTCCCCGGATTCGTCCCCGTCGCGATCGATGTGTGCGCGATATATGTGGAAGCCGGAATCACCGACAGCGCTCCCCTGCTCGCCATTCCATTCTTCGCCAGCTCTCTCAGCGTCGGTACCTTCAGCCCGTGCGCGTCCGGCTCCACGTAGCTGGCCGGCAGCAGCCCGTCCACCGAGACGATGATCACGTAGCGAATCAGGCTTGCCGGCGCTGCCGCTTTCGTTGGAGCCTGCGCGTGCGATTGCGGAGCAACCAGCAGGGCCATCAACAGCAGGCAAGAGTACGCCGCAGCTCGAGTGGGGAAGTGTTTCGTCATGTGTGTGACTCTCCTGGGACGGGCGGTCGGCGGACCTGCGCGTCGCCTGCCTGGGCGATTTTGTCCCGATTCACTTCCATCGGGCCACCTACTCTAGCCCGCGCTCGCTGCCCTCTCCTACAGAAATCTCGCGCTGTGCCCTCGATCCTCGCTGCGCTCCGCGCCATTTCTCGGCCGGCCAAAATCTGGAGCGCCGCTCCGCACTTGTTCGCGTGCTACGCGCTGGCCGAGAAACGGAAACAGATTGCAGTTTTTCCAACGCTCCAGATTTTGTTATGCGCAACCTTTTACTACATAACTATATGACATAGAAACGGATGTTCCGCGCCGTGCCGCGGCCTTGGTTTGGCCCTTCAGATGCCAGTAAGAAACCGAGTACTGAACCGCCCTGCGCCCGTGCTGCGCTGCATTCCGACGCGGCGGGTGGGCTGTTCGCCGGGATTTCTGCCTCCGCATGGCTTGATCGGCCCACTGTCTTACCCGCCACGTCCGCCGGATTCAGCACATCACGAACGCTTCCAGTTCTCTTAGAACAGTACTCATGTCCTCCGGAGGTGAAAGGATGAGAAAACCCCTCTCCGTGATCGCATTGGCGATCATGCTTTTGCTGGCATCAAATGCTTGGGCGGATCAGGTTGTGGGGACTCCCGGAGCGGGGTGGCAGCCTTTCCCCGCTGCGGGAGCTCTTTGGCCCAACAACCCGGCCACTCCCTACTGGAACAACTACAGCGGTGACCTGAACCACCAAGCCAACGTAGGCCACTACATCACCAACACCGGCGCCTTTGCCGGGGGCGGATACCCCCCGGGTCCCGGCCCGCTGCCCTGGTGGGGCATGCCGACCGGCGCCGCCGATAACAACTTCTTCTTCGCCAGCCCGTTTCCGGGCCCCTCGGGCTCAGTTGCGGCCCTGCTGATCGAAATTGCCGGCCACGCCAACTTCAATGCGTTCGGCTGGTACGACGCCACCACGCTCGTGCGCACGGAAATCTTCTCTGGTCCGACCGCGCCGGGCGGACCACTCGTCGCCTTCATCACTTCGCCCATCTACGGCTTCTATTTGGTTGGCAAGAACGGCGACATCTATTTCACTCAGTCTTTCCTCAATCAGGGCAGCAACGGCCACCCAGTGGACATCGGGCATCAGCACTTCGCGTTGTTCACGGGCCACGCTCCCCCGCCCTACCTGCAGGGCAATCAGACCTTCTGGCTGGGAATCGAAGATCTCCGGACTCCCGGCGCCGAAGGACAAGGCGACTACAATGACATGGTCGTGCGCATCACCATGGTTCCCGAACCTGCTACGCTGGCGTTGATGGGCACCGGCCTGTTGGGCGTGGCAGCGGTGATTCGTCGCCGCCTGTTCCATCTTTAGTCGTTTTCCGCACCACTACCGCCAACGGACGGCGCCCCGGCGAACCTGCCCGGGGCGTCGTTCTGTTTATGTCCTCCCCGCTTCCGCCCCTTCTCTGAAAAGGCCGGGACGTTCCTCACCGTGGCCCCGGGCACGGAGATTTTCTCCGCCGTCCGCACCATGCCGGACGCGCGGACCCGGGCCAACTCGAGCTGTTGCCCGCCGCGGCGGGGCACGGCGCCCGCTGCAGACACACCCAGAATTGCAACAACAAGGAATGCGAACAGCTTTTTCATTCCCCCCGTTCCACCCTTCTGTCCCGAAAGCGCGTTTCCAGCCCCCTGGACCTGCCCTTCTAGGCGCAGTGCAAGCCACCAGGTTTCAATCCGGTTGAATCATTCACCCTGCGCGGAATCGGGTCTGCTGATGGCCCTCACTTTGTGGTATCTTGCGGTAGCTCAGGAATTGAAAGATGGCCCTTCCGCACATCGGCGCTGCTGTACCTCTTCTCCGTGAATTCGCCGGCGCCGCCGCGGTGCTCGCCGCCGGAGCGGGCGCGACCGCCTGGGGCGCTCTGGTTCCGCGCGCGCAGCTTTTCGGCCGCACCATCCGCCACACCGGCAAGCCCGGCACTCTCGCGCTCACCTTTGACGACGGCCCCAACCCTGCTCTCACCCCGCGCCTGCTGCGCCTCCTCGAAGAGCACCACGTCCGCGCCACCTTTTTTCTCATTGGCCGCTTCGTCCGCGAATGTCCCAGCCTCGTCGCCGAGATCGCCGCCCAGGGCCACACCATCGGCAATCATACCTACACGCATCCGCGCCTCTTCTGGATGACTCCTGCGCAGATCGCTGATGAGCTCGCCCGCTGCCAGGACGCTATCCACCAAGTCTGCGGCCAGCGGCCTGTCTGGATGCGCCCGCCGTTCGGCATCCGCGGCCCGCATCTTTCTTTGGTCGTGCGCCGCGCCGGCTTCCGCGGCGTGGTCATGTGGTCCCGCTGGGCACGCGACTGGAAACCCAAGCACATCGCCACCATGGTTGAGCGGCTGCGCCGCGTCCGCGGCGGCGATGTTCTTCTTCTGCACGACGGCGATCACCGCCACCTCCGCGGCGACCGCCACCTTACTCTCGCTGCGCTCGACTACTGGCTTCCCATGTGGAAGAACGCCGGCCTCGGTTTCGTCACCCTGGACGACATCGCCGGCCGCCGCGCTCCGGTTTCGGCGCCGCCGCTGCAGAAGGATCTTGCTCCCGCGCCCCTTCGCAAGAGCAGCGCCAGCGGCGAATAGCCACCCTTCCCTTTTTGGAATCACGGCTCCACATGCATGGTTGTCATTCTGAGCGACGTCCGCTCTGGCGGGCCGCCCGCTCCACCGCTCACTTTCAGGTTGGCTTTCGGCGACAGCGGAATACGGAAACCTCCTCCTGGTCTGGTAGAATTACTCTCGCTATGGACGAGCGCAACTTCTACGACGAGCGCGAGGTCACCAAAAACCTCACCCTGATGTGTCCGAGCTGCAAGCAGGAGAGCAGCTATCCCATTCGCTGGAAGCAGCGCACGAAGAAATCCGCGCTCCCCCGCGGCGCCAGCGAGGAGGACAAGAAACACTTCGCCGTCGCCCGCTCCTACATGGTTCGCGTGGACGACCTCGTCGCCTGCCGCAAGTGCCGCAAGCGCATCGAAATCACCGGCCAGTCCGTCGTCCTCAGCGCTGGCGCCGCCGCCCCCCAGGGCGACGTCGACCCCGACACTTTCTTCAACCGCTGACGTTTCCTCGGATTTCAAATCTCAAATCTTAGATTCGGTGTCTCGAAGATTCTTGGGGAAGGACCAAACGCCAAAACTCACACCTTCTTGTCCGGAACTCTTACACTCGGCCACCCTTCAACTCTTAAGCCTCTTAACCTTCCCACTTTCAAACCGGCACACTTTCGAACGTCCGCTCTTCCGCCTGCCAGCGAAAACCTTTGCTATGCTAGGTCGCTGCCAGCAGTTTGAATAAGGCGATCCAAAGGACACCTCTTGCCGCCGCGCGTCCCATTTGCCGAAGCCTTCCGATTCTGGCTCAAGCTTGGCTTCATCAACTTCGGCGGCCCCGCCGGCCAGATCGCCATCATGCACCGCGAGCTGGTCGAGCGAAAACAATGGATCGGCGAGGAGCAGTTCCTCCGCGCGCTCAATTTCTGCATGTTTCTCCCCGGTCCGGAGGCGCAGCAGCTCGCCATCTACATCGGCTCCCGCCTCAACGGCACGCTCGGCGGCGTCGTTGCCGGATCGTTTTTCGTCATCCCCTCGATTTTCGTCATGCTCTTCCTGAGCTGGCTCGCGGTCGCCCGCGGCGATCTCCCCGTCATCCGCGGCCTGTTCTACGGCATCCAGTGCGTCGTCATCGCCATCGTCGCTGAAGCCGTCCTCCGCATCGGCCGCCGCGCGCTCCACCACCGCGCGCTCGTCGCCTTCGCTGCCGGCGCCTTTGTCGCTCTCTATGTTTTCAAAATCCACTTTCCTTGGGTGATTCTCGCCGCCGCCATCGCTGGCGTTCTCCTCCATCGCCGCTGGCCACACATCTTCCGCCCGCGCACCCCCGCCCCCGCCGGGCAGGGAACTCCTGCCGTTTTCCCGGCGACCGCCGTTGCTTATCCGCCTTTTTCCCGCGCCGTGAAAATCGCCGCGCTGTTTCTTGTGCTCTGGCTGGTTCCCTTCGCCGCTCTCTACGCCTGGCGCGGCGGCTCGGATGTTCTGGTGGCGGTCTCCCTCTTCTTCACCAAGGCCGCCTTTGTCACCTTTGGCGGTGCCTACGCCGTGCTCAGCTATATCGCCGACGTCGCCGTCAACCACTTCCATTGGCTCGATGCCCGCCAGATGGTCGAAGGCCTCGGCCTTGCGGAAACCACTCCCGGCCCGCTCATCATGGTCACGCAGTACGTTGGTTTCCTCGGCGCCTGGAAACTCCACGGCGCGCACGACCCGCTCCCGAATGCCGTCCTCGGCGCGCTTGTCACCACCTACGTCACCTTTCTTCCGTCCTTCTTTTTCATCTTTGTCGGCTCGCCGTACATCGAAGCCCTCGCCGCCAACCGCCGCCTCCAGGCCGCGCTCACCGGTATCACCTCCGCTGTTGTTGGCGTCATCCTCAACCTCGCTGTCTTCTTCGCCGGCAAAGTGTTTTTCGCCAACGGCTCACTCGACCGCTTCGCTCTCGCACTCGCCGCCATCTCCTTCGTGCTCCTGCTCCGCTTCAAGGTTCCCATGTACGTCCTCGTTCCCGCCGCCGCCCTCACTGGCCTTGCTTGGCGCCTTTTGTAGCGGCGGCTTTACGCCGCCGCAGTTGCCGCGTCCCCAGCTACTTTTCTGTCGCGCTGGGGCTTCATTTTAGGTGGTATCCGCACTTGAGCGGGCGTATGCTCGAAGCATCCCGCACGGGCCACCGAGGCATCGCACGGTCAGAATGGTTTTCGGCGGATTTCCGGCGGGGAGGACGCACATGCGCAAATCAATCTTGTTCCTCATTCCTCTTCTTGCGCTCTCTTCCGGCGCCTTCGCGCAGCAAACCGCTCCGCCGCCGACAAATCCTCCCGCCGTCGAGCCGCAGAAATCCGCGCCCTCGCAGGATGACGCCGCGCGTCCCGAGCTGAAAAAGCGCGCCGAGCACATCATTCTTCCGGCCGGCACGCGCCTCCCGCTCGTTGTGCACAATTCACTCACCACGCGCAGCGCCCGGCCCGGCGATCCCGTCTATCTCGAGACGCTGTTCCCCATCACTCAGGGCAGCCGCATCATTATTCCGGCCGGCTCTTATGTGCACGGCGAAGTCGTCGAAGCCCGCCGCGCCGGCAAGGTCAAAGGCCGTGCTGAGATTCTGATTCGCCTGAACCAGTTGATTCTTCCCAACGGTTATACGGTGAGCTTCAATGCTGTCCCTTCGGGCGCCGGCACCGGCGGCAACGAGCAGGTCGAAGCCGAAGGCAAGATCAAAGGTGACTCCGATAAGTCCTCCGACGTCGGCACCGTCCTCCGCACCACGACTACGGGCACCGCCATCGGCGCGGGCATCGGTTCCCTGGCAGGGAATGCGCGTCGTGGCCTGGGCGTCGGCACGCTGGTCGGCGCGGCCACCGGCCTGATGGCTGTGTTGCTCACGCGCGGCCCCGATGCCGAGCTTCCCCGCGGCTCCAATGTGGACGCCACACTCGACCGCCCGCTTTATCTCGACTCGTCACAAATCAACTTCACCGACCCGGGCCGCGCTTCCGCGCTCCCTGGCCCGGCCAACCGTCAGCCCGTCCGCTCCAACCGCTTCCCCTACTGAACGCCGCCCACCGTCATGGTGTTATTCCGAGGGCCAACGCATCTTGTTGGACCGAGGAATCAGTTTTTCTTTGAGATTTAAAATCGGGAACTTGAAATCCTTGGCGTGAACCTTGCTCCCTGCTTCCTGCGCCCTAAACCCAGCACCCAACACCCTTTCCTCACCCCGCCACCGCACTATGCTGCGAAAACCTCATCGGGCTGAACGCATCCACAGTCATGGACGTCTTTCGCTGAATCACCCACTCGCGCATCAGCCGCGTCGTAATCGGCGCCAGCAGAATGCCGTTCCGGTAGTGCCCGGTCGCGATCAGCAATCCTTCGATGTCCGTCGGCCCCAGCGACGGCAAGTGGTCCGGCGTATCCGGCCGCAGCCCCGACCACGTTTCCACCACGCTCGCCTGCGCCAGTTCCGGCACGATCTCCACCGCCGCCGCGAGGATCTGCTGCATCCCCGCCGGTGTCACGCGCTTCTCGAACCCTGCGTTCTCGCTCGTGCTTCCCGCCAGGATCCGGCCGTTGGCCTGTGGCACCAGATAGCCTTTTTCCGACCGCACCACGCGCTCCAGCTTCACCTTCTCCGCTTGCAGCGCGACGATCTGCCCGCGCACCGGACGCGTCGGTGCGTACCGCTCGATCGTCGGTATCGTCCCCGAAAAACACCCCGCCGCGATGATCACTTTCCCCGCGGAAATCTTCTCTTCGCCGGTCGCGACGCCCGTGCACCGGTTCTTCTCCACCGCCAGCGATTTCACTCCGCCCGGCCGCGCCAGAATCTCCACGCCTTGCTTCTCCGCCGCTTGCAGCACCGCTTCCGTCAACGCCCGGCTGTCCACGCGTCCCTCATACGGCAGCCACGCCGCCGCCCGCATCGCCGGATTCAGCGCCGGCTCCATCTGCCGCGCGTCTTCCACGCGGACGGCCTCGGTCGCAAATCCAAGCCCATGATGCACCGCGAGGATCGTGCTCAGCTCGCGCTCCACGTGCGGCAGGAAGAGCGCCATCACCGTGCCGTCGCGCCGGTAGCCCGTCGGCCGCCCCGACGCCTCCTCCACCGCCGCCACGTACTCTGGATATATCTCCAGGCTCGCCTTCGCCAGTGGCGCCAGCGGAATGGAGTCCGGCGATTCCGGCGCGCCGCTCAGCATCCCCGCCGCTGCCCACGACGCTTCCAACCCCGGCTGCTGCCGGTCAATCACCGCCACGCGCAGCTTCTCCTTCGCCAGCTCGAACGCAATCGAGCCCCCGATAATCCCCCCACCAGCAATAATGACGTCGTATGTGCTCATGGTTTCCTAACTACCACCTGCGGCCTGAAACCTGCCTTACAACGAACTCACCAGCTCCACCGACAGCACCTGCGCCTTCTGCGCTAGGTTGAGTGCCCGCAGCCAGTCGCCCGCGCGCGTCGCTTCCCGCGCCTGCGCCAGGAATCCGCGGATCTTCTCCACCAGGTCGCTCTGCGCCGCGTTCAATTGCTTTCCATATGCCGTCTGCAGGTTCTTCTCCGCCGCGGCAATGGCCGCATTCGTCTTGCGCTCGTACTCCGCCTGCTCGTTCGGCGTCAGCCGCGGCGACATCCGCGGCGGCGCGGGCTTTGGTGGAGTCGTCTCTGCCGGTGGAGTCTCCACCGGCACGGGTGCGGTGCGCGGCGTTGTGCTCCGCGGTGAGCTCTTCTTCACCGACGGCACCACCAGTTCCGGCAAGGGAGCAGGCGCTGGTATTGCTGGCTTGGTCTCCGCGGGTTTTGCCGCGGGCTCCGTGGGCGCTGGCTGCGTGCTCGGCTGCGGTTCCGAAGTCGAAGGCACGATCACGAGCGGCGGCGCCGCCCGTCCTGCGCGCTTGCGGCAGCCTGCGCCGCCGAACGCCAGCGCAATCGCGGCGATGGCCAGCAACGTCCTCAGCGTCTTAAGGCTGGGCATGAACGTTTTCTCGGTTAGACCCGCCTGGGGCGGGCCGGGCGCGGGCCGGAACGCTGTGCGGGCGTGACTGCGGCAGTTCAATCGTGAACGACGTCCCGCGTCCGACTTCCGACGTAAAGTCTATCGAACCCCCGTGCATCTGCACAATCCGGAAGGTCGTCGCCAAGCCGATCCCGCTCCCGCCGGGCCGCGTCGTGAAGTAGAGCTGAAAAATCTTGCCGCGACACTCGGGCGGAATGCCCCCGCCAGTGTCGGTGATCGTCACCTGCGCCCGGTCGCCTATCGCCCGCACCGCCAGTGTCAGCCGCCCGCCCCCTGCCCCGCCAGTCCCGAGCGAAGCCGTGGGATCGTCCATTGCTTCGCACGCGTTCAGCACCAGGTTTAGCAGCGCCTGCTTCAGCAGTGGCCGGTCCACGCGCACCAGCGGCACGCCGTCGGCGCACTCCAGCGTCGCCTCCACGCGCGCGTTCTCAATCTGCGGCCGCGCCAGCGCCACCACTTCCACCAGCAGTTCGCCCAGCGACGTCTCCTCCAGCCGCAGCTCCACCGGCCGGTTGAAGTCCAGGAACGTGCGCACCACGCGGTCCAGCCGGTCAATTTCGCTGTCCAGAATTTTCAGTCCCTTCCGCGCCACTTCCTGCTCCTGCGGCACGGCCTCCTTCAGGTTTTCGATCCACAGCCGCATCGAGTTCAGCGGGTTCTTCACCTCGTGCGCCACGCCCGCGGTCACCCGCCCCAGCGCCGCCAGCCGTTCGGAAATCTCCAGTTGCGACCCGATCCGCTCGAGCGAGTCCAGGTCCCGCAGCGTCACCAGCGCCCCCATCCGTGACCCGCCCTCTTCGATCACTTGCACGCTCGCTCCCACTCGCCGCCGCCCCGCGGCGCCGTTCAACGCCGCTTCCGCCCCTTCCACGCGCTCCAGTTGGTCGCCTTCGAAACGCAGTCCTCCCGCGGCGCGCAGCGGATGCTCCGCCGGAAAGATTTCGCTGGCGCGCCGCCCCAGCAGCGCGTCCGGCTTCATGCCCAGGAATTTTTCCACCGACGGGCTGGCCAGCACGTTCCGCCCGTCGGCGGTGAACAGCAGCAGCCCGTCCTCCAGCCCGGCCATCACCTGCGCCATGTTCTCGCGCAGCGTGCTGAAGATCTCCCGCACGTCGTGGAGCTGTTTCCCGATCAGGTTGATCTTCGTGCTCACCTGCGCCAGTTCGTCTCCCCGCTCCGGGGCGCGCCGCGCTGCCGGCGCCGCCGTTGGTTCGAACTTCCCCTGCGTGATGCGGTCCAACTGCGCCGAAATCTTTTCCAGCGGCCGCAGCGACGCGTGGCTCACCGCCGCCGCCAGCAGCGTCGAGAGCAGCACCGCCCCCAGCACCAGCAGCCCCGCCGACTCTAGGCTCCGCCTGATTTCCTCGCGCAGAAAGACCGTCGAGACGCCGATGCGGATTTCCCCAAACGGGACATCGCTCAGGTTGAACGGCAGCGTCACCTCATACACGTTCTGCGGCCCGTACAGCACCCGCAGTTGCTCTACAAACCCGCTCCGCACCAGTTGCTCGAAGTTTGTCCGCTTCGGCGCCGGCCGCGAGGGCAGGGAAGCGTCGCTCGAAAGCATCACCACGCCCGCGCCGTCCACCACCGTCACTTCGTAGATCGTCGCCGAATACCCCAGCGCCGCTTCGATCAGCCCCGTCAGACCGGCGTTTTCATCCAGCGTCCGCCGCACGTACTCGCGCAGATCTTCCGGTCGCTCCGACGTCGGCGCCGCGCCCTGGTCCGCCGCGTCGTTCAACGCGTGCTGCGCCTGCAAGAACACCTGCTGGGCCACGAATTTCGCGCGCTCGTTCGCCTGCCGCACCGACTGCCGCGTCAGCGTCACCACGTACACCGACGACACCACCGCCACCACGCCCAGCACCAACAGCGCCGTCGTCAGCGTGAATTTCGTTTTCAGGCGAATCGCCATTCCGTCAAACCTTGTCTGCCCTCAGTTGTGGGCGTCGTCCGGAAACGGTGCCATCCATGCCGTTAGGGGGTCGGAGCTTTAGCTCCGGCAACAGAAAGTTCCCGCGCGAAGCGCGTTCCCCTCTGCCGCTCATTCAGACTCCTGCTCCCCGTATTCTTTCAATTTGTTGTGCAGCGTCTTCAGGCTGATCCCCAGCATCTCCGCCGCGCGCGTCTTGTTCTGGTTCGTCGCCGCGAGCGTTTGCAGGATCAACTCGCGCTCCACCGCGTCCACCGTGGTGCCCACCGGGAATCTCAGCCCCGCCAGTTCGCCCAGCCCCGCCCCCGCCACGCGGCCGAAGTCCGGCGGCAGGTGCTGCCGCCCGATCATCTCGCTGTTGCACATGATCGCCGCGCGCTCCAGCACGTTTCGCAGCTCGCGGATGTTGCCCGGCCAGGCGTGTGACTTGAGCGCCTCCATCACATCCGCGCTCACGCCACGCACATGCTTCCCGTGCCGCTCGCCCACTTCCCGCAGCAGGTGCTCCACCAGCGCCGGCAAATCTTCCTTGTGCGCGCGCAATGGCGGCAGGTGGATGTGGAACACATTCAACCGGAAAAAGAGGTCCTGCCGCAGCTCCCCCTTCGCCACTGCTTGCTCCGGCGCTTTGTTCGTTGCTGCCAGCACCCGCACGTCTACCGGCGTTTCCGACTTGCTGCCCAGCCGCCGCACCTTCCGGTCTTCGAGCACTCGCAACAGCTTCGCCTGCGTTGGCGCTGGCATCTCCCCGATTTCGTCCAGCAGCAGCGTTCCGCCGTCGGCCAGCTCGAAGCAGCCCATCCGCCGCTCCACCGCGCCGGTGAACGCACCCTTCTCGTGCCCGAAGATTTCGCTTTCCATCAGCGACTCCGGGATCGCCGAGCAGTTCACCGCCACAAACGGTTTCCCCGCCCGCGGCGACAGCCGGTGCAGCGTTCGCGCCACAATCTCTTTTCCCGAACCCGTCTCGCCAGTGATCAGCACGGACGCGCTCGACGGCGCCGCCATCTCCACCACCAGCATCACTTCCTGCATCGCCTTCGACGCGCCCACCAGCTCGCCCAGCCGTCCCGCCGCGCGCAGTTCCTTCATCAACGCGGTCACTTCGCGGCGGTCCCGCACCCGGCCCAGCGCCCGGTCCAGCAGCGCCCGCAGCACCGGCGCCTTCAACGGCTTCTCGATGTACCAGAATGCGCCCGCCTCGATCGCCGCCACCGCCCGCTCCTCGCTGCCTTTTCCGGTGACCACAATCGCTGGCACGCTCGACAGTTCTTCGCCGAGCTGCCGCAACAGATCCAGCCCGTCCATTCCCGGCAGCTCCACGTCGGCCAGGATCGCCGCCGGGCGGAATTCCGCGAACTTCGCGAGCGCCTCTTCCGCCGTGCCCACGGCCAGCACGTCGCAGCCCCACTTCCGCAGCAGTGCCTCGTAGCCTGCCCGCGCGTTCGCCTCGTCTTCAACGATCAGGATGCGTTCGGTCTCTTGTCCGAGTTCAGCCATTGGAATTGGAGTGTACCCACTAGGCGCACGAATGCCAAGTCGCAGGGCAGGGGGAGAAGGTATGTATCGCGTTGCCGCCCGCGAGTCAATCGCTTTCGTCAAGGGCGGTGTGATGCAGGGGCGGGCTTCAGCCCCGCCCCGCCGTGAAAACGGCAATCACCGCTTCGCCACCTACAGCGGCCGGCTCAACTCCAGCTCCAGCTTTGTCCCCTTCTGCAGCTCGAGTTCTTGTCCCATGCCGGACGCGATCAGGAATCCCGCCGCGCCTCCCATCACTGCGCCCCAGCCCGCGCCTTTGCCGCCTTTGGTGCTGGCGCCGATCACCGCGCCGATCGCCGCGCCCGCCGCGGCCGCTTCAATTTCCTGCCTGCCTTTGCTCGTCCGGGCCTCGATTTCGCCCTCCTGGGTGTCGCCTGCCTTCACGCTGTGCTCCTCGGGGACACTTGCCACGTGCGCCACGATCGGTAGCTTGCCTTCGCGCGTCCTGATTTCGTCAAACGACAGCCACAGCCGCGCTCGCCCCGTCACTCCCGCCGGTTCGACGCGGCTCACGTGTCCCCGGATTTCCGCCCCCGGCGGCACCACCACGCCGTTCGCCGTTATCAGCGGCTCCAGCGTCTTCAATTTGAACTTCTTTCCGACTTTGTCCTTCCGCGTGCTCAGTTTGTCTTCCAGCCGCACCAGGAACCGCGTCCCGTTCGGCACCGTGTTCGACACGCCCGCCGGGCTTTGCCCCGCAGCCACGGACGGGAAGAGAACGAGCGCTGCCAGTGTCAGCGCTGCTAGCGCCCCGCGCCATTTCGCTCCACTTGATCTTTCTGCCTTCAATCTTTCCTGTTTCATCGGAGGTGATCTCCTTTTTCTGCGGCACTCCGGCCTGGGTGGATGCCCCTCCATGAGATGAATCCAACACTCACCGGGTGGCCTGCATCTCAGGAGATGGTTTCGCTGTTTGCTCGCCTCGGCCTGCACCGCGGGTGAAGTGGGGGCGTGGGGTGCCTGTGTACCCGCAGGCTTACCCGGCTGTTAATTTCTTGCAAGAACCTTGTTGGATTTCTTCCCCCTGCCGTATAATGCTCCGCGAAGTGGGGTCCCCCGGGGGAGTGTGGGAGGGCCCTGTATCCTTGTGGACTCTGTGGACTCTTTTCACGTTTTGAAGTTCCGCCTCGGCGCCGCTGTTTCGGCTGCCTGTCGTTGAAATCGGCGGATCAATTCTTTCAGTTCGTGGGCTACAACTGAGGAGGTCTTGATGAAGGCCGTGTTGAGAGCTTGTGCGCTGTTGCTCCTGAGCCTTGCCCTGGTGCCGGCGACGTTCGCCGATGATGCCCACTCTGCCCAGGGCAAATCCAAGAACAAGTCCGGCGTTGTCCGCTCGGAAAAATCCGCCGTTCCGGGGCTGGCCGCGCTCGCCGCGGATCCCATGCCGCGTGGCTCCGCCTCGCTCTTTCCGGCGCGCCCGGCGGCTTCGCTCTCCGCGTTTCCCCAGAAGGACGCCAAGGGCAAGCGCCCGGCCAAGGAGCCGTTTGAGCTCCGCCCGATGCCTTCCACCACCGGCACGCTCGGCGTCTTCACGGTGGACTCCGGCTACTTGCTTCCCAAGCGCGCCTACGCCGTCGCCAGCTATGCCAGCAAGTTTTCCCGCATGCCCGGCAACATCACCGTCCTCACGGTTGGCACTGCCGTCAGCGTCGGCGTCACCGACTGGTTCAACTTCCATGTTGGTTGGGAACCCTATCGCCACATTCACACCAGCGTGCCCTCGCAGTTGAGTCTGCGCACTCCGGCCACCAATCCACCGTTCCCGTCGGCCGCCGCTCCCACGATCTTTCGCGGCCTGACCGTCGTGCCCGGCTCCGCGCCCGGCTACGTCGAGGATTTCCCCTTCGCCAACCGCAACGCTGGTGGTGTGGGTGAAGTCGTTGTCGGCTTCAAGCTCGGCCCCTTGTCCGAATGGCGCGGTGACTACTTGTCCCTCTCCATCCGCAACGATTTCTACATTCCCACCAAGCGCACCTTCGGCGACCTCCTCGACAATTCCACCCAGAGCGGACAATTCAGTTGGGTGGGCAACGTCGCCGCCAGCCGCACCTGGTGGAAGGACCGCATTGTCAGCAACTGGAACTTCGGCTACCGCCTCACCCGCGACCCGCGTTCCAACCGCGTCCGCCTGTTCCATCAGGCTGACCAGATGAAGTTCGCCACCGGCACCATCTTTCTGCCCAAGCACCGCGTCCAGATCATGACCGAATCCGTTTTGACGGTGTTTACCGGCAAAGCCACGCAGAACACCACCTTCGGTGCCCGCGACCCCATCGACAGTGTCTGGGGTGTGCGTTTCTATCCCTGGTCCAATTTCGCCGTTGACCTCGGCTACCGCCGCACCGGCAATTTGAAGGACCACGGCGACAAGAACGGCTTCATCGTCAAGATGGGCAGCGTGCACTGGCCGGAGAAGCCCAAGCCCGTCAACCATTCGCCCGTGGCCTCCTGCTCCGCGGAGAAGGCTTCCGTCTATGCTGAATCCGGCGAGATGGTCGGCGTCCGCGTCATGGCCAGCGACCCCGATAACGACACCCTGAGCTACTCCTGGTCCGCCACCGGCGGCGCCGTGGACGGCTCCGGCCCGGCCGTGAAGTGGAATTCTGCCGGCACGCGCACCGGCGCTTACGCCATCACCGCCAGCGTTTCCGACGGCAAAGGCGGCGCCGCCTCCTGCTCGGTGGACATCAAGGTGGACCCGCGGCCCAACCGCGCGCCCTCTATGTCCTGCTCCGCCGACCGCTCCTCGGTGCTTACTGGCGAGCGCGTCCGCATCTCCGCCTCTGCTTCGGACGCGGATAACGATCCGCTCAGCTACTCCTGGCGCACCAACGGCGGCCAGGTTGTCGGCTCCGGCGCGTCGGTCCAGCTCGATACCTCCGGCCTCGCCGCCGGACGCTACACCGTCACCGGCCGCGTCGAAGACGGCCGCGGCGGCGCCAACGATTGCTCCACATCCGTCGAAGTCCGCGTGCCGCCTCCGCCGCCGCAGGCCATGAAGCTCTCGGAGTGCTTTTTCCGCGCTGCCAGCGCCCGCGTGGATAACGTCTGCAAGCGCGTCATGGACGACGTCGCCCTGCGCCTGCAGAACGACCCCAAAGCCCGTGTGGCCATCATCGGCTACGCCGATCCCAAGGAGCGCAAGCCCGAGAAGCTCGCCAAGGATCGTGCCGACGCCGCGAAGAAGTACCTCGTCAGCAAGGGCATCGCCGATGCGCGCATGGATACCCGCGCCGCCGGCGGCCAGAAGGGCGCCGATAAACAGAACCGCCGCGTGGACGTCATCTGGGTCCCCGAAGGCGCCACGTACTGATGTAGCGCCCGTCTTTAGGCGGGCATCTTGAACCTCTCTCGCGCCGGCACCGGACTGCGGTTTCAATTTCTGGGTTTTGTTTTTTGAATCTGTGTAATCTGCGTAATCTGCGGATAACCCTCTCCTTCTCTTGACACCCGCCCCTACTCGATCAACGATCCAATCCGCGTAGCGCAACCACTCTTGGTTGCGCTCCTGTCCATGCCCAAATCCGCCGACATCTCCGCCACCCGCTCGCCATTGCCCAAGCCCGTTTTCAATGACGACATTCATCACATCAAAATCTTCCAGGGCGACTGCCTCGATATCCTCGAAAAAATCCCCGCGGACACCATTGACCTCATCTTCGCCGACCCGCCCTACTTTCTTTCCAACGACGGCATCACCTGCCACGCCGGACGCATGGTCAGCGTCAACAAGGGCCAGTGGGACCGCTCGCCCGGCCCCGATAAAATGCACAGCTTCAATCGCGCCTGGCTCGCCGCCTGCCAGCGCGTCCTCCAGCCCGACGGCGCCATCTGGGTCAGCGGCACCAGCCACGTCATTCATTCCGTCGGCTTCGCCATGCAGCAGCTCGGCTTCAAGCTCTTGAACGACATCACCTGGGTCAAGCCCAATCCGCCGCCCAACCTTTCCTGCCGCTACTTCACCCACGCCACCGAAACCCTCATCTGGGCCGCGAAGAATAAGAAGAGCAAGCACACGTTTCACTATCGCCTGATGAAGGAAACCAACGCCGGCAAACAGATGAAGTCTGTCTGGCCGTTCTATCCGCCCTCCCCCGGCGAAAAACGCTTCGGCAAACACCCCACACAAAAACCCGTTGCGCTTCTCGAACGCATCCTCCTCGCCGCTTCCAATTCCCACGACCTCGTCCTTGACCCTTTCCTCGGCAGTGGCACCGCTGCCATCGCCGCAATTCGCGCGTCGCGCTTTGTCATCGGCATCGAAGCTTTCCCGGAATGGAACTCGCTTGCGCTCAGCCGCATCGTCGCAGAATTAGTCTTCGTGCAGATTTCAGTTGATCTGTGTGGCGTTTCCGTGGATCGATCAAGTGTCGCCGAAACGCACGCAAGGAACCGCACGCTAGTGGCCAAGCTCGTCCAGCAGGAACGCAAGTTTTATTTCGTGGGAGCAAATCAGCGGGAAGTGATCTATTCAGTGGAAGCAGAATCGCTGGACGACGCCTGGCAGAAATTCCGCGCCACCACCCACTCCGGAAAAGAAATCCTTTTCGTCATCAAAACTGAAACAGAGATTTATCTTGCGCAATGATAATGATCTAATGCGGGAGTGCGACTCGCCCTTCCCAGCGGCGGCCTTGACCGTTACACAAGCCCTTCCCAGCGCACTCGCGTCGCCACCGAAGCGTGGGCCGAGTCCAACTTGTTCTGTCCCATCTGCCCTTCGCCGCACCTCGAACCGTCCGGCGCCAACACCCCGGCCGTCGATTTTACCTGTCCACGCTGCGCTTCTCTTTTTCAATTGAAAAGCAAGTCAGGGCCCTTCACTACGAAAATCGTCGACGCCGCCTATGCCGCAATGCGCGCTGCCATCCTCGAAGACCGCACACCCAACCTTTTTGCGTTGCACTATCAGCCCGGCGATTGGAAAGTGCACAATCTTTTTCTTGTGCCACGCTTCGCTTTTCCGCTGACCGCCATTGAAAAGCGCAACCCGCTCGGCCCGCGCGCTCGTCGCGCCGGCTGGATTGGCTGCAATATTCTGCTGGACAGGATTCCCGCGGATGCACGCATTCCCATTGTCCTCGATGGCGCGCCCCAGCCCCCCGCCGCCGTCCGCGCACGTTATCGCCAGCTCACTCCGTTCGCAAAGCTCGCCGTCGAAAAGCGCGGCTGGACACTTGATGTCTTAAACGTCGTCCGTTCGCTTGGCCGAGACGAATTCTCCCTCGCCGATGTGTATGCCTTCGAACGCGACCTTGCCCGCCTTCATCCCGGTAACCGCCACGTTCGCGACAAAATCCGCCAGCAGCTTCAAATCCTTCGCAAGATGGAAATCCTCGAATTCCTCGGCCACGGCCGCTATCGCTTGCTCTAGTAGGGAAACACTGCACCGATCCCATTCTCCCCCTTGGCCCTTCCCAATCTGCGAAATCTGCGTCATCTGCGGATTCTTTTCTTTCCCCTTGACTCTGAGTTGACTATAAGTTATACTAAAGGATATGTGTCGCACCTCCCAGCTTATCCAGCCTTCGACCTTTCAACCACTCAACCTCTCCGCTTTTGCCCCAACCCCTTTCAAGTCAACACATACGGACTTCCCGCCCCTATCCCCTTTCGAGTCAACACATCCGTTTTCATTGGACTTAAAGTCCCTTAGAGTCAACAGATCCACAAAACACCCGGGTGGGGGGCTCCCTCACTTTCACTCTTCCACATTTCCACACTTCAACTTTGTTCCTTCGAAAGGTTTGCCATGAGATCCATTCCCAAAGAAGCTGACCGCTGTGAATTCGTCTCCACCGACGGCCGCCGTTGCTGCATGATTCGTGTTGCGCCCGACGTCGTCTTTTGCTTCAACCACTGGCGACGCCAGCAGCAGGAAGAGCAAGCCGCCCGCATCGGCGAGGAAATCGTGGCTGCCGACGATCCCCTCAACACCCAAGAAAGCATTCACAAGGCCCTCGGCAATGTCTTTCGCTTTTGTGCCCGCGACCTCATTTCGCCGCGCAGCGCCGCCGTCCTCGGCTATGTCGGGCAATTGATGCTCGTCAGCCTGCCCTCCATCGAGCGCACGATAAAATCCCTTCTCCCGGCCCTCCAGTTGGCGATGAAAATGGGGCACCAGGCCGACAAGTCGAAATCCAATTCGGACGAACGCCTCTACAAGATGACTCTGGACGAGTTCGAGGTCATCAAGCGCCTCATCGAACAATTCAGCTCATTCAATACCATGTCGGACGAAGACCGCCAGCGGTTCGCGAAATTTGCCGCGACTTTCCTCAGCAAGAAAGAAGGAGAACCCGGTGCAAAGTCCTCTTCGTAGCGGCGGCCTCTACATTGGGCGGCCTTCCGGTCGCCCCAACGAAAACGGCGGACTGTGCTACGATTCGCGAGCCACGAATCACAATCCTCGCCCTCGCCACTCGCCACTGTCCTCCATGCTATACAATGTCTCTTCGCCCATGCGACGCCTGATCAACATCCTCGCGTTGTTCATTCTCGCGGCTCTTCCCGCCGCCGCGCAGACCTGGAAGCCCATGGGCCCGCCGGGCGGAGACGTGCTCACGCTGGCGGCGGACCCCAGCGACCCTCAGCGTATCTATCTCGGCACCGCCGACGGGCACATCTTCGGCTCGACGGACGCCGGCGAAACCTGGAAACTTCTCGGCCGTGCCGGCTCCTCCGCCGACGGCGTTGTCACCGCCATCCTGGTGGACCCGCGCAATCCGAAAATTCTGCTGGCGGCGGCGTGGTCCCGCGAAAACAATGGCGGTGGCGGCGTCTTCCGCAGCGAGGACGCCGGCGTCACCTGGCGCCCCTCCGGCCTCGATAAACATGCCATCCGTGCGCTCGCCCAAGCGCCATCGAATCCCGGCATTCTCATCGCCGGCGCGCTGGACGGCGTCTTTCGTTCCCGCGACGCTGCACGCACCTGGGAGCGCATCTCTCCCGAAGGCAATGAAGAAATCCGCAACCTCGATTCCATCGCCATCGACCCGCACAATCCCGAGATCATCTACGCCGGCACGTTTCATCTCCCGTGGAAAACCGCCGACGGCGGCCGCTTATGGAAACCAATCCACGACGGCATGATTGACGACTCCGACGTGATGAGCATCGCGGTGGACCGCGCCAATCCCCGCCGCCTCTACGCCAGCGCCTGCTCCGGCATCTACCGCAGCGACGACGCTGGCAATCTCTGGCGCAAGATTCAGGGCATCCCTTACACCGCGCGGCGCACGCATGTCATTCGTCAGGACCCGCATCGTCCGCAAACCATTTACGCCGCCACCACCGAGGGCCTCTGGCGCACGAACGACGCCGGCGCGACCTGGCAGCGCCTCACGCCCGGCGATTGGGTGATCAACGCGCTCGTCCTCGACGCGAAATCCCACGGCCGCCTCGTCATGGGCACCGAGCAACTCGGCGTGATGCTCAGCGACACCGCCGGCAAACAATTCCGCGCCGCCAACGATGGCTTCTTCCACCGCCAGATCCTCGCGCTCGCCCTCGACCGCGACCGCCCCGAGCGCGTGCTCGCCGTGCTCGCCAACGCTCCCGAACCCGTGCTCGCCACCGACGACGCCGGCCGCACCTGGAAACCTCTCGGCCCCGGCTTGAAAGCCGAAGCCGTTCGCCGCGTCTATGCCTTGCCCGGCGGATGGCTTGCTGCGCTCGACCGCGGCGGCCTGATGCGCTACGACCCCGGCAGGTCCGCGTGGCAGCGCATCGGTACCGTGACCGGCGAACCCGCCTTCAGCTCGGAAGTAAAGGAGCCGCCGAAAAAAGGGAGGAGAATTCCGGCAAGAATTGTGCGCGGGCCGCGGCCGTTAAACCATGTGGTGCTGGACATGGCCTTCACACGCGACGCGTGGTACGCCGCGACTGATGACGGCCTGCTCGTCTCCCGCGATCAGGGTGTGACGTGGGTCATCACGCCCGTCGGCCCCGTTGTTCTTCCTGCGCGTTCGGTGCGCATTTCGCCCGACGGAAAAAACTTCTGGGTCGTCACCCTCCGCGGCATGGTTTTCTCCCGCGACGCTGGATCTACCTGGTCCTGGCACGACCTCCCGCTCGAAGCCGGCGGCGCTCTTCGCCTCGACGTGGCCGGCGATAAAACAATTCTCGCCACCGCCGGCAAAGGCCTTTACATCTCCCGCGATGCCGGAAGCACGTGGCGGCAGGCTGCCAACGGCCTGCCGCGAGCTCCGATTCAGGATCTCGCCGTGGTCGGAGACATTTTCCTCGTTTCTATGCAGACCCAGGGTCTCTACATCTCTTACGACCGCGGCGCCACATGGGCGCGCATCGAAGGTACTCTCGCCGAGGGTCGTTTTCCGGTCGTCACCGCCCGCGAAGCCGCGGCCATCATCTATGCCGCTTCTTCCACGGAGGGGCTCTACGCCGTCGAGCTTCCGGCAAAACTGGCTACGTCTTCTTCGCCGCCGCCGAGCCCCTAGCTTTCCGTCAGCCTGTACTTTTTACTAGGTCCGATGCGCATGAAATTTCATAACTTACTTTTTTTCAACGAGAAACAGGTTAGCCCTCTGGCACGTGGCTTGCCTTCTAAGCTGTGTGTACAAGAGGAGGTTCCCATGAAAGGCTCACGAGTCTTTCTGCGTTCATTATATGTTTCGGCGCTGGTGCTGAGTCTTGCGGCCTGCTCCAGCGTTCCGCAATCCAGCCAGGCCAGCGACAACAAGAAGAGCGAGTCGCCGGGCATTCTCAGCAGTCTGCTGAAATCCGCGAAGCCCGTGGCGGTGCCCGCCGGCACCGAAATCGTCGTCGTTCTCGATCAGACCCTCTCCAGTGATCAGGCGCGCTCGGGCGAACCGTTCGACGCTTCCGTTGCCGCGCCCGTTGTGGTCGATGGCAAGACCGTGATTCCCAAGGGCGCGCATGTGCAGGGCATCGTCGTCGAGGTCCGCGCTTCCGGCCGTCTGCAAGGCGTTGCGCGTCTTCGCTTGGCCCTAAATTCGGTGGAGATTGCCGGCAAATCCTACGAGCTGCGCACCACTTCGATTACCCGTTCTGGGCAGAATCACGATAAGCGCAACTGGGTGCTTATCGGCGGCGGCACCGGAGTCGGAACCGCCGTCGGCGCGATCGCTGGCGGCGGCAAGGGCGCGGCCATCGGCGCCGCTGTCGGCGCCGGCGCAGGCACAGCCACAGCCGCCGCCACCGGCAAGAAGGACATCGTCCTCCCCGCGGAATCCCAGCTCAGCTTTAGACTCAGCCAACCCGTTTCCATCGAAGTCAAGAATTGACCCCGCTGAGCCTGTGGAACGGCACTGCGTTCCCCTTTTGGGATGCGGAGTCGTTCCAATTCTGCAAGTGTTTGATACTAAATAGGAACTTGCTGATTCCTAGATTATTCTGCTCATTCCTCGTTTCACTGTGGTAGCATACCTGCTGGTATTCCGTCCCCGTTTCCCTGGCTAAGTGATTACTTTTCCTGTAAATGGTCCCAAATTCTGATTTGGCACAACCGTTGCTCCCATTCGGGCTGCGAGGAAGCGTATGACCGAAGCTCCAGTTCCCGCCCGTGAGCAACCCGCGCCCGTTGGCGCCATCCTGATTGTGGATGACGAAGCCGCGGCGCGCGATTTGTGTGCCGACGTGGCCCGCGAAGCCGGCCTGCTGGTTCGCACCGCCACCACCACCGAGCAGGCCCTGGAAACCCTCGAACAGTTTCCCGTGGATATCGTGCTTACTGACTTGCGTGTTCCCGACCTCGGCGGGATTGAGCTGCTCAAGCGCGTGCGCGCTACCTATGCGCAGATTCCTGTCGTCGTCCTCACACAGTACGGCACCATCGAAACCGCCGTGGAAGCCACGCGCCTCGGCGCCGCCGACTATGTAACGAAACCCTTCCATGTGGACGAGCTCCGCAACAAGCTCGACCGCCTCCTCCGCGCCATCGAGCTCGACCAGGAAAACCGCGTCCTGCGCGAGCAACTTCGCAGCCGCCCCGGTTTCGGCGGCCTCATCGGCACTTCCCCCAAGATGCAGCGCGTCTATAAGATGATTGAGAAGGTCAGCCAGCATAATTATCCCGTCTTGATCCTTGGAGAAAGCGGCACCGGCAAAGAGCTCGTCGCTCGTTCCATCCATTTCTCCGGCCACCGCCGCAAGAAGCCCTTCGTGCCGGTCGATTGTTCCGCCTTGGTCCCGACCCTCATCGAGTCCGAGCTCTTCGGGTATGTGAAGGGCGCCTTCACCGGCGCGGTCCAGACGCGCCAGGGGTTGCTCGAGGCCGCCGCTGACGGCACGCTCTTCCTCGACGAGATTGCCGACATGCCCGTGGACCTCCAGGCCAAGCTCCTTCGCGCACTCCAAGAGCGCGAGATCAAGCCCGTCGGCGCGGTGGACCGCGTCGCCATTCACGTTCGCGTGATTGCCGCCACCAATCGCGACCTCGAATCCGCAATCCGCGCCGGCTCGTTCCGACAGGACCTCTACTTCCGTCTCAACGTCGTCGCCATCAAGTTGCCCCCGCTGCGCGAGCGTAAAAGTGACATTCCTCTGCTCGTCAATTTCTTCCTTGAAAAATTCAGCGAGCCTGAGCGGCCGTTCCGCACCATTTCCGAAGACGCCATGCGCCGCCTGATGGCCTACGACTGGCCCGGTAACGTCCGCGAGCTGGAAAACGCCATCGCCCGCGCCATGGCTCTCGGCTCCGGGCCTATCCTTCACGTTGGTGATCTCCCTTCAAACCTCCAGTACGGTTCCCCCGCGGGCACTCTCGATCGCCCGCCCTCCGCAGACGAACTTCTTCCCCTCGAGGAACTCGAACGCCGCGCCATCTTCCGCGCCCTCCGCGAAACCGGCGGCGATAAGCTGGCTGCCGCACGCCTACTCGGCATCGGCAAGACCACGCTCTATCGCAAGCTCAAGCAGTATGAATCCCTGCGCTAGCCCTGCGTTTCTTCGCGGCGTCTTCCTTCTCGATTCGCGATCGCCCTCCGCATCTTTGTTCAATAGTTCCCTTACCGTTGCGGGACGATTTGCGGCTTCGAATCTCACTCTGGGAATGAATTTTCTATTGTCCCCCTCGACCTGCTTCCTGATTCGCTTGAAGTAACAGTACTTACAGTTTTGCAGGGATTCTGGAAGCACCTTTGCTTTCACATACCGCGCAGTCCAAAAGGGTGATCGTGTACAGACCAGTTCACGTGAGCCGTGGCGTGCGACGCGCCCTCGAGTTTGTGATCGCGGTCACCGCCGCTCTGCTCTGCAGCTATTTCATACTGCGTACTCCGTGGTAGGCGCGGCTATGGGTATCAGGGATTTGCTGCGCTACTTCTCAAGAGAGCAAAGCGCTGCGGCAGCGCTGGCAGCCTTTTCGCAGGCGGCAGCGGCAGGAGACTCTCTGCCTCGCCTGCTCGAACTGGCCGCCTTCAACCTGCTGACTGTTGCTCGGGCCGAGCGTGCCGGTGTCTGGATCGAGTCGGACGTTCCCCATCTGCACTGCGGCGTCGTCCTCGAGTCGCCGTCCGGCCCGGTCCCTTCCGAATGGGACCGCCTGGACCTCTCCTCCTTTCCCTGGAAAAGCGTCCTCGAAAACAAGGCGCCGGTTATCGCCGACCTGCGCGACCTACATCGCGCCGCCTCTGCGGGGGAGACGGCTCCCGTGTTTTCGCCGCCTGTGCTCACGGGGATGGAAGGCGCGGTATGGTGGCCGGTTCGTTCCTGTGGGCGTACCACCGGCCTTGCCCTGCTCGCGTTCAAATCCGGCCGTCTGCGCAGCCCGAAGGCCACCGCGATATTTGTTTGGACTCTCCTGGATCAGCTCGCGGTTGCGGTCCGGGCCCAGCGGGAGCGCGAATCTTCCGAGCTCCTGCGCAAGGAGCGAATCGGGCGTGAAGCGGCTCACCGCGCACAGATGGAACATGCCGCCCAGGCAGCAAAGCAAGCCGCCCAGGACCTGGCAGCAACTCGGCAGTCGCTCCTGGACACGCGAAGCACGGCTGCCGCTGCGCCCGCGCCTGAGGTGGTGTCTTCGACCGTCGCGCGCCACGCCGAGGCAGAATTGTGCGCGCTGCTCGAATCAGTCGAAAGCGGCGTCCTGCTGTTGGACCCGGCCGGACGCATCCGCTGTCTGAACGAGCGCCTTGCACAGCTTTTCGGTATTGATCCGCAGGATGCCGCCAGTCTCGCCGGGCGCGGCGTCGAGCAGTTGTTTGAGCGGCTCGCGCCCATGGTCCGCGACCCGGAGACATTTGCACGTCGCTGGGGGGAGCTTGCTTCGCTCGGCAATTCTTCCGCATGGGATGAATTGGAGCTCATTCGCCCCTCGCGCCGCATCCTCCAGCGATTCTCGCGGCCCGTCTCCGACGCGCTGGGTCATCGCCTCGGCTGGCTGGAGCTGTACCGCGAGGGTGGCGAGTCAGGGCCCTCTCATTCACGCATGGTACAGACAGAAAAAATGGCCGCCATTGGCCAGCTTGTCTCCGGCATCGCCCACGAACTCAACAACCCCCTCACCAGCATCATGGGCTATGCGCAACTCCTCCTGGCCCGCAGCCCCGGCCGCCGCGCCGCCGCCGAACGCTACCTGGACGCCGCCGCCGTCCGCGACATCCTGCGCGAGGCGGAGAAAATCTTTCAGGAAGCGGAACGCGCCGGCCGCATCGTGAAAAACCTCTTGCTCTTTGCCCGCGAAGCTCGTGTCGTGCGCCGCGCTGTGGACCTCAACGAAATCGCCGAGCGCACCCTGGCCCTGCGCAGCTACGAGCTGAAGGTCGAAAACATCCACGTGGAACTCCAACTCGATCCCACACTGCCGCCCACCCTGGCCGATCCGCACCAGTTGCAGCAGGTGGTCCTGAATCTTCTGGTGAATGCCGAGCAGGCCATCCTTGACGGCCCTGCCGGCCCGCGCCCCGACGCGCCCAGCACTGCCGACCAGGGGCACATCCGCGTCCGCACCTTTGCGCTTCCCGGTTCACAGCCGCCGCGCCTCGCGCTGGAAGTCTCCGATAACGGCACGGGAGTTTCCCCGGAATTCGCTTCCCGCCTCTTCGATCCCTTCTTCACCACCAAGCCGATGGGCATCGGCACCGGGTTGGGCCTTTCCATCGCCTATGGAATCGTCCACGAGCATGGCGGCGAGATCTATCTGGATTCCGCGCGTTCCTCGCCATTGTCCGAACCCCTCGGCGGCGCGACGTTCGTCGTCGAGCTTCCTGTTTTCACCTCGTTTGAAGTCCCGGCCGTTCTCTCGCCGCTCCAGCCCGAGGCTGCTGAACTGGCCGGCGACGTTGCCGTCCTGCCGCCGCGGGAGACTTCTTCGGCTTCCACAGCAGGTCAGCCGCGCAGCGCCAGCATTCTGGTGGTGGAAGACGAACCTACTGTTGCCCAGCTCATTTCCGACGTGCTCAAGGAACAGGGCCATCTGGTGGACGTGGTCCTCGACAGCCGCGAAGGCCTCGCTCGCGCCGGCCGTTTTGGCTACGACTTGATCATCTGCGACCTGCGCATGCCCCGCCTTGACGGCCGTGCCTTCTACCGCTCGCTCGTCCGCGCGGGCCACCCGGCGCAGCACCGCATCCTTTTCGTCACCGGGGACACCCTTTCTCCCCGCACTCTGGACTTCCTGAAGAAAACAGGTCTCCCTTATCTGGCCAAGCCTTTCCTGGTCGAGGAACTCAAGAACATCGTCAACCGAGCTTTGGACTCATCGGTTTTGCCAAAGGATTCCTCGCCCGGTGAACCCGCATCGCCGAACTCCTATCCCGCCGCTGGAATGGCCGCTAAGCCGGACGTTGTGCCCTCTCCGTTCGGCCGGCGGGCTGAAGAATTGAGGAGGCAATGAAAGCTGCGAATCGCGCACCTTCGATTTCGCCCGGAAATGTGCAGCCGGAGAATGCCTGCGTCGTTCTTCTGGCCTCCGCGAACGCCGTGCTCACTCACCAGTTGATCCGCGCTCTCTCGGACAATGGCGATGTACCTCCCGCGGGCGAAGCGCGCCCCTATCAACTTCCCATCGCCACCAGTGTTGCCCAGGCGCGCTCCTGCGTCGGCCGCGCCGTGCCCTCCGTGATCCTGCTCGACGAAAGCATCGCTGCGCCGGACCTGCTCGCTGATGCCCTGCGCAATCTTTCCCAGGTCGCGCCGCTGGTTTTCCTGGCTGCCCCGGAGAATCTTGCCCGCTTGTGCGCGTTGACCGTGCTGGCCGATCTCGTCACGCAAGGCCGTGTGGAGTGCGTCCAGCGCCACGGCGATTTCGTGCCGCTGGCCACCCGGCTGATCGAACGCCACGCGTGCGCCCGTCCCGAATCCCGAGGCCTCGGGACGGAACGCTACCCTGCTCCTGCCGTCGTCGCCAACGTTCCCGAGCGCGTGGAACGAGGCGCCGGAGACGCGCCGCTCGACTTCGGCGAAGTGCTGCGCCACGAGGTCAACAATCCGCTCACCGGAATCCTCGGCAATGCCGAGCTTCTGCTCTCCCGCCGCGACTTCATTCCCGCAGACATGGTCGAGCGCCTCGAAATCATCGCCGAGCTGGCCATCCGTCTTCGCGAGACCATTCGTCGATTGAGCAACGCCCTCGAGTGCCACACCGCGCGCATCCCCGCGCCTCCGTCCAGCGGTCTCGCTCCTACCCTCCGCCACCGCCCGCCGACATAATCGCCGCGCCTGGCGAAGAATAGAAGATTGCAACCAAATCTACTCGGTCGAGGGAGCCGACGCGGCTATCGAATCAGCCCGCCCCGTGCAATCATGGAACTCGGCCTTTCGAGTGATCTCGGTGCTTTGGCTTGGCAATTTTCGAAGTGGGATCAATGGCACGAATGGCAACTAGATGCTTCTCCATCAAGAAACAGCTCAACTTTTTCGGATCCGGAAGCTTGCTGTTTGCAGCAAAGACCGTTGCGCCGAGCGGCATATAGAGCAACCCACGACGCGGCAGGAACCGTCACCGATAAATACGTTTTCTTCGGCGGCAAGACGCACGGCGGGCCGGGCGGCGGAGAAGGTGTTTCTACCTGCGCAACCGCGAAAGTTGCGAGCTTGCAGGGCGTGTGCTAGATTGCAGACGCAGCGTGGTTTGCGATGCCTGAAGATCAACACTCAGAAGGACAAAGAGGGAAGCAGCACCGCGTGGAGGTGTACTGGACTGCGGTGAGCTACAGGACCGTGGCGCTATACATCACCCTGATTTTTGTCGCCATTCTTGCGGTGCTCTACCTGATGTATCCGGAGCGCTTCGCCAACGTGGAGCGCAAATTCCGCGACGCGGTAAGCGGCGCGGGGGAGACGCCCGCCTTGCCGGTGGCAAACCAGGCGCGCTTCGTGAACCTCGACGGCAAGGTGGAAGTGAAGAAGGTGAACTCGGTGAAGTGGGTGACGGCGGACAACGGCACGACGCTGAACAAGGGCGATCTGATCCAGACCGGCGGCGACGGCGTGGCTCGTATCACGTTCCCGGACGGCTCGACGTACACGGTGAAGCCGGACACGCTGATCACCGTGGAAGAAAATACGATGGCGCAGGACCGCTCGACACGCGTGGGGGTGCATATCTCTTCCGGCGCGGTGGACCTGGCCACCAGCTCGTTCGAGGTGGCGAACTCGAAAGCGGAAGTTTCGTTCGAGAACGCGCGCGCATCGGTGCGGGAAAACAGCCGCGTGGCCGTGCGCAGCGATCCGGAGAGCCAGCAGCATGAAATCACCGTGGCGCAGGGCCAGGCCGAGCTGCAGCGCGGCACCGAGCGCGTCGAGCTGGGCCGCTTCGAGCGCATCTCCTTCCCGACCGGCGGCGCGGTGTCCAAAGCGCGCGTGATTGCTCCGCCGGAGCTTGTCCAGCCGGTGCATCTGCAGCCAATTACCGTGCCGGACCCGAAGCGCGCGGCGGTGCACTTCGAGTGGAGGCCGGTGGCGGGTGCGGCAGGGTATCTGCTTTCCGTGAGCACCTCTTCCATGTTCACCAACATCGTGGCGGGGAAGCGCACCATCGGGACCAGCGCGGAGGTTTCCGGTCTCGAAGCCGGCGATTACTTCTGGTCGGTGAAGGCGGTGGACGCGCAGAAGCAGGTGAGCGAGCCGAGCGAGACGTTCAAGTTCAGCCTCTTCGCGGAAGGTAAGAGCGAGAGCATGCTGCTCGAGGTAGCCACGCCGCAGGTGCACGGCAACCTGGTGGAGATCGTCGGGCGCACCGAACCGGGAGCGACGCTGATGATCGGCGGTCAGCCGGTGGGCAACATCCAGCCGGACGGCACCTTCCGCCATTTCACGCCGCCGCTGCCGCGCGGCAGCCACGAGATCGTCGTCATGGGCCAGAACCGCCGCGGCGGCACGGCCATCCGGCGCGTGAAGATCGTCATCCAGTGACGCCGGGCGCACAAAACGAGATTCCAGCCAGAAAGGCAGTGGGAACAACGGAATGAAGAACGGTTTCAATTTTCGGTCCTTATTCAGCCTGTTTTCGTCGGACCTGGCGATTGACCTGGGAACGGCCAATACGCTGGTGTACGCGAAGGGCAAGGGCATCGTGGTGAACGAGCCCTCGATCGTGGCCATCAACAAGACCAACGGAGAAGTGGTGGCGGTGGGGCGCGAGGCCAAGGAGATGCTCGGGCGCACGCCGGGCAACGTGGTGGCCATCAAGCCGATGAAGGACGGCGTAATCGCCGACTTCAAGGTCACCGAGAAGATGCTCACTTACTTCATCCAGAAGGCGCACAACCGGCGCGTGCTGGTGCACCCGCGCATCGTCATCGGCGTGCCCGGGGAAATCACGCCGGTGGAAAAGCGCGCCGTCGAGGACTCGGCGTACCGCGCGCGGGCGAGCGAGGTGTACCTGGTGGAGCAGGCCATGGCCGCGGCCATCGGCGCGGGGCTGCCCATCGAGGAGCCTTCGGGCAACATGGTGGTGGACATCGGCGGCGGCACCACGGACATCGCGGTGATTTCCATGAGCGGCATCGTCTATTCGCGCTCCGTGCGGCAGGCCGGGAACGAGATGGACGAAGCGGTGATGCACTACCTGAAGCGGAAGTACAACCTGCTGGTGGGCGAGCGCACCGCGGAACAGATCAAAATCGAAATCGGATCGGCGTACCCGCTGGAAAAGCCGCTGACGATGGAAGTGAAGGGGCGGAATCTGATCGAGGGCGTGCCGCGCACGGTGACGATTGACGACAGCGAGATCCGCGAGGCGCTCTCCGAATGCGTGGCCGTGATCCTGAACGCCATCCGCATCGCGCTCGAGCGCACGCCGCCCGAGCTTTCCGCCGACATCAGCGACCGCGGCATCGTGCTCACCGGCGGCGGCGCACTGGTGAAAAACCTCGACAAGCGCATCCGCGAGGAGACCGGGCTGCCCGTTTCGATCGCCGACGACCCGCTGGCTTCAGTGGTGCTGGGCACCGGGAAAATGCTCAGCGATTTCAAACTTCTGCGCCAGGTGTGCATCGACTAGCGCCCGGCTGCTGCGCGCCTGGAGCGGTCCAGCCTCGACACGACGATGCGCGTCATCCAAACAGTCCAACGGCCGCTGATCCTGCTGGTCACGGTGGTGCTGGCGCAGGTGCTGCTGCTCGCGGTGCAGATCAAGCGCGGGGACGTGCGCCTGATCCGGAGTTGGGGCGTGTGGGCGGTGACGCCGTTCCAGCGCGGCGGCGCCTACCTGATCGACAGCGCGGGCAGCGCATGGAACAGCTACGTCGGTCTGCGCAACACCCGGCGCGAAAACGAGGAACTGCACAACGAACTGGCACAGATGAAGCTGCGCTTGGCGCAGATCGAAGGGCAGGCCGCGGAGGCCAAGCGCCTGGCGGGCTTGCTGGCGTTCCGCGAGGCCAACGCAGACGTGCCGATGATTGCCGCGCGCGTGGTCGGCGCCGGCGCGTCGGAGACCAGCCGCACGCTCTACATTGACCGCGGCGAAGCGGATGGGGTGCGGAAGAACATGGGCGTGATCACGCCGGAAGGCGTGGTCGGCAAGGTGCTCGAAAGCTTTGGCAAGACTTCCTTGATCCTGCTCATCACCGACAAAGAAAGCGGCGTGGGCGCGCTGCTGGCGAACTCGCGCACGCAGGGCGTAGTGCGCGGCACGGGCGAGCCGCTGGCGGAGATGTATTACGTCAGCAACGATCAGGACGTCGCCGCCGGAGAAGCGATTCTGACTTCGGGGATCGACAAGATTTTTCCGAAGGATTTGCCGGTGGGGGCGGTGGTAAGCGCGCAGGGCGGCAACCCGTTCCAGGTGATCCGCGTGCGGCCCGCCGCGCGGCTCGACCGGCTGGAAGAAGTGTTGGTGTTGCTGTCGCGGCAGGAATTTCCGGTGAAGAAGGAAGCCGGAGCGGCCGCACCGAAGCAGTAGAACAGGCGCCTGCCCTGATTCCGCAAAAGTGGCACGAAGGGTCCACGCCTGTCCTGAAACCGTAGTGGCGGGTTGATCCCGCCACATGGCGGCGTAAAGCCGCCGCTACACAACAATAATGGCGTTGCGCGTCCAATCCGAGCCGCACATCGAGGTGTACGAGTATCCGTTCTTCGCGGTGGCGGGGACGGCGTTTTTTGCGGTGCTGGTGCGCGCGTTCCTCCCAGCCTATTTCCCCAGCTCTGCGCTGCTCGAGCTGCCGCTGCTGGTGACGCTCTATTTCGGCTTGAGCCGGCGGAATCCCGCCGCGGGACTCCTGCTGGGCATGGGCGTCGGCCTGCTGCAGGATAGCGTCAGCCGCGTGCCCATCGGGCTTTACGGCATTGCGAAGACGCTGGTGGGCTATGCGGGGTCTTCCATCGGCGGGCGGTTTGACGTGGAGCATCCCATCAGCCGCTTCCTGCTGACGTTCTTCTTCTGCCACTTTCACCAGGGCGTCATCGTGCTGATCAAACGCGTGCTGCTGGCCGAGCCGGAAACGATGTTCAGCGCGCGGCTGCTGCTGGCGTCGCTGGTGAACGCGGGCATCGCCGTGGCGCTGTTTCCGCTGCTGGACAAGCTGCGCAAGCCGAGCTAGGCGGTTGAGCATGTTCAAAAATCGAAAATGGAAAAGAGAAAATGGGAAAACAGGAAACACTGGCCACAGAGGCACAGAGAGACAGAGAAAAGCGAAGGACGGTTGGAACCGCAGATGAACACGGATGGACGCTGATGAGCGAGTGAATGGAAAGGAGAATTCGGAAGTCTTCTATCCGAACCCTGAGCACTGATCTCTGATCTGTGATCCTGACTACGGTAGTAACCCCCACCCCCCTCCCTATTGAGGCGAGACGAAGTGATTGAAAGGGAGGGGGATAGCGAAAATGGATAGTCGGCACGGTAGTCGGCGGTAGTAACAAAAAGTGACTGGTGACACGTGCCAGGTAGCAGGCGACCACTACTGCAAGAGTTTGTAATCAGGCGCAGTGGGGGCGCTAACCGGGGGTAGCGGGACTGCGGCGATTCGCGAATGGCTACTGGCGTCATTGGCGTATAGCTACTAGATAACAGCGTGAGTCTAGCGCGATGCTGTCCAGAAGTCAAGTACTAGTTTATAGAATTATCTTTGGGATATTGAAGAGGACGCAGGCTTGAAAGAGGGCGATTTCCCACCCTTTGCAGGCCACGCAAAGGGTGCGCCACCCGCCTCGTCGTATCATTTACACTCAGGAATCTTCACCGAATCATCATCCGCTTCTTGCTGCCCAACTTTCTACCAACTTCGTCCTCGAGCCTCTTCATTTCAAGACCGCTTGCAAAAAGCACTTTCCCCAACTCTAAGTCCGGGCTCCGGGCCATCGCAAGCAGCAAGTCCTCAGGTGTTAACACAGGAACAGATCCCTGATCGTGCTCGTCACGGAATTGTGCGATCTTCAGCGCCTCAGCATAAACCCTCTCCACCTGAAGCGAACGCATCTTAAACTTGCCAACGAATGAGCGGCGACCGTGGCTGTGGTAGCCCTCGTAAGCACGAATCCAATAAGACCACCTCGGATCATCCAGACCGCACTCACTAACAGCGATTTCTTCCAATCCTTCGGGGTCACTCCAAAATTTGTAAAGCCTTTCTTTGCACTCGATGTACATTCCAGCTAGCAGATGAGCACAGTCAAGGTATTCTGCACGCCGCTCATGCGCGAGCATATGGGCGAATACTTCGCACTGAATTAGGCCTCTGGACGGGAGAAACTTACGCACCTCTCCCCCCTTTCTAGGCCCGCTTCTTGTTTGACCGATTTCACGAAAAAACATTCTATTAACTATAGTGGGCGAGATTTACATGCCGTTATTCTGCTTGAACCGCGTGTGCCGATCCCTATTGGACCCCACCGAATAATCGTTGATGTGGTTTCGATCCAAAACGGACACCACCATTGGGTGGGATCACACGCGATTCTGATCTCGCTCATTGTCTTGCGAGCGATACCTGATGCCCCATCTGAGCAATTGCACGAAAAAAAGCATTCCTCGAAATACCCCACGGGTTCCACCTGAGTTCGAAAACACGAACACACAATCGTCTGAATTGTGGGCCACCAGCCG
The DNA here is from genome assembly GCA_016201285.1 of Acidobacteriota bacterium. Lineage (GTDB taxonomy): Bacteria > Acidobacteriota > Terriglobia > Acidiferrales > UBA7541 > JACQDE01. Next base: position 176 of record JACQDE010000004.1, on the reverse strand, counting down.
CCGCCGAAGTCGCCACAAAACAGGCCCCCGCCGGTGCCGGGCGGGCGGGGGGCGACGTCACCGGTAAAGCGGTCATCGCGATCTCGATGGCCTGCTCCGTGCGCCGATCCCATGCTGGAGGAAAGACCGTTGGACTCCGTGAGGTTCAGGGGATCATTGATGGTGTAGGAGTAGCG
>JACQDE010000030.1 GCA_016201285.1 Acidobacteriota bacterium | reverse complement strand
CCCGCCCGCCCGCGCCAGCCGCACCGCCGCCTCGCCCATGCGCTGACGCATCGCCGCGTCCACCACGGGCGACGGCGCTTCCTCAATCACCTTCTGGTGCCGCCGCTGGATCGAGCACTCGCGCTCGCCCAGATACACCGCATTGTCGTGATGGTCCACGAGCACCTGGATTTCGATATGCCGCGCGTGCGCCAGATATTTTTCCAGGTACAGCCGCCCGTCGCCGAACGCGTTCATTGCTTCGGAGCTCGCGTCGCGCCATGCCGCGGCCATTTCTGACTCGTTCATCACGCGCCGCATGCCTTTGCCGCCGCCGCCCGCGATAGCCTTCAGCAGTACCGGATAGCCCGTGTCGCGCGCGATGCCCATCGCGTCTTCCAACTTTTCAATTGGGTCGAGCGTGCCCGGCACTGTCGGCACATTCGCTTGCTTCGCCAGGTTGCGCGCCGCCGTCTTCGACCCCATCTGCTCCATCGCTTCAGCAGTCGGCCCGATGAACGTGACGCCCGCCGCCACGCACGCCCGCGGAAGCTGCGCATTTTCCGCCAGGAATCCGTAGCCCGGATGCAGCGCGTCGCATCCAGCGCGTTTCGCCACGTCGAGCAGCTTGTCGATGCGCAGATAGCTTTCGCGCGACGCCGCCGGCCCGATGGCGTACGCCTCATCCGCCAGCCGCACGTGCATCGACGCGCGGTCCGCGTCGCTGTACACCGCCACGCTCTGAATGCCCAGCTCGCGGCACGCCCGAACTATGCGCACCGCAATCTCTCCCCGGTTGGCTATCAGAATTTTCTTGAACATCAGAGGTCCCGCAACAGAAGGTTCGAGTCTAGCACACGGCTGCCGCGGGTTTGTGGGACAGTCCCGAAGCCTCGGGATCAGCCTGTCCGGCACCCAACGCCCCACTTGTCATTCCGAGCGAAGCGAGGAATCTGCTTTTCGCCTTTTGGCAATCCGCCGGTTGTCGTTTTGTATGAGCTGAAAAGCTTCCGCCAAATTTCGCAGTGTCGAACAAACCGTCCGCCCCTGCGTATTCACACCGGGAATCCTCTTGAAGTAGCCAATGTACCAACCTCCATGCTTTTCGATGACTGCCGTGAGTCTGCGCTTCATGGTAGGTCCGGAAACGATTTTATCGTTTTGAAAGCTGCTGCGGACTCGCCCTTTGAATCGCGGCAAGCCTCAGCAACAACCTCCGTCAGCCAGGTAGGCGCGCCGACTATTCTACAAGCCAAGATTGAATCCCCGACCCTTACCGAGACTCACACCAAGATGCTTTCTAAGTCGTGGTTAGGGCTTCGTCTAAACGTCTTGCTAGGTCCTGGAGACAGTTTCCGCAGAGGGCTCTTAGACCCCGCAACAACTTATCGAAGTTCGCAGGCTCCAAATACTCCTCTGGTGCTGACTCAAATACTAACCGGCGCGTTTGTTCGCCTTCGCTTTCAAATGCGATGGCCGGGTACGGAGCGGTTGCGTGCGTGTAGAGATCTCGATTCGCCTTCAGGAATGAATTCCACTCAAATCCGACATTTAACTCAGTTTGTGCGATGAGTTTCTGAAAATCTGCATGGGCAGATTTGCCCGAGCTTAGTCCGCAACGTCGCAATAAACCCACGAAGAAAGTTTCGAGGAGGTCCCGAAGGGCCTTCGCCTCAAAGAAGAACGAATCAGCTGCACGGAGCGTCCCGAACACCGCTTCTTCGGACAGCTTGATGTTTCGCGTGTCCAACTTTTTCTCCGCAGCCTCTACAAGAAAACTTTCAATTTGTTTCTGGAAATCGGCAACGACGTTTTGAAGAATCCGATATCGAGTGTCAATGGCCACAGCCGTCGGGGAAAGGGCCTGTGAAACTTGCTCGTGGTCGAAGTTACATTTTAGCCCTAGGCTTTTCACTCGAGCCCATATGCCCAGCGGGCTGAAAATTTTGAAGTCGTAGCGAATATAGCAAATCGGCACGATGACTACCGTCCATTCCGGAGCTACAGCGGAATATTCCCATGCTTCTTCTTCGGATTCGTATCCCGCTTATTCTCCAGCGCCCTCAGCGCCGCAATCAATTTCGGCCGTGTCTGTGACGGTTCAATCACCGCGTCAATGTATCCGCGCTCCGCGCTGACGTACGGGTTGGCAAACCGCTGCCGGAACTCGGCAATCTTTTCCTGACGCAATTTCTCGCGCTCCGCCGCGGGCGTCTTGTCCAGCTCGCGCCGGTACACGATGTTCACCGCGCCTTCCGGGCCCATCACCGCAATTTCCGCCGTCGGCCACGCATAATTCGTATCCGTGCGAATGTGTTTCGACGCCATCACGCAATACGCTCCGCCGTACGCCTTGCGCGTGATCACCGTAATTTTCGGCACCGTGGCCTCGGCAAACGCGAACAGCAATTTTGCGCCGTGCTTGATGATCCCGCCAAACTCCTGCTGCGTCCCCGGCAAAAATCCGGGCACATCCTCGAAAGTAATCAGCGGAATGTTGAACGCGTCGCAGAAGCGCACGAACCGCGCGCCCTTCACCGACGCGTTGATGTCCAGACATCCCGCCAGCATGGCCGGCTGGTTGGCGACGATGCCCACCGGCCGCCCGTCCAGCCGCGCGAATCCCACCACAATATTTTTTGCGAAGTGCTCGTGCACCTCGAAAAAATAATGCTCGTCCACGACCGCGGTAATCACGTCCTTGATGTCGTACGGCACCATGGGGTCCACCGGCACGATGGTGTTCAAGCTCTGGTCCGCGCGGTCCCACGGATCCGTCGTCGCGCGCCGCGGCGGGTCCTCCATGTTGTTTGATGGCACAAAGCTCAACAGCTCGCGGATCATCCCCAGGCAATCCGCGTCGTCACGCGAGACGAAGTGCGCCACGCCGCTCGTCGCATTGTGCGTCATCGCCCCGCCCAGCTCGTGCTTGGTCACTTCCTCGTGCGTCACCGTCTTGATCACGTCCGGCCCGGTGACGAACATGTACGACGTCTCCTGCGTCATCAAAATAAAATCCGTGATCGCCGGCGAATAGACCGCGCCGCCCGCGCACGGCCCCATCACCGCGCTGATCTGCGGCACCACGCCGCTGGCCAGCGTGTTGCGCAAAAAAATATCCGCGTACCCCGCCAGTGACATCACGCCTTCCTGAATCCGCGCTCCGCCCGAATCGTTCAGCCCAATCACCGGTGCGCCGTTGCGCATGGCCAGGTCCATCACCTTGCAGATTTTCAGCGCGTTCGATTCCGAAAGCGACCCGCCAAACACCGTAAAATCTTGCGCGAAGACGTACACCAGCCTCCCATCCACGCGTCCGTAGCCGGTGACGAACCCATCGCCCACCGGCTTTTGCTCTTCCATCCCGAAGTCCGTGCAGTGGTGCGTCACGAACTTGTCCAGCTCTTCGAACGTGCCTTCGTCGAGCAGCATCTCGATGCGCTCCCGCGCCGTCATTTTGCCCTGCTTGTGTTCGCGCTCGCGACGCTCCGGCCCGCCGCCTTCTTCCGCCTGCGCGTTGCGCTTGCGCAGCTCTTCCATCTGGTCGTACGCTTTCGCGTTCAATTTTTCTTCGGGAGACATGAGGGCTTCCTCTCCGGACCGCCGCAACTCGCTCGCTAGCCTGCCACACCCCGCCGCCCCGAGCAAGGCATCGCGCGCTGCGCTCGTAGGACAGGCTTTCCAGCCTGTCCTCTGTAGGGGCCGATCTTTCAATCGGCCTTTAGCTTTTCGGTCGATTTTTGAAGTCGGACGTTTTAGAAGAATTCGGCTCTGAACACTGACAACGGACTACTTTTCGCCGCTCACTGGCCCGGCTTCCCTGCGTCGCGAACCTGGCGCATGTAGCCGCGAAGCACATCCAGGTGACCCGGAGCGTGGCGATTCACCCATTGTTCGTAGCGTTTTGACGCGGCTTCGAGATGGATCCACATGCGCGGGTTCTTGTAGAGCTTCCGCGCCGCGGGGACGCCATCCTTCGTGCGATCCCACAGAAAAAAGAACTCGTTCGTCGTCTGGAAGAAGAGATCTTCGTGGAGCAGCCCGCAGTTCAGCAGTTGGCAGGCATTTTCCCAGTAGCTGACGACCATGCGCAGGAAGGCGTGTTCCTGCGAGCCCGGTGGTGCTAGCCTCTGCGCTTCCTCAGGCGTTTCGGGGAAGTATTTTTCCATGATCCATTCGCGCGCCTGACGGAGTTTCGCTTCGCGGCGCAGATCGTAAAGCTGCAACTGAAGCTGCGCCTGGGCAAAGCTGGGTTTCTTGGCGGCCATCGGATTGTCTCCTGAATAGCGGTGATACGCAGCGTGCCACAAGGCGCTTCGAGTGGCAAGCGCGTGCACCGAAGCAGAAAATAAACAAATGGAAAAATGAGGAAAGGGAGCATTTCGGAAGCGAAAGCGAGATCAATGCACTGCAGTCATCGATCGTTCAGGTCGTGGAACTCGGCGGCGGTTCTTCGCGCCCGCACAGCCGCACCACCAGGTGCGTCGAAAAATAGGTCGCCCCGACCAGCAGCAATACGCCCAGCACCAGCGTCGCCAGCACTGCCCCGGCGCGCAGCAGCGGCATTTGGATGGCCTCCACCCGCACGGTGACAAAATACAGCGCCAGCACTGCGGCGAGCATCACCGCCGCCCCGGCCAAAATCGAAATCGCCATGATGAATTTTCGTTTCACGTGATGTGCGAGTGCTGTTCCAACTTCATCCGCCTATGAAGAACCGAGTACCTTGTCATTCCGAGAGAAGCGAGGAATCTGCTTTTTCGTGCTCCTGGTTAGCCGGAAGAAGCTGAAACAGCGCTAATGCACTCCCGACCAGTTATCCGCCACCAGTATGGAATTCCCCGGGTTCGCCGGATCGTACTTCACACCACAACCTCCATCTAGCAGAGTTCACCTAATCAGCGAGTATCGCGAGCCGTGGACCGATACTGTTTTTGAACTGCAGGAGTCGTGCGATGGCCCAACTTCTTATCTCAGCCAACTGAGACGATTCGTCAATGCTACCGCTACGATACACAGCGATGCGTGACGCTATTTTGTCGTCCAGGCGTTCCCATTCTAGTGATCCTCCCAACCGAGCTTCCAGGGTTTCCCTTTCTTGCAGGAGAGAGTCAAATAGTTTCTTGTTCTTGGTGATGTCGCTGCCACCGATGTAAAGTTCTGTTCGAACTCTTCCGCCTTGTGCAAAGCTAAAGCTGTAGGTGACCCCGCCCACACCCGAAGCAAATGAGTACCAGTTTTGCGGAAATGCCACTCTTGCTCCTGTAAACTTGTGTTTCTCACGCAGCTCATCTATTAGCTGCTGGAAGAAGTCTCTATATGCCTCTCCTTTCTTGGTCGTCTGCCTGCTCCCTGCGGAAACTATTCTCGTTTTTCTCCATTGATTCGGAAAGACAACTGGGCGAAAGTCATAGGCTGGATTAGAGTTGTCGATTCTGACTACTTCGACCACTACGGCATAGAACTCGATATCTGAATCAGTGTGCTGATTCAGCCAGTCTAGAGCCTGACGATGCTCATCTCGAATCTCAGCGGCGACCCAGATCACTACACCTGCACTGTTGCCAGCGGCATAAGTTAGAAGCTTCCCCAAATGATCGTGGTCAGTTGCGGCCAATTGGTTTTCGATGATTACAATTCGATCATGGCCAAGGTCGCGGGCCAATACGTCCAGTGAAAAATCACCCACAGGGGCCTCTTGGGTTACGAGTTCCAAATCCATTCCGATGACACGACCCAGGGCCCCAAGATTTTTCGCCAGCCAAGGCGTGAATTCAGTGGCTTCTTTTTTCCATATTTCACGCAAGTCGAGTTTTTGTAGGACCCCGAATTCCTTCATAGGCTACCTCTTTGGCCTAAAGGGGCTTTGCCTTGGAGCAAACGGAACCACTTAGCTGGCGGGCATCTTACTTACGAGGCCGGTGAAATGCAATGGAACTGACGTGTTTCGCTTTTTAACATTTGTTTGCTTGCGGCATTGTGTGGGACGCCAAGGTGAAAACATGCTACGGAGACCTAATGCACTCCCGACCAGTTATCCGCCACGAGGATGGAATTCCCCGGATTCGCCGGGTCGTACTTCACGCTGACCGGCAGCCCGGTCACGATCCGCCCCACGCACGCCCGCTCTTCGAGCCCGGTGATGTCTTGCGCGGTCTGGTAGGTCACGCCGGAGATGGAGTAGCTGTACACCACCACATTGCGCGGCGTGCCGTTCGACGCTCCGTTGTCGGACGCGCGGCGTTTCGGCCCGGCGTTCAAGTCCCCCGAAAGCGTCTCGCGGATTTCCAGCACTTCGCCTTCGACGATCCGCCCCACTTGGTTCACGTGCGCGCGCCGTCGCCGTTCGATTTCCTGCGGATCCCGCGGCCTTCGTCGCCACCAGAAGGCAAATCCTCCCGCCGCCAGCAGGACGCCAGCTGCGGCCAGCAGCGCCACGCGCCAATCAATCTCCGTGAAGTTCAACTCCCCGTCTTCCGCACGCCGGTCGCCTCGACGATGTCCCCCAGCGACTCGCGCGCCTTTTCCCAGTCTTTCAAAAACGCTTCGAGGCCCCGGTCCGTCAGCGGGTGCTTGAAGAGCTGCTCGAACACTTTGAATGGCATCGTCGCGATGTGCGCGCCCGCCTTCGCCGCTTCCACCACGTGCAGCGGGTGCCGCAGGCTCGCCGCCAGCACTTCCGTCGAAAAATTATAGTTCTTGTAAATCGTGATGATGTCCCGCAGCAGCACCATGCCGTCGTGCGAGATGTCGTCCAGCCGCCCCAAAAACGGGCTCACGAAGTACGCTCCCGCCTTGGCCACCAGCAGCGCCTGCGACGGCGAAAACACCAGCGTCATGTTCACGCGGATGCCTTCGCGCGAAAGCGTGTGGCACGCGCGCACGCCGGTGGGCGTCGTCGGCAGCTTCACCACCACGCTGGGGTGCCAGCTGGCCACCTCGCGCCCTTCGCGCAGCATCCCGTCGTAATCCGTGGACACCACTTCCGCGCTGATCGCGCCACCCTTAACAATTTCGCAGATTTCCAGAATCTGCTGGCGAAACGGCTTTTTCTCTTTCGCCGCCAGCGTCGGATTCGTG
>JACQDE010000031.1 GCA_016201285.1 Acidobacteriota bacterium | reverse complement strand
GATCCCTTCCTGCACGATCTCCCACTTCTCCTCCGCCGTCCGCTGCACTCGCGGTTTCCTGCTCATGTCGCCGCCTTTGAAGTCGGAGGCCCCGCATCATACCGAAACTACCTGTCTAGTTTTAGAGGGGTGCACTACAGACCTTCCCCCTAAATTTACTGCTCAAGAACCAAAGCTAAACGGCGGGTACTAAGAAGGAGCCTGGCCCAAAATCCACGTTACGCGTGCTTGGGAGCGTGACGATCAGCCCCACTGTGGGAGTGAAATAACTTTCCAGAGCCGACCCGGGACATGCCACTCACACCCCCTTTTTCAAAATAACAAGCAAACGTCATACCAGATTCGCGTCCAAATTGGAATCATTCTAATTCTAAGGATACAAAGGCAATGGACTGAAGGCGATGCACCTCAAGACATGGAATCTGAGACCTCACTGTGCAATTGTTTGGACATTGTGTCCAAAGGATTTCTTGGCTTATGGGATCGAACCGGGGATTTATCAGCCAGGCCGCGGGCTGTGGGCGAAGCCTTTCGTCTTGACCGGCCATGCATTGTGTCTGTTAGGGGGCTCCAAGCTGCCAGGCTGAGCGAGTAGAGACATTCTCAATCGTGATTTGGCTTCAGTCGCCCGGCAGGGTTCGCCATTTGCGCGGCCTCGGAAACGAAACAGCCGCAGGTAGGCGTCTTGCTCGTACTCCATCCAGCCTCACACGAGAATGGGCCATGACCGGTAGGCGCCGCCAACGGCTTCCGTACTCCCCCCACATTGCCACATCGATCGTGCGATCCCTGCTAAGATTTGGCCAGGCGCGGAGCGGATCTGCGCCTGCTTTCCACATGAACCGAGCGGAACGACAACGCGAACTTCGCGGTGCGCTCGAATCGCGCATCCTGGTGCTCGATGGCGCGATGGGCACGATGCTGCAACAGGCGCGCCTGACCGCCGCGGATTTCGGCGGACCGCAACTCGAAGGCTGCAATGAAAACCTGGCGCGCACGCGGCCAGATGTGGTCACGTCCATCCACGAAGCCTACCTCGCCGCCGGCGCGGACATCATCGAGACGGACACGTTTGGCGGAACCAAACTCGTGCTCGCCGAATACGGCCTTCAAGATTCCGCGCACGAGCTGAACTTCGCCGCAGCACAACTTGCGCGCGGCGCGGCCGACACGTTTTCCGCGCCCGGCAAACCGCGTTTCGTCGCCGGCTCGATGGGCCCCACCACGAAGGCCATCAGCGTCACCGGCGGCGTGACGTTTGCGGAGCTGCGACAGAATTTCCACGGGCAGGCCAGGGCGCTCGTCGAAGGCGGCGCGGACATTTTGTTGCTGGAAACCTCGCAGGACACGCGCAACGTCAAGGCCGGGCTGCTTGGCATCCAGCAGCTCATGCAGGAGCGCGGCGAGCGCATTCCGGTGATGCTCTCGGCCACCATCGAGCCGACCGGCACGATGCTGGGCGGGCAGGCCGTGGACGCCTTCTGGGTCAGCGTGGCGCACATGGACCTGCTTTCCGTGGGCCTGAACTGCGCCACCGGCCCGGAGTTCATGACCGACCACATCCGCACACTCAGCGCGATGGCCGCAACGCGCATCTCCTGCTATCCGAACGCCGGGCTGCCCAACGAAGAGGGCGCCTACGCGGAAACGCCGCAGACGCTCGCGGAGCAACTCGAGCGCTTTGCCAATCACGGCTGGCTGAACATTGTCGGCGGCTGCTGCGGCACCACCGCGGAGCACACCCGCGCCATCGCACAGATGGCCGAAGGCAAGCGGCCGCGCGCGGTGCCCGGGGCGTCGCGGCGCACGTGGTTTTCCGGCATTGACGCCGTCGAGGCGGAGCCGAGCAACCGCCCGCTGTTGGTCGGGGAGCGCACCAACGTGATTGGCTCGCGCGCCTTCAAGAACCTCATCGCGCAGGAACAGTGGGAGGAAGCCTCGGAAATCGCCCGCGCGCAGGTGAAAGACGGCGCGCAGATCGTGGACGTCTGCCTGCAAAGCACCGACCGCGACGAACTGCGCGACATTCCGTCGTTTTACGAAAAGCTGATCCGCAAAGTGATGGCGCCGGTGATGATTGACACTACCGACGCGCGCGCCGTGGAGCTGGCGCTGACCTACTGCCAGGGGAAAAGCCTGATCAACTCGATCAACCTCGAGGACGGCGAGGAGAAATTCGAAAGAATCTGCCCGATGGCGCGGGCCTACGGCGCGGCGCTCGTCACGGGCTGCATCGACGAAGACAAGCAGCAGGCGCAGGCGTTCACGCGCGAGCGCAAGCTGCAGATTGCCGAGCGGTCGTACACGCTGCTCACCGAAAAATACGGCGTTCCGCCCGAAGACATTGTCTTCGACGCGCTCGTCTTTCCCTGCGCCACCGGCGACGCCAACTACATCGGCGGCGCCGTGGAGACGATTGAAGGTGTGTGGCTGATCAAGGAAAAACTTCCGCGCGCGAAGACGCTGCTGGGCATCTCGAATGTGTCATTCGGGCTGCCGCCAGCGGCGCGCGAAGTGGTCAACTCGGTCTTCCTCTATTACTGCACAAAGGCGGGGCTCGACCTGGCCATCGTCAACGCAGAGAAGCTGGAGCGCTTCGCGTCCATTCCCGAAGCGCAGCGTCGCCTGGCGGAAAATTTGCTGTTCAATACGCCGCCGGCAGTCGGTGACGAAACTCTGCGCACCGCGCCGGAGGACTGGCGCCAGCAATCTCCCGCGCAGAGAGCCGCCATCAATCAGTTTCATATCGCGGCGATCACGGAGCAGTTCCGCGGCGCGGCCACGCGCACGAAGAAAAAATCCCCGGACATGCCGCTCGACCAGCGCCTGGCCAACTACATTATCGAAGGCACGCGCGAGGGACTGATCGCGGACCTCGATCTGAAGCGGAAGGAAGCGGCGCCGCTGGACATCATCAACGGGCCGCTGATGGCCGGCATGGCCGAAGTGGGGCGCCTCTTCAACAACAACGAGCTGATCGTCGCCGAAGTGCTGCAATCCGCCGAAGCGATGAAAGCGGCGGTGAGCTACCTCGAGCAGTTCATGGAAAGAGCGGACACGGCGTCGCGCGGGAAAATTCTGCTGGCGACGGTGAAAGGCGACGTCCACGACATCGGGAAGAACCTGGTCGAGATCATTTTGTCCAACAACGGCTACACGGTGATCAACCTGGGGATTAAGGTGCCGCCGGAAACGCTGATCCAGGAGTTCCAGAAGCACCGGCCCGACGCGATTGGGCTATCAGGCCTGTTGGTGAAGAGCGCGCAGCAGATGGTGACGACGGCGGAAGACCTGCGCGGAGCGGGCATCACGGTGCCGCTGCTCGTGGGCGGCGCGGCGCTCTCGGATAAGTTCACACGCACGCGCATCGCGCCCAGTTACGAAACAGCCGTCTGCTACGCGAAGGACGCCATGACCGGCCTGCGCTTGATGAACCAGCTCATGGACCCGACGGAGCGTGCGGCCGTGCTCGCGGCGCACACGCCCGCCGTTGGCGTGACCGCTGCGGGACCCGCGCGCGAAGTGGCCCCCACGCCTGCTGCGGGGCGCAGTAGCAAAATCCGCGCGGACCTGCCCATCCCCGCCGCGCCCTATCTCGACCGCAAGGTGCGCGACGTGCCGCACCTCGCCGAAGTCTGGAGCTACATCAATCCGCACATGCTCTACAGCCGGCACCTGGGCTACAAAGGCCATTTCGAAAAAGACCTCGCCGCGCGCCACGAAAAAGCGCTGGCGCTCTTTCACCAGATGGAAGAAGTAAAACGGGCCGCCGCGCAGTTCATGAAGGTGCGCGCAGTGTGGCAGTTTTTTGCGGCGGAGCGGGAAGGGAATTCGATTCGCCTGTTCGCGCCCGGCGCGGATGCGCCGCTGCACGTGTTCCACTTCGGGCGCCAGCGCAGGCCGGACGGACTCTGTCTGAGCGATTACATTTTGGGAGCGGAAGAAAACGCGCGCGATCGCCTGGCGCTCTTCGTGGTGACGGCGGGCGCGGGCATCCGCGAAAAGTCAGAAGCGTGGAAGCAGGCCGGAGAATTTTTCAAGTCACACGCGCTGCAGGCGCTGGCCATCGAAACCGCCGAGGCCTGCGCCGAATGGCTCCACCGGCGCATCCGCGAGGACTGGGGCTTTCCCGATCCGCCGACGCTGACGATGCACGATCGGTTTACCTCGCGCTATCGCGGGAAGCGCTACAGCTTTGGCTACCCGGCGTGCCCCAATTTGGACGACCAGGCCGGCATCTGGAAACTCCTGCGGCCGGAAGAAATCGGCGTGCGCCTGACGGAAGGAATGATGATGGACCCCGAAGCCAGCGTCAGCGCGATGGTGTTCCACCATCCGGATTGCGTGTATTTCTCCGCTGACGAGGCCATGTAGCGGCCACCTTCAGGTGGGTATCCCCTCTTTTGCTTTCAAGCAGGGTTCGTCTGAGGCGCAACGGCTAACGGCGCCAGCGAAAATGCCGGCGGTGAGCCAGGCGGCGGTCGTAGCGCATGTCGGCGCGCAGCCGGCGCAACTCGCGCTGGTCCCGGGCGAGCATCTCGCGGTCGGCGCGCACCTGCGGGCTGCGCTTGCCAAAGCGCAGGATGTCGGCGCGGAGTTGCTCCTTGTCGCGCCAGATGCGGTCTTGCAGGATGCGGAGTTCCCGCTGGTCTTCTCTGTAATCCGCGCGCGTGCCCGGGCGAGGCTCGAAGAAGCCGCGGCGATCCTGCGTGTAGCGACGATACTGCGCTTGCGCGTTCGACGCGCCCACGAATGCCAGCGCGCCCAGCAGAAACGCTCCGGCCAACCACTTGCGCATGCTGCCCGTCATGGTTCCTACCTCTTTCTTCCACTCATGAAACACCGACGGCGATAAGAAGTCTCGCCGCACGGTTAGATGCATGAAGGGAGCAAGAAGTGGTAGGCCCGTGCGGGCTCGAACCGCAGACCTGGCCGACCAGGTCGGCCCGCTCTAACCCTTTGACTCTGCTATCAACTGAGCGATGAGCTTGGCCGACTTCCAGCGTTTGATTTCCAATTCTCTTTTCCGTGCCTCTTGGAGCGTGGGCAACGGTTCCTGATGCACAAGAATCCACGGACCACGCCCGCGGGTCGATGGCGTGTGTCCCCGCGCATGTTCGGAGATACGGCGAGCTAGGTCATTCGTCGAGCCGACGTAATAACGGCCCGTGCTCTGGCTTCGCAGGATGTAACAATGAGCCATCGGAAGAAATGGTAGGCCCGTGCGGGCTCGAACCGCAGACCTCTACCGTGTCAAGGTAGCGCTCTAACCAACTGAGCTACGGGCCTACAAACTCCGATTATTTTATCATACAGAGCCGCTGGACCGATGCCGGCCTCCCGACAGAAGGCGTCGGGACAGGTTCCGGCCGGCGCTACAGGAGCAGGCGGCGGGGTAAACCCGCCGCTACGTTGCTAGGGCGTGTCCGGTTTCAGCGTCGGTATGCACGTCGCGGAGCGGCCCAAGTGGCCCGGCGTGCGGACCAGCGCCGTGCAGTCCACGTCCATCTGGATAATCGCCTCGATAATTTTTGGCATGTCGCCCTGGAGTTTTTGCAATTCCTCCTGCGCGGAGGCCGGGTGGAGTGTGATGCGGCGGCTGGGTTGCGGAAGTAAAGCGCAATCAGGCAAATCCGTCCGGGGCGTCCGAGGGAGGCGGCGGCGAGGCCAGGCGAGGGAAGCGCCCGGCCTCCTGGAGCGCGCGCCGCAGCAGGAATTCGATCTGGGCGTTCAGGCTGCGCAAGTCGTCGTCCGCCCAGCGCTGCAATGCCGCGAGCGTGCTCGGGTCCAGCCGCAACAGGAATGCTTTGCGCTCTGCCATGGCTCTCCTGGCGCACGGGCTGTCCCGAGGCTTCGGGAGCCTGTGCTGCTGGCCTAGTGATAGAGCGAGCCGGTGTTGATCACCGGGTGCGTGTCCCGCTCGCTGCACAGCACGACGAGCAGGTTGCTCACCATCGCCGCTTTGCGCTCCTCGTCGAGCTGCACCACGCGATTGGCCGAGAGCATCTGCAGCGCCATCTCCACCATGCCCACCGCGCCTTCGACAATCTTCTGCCGCGCGGCGATGACGGCGCTGGCCTGCTGCCGCCGCAACATTGCACTGGCGATTTCCGGCGCGTAGGCCAGGTGGCTGATGCGCGCCTCGAGTACCTCGACGCCGGCCTTGGACAGCCGGTCCTGGATCTCCGTTTTCAGGTGCGCGGCGATCTCCGCCGTATTGGCGCGCAGCGACATCTGGCCCTCCTGGTGCGCGTCATACGGGTGCGACGTGGCCATGTTGCGCAGCGCCGACTCGCTCTGCACATGGACGAAGTTCTCGTAGTCGTCCACCTCGAACGCGGCCTCCGCCGAGTCCACCACGCGCCACACCACGACGGCGGCGATCTCGATGGGGTTGCCGTCATGGTCGTTGACCTTCAGTTTCGGCGTCTCGAAGTTGCGCACGCGCAGCGAAATGCGCCGCTTGGACACGAGCGGGTTCATCCACCAGAAGCCCATTTCGCGCAAGGAGCCTTTGTAGGTGCCGAAGAGTTGAACCACCTTGGCTTCATTCGGGTTCACCACGATAAAGCCGCATAGAAGAAACACGTCCACGGCAAGGGCAATCGCCCAGCCCAGCGCCGACCAGCCTTCCTGCGCCCTGGCCGAGGAAATCAGCCCGGCCAGGAAGAAGAACAGCGCCACGGTCAAGGTGATCAGAAGCCCCCAGCCAGAAAACCCACGAGCCTTCCGTTCCTGCAACATCGAAATCCTCCTCAATGCAATCATAATGATATCATAATGATTGCGCATGTCAAGGGAAATCGGATTCGAGTATCTTGTAACCGGTCAGCAGGTTCCCTGGATGGCGTTTTCCATTGTTCGCTCTCCTTAATCGCTGGTGCATATGCAGCGCTTTCTGGCTTTGCCAGGACCAAAAATCTGTCGATAATATGGTGGAGAGCTTTGCCGCCAGCGGATTGTGCGAAACAGTGCGCCAGCCGGCTGCGTATTTCAGCTAGGCAGAACAAGGGAGAGAAGAGTTGAACGACGCTCAGGTCATCTTGCGGGGCATTCTGTTCTTAGGCGTGCTCACGCTTGTCTTCATTTCCCAGCGCTACTGGTTTCGCCAAGCGTGGCGGCTGAAGCAGCGCGTCAGCCACGCCGGTTTGCGTCTGCTGCTCAGGTGCATCTGGCTGATGTTGCTCGTGGCGGTGGCGGCGCCGGCTCTGGGCACGCTGTTGGGCGTATGGCCAAGGCGCCTGAGTGTTCTGCCGATGCTGGGGATGTGGCTCTTCGCCTCGCTGGGCGCCTGGCTACTGATCAAGCTGGTCAAAGGAACGGAACGTGCCTGGGAGTTCGCTCGCACGCGCTTTGCGCCGGTGCTGATGCGGCGCACCGCGCATGAAGTTTCCTTGAAAAACCTGGAAAACCCCTCGCGCCGCCATTTCTTCCAGACGGCCACCTACTTCGCCGGCGCGGTGCCGTTCGTGGGCGCGCTGTACGGCTTCGCCGCCGAGCGGCTGCGCTACACGGTCGAGCGCGTGGAAGTGCCGCTGGCCAATCTACCGGCGGCGCTGGACGGCCTGCGCATCGTGCAGGTGAGCGACATTCACATGAGCGCCTACATGTCGCGCGAGCAACTCCGCCGCGCTCTGGAGATGGCCAACGGGCTGGGCGCCGAGCTGGCCGTCGTCACCGGCGACTTCATCACCGGCGCGCGCGACCCACTCGAGGAGTGCGTTGAAGAACTGGCCGCGCTGCGGGCGCCGCTGGGCGTCTGGGGCTGCCTGGGCAACCATGAGATCTATGCCGTCTGCGAAGACCGCGCCACCGAACTGCTCCGGCAAGTGGGCGTGCGCGTCCTGCGCCGGGCGAATGCCGAGCTTGTCTGGCGAGGCCAGCCGCTGAACCTGATCGGTGTGGACTACCAGCGCACGCGCGGCCTCGATGGTCGCCGCCTGCCGATGCTCCGCGGCGTCGAGCCGCTGGTGCGCCGCGACGCGCCGAACATTCTTCTTTCGCACAATCCCAATGCGTTCGACCGCGCCGCCGAGATGGGCATCGAGTTCACGCTCGCCGGGCACACCCACGGCGGCCAGGTGAACGTGGAAATCCTCGAACAGCGGCTGAATCCCGCGCGCTTCATGACGGATTACATCGCTGGCCTGTATCAGCGCCCAGTGACCAGTTCCCAGCGAATAGCGACCAGTGCTGCGGAGGCCGCACCCCTCGCCCCGTGCCCCTCATGCCTGTACGTGAACCGCGGCCTCGGCACGGTCGGCGCGCCGGTGCGCCTCGGCGCCCCGCCGGAAATCACGCTGCTCACGCTCCGACGCGGAGGCGCGCGCAATGACGATTCGGTCTGACGCCGACCTCACGGGCATGACGCAGGTGGGCCGCCTGGTCGGGCTCGCGCTTGAAGAGATGCGCGCCGCGGTGGCTCCCGGCATTACGACGGCCGAGCTCGACCAGATTGGCGCGACGTTCTTGCGGAAGCGCGGCGCCCGCTCGGCCCCGCAGCTCGTTTACGGCTTTCCTGGCTTCACCTGCATCAGCGTGAATGACGAAGCTGTTCACGGCATCCCCAGCCGTCGCGCGCTCCGGCCCGGCGACGTCGTGAAGCTCGACGTGACCGCCGAACTCGGCGGCTATATTGCCGACGCCGCGGTCACCCTGGTGCTTCCCCCGGCAGCGCCAAAGGCACGCGAGCTCTCGGATTGTGCGAAGTCGGCGTTCACGCAGGCTATGATGGCTGCACGTGCCGGAAGACAGGTCGCCCAAATCGGGCGCGCCGTCGAACGTGAGGTGCGCCGCTGCGGGTTCCACGTGCTGCGCGAATTGGGCGGGCATGGCGTGGGACGCTCGATCCACGAGCGCCCTTCGGTCCCCAATTACGACGACCCGCGGGAACGGAGCGTGCTCGAAGAAGGAATGGTCATCACCGTCGAGCCAATCCTTGCGCTCGAGCCCACCGAAGTCGTCACGCAGTCGAATGGCTGGACGATTTGCACTGCCAACGGCTGCCTCTCGACACATTACGAACACACCATCGTCGTCACTCACGACCAGCCCATCATCCTGACCGCTGCCTAAGTCAGCCGCCCCGCCCCCGACCGCGCCGAGTTGCCGCGCCTTGGCGGCGGTGCGATAATCGCTGGCTACAGACGAGCGCTGCTGTGAAGCAGCATTTGCGTCTCGGGGGAAGACAATGACGCTGCGAGATGCGTGGATTGAGAAGCGGCTGGCCCCGAACGGGTCGGGGCCGGTGTCGGCGGGCTCGAACGGTGCCCGGAACGTCACGCAGATGCACTTCGCGCGCCAGGGCGTCATCACCGAGGAGATGGAGTTTGTCGCGAAGCGCGAGCGGCTCGAGCCGGAGCTGGTGCGCAGCGAAGTGGCCCGCGGGCGCGCCATCATCCCCGCCAACGTCAACCACCGCAACCTCGAGCCGATGGGCATCGGCATCGCCTTCCGGTGCAAGATCAACGCCAACATCGGCAACTCCGCGGTCAGCTCGAACATTGAAGAAGAACTGACGAAGCTCCACCACGCCGTGCACCTCGGTTCGGACACGGTGATGGACCTCTCCACCGGCGGCAATATCCCGGCCATCCGCCGGGCGATCATCAACGCCTCGCCGGTGCCCATCGGCACGGTGCCGATCTACGAAGCCATCGCCCGCGTCAAGCGCGCCGAAGACCTCAGCATCGGCCTGATGCTCGAAGTGATCGAGGAGCAGGCCGAGCAGGGCGTGGACTACATGACCATCCACGCCGGCGTGCTGCGCGAGCACCTGCCGCTGGTGCGCAACCGCATCACCGGCATTGTCAGCCGCGGCGGCTCGCTGCTGGCGCTGTGGATGAGCCACCATCAGAAAGAAAACTTCCTGTACGAGGATTTCGACGCGCTTTGCAAGATTTTCAAGAAGCACGACGTCAGCTTCTCGCTCGGCGATGGCCTGCGTCCCGGCAGCCTCGCGGACGCGAGCGACGAAGCGCAATTCGCCGAGCTGAAGGTGCTGGGCGAGTTAACCAAGATCGCCTGGGAGCACGACGTGCAGGTGATGATCGAAGGCCCCGGCCACATCCCCATGGACCAGATCCAGATGCAGGTGGAAAAGGAAATGGAGATGTGCCAGGAGGCGCCGTTCTACACGCTGGGGCCGCTGGTGACGGACATCGCGCCGGGCTACGACCACATCACCAGCGCGATTGGCGCGGCGATGATCGGGTGGTATGGCGCGTCGATGCTGTGCTACGTTACGCCCAAGGAGCACCTGGGCCTGCCCAACGCCGAGGACGTGAAGCAGGGCGTGATCGCGTACAAGATTGCCGCGCACGCCGCCGACGTGGCGAGGAAACGACCCGGGGCGCGCGACCGCGACGACGCGCTTTCCTACGCGCGCTTCCTCTTCGACTGGGAAAAGCAATTCGCGCTTTCGCTCGACCCCGAAACCGCCCGCCGCATGCACGACGAGACGCTGCCGGACGATTTCTACAAGGAAGCGAAGTTCTGCTCCATGTGCGGGCCGAAATTCTGCTCGATGAACATCACCCAGCTCGCCGAAGCCACCGGCGGGCTGGACCAGAAAGAGCGCGAGCAGAAGTTCGTCGAGCTGCTGACCAAGGTGCGACCGTAATGTGCCCGCTGTAAGGGCGTGGCTTGCTCCATTTGAACTGTAGCCCGCGTCTTCAGACGCGGGGCTTTTCATTCGTTACTACGAACAACTCCCGCCTCTGAAGAGGCGGGCTACACGGCTCATGTCTGACCTGAGCAGCGAACAACTGCGCACGGAATTCAACCGCTGGGCCGAGGCTGGCCGCGGCGAGGGCATGGAGCACGACCATCTGCCCATCACGCTGCCGGTGGTCGACCTGATGCAGCTCCGGCCCACGGACAACGTGCTCGACGCCGGCTGCGGCGCCGGCTGGCTTTCGCGTCTGCTCGCCGAGCAGGTGCCCGAAGGGCGCGTCATCGGCATGGACCTTTCCGACGAAATGGTCCGCCGCGCGCGGAAAAACTACTCGGACCTCTCGCACGTCATGTTCGTCGTCGGGGGCGTGGACGAAATCCCGTGGGAAGGGGAATTCTTCGACAAGGCCGTCTCGGTGGAGTCGGCCTACTACTGGCCCGACCCGGCGCGCGGCCTCCGGGAGATCTTCCGCGTGCTGCGCGGGGGCGGCTCCGCTTGGATCCTCATCAACTATTACCGCGATAACCCGCATTGCCACCAGTGGGAAAAACTGCTGCCGGTGCCGACGAAGCTGCTCAGCGCCGACGCGTGGGCGCAACTCTTCCGCGACGCCGGTTTCGCTGACGTTGCGCATCGCCGCATCGTGGACCCCACGCCCGCGCCGGAGGTGTACACCGGCCGGTGGTTCCGCGATGCCGCACAACTCCGCGCCTTTCGCCAGGAAGGCGCCCTACTCGTTTCCGGTGTGAGGCCGACTTTCGGCCAAACCGAAGCACGGGGCTAGGAAACTCGAAACTCGAAAAGCGAACGGAACCGCTGGACCCGCTTGCCGGTTCCTAAGATTCGTGCCTGGCCGGTCCTTGCGAACGAGGCTTGACAGCGGGAAATCAAGTATTATAGTGATTTCTAGAATAGCAGATGCCCGGCGCCGGGATGCGCAACAGGAGTGCTGACATCAATCGCGAGCTCTACCGCTGCCACGCCGACATGTGCAAGGTGCTTTCCCACCCCACCCGCCTGGAGATCCTGAACCACTTGCGGGAGGAGGAAGTGTCGGTTTCGGATCTGGCGGAGCGGCTCGAAATCGCCATCGGCAACCTCTCCCAGCACCTCAACATGATGAAACAGAGGCGGGTGCTGATCTCGCGCAAAGAAAAGAACAGCGTCTACTATCGGCTGGCCAATCCCAAGTTGCTGAAAGCGTTCGATCTGATCCGGGAGACCCTGCTCGAGCAGATGCAGCGGGAAGCATCTTTGCTCGGCGCCTGGAGCGCACACGGGCGCGCTGGCAGTGCGCGCCGAGTTTCGGTTGAAAGGAGAAACCGGGGAAAATGGAGAAGGTGACCGTAATCATCCAGGACGCGCCGTACGGGACCGAGAAGGCCTACAACGCGCTTCGCTATGCTTCAGCGCTGCTTGCCAACGACGTGGCGGTGAATCTTTTTCTTCTGGCGGATGGCGTGGGCGTCGCCCGGCGTCACCAGAAAACTCCCACCGGCTACTACAACACTGCCGATATGCTGAGCCAACTGATCGCCAAGGGCGTCAAGGTCAAGACTTGAGCGACCTGCGGCGCGGCCAGGGGACTTGGCCAGCAGGAACTCGTCGAAGGCGTTGAGGTGGGTCACATGTCCGATCTTGCCCGCTGGACGAAGGAAAGCGATTCGGTGGTCACCTTTTGAGCCGGTCGTATTTGTTTCGGAATGCGGCCGGCAGGCTCGTGGCCGCGGGCGCCCATGTGCGGAGCCGGATCAACCGCCGGTAATTGGAGAAAACACGAATGACGGATACGACGGTAGTGATACTGGGTGGCGGCGTCGGGGGACTGGTTGCTGCCGATGCGCTGCGGCGCCAGCTCCCGCAATCCCATCGCATCGTGCTGGTGGAGAAGAACGCCGACCATGCCTTCGCGCCATCCTTCCTGTGGGTGATGACCGGCGACCGCAAGCCAGCGCAGATTACCCGGAAGGTGCGACGGCTCGTGCCGGCGGGCGTTGAGGTCGTTCAGGCGCAGGCCCTGGGGATTGACGCGGCTGCCCGGCGCGTGGAGACGAGCGCCGGCCCCCTGGCTTACGACTTCTTGATCGTGGCCCTGGGCGCTGAACTGGCCCCGGAAATCTTCCCCGGTCTTGGGGAAGGCGGGCACACTTTCTACACGCTCGACGGCGCCGCCCGGTTGCGCAGCGCTCTCCAGGATTTCTCCGGGGGAAGACTTGCCCTTGTGGTCGCCGGACTGCCCTACAAGTGCCCGGCGGCCCCCTATGAGGGGGCCATGCTTCTTGCCGATTTCTTCCGGCAGCGTGGAGTCGCAGGGCGGGTTGAACTGCACCTGTTCACACCGGAGGCGCAGCCCATGCCGGTGGCCGGACCCGAGCTGGGCCAAGCCGTCAGGAGCATGGTCGAAGCGAGAGGAATCACTTTCCACCCGCTGCACCGGCTTGCCGCCGTGGACGCGCACGCGCGCGAGCTCCGATTCGAGGGCCAGGAGGCGTTCCGGTACGATTTACTGATCGCCGTCCCGCCCCATCGCGGGCCGGGTCTTCTCCGGGAAGCGGGGCTGGCGAATGAAGCCGGGTGGGCGCCGGCGAATCCCGCCACCCTGTCCACCCGGTTTGAAAACGTTTACGCTATTGGCGACGCAGCCGCGGTTCCTCTCCCCGGCCGCTGGAAGCTGGACGTGCCGCTGCTGCTGCCCAAGGCCGGCGTATTCGCTCATGCCCAGGCCCTCGTCGTGGCGCGCCGCATTGCCGGCCAGATCACGGGGGCTAAGGCGGAGGACAAGTTCTGCGGCGACGGCTACTGCATGCTGGAGGCGGGTGAATCTGTGTCTGGTTTTGCTTTTGGCAACTTTTTCGCCGAGCCATCTCCCGAGGTGACGCTCCGCAAGATCGGGAAAACCTGGCACTGGGGCAAGGTGCTGCTCGAAAAGTGGTGGCTGGCTCCTCCCGGGGCGAAGCGTTGGTCGCTGCAGCTCGCTCTCCGGATGGGCAGCAAGGCGCTGGGCATCCCGGCCGCCCTGTGAATGCTCCAGCCATTTCGCTCCCACAAGGAATGCCGGGTTTCTCAATTCGTTTGCAATAGATGAGGCCGCTGGTTCCGCGATGCCGCGCAGTTGCGCGCGTTCCGCGCCGAAGGCGCTCGGCTCGTCCACGGGGCAAAACCTTTGTAACCACAGATGAACACCGCGCGGGTCAGCCGCAACCAAAACAAAGGACAACGCAGAGGCGCAAAGTGCGCAGAGGCACACAGAGAAGAAAGGACCAATTGAATCTTGTCGCGCGACGCGAAGAAACTCCAGGCTAGCAGTACAGATAAGCGCAGATAAAGAGAAAACAGAAAAAATCATCCGGGCACAGTAAATTCAAACCACCAAGCACGGCCTGTTTTCTAATTTCTATTTTCGCTTCTTCCATCATCCGTGTTGATCTGTACTTTCAATGCCGTCCGGTTTGACTGGGTAGAACGCCCTCGCTATACTGCGGCCTCTGGCGTTCAGGGGAGTTTATGGGTGTCCTCGACAACCGCTTCGAAAAAAACTTCATGATCACGTCGGTGGACTACGTGTTCAACTGGGCGCGGCGCAGCGCTATCTGGCCGCTGACGTTCGGCCTGGCGTGCTGCGCGATCGAGATGATCGCGTCCACCACGTCGCGGTTCGACATCGCCCGCTTCGGCGCGGAGGTGTTCCGCCCGTCGCCGCGCCAGGCCGACCTGATGATCGTGGCCGGCACGGTGACGCTGAAGATGGCGCCGGTGCTGAAGCGCGTCTGGGACCAGATGCCGGACCCGAAGTGGTGCATCTCGATGGGCGCGTGCTCGAGCGTCGGCGGGCCGTTCAACGTCTATTCCGTGTTGCAGGGCGTGGACAAAATCGTCCCGGTGGACGTGTACGTAATCGGCTGCCCGCCGCGGCCGGAGGGGCTGTTTTACGCGCTGTTGAAGCTGCAGGACAAGATTGACCAGATGTCACTGGCCAAGCGCCCCACCGAAGTGCGGCTGCAGGCGGGCATGGTCGAGGATTTCAAGGGCGGCGTGATGGTGGCGCAGTCGCCGAATCCGCGCTGAGAAGTTTCCGCAGTTTTTTTGTAGCGCCGGCTTTCAGGCCGGCACAGGAGTGCCCGCCTAAAAGCGGGCGCTACAGGAGTGGCCAATGGCTTTTGTGCGCGCGGCGAGAAAAGACGAGATTCCCGTCGGCACGATCCGTGAATTCCAGGTGGATGGCAAGTCGGTGGCGCTGGCCAACGTGAGCGGCGCGTTCCACGCGATTGACAATGTTTGCCTGCACCGCGGAGGGCCGCTCGGCGAAGGCGTGCTGGCCGGCAAAGTGGTCACATGCCCGTGGCACGGCTGGGAGTACGACGTCACCTCCGGCAAGGTCACCCAGAATCCGGCCGTCGGGGTGAATTGCTATAGGCTAGAGATCCGGGGCGAAGATATTTTCGTGGATTGCGGCTAAATTCTTGACAGTCAATCTGTTACACAGTTCCAAACTGCTGGCTTGACGGAATTTCTTTGTACGGGCGCTGCTTGCTGCGCCTTTTTTTTCGCCTCGCCTACGCAAAGGTTTTCACTTTCGCCAGTAACCCGTGTATAGTGCACCAGTTACGAAAACGATGACGAAACAACCGCCTGCCCGCCGCCACTGGCTCTTCGCAGTTGACCCGCACCATTACCACTGGGACACGCTCTTCGTGAAAGGCAAGGAAATGTGGCGCGGCGCGGGCAACAAGCCGGACGCCTTGCGGCAGCTCAAGCAGGTGCGCAAGGGTGACCGCGTGCTCTGCTACCATAGCGCGCCGGATCGCTCGCTCTACTCCATCGCCGAAGTCACGCGCGACCCCTATGCCGACCCGCACGACGACGAAGCGAAGAGCTACGTAATTGACCTGCGCGCGCTCGAGCGCCTGCCACGCCAGGTGACACTCGTCGAACTGCGCGACAATTCGCTGTTGCGCAAGGTGAAGTTCCTGAAAAACGTCCGCCTGATCATCTCCGCGCTCAGCCCCGAGGAGTACCAGGAAATCCTCCGCATGGCCGGCATTGTTTCCGCTCCCGGCATGCCCCTGCCGTAACCCGCTTACTCGTTGACACAGTGAAACGCCGGTCTATACTGCCCGCCAAAGGAATGGAGAATCCATGAACCGTCCCGCTGGCGTAACCGTTTCCGCCGCGTTCCTCATCCTGGTAAGCTTGGTGACAGCGCTCGTGGGTGCGGTCATACCCTTTGTCCCTCCCTATGTGCCGCCCTCCTCATCGCCGCCGCCGTATTACAAGGCCGTAATGATATTCGCGGCTGTCGTGTTGATTGGGAGCGCGCTGTGGGGACTGGTGACCGCCGTTGGACTCTTCCACATGCGCCGTTGGGCACGCATGTGCATTCTGGTGATTGGCGCGTTGCTCGTGTTTTTCTGTTGCAGTTTAATGGCGTTGACGCTCTCCATTTCTTCGACCGATCCGTCTCTCCAATCCGTCGAAGGGGTGGAGATCGTTCTTGGCATCATGGCTGCGATTTACCTGATCCCGATCGCGTTGAGCATTTGGTGGCTGCTCTATTTCAATCGCGCGGCTGTCAAAGCAGCTTTTCTCAAGGGATATCCATTGCTCGAAGGCCCGCAAAGGCCGCTGAGTGTTGCCGTCATTGCCTGGCATCTCCTGGTTTTCGCTCTACTGACACCGATGAGTACGTGGTTCCACTGGCCAGCGTTCATTCTGGGAATGCTTTTTGCAGGATGGTCAGCGGTTTTGATTTTTTGGGCCTTCGGGATCGCTCAGATCTTGATTGGCGTCGGTCTGCTTCGTCTCAAGCCCTGGAGCCTTACCGCCGCGGTATGGTTTTTCGGCTTTTGGATGATAAATAGCATTGCGCCCGCAATCGTGGCGGGCTCCGATGAGAAAATACTTGCCCAGCTGAAGTCGATGTTTCCGGACGCATTCCATGATGGCCATTCGATGGCGCTTCCAAACCCTTGGCTCGGCGCTGTAATTGGCGTGTTGCTGGCCGGACTGCCAATCTGGTACCTCCTCACGAGAAAGCGAGCATTTCTTGAAGCGGGTGAGCGATACAAGAACGAAGCCTGAGCGCCAACGCGGGCGCGCCTCTTTTCTATTTTCTCTTTTCCATTTTCTGCACTACGATACGCTCCATGAAAACGAATCTTCGTGCATTCCTCTTTCTGGGTGTCGTTGTCGCCGCCGCAGTTTTGATTTCGGCCGCGGCGGCGCCACCACGGACTTACGACGTCATCATCCGCAACGGCACCATCTACGACGGTAGCGGGAAGCCGCCGGCCGTGGGCGATGTGGCCATCAATGGCGACAAGATTGCCGCAATCGGCAATTTGAAAGACGCGCGCGGCAAAACAGAAATTGACGCCAGGGGTCTCGCCGTCGCGCCGGGCTTCATCAACATGCTGAGCTGGGCCGTCGAGTCACTGATTGTGGACCCGCGCTCGCAGGCGGACATCCGCCAGGGCGTCACGCTGGAAATCTTCGGCGAAGGCGAGTCCATGGGCCCGCTCTCGGACGCAATGAAGAAGGAAGCCGAAGAGCAGCAGGGCGACTTCAAATACAAAATCGAATGGACCACGCTGAAGGAATACCTCGACTGGATCACCAAGCGCGGCATCGCGCCCAACGTCGCGTCGTTCGTTGGCGCGACCACAGTACGCGTCCACGAAATCGGCTATGCCGACCGCCTGGCGACCAAAGAAGAACTCGCGCGCATGAAGGCGCTCGTCCGCCAGGCGATGCGCGAAGGCGCGCTGGGCGTGGGCTCGTCGCTGATTTATCCGCCGGCGTTCTATGCCAAGACCGGCGAGCTGATCGAGTTGTGCAAGGTCGCGTCGGAATACGACGGCATGTACATTTCGCACATGCGCAGCGAGGGCAACCGCTTCCTCGAAGCGATCGACGAGCTGGTCACAATTTCGCGCGAGGCGAAACTTCCGGCGGAAATTTACCACCTGAAGGCCGCGGGCAAGCCCAACTGGGGCAAGCTCGATGCGGCCATCGCGAAAGTCGAAACGGCACGCAAGCAGGGGCTGAAGATCACCGCGGACATGTACACCTACACGGCCGGCGCCACGGGGTTGAGCGCAACGATGCCGCCGTGGGTGGAAGAAGGCGGCCACAAGGCGTTCGTCAAACGGCTGAAAGATCCGGCCATCCGCGAGCGCCTGATGAAAGAAATGTCCGCGCCCACGGACAAGTGGGAAAACATGTACCTCAACACCGGCCCCGACGGCATTCTGCTGGTCGGCTTCAAGAACGACGCGCTCAAGCCGCTCACCGGAAAAACGCTTGCCGAAGTGGCCCGGATGCGCGGCAAGACTCCGCAGGAAACGGCGATGGACCTGATCATCGAGGACGACAGCCGCGTGGGCACCATCTACTTCATGATGGACGAGAACAACGTGCGACGGCAGATCAAGCTGCCGTGGCTGAGCTTCGGCTCGGACGCGGAGTCGCCCGCGCCGGCAGGCGTCTTCCTGAAGTCAAACCCGCACCCGCGCGCCTACGGCAATGTGGCGCGGCTGCTGGGGCGGTACGTGCGCGACGAGAAGATCATTCCGCTCCAAGAGGCCATTCGCAAATTGACATCACTGCCAGCGTCTAACCTGAAAATCAAGGACCGCGGCGCGCTGAAGCCGGGCTATTTCGCGGACATCGCCATTTTCGATCCAGCGAAGATCCAGGACCACGCGACGTTTGAGAAGCCGCACCAGTATTCCACCGGCATGGTGCACGTCTTCGTCAACGGCGTGCAGGTGCTGAAGGACGGCGAACACACCGGCGCCACGCCCGGCCGCGTTGTGCTCGGGCCGGGATACGGCAAGAAGTAGCGCCGTCCCTTACCGCCCCGGCCTGTTGGGGCGGGACTGACGTGAGGATTTTCCAGGGGGTGCGATATGCGCCGTGTCATCGCTTTTGCCCTCGCGCTCCTCACCACCGGACTGCTGATGGCCCAGAAAAAATCTTCGCCAAATCCGCTTGAGGGGATTCCGGCGGGAAGCACACGCGTCATTGACCTGGCCTACGCGATCAGCGACAAGCTGCCGCCGTGGCCCGGCGACACACATCCCTTCGAAGCGCGGGACAACGCCACTGCCGAAAAAGACGGCTACTTCACCCGGCGCTTCGCCATGCTCGAGCACTACGGCACCCACCTGGACGCGCCGGCGCACTTTCCGCCGGGCACTGCGACCGTGGACCAGATTCCTCCTGAAAGACTGTTCGGCCCCGCTGTGGTGATTGACGTCCGCGAGGAAGCGAAAAAGGACGACGACTACCGCCTCTCCGTGCGGCGCGTCGAGCGGTGGGAGAAAGAGCACGGCAGAATTCCCGTGGGCGCGATTGTGCTGCTGCGCGCCGGCTGGGCCGCGCGCTGGCCGGACGTGAAGCGCTACCGCAACGAAGATGCCCGCGGCACGATGCATTTCCCGGGCTTTTCCGTCGAGGCGGTGAAGCTGCTCATCGCGCGGAAGGTGAGCGGACTGGGCATTGATGCGATGAGCGTGGACTACGGCGCGTCAAAGGATTTTGCCGTGCACAAGCTTTCCCACGGCGCCGGGCTTTATCACTTGGAAAACCTTGCGGACATGAGCGCCTTGCCGGAATCTGGCGCCACCCTCGTTGTCGCGCCGATCAAACTCGAAGGCGGCTCCGGCGGGCCGGTGCGGGTGTTTGCGATTCTGCCGTAGGGGCGAGGCGGTGCCTCGCCTGTGGGCGACCCATCGGGTCGCCCCTACAACTTCTGTTTGACTACGGAACCAAACCTTTGTTGCTTGCGTACGTCTCAATCGGTAGCATTCGTGTGCCGCATCCCGGGGTGGGAGATCGGCCGTCAGCGGGATAAGACCACGAGACCTTTCCAATAGAAGGAGCCTCTACCATGCGCAAATTGCTCGCAGTGCTTTTGCTGGTGCTTGTAGCGGCAAGCGTCGCGACCGCCCAGGCGGAGAAGCCCACGCTCTACCAGAAGCCGGCCATCAGCAAGACGCACATCGCGTTTGTGCACGCCGGCGACCTGTGGATCGTAAACCGCGACGGCGGCGTGGCCGAGCGCCTGACCACCGGCGTCGGTGTCGAGACCGATCCGTATTTTTCGCCGGACGGCTCGCTGATCGCCTTCACCGGCGAGTACGACGGCAACACCGACGTGTACGTGGTGCCCGCAACGGGCGGCATCCCCAAGCGGCTCACCTATCACCCCGGCGCGGACAGCGTCGTTGGCTGGATGCCGGACGGAAAGCAGATTCTCTTCCGCTCGCAGCGCAACAGCTACTCCAGCTTTACCCGGCTCTTCACGATTTCCACTGACGGCGGATTTCCGGCGGAGCTGCCGCTGGTGATGGCCTACTCGGGTTCCTATTCGGCGGACGGCGCGCGGCTGGCCTACATGCCCATGCCGCCGGCGTTCGCCATCTGGAAGCGCTACCGCGGTGGCCGCACTTCACCGGTCTGGATCGCGAAGCTCTCCGATTCCAGCATCGAAAAACTCCCGCGTGAAAATTCGAACGACTTCAGCCCGATGTGGGTGGGCAATAAAGTCTATTTCCTGTCCGACCGCAGCGGCACCGTGACGCTCTACGCCTATGACACCGGCACGAAAAAAGTCACACAGGTCATCGAGAACAAGGGCCTCGACATCAAGTCGGCGTCCGCAGGGCCGGGAGCGATCGTGTACGAACAGTTCGGCTCGCTGCACCTCTACGACCTGAACGCCGGCAAGGAACGCGCGCTGAAGATTGCGCTCGCCGGCGACCTGCCCGGCGTGCGCCCGCGCTTTGAGAAAGTGGCCTCGCGCATTATCAATGCGGCGATTTCGCCCAGCGGCGCCCGCGCCGTCTTCCAGGCCCGCGGCGAGATCCTCACCGTGCCCGCGGAAAAGGGCGACGTCCGCAACCTGACGCGCTCCTCCGGCGTGGCCGACCGCGATCCCTCCTGGTCGCCCGACGGCAAGTGGATCGCGTATTTCTCCGACGAGTCCGGCGAATACGCGCTGCACCTCCGCGAACAGAGCGGCCAGGGCGAAGTGAAGAAGATCAGCCTCGGCAATCCGCCGTCGTTTTTCTACTCGCCGGTCTGGGCGCCGGACAGCAAGAAGATCGCTTTCCACGATAAGCGGCTGAACCTCTGGTACCTCGAGCTGGAGAAGGGAACTCCGGTGAAGGTGGATACGGACCTGTACGACCACCCGGAGCGCTCGCTCGACCCCACCTGGGCGCCGGACGGCAAGTGGCTCGCCTACACGAAGCGGCTGCGCAGCCAGTTTCACGCCGTGTTCGTCTATTCGCTCGAGTCGGCGAAGGGCACGCAGATCACCGACGGCCTGAGCGACGGGCGCTATCCGGTATGGGACAAGAACGGCAAGCACCTCTACTTCGCTGCCAGCACCGATTACGCCACCAGCACCGGCTGGCTGGACATGTCCAGCTACAACCGGCTGGTCTCCCGCAGCGTGTACGTGGTGGTGCTGAAGAAAGACCTGCCCTCACCGCTTGCTCCGGAGAGCGACGAAGAGAAGGTGCAGGACGCTAAGCCCGAAGAAAAGAAGGATGCCGCGGCCAAGCCCGAGGAAAAAGAAAAGCCGAAGGAGAAGAGCAAGGAAGCGGTCAGCGTCGCGATTGATTTCGAGAACATCAGCCAGCGCATCCTCGCGCTGCCCATCCCGGCGCGCGCCTACAGCGCGCTCTATGCCAGCAAGACAGGCATCCTCTTCCTGCTTGAAGGCCAGCCGCTGGTGGGCTTCCCCTTCACCGGCATGACGCTCCACAAATTTGAACTCGAGAAACGCAAGGTCGAGAAGGTCATGGACAGCGTGATGGCCTTCGACCTCTCCTTCAACGGCGAAAAGATGCTCTACCGGCTGGGGCCGGACCGCTGGTTCATTTCCGCTACGGCGCAGCCGCCCAAGCCCGGCGAGGGCCAGCTCAAGACCGACCAGATGGAAGTCCGCGTGGAGCCGCGCGCGGAGTGGGCGCAGATGTACCACGAAGCGTGGCGCATCGAGCGCGATTTTCTCTACGACCCCGGCGCACACGGACTGGATCTGGGCGCAGCGGAAAAAAAATACGCGCCGTATCTCGACGCCGTCGCGCACCGCGCTGACCTGAGCTATCTCTTCGCCGAGATGCTCGGAAACCTGGTGCTCGGGCACACCTACATTCAGGGCGGTGACGTGCCGCAACCCGCGCGCGTGCCCGGCGGGCTGCTCGGCGCCGACTACAAAATCGAAAACGGCCGCTACCGCTTCGCCCGCGTGTACAACGGCGAAAACTGGAACCCACAGCTCCGCGCGCCTCTTACCCAGCCCGGCGTGAATGTCGTCGCCGGCGAATATCTACTCGCCGTGAACGGCCGCGAGGTGCGCGCCACCGACAGCGTCTATAGCTTCTTCGAAGCGACAGCGGGCAAGGCCGTGCTGCTGAAAGTCGGTCCGAATCCCGACGGCAAGGATGCGCGCGAGGTCACCGTCGTGCCGGTCGAAAGCGAATTCGGCCTGCGCAACCTGGCGTGGATCGAGGACAACCGCCGCAAGGTGGATCAATTGAGCGGCGGGCGGCTCGCCTACGTTTATCTGCCGAACACCGGCGGCCCGGGCTACATCAATTTCAACCGCTATTATTTCTCGCAGGTCGGCCGGGAAGGCGCCCTAATTGACGAGCGCTTCAACGGCGGCGGCAGCGTGGCCGACTACATGATTGACTACCTGAAGCGTCCGCTGCTCAGCTACTGGCACACGCGCGAAGGCGAGGACTTCGCCACGCCGTTCGCCTCCATCTTCGGTCCGAAGGCGATGCTGATCAACGAATTCGCCGGCTCGGGCGGCGACTTCCTGCCGTGGTCGTTCCGCAAGTCTGGCATCGGCCCGCTGGTGGGCAAGCGCACCTGGGGCGGCCTGGTGGGTATCTACGACTACCCGCAACTGATCGACGGCGGCTTTGTCACTGCGCCGCGGCTCGCGTTCTGGAATCCCAACGGGACGTGGGACGTGGAGAACAACGGCGTCGCGCCGGACATCGAGGTCGAGCTTGACCCCAAGGCCCTGCGCGAAGGCCACGATCCGCAACTCGAAAAGGCCGTCGAGTGGCTGCTGGATTCGCTGAAGAAAAACCCGCTGCCCAGACACCAGCGCCCGGCGTTTCCGAATTACTACAAGAAGTAGATATGTGTAGCGCCGGCCTTCAGGCCGGCATGTCAAAAACAAAAGGGCGCGCGCTCCCGAGACTTCGGGAGGTGCGCCCCTACAATTTTTCTGCCCGCCTGAAGGCGGGCGCTACATCTTCTTGACCACCTTTCCGTCTTTCATCACAAACTGCACTTTGCGCAGCGCCTGGATGTTTTCGAGCGGGTTGGAGGGCGTGGCGATGATGTCCGCGGCTTCGCCGGCGGCGATGGCGCCGCGCTGCCCCTTCCAGCCGAAGAGCTCGGCCGCGTTCGTCGTCATGCACTTCAGGGTCTCCGCGGGCGGGATGCCGGCCTCGGTCCACACCGCGAGGTAGTCGAGCATCATGTCCGCGCGGGTTTTGCCGGGCAACTCGAGCACCACGTCGGTGCCGAAGGCCATCTTCACGCCGATCTTGTGCGCGCGGTGCAGCCGGTCCAGGATGCCCTTGCTGACTACTTCTGCCGGCGGAAGGATCCCGCCGGCGGTGCCCATGACCTTCAGGTGCTCGTAGGGGAAATCGGTGCCGACCAGCACGGTGCCTTTTTCTTTCATGAGCTTCAGCAATTCGTCGGAAAGATCGAAGCCGTGCTCGACCGAATCGGCGCCGCCCAGGATGACGTTGCGCGCCGCCTCCCCGCCATAGACGTGCACCCCCACGGTGAGGCCCGCCTTGTGCGCCTCGCTGACCGCGGCGCGAACTTCTTCCTCCGAGTAGTAATACGGGCTGTTGTCCGCGACGAGCTTGATGGCGTTTGCGCCGTAGTAGATGTTCTGCCGCACCGCCTTGCGTACTTCGTCCGGCGTGTCCGCGTCCTGATATTCGAAGCGCCAGAAGGGGCCCATCTCCGGCGGGATGTTGTGCGACTGCCCCCCAAACGGCGCGATGATCTTCCCGGTAGTGAGCATCGTCGGACCGATGAACCAGCCGCGCTCGATCGCGCGACGAATGTCCACCGAGACGAAGTTCGCGTCGTTGCCGACGTCCCGCACGCCCGTGAAGCCGGCCTGGAGCGCGTCCTGCGCGTTGCGCAATCCGTTCAACGCGCGCAGCGCAGAGCTGGCCTTCAAGTATTCGCCTTCCAGGAACAGTTCGCCGGGCGAACCGAGCGTCAGATGCGTGTGCGCATCCATCAGGCCGGGCATCACCCACGAATTCGAGAGGTCCAGCACCGCCGCGCCCGCGGGAATTTTCACGGCAGGACCGACGTCTGTGATCTTTCCGTCCTTGACCAGAATGATCTGATTCTTCGTGACTGCGCCCGTGGCCGGATCGATCACGTTCCCGGCGCGAATGGCCGTGGTCTGCGCCAGCGCCGGCGCGGCAAACAGAAGCATCGCCATCAGCAGTTTCTTGAGCATCGCGTTCTCCGTGGAATGGATTGTAGGGGCGCGACTTGCCGCGCCCAGCGGGCCGCGTGGCCCGAGAGCGCGCCGGAGTCTAGCACAGGGCTGGGAGACGTTGTAGCGGTGGCTTCATGCGGCAACGTTGAGGGGGGCGCGAGTCACGCGATCGTGCCGCCGCAGGAGGAGCCCGCGCCGGCGGTGCAGCCGTAGCAATGGTTCGCGGTGACGATGCGCCGCGCGCCAAGCTGTGCCGCGTCGAATGCGCCAATGTGCCGCGGCGCACCGAAGCCGGTGGGCAGCTCGAGCATCTGGTTGAAGTCGCAGTCGTAGAGCGTGCCCTCCCAGCCCACCGAAAGTGTGGTGCGGCACATCACCCCCGCCGCGGCGGCAGGGTTGAACGCGTTCGCCAGCCGCTCCATGTAGCCCTCGTAATTGTTTGTGCTCAGCAGGAACTCGAGGAAGCGGCTGATGGGCATGTTCGTAATCGTGTACAGATGGTTGAAGGCCACGCCGTGCTTCTGCTCGAGCTCGCGCTTGAACTGTTTTTCGATCGACTCCTGCCTGGGCGGGAGGAACGCGCCGGCGGGGTTATAGACCAGGTTCAGCTTCAGGCCGCTGCCGTCCCTGCCATAGCCGAGCGCGTTGAGCTTCCGAAGAGCCGCGATGGATTTCTCGAAAACGCCTTCGCCGCGCTGGGCGTCGGTCTGCGCCGCGCGGAAGTAGGGCAGCGAGGCGATGATTTCGACCTGGTGCCGCGCTAGAAATTCAGCCAGGTCCGCCTGCGAGGAGACAAGGAGCACCGTCAAGTTGCTGCGGTCCATCACGTGCCGTCCGAGCGCCTTTGTCTGCTCGACCAGGTAGCGGAAGCATGGCGCCAGCTCCGGCGCGCCGCCGGTGATGTCCACCGCCGGGATGTCCGTCTGCGCGAGTGCGCGGATGCAGAGTTCCGCCGTCTCGAGCGACATGATCTCGCGCCGGTCCGGTCCGGCATCCACGTGGCAGTGGCCGCACGTCTGGTTGCACAGTTTCCCGACGTTGATCTGAAAAATGGAAATTCCCGTCGCCCGCAGCGGCTTCAGCCCGGCCGCGCGCAGCTTTTCCACGAACGGCGGAAACCCGTTGCGCGCGGAAAGAAGGCGCAACTGTTCCTTCGCCGAAGACAGCGGATTCGCCCGCGATTTGAGTGTGACCAGCATTGTGATTTGTAGGGGCGGCCCGCAGGTCGCCCGCCATGCATCACATCGACAGTTTCCCTGCGACGTTGCGCATCTGCACACCGTGCACCAACGACGCCCCGCCGCGGATTGCGCAGGCCACGTGCACGGCCTCGGTCATTTCCTCGACGTTCGAACCTTTTTCCAGGCACGCCTGCGTGTAGGCGTCAATGCAGTACGGACACTGCACCGCGTGCGCCACGGCCAGCGCGATCAGCGCTTTCTCGCGCTCGCTCAGCGCCCCTTCGGCAAACACCGCCGAATAGTAGCTCATGAATTTTTGCCAGAGTTCCGGGTTGCCCTTGCCCATTTCGGAAAATTTTCCGAGGTCCGCCGGATGATAGTAGGTTTCCATTGGCAGTCTCCTTTGACGCGGCCGTGTGATTCTGGCTTGCGGCGATAAAGTACGCCGCCCGGACGACCTGCCGGTCGCCCCTACACTAGCAGCATCCCGACCCCGGCGCGCACGTGGCCGCCGCATTCAACGTCTTGCGATAGCGCCTGCCCTTTGTCTCCGCGGGCGCGCGCAACGCGTTTTGTCCGCACGCGAACGGCTTCGCCTTCTGCAACGGCACTTCCTTGATGGGCGGCACCGCGATCACATCCGCGGTGTACGGCTCGCTGGTCAGGATGCGGTAGGTTTTATCACACACGGCCATGCGCTGCCCGCGGACGAAGGTGTGCCCGTCGTCGTCCTCCACCTTCCGCCACGGTCCCTTGTAGATCACCGCCTGCTTGCGCTCGAGGCATGGCCCCTGCTTGCCCTTGCGCGCGGTCAGCGTCACGCTGCGGAACTCGATGCCGCGGATCGTTTTCCAGGGTTTCTCGTCGTATTTGTCGAGCGTGATCGCATGGAAGCCCGCGCGCTCGAACGCTGCGAGGAAGGCCGTTTCCTGGAAGGCGCCGGCGATGCAACCACTCCAGAGTTCCGCGTCACGCTTCATCGTTTCTGGCGCCGGCTCGTCGGAGACGATGTCGCTGATAGCCACGCGCCCGCCACGCTTCAGCACGCGGAACATCTCCCGGAACAATTGTTCGCGGTCCTCTTCGCGGACCAGGTTCAGCACGCAGTTCGAGAGGATCACGTCTACCGACCCGTCGGGGATCATCGGCGCGCCTTGGCGCAGGCGCGTCTCGAATTCCTCGAAGCGCCGCAGGTCTTCACTCGAGCGCACTGGATTGGCCTTCAGGTACGCGTCCACCTCGTCGAGCGGCAGAGCCAGGTCCTGGATGCGCCCGCGATGAAACGCCACGTTGCTCCAACCGATCGCCGCGGCCACGTCGTCCCGGTATTTGCGCGCCAACGCCAGCATTTCCGGGTTGAAGTCCACTCCGATGACGCGCCCCTTCGGCCCGGCGATCTGCGCCGCGATGTAGCAGATCTTTCCGCCGCCGCTGCCGAGGTCGAGCACCGTGTCGCCCTGGCGCACGTAGCGCGAAGGGTCGCCGCAGCCGTAGTCTTTGTCCAGGATTTCCTGCGGAATCGCTTCGAGGTACTTCGGGTCGTAGGTGATGGGACAGCAGAGCTGCGCCTCGCGCGCCCGCGCGGCTTTTTCATACCGCTCGCGGACAATCATCTCGGTATCCAGCGTCGTAGCCTTGCGGGCCATGTTGCCTCCGGTAACGGAACTCGAAAACCCGAACTCATCAGTGCCTGAGCAGCAGGTAAAACGCAGCAGCCGCCACGATCCCGAGCGGCAGAGTTCCGGCCCACGCGAGCGCAATCTCCCGCACGCGCTTCCAGTCGGCTTCGTTTCGCCGCCGTAGTCCGATGCCGAAGATGCCGCCGGAGGTGACGTGCGTGGTCGAGACCGGCAGCGCGGCCAAGGAGGCCAGCGCCACCAGCGCGGCCGTCACCAGATTGGCGCTCACCGCTTCTTCCGCCGCCATCGGTGTAATCTGCCTGCTCATGGTCTGCGCCACGCGCCCCGCGCTGAGCATCCCGCCCAGCGCCATCGCCGCGGCTACCAGCGCGTAGCTGCCGTTCGCGCCGGCCAGCCCGCTTGCGCTTGCCGGGACTACCAGCAGCAGCGCCGCTATTTTCGGCGTGTCGTTCAGCCCGCGCGCAAAGCTGATTCCCGCGCCGGAAAGCCAATGCAGAGTGCCACTGACGCTGCCTCGCGCCAGCTCGGTCCCCGCCTGGCACTCGCTCGCGCTGGCCCATCGGATCTCCGGTGGCGCGAGGACGGATTCCGCGGCTGGTCCTTCGGCCGTCGCCGGGGCCATCACCTGCGCTTCCTCGACGCAGAGGCAATCGCGCCCCCGAGCCAGTTTTCTCACCACCGGAAGGAAAAAGAATGTGAGCCCGAGCGAAAGCACCGGCGAAAGCAGCAGCGGCAGCACAACGCCGCCGCTCAGCGCCGCGAAATTCACTTTACCCGCGCCCGCGGCGAGCACGCCCGCGCCGGCCAGCGACCCGGTCACCGCGTGCGTGGTGGAAACCGGCAGTCCCAGCCACGAAGCCAGCAGCACCGTCGCGGCGGCGCCCAAAGCCACGGAAGCCAGAAACGGCGCCTGCGTGTAAATTTCTTGGCCGACCAGTGTTGAGCCGTTGAATTTGGAGACGAGCCCGGTCGCGAGCCGTGCGGCCGCCAGTGAGCCGAGAAACGTGAACATCGTTGCCAGGGTCAGCGCCCGGCGGTAACTGGATTGGCCGGAGCCCCAGAGCGTGGCCACGCCTTTGAAGTTGTCGTTGGCGCCGTTGGCGAAGCTGAGGAGTCCAACAGCGGCGAGAAGCAGATATTCCAAACAGCGCTCCTTGGTGGCCGCTCCCGATGCCGAGGCAAAGCTTGCCTTCGCCAATTCGATGTCGCCTGCCGGCCAGGCGATTCACGAATCATCATGCTTGAATAGGGGAACGCCCAAGAAATCGCGCATGAATCTATCACGCCGCGGGCCGAGGGTGTAGAGCGGACCTGCGTGTCCGCCCGCGCGGCGGTGTGATAACTTCTACCCTGGAATGCCGGAGCTGCCTGAAGTCGAAACCGTTGTGCGCGGGCTGCGCGCGCTGCTGCCCGGCCGCCGCATCGTCTCCGTCCGGCTGGGAAAGACGGACTTCATGGACGACCCCGGCGCGCTGGCCGCGGGCCTGCCCGGCACGCGAATTGCCGAGGTGCGCCGCCACGGCAAATTCATTGTGATGCGTCTCGAGGTCCCGCGGAACGCCGATGCGGATTCCCATCTCATCGTTCATCTGGGCATGACCGGCCAACTGGTGGTGCAACGCGCCGGGGAGCCCGCGGCTGCGCACACGCACGCATTCTTCGCGCTGGACGACGGCCGCGAGCTGCGCTACACCGATCCGCGCCGCTTCGGCCGCATCGCCCTGTTCTCCGAAAAACAGTTCGCATCCACGCTGGCCCGCCTGGGCGCCGACCCGCTTGAAGTGAGCGAGGCTGCGTTCTGCTGCCTGCTCGCCGGCCGCCGCGCCCGGATCAAAGCGTTGCTGCTCGACCAGCGCTTTCTCCGCGGCATGGGCAACATCTACGCCGACGAATCCCTTTGGCGCGCCAAGCTCCATCCCGCGCGCCAGGCGGCGCGGCTTCGCTCCGGCGACATCCACCGCCTGCTCGAAGCGATGCGCCACATCCTGAACGAAGCGATCCGGTTGCGCGGCTCTTCCGTCTCCGATTACGTGGACGCGAACGGCGAGCGCGGCGAGTACCAGTTGCGCCACCGCGTCTATGACCGGCAAGGAAAGTCCTGCTTCCGCTGCGGCGCAACGATTCGCCGCATCCTCGTCGCCGGCCGCAGCAGCTACTTCTGCCCTCGGTGTCAGCCCGCCCCGCGCGCTAGGCCAGAGAAGAAATCGGCAACGCATCATTTGCGCGAACTAAGGGTCGAAGTTGAGCCGCCCTATTCGAAAGCCTCCGAGCAGTTGCCGCGCTCGCGAACCCCTGATAGATTGCAGCCGATGACTTTCTGGCAAGCGATCCGCGATCTCAGACGGCGGGGGAAAATTGCCCGCCAATGGCGTGCCTCTGACCTCATGCCGCACTTGAGCGAGACCTTCTCGCCTAGAACGATCAGAACTGTCCCTGCCAATCAGTCCGTAAGTAGAGACGGCAAAGTAAAGGGCGATTACGTGAAGCGCGGACGCGAAGCTCAGGCTTTCCGTGTGGGAGACGGTTTGTATGAGCTAATTGACGACCCGAGCTAGGAACGTTTCAGGATCACTCAGCGGCAGACAACGATCATTTGCCCGAGCGATATAGAATGACGCGCACCTTTTCGAGGGTGATCAGCCCGCCTTCGACCATCTCGTCTAATTTCGGAAGGATATTTTCGATGCGCTCGGTGTACTCCACGACTTCCAGAACAATAGGCAGGTCGTGCGAGAGGCGAAGAATCTTGTCCGTATGATAGACGCTCGTCGAGCCGAAGCCGCCGACGCCGCGCAACACGGTCACTCCGCTGAACTTCTCGCGGCGAAACAGCTCGATGAGCGCCTGGTACAGCGACTTGCCGTGCCAGCTGTCCGATTCGCCGATGTGGATGCGCATCAGCGTCCGCTCGCCTTCAAATTTCTCGTGTGTCATGGCAGCTCCTAAAAACGGTTGGCGATTCGAATCCCAGCCAGAGTCAGCAGCAATCCGGCCAGCACGCTCGTTCCTACGTAGAGAGAGGCCCGCAGCCATTCCCCGTCTTCCAGCATCTTGATGGTTTCCCAGCCAAAACTTGAAAACGTCGTGAACGCTCCGAAAAATCCGATGGTGATGGCCATACGCCATTCGGACGGGATCAACAGGTGGTTGAGTGTGTATTGGGCGATCAAGCCCAGGAAAAAACATCCGGAGAGGTTTACCGCGAGCGTCCCGGAGGGGAATGCGCCGCCCGTGCGGTACTGGACGAGTCCTTGCAAGCCGTAGCGGGCCAGGGTGCCCGCAGCGCCAAACACAATCAGCAGCAAAATGCGCACAGTTGCTCCGTTTCCCGCGCGTCGCTGCGCCCAACAAAAAAACTCCTGGACGCCGGCCAGCGGCCAGGAGTTATCAGTTCCGATGGTTTCGATCGGAACGGTTTTGGCGAACTCCATCGCCTTTTCAATTCAATCTGATTGTATGCCACATCCCGGACGGAAAAAAGCACGGAATCAATCCGCGCCGCGCGAGGCGGCGGGGATGTCGATCGGGAGCACGCGCTGCGTGCCCGTCCGGGGCGCGGGTGGCAGCAGCGGCGCCGACGCGGCGAAAATCCGCTCGCCCCAGACGCCGCGCGCGTGAGACTCGAGTACGAGCACGCGGTCGCTCAGGCGGGAAAAGGGCGGCGCCGAAAGCAGCATGTTCAACAGCTCGTGAATCCGCCGCTGGAACTGCACGCTCTCCGAGCGGAAGCCGTCGGCGGTAATCCCGTTGGCGAGCGGCGGCACAGCCACCAGCAGCGCGTAGCTGCTCATCCACCAGTCGAGCCACTGTTCGAGGTGCGGCTGACGGCCGAACTTGTTCACCAGGTAGCAGTAGTTGTCCAGCACCGCGCGGTCGCAGATCGCGTTGGGCGCACGCGAGGTGGCCTCGAGCTCCGCGGCCACCTGCGCGTGCAGGATCCAGAGTTGCCCCTCGATCGTTGTCGCTTCGTTCACCGGGAACGGCGAGCGCCGCGCCACCTCTGTCACCAGCTCGACGTTCTGGCCGGCTTTTTTCAGCAGCGTGCAAACTTCGTAAGCCAGCGTGGTTTTTCCAACTCCATGGGTTCCAATCAGTGCGAGTTTCAAAGGGCCCTGCCTTCTCGAATGCGCGTACTTGTTCTAACACACCTTTCCGTCCGGGAAAATAGCCCGGCAGGGAAAACGAGAAAATAGAAAAGAGAAAATAGCTGCCACCAAAGATGTCACAGCAGTCCTTTCCATGCCGCTGCAATTCTTGGCCCTCGCGCCTATTTTCTATTTTCTATTTTCTTTTCTGCTATCGGCGCCGCGGCTACAATACGTCCCGCTATGCGAGCTGTTGCCCAACGAGTGAGCAAGGCGCGCGTCATCGTAGACGGCCGCGTGATCGGCGAGATCGGCGCGGGGCTGGTCGTGCTTCTGGGTGTGGGGCAGGGGGATACCTCCGACGCAGCCAAGTATCTCGCCGAAAAAACCGCCAACCTGCGCATCTTCGCCGACGACGCCGGCAAGATGAACCGCTCGCTGCTGGATATCGGCGGCGCCGCGCTGGTCGTCTCGCAGTTCACGCTCTACGGCGACGCGCGCGGGCAGCGCCGCCCCAGCTTCATCAAGGCCGCGCCTCCCGACGAGGCCAACCGCCTCTACGAGGAATACTGCGCCGCGCTGCGCGCCCTCGGCGTGCGCGTGGAGACCGGCGTCTTTCAGACCACAATGGCCGTCGAGCTGACCAACGACGGCCCGGTGACCATTCTTCTCGATTCCGAAAAACTCTTCTAAGCATTTGGGATAATAAGGTAGAGTTTATCGCCAGGAGCGGAAATGAACTTCTGGAAACAATCTTGGCTTTTAACGGGCGCGTTGTTAATCGGATGTGGACTCCCCGGGATCTTGCTTGCCCAGACGAAGACCGGAAAGCCCGCGAGACCAAAAGCAAACCCGACAATTTCTTCTGTGAATGCTGAAGCAGTTCTTTGGTGGCTTCCCCCCGACACGGAGACCCTTTTTGTGGCGCAAGGGCCATTCCGGCTGACACGAGCTACACCGGCAACATCGCTCGAGCGGCTGTTTGAAAAATCACTCCAAGTAATGGCCATGGCAAGCCTAGGCGGCAAAGAAGATGATCCCATGGGAAAGGAGTTGCTTGGCGCCCCGGTCGATCTGGTCGTGGAAGGGGCGCGCAATTTCCGGGCACCTAAGAATCTGGGAGGCATGCCATTCGACGGCTGCCAAATCGTTGTGTTCGGACGGGAGTTTGGCTCTCGCGGCGATGCTTTGATGAAATCTTTGGAGGAAAGGGCTGAAAAGAAACTGGAGATCGACGGCTTCCGCGTGTTGTTGAATAACGAACAACTGGAAGATGATTTGTGGGAGTTCTACGTGGTTCGCCCAAAGCCAAACGTTTTTATTGTCTCTACACAAGAAGGCTACTTAAAGGAAACGCTGAACCGAATCAACCAGAAGGCACTGGCGCGCGCTCTCCCTGAGGATTTGCCAGAATGGAAGTATGTTGATCGGAAGACGCGCGTCTGGGCGGTGCGTCACTTTGACAAGAGGCGGGAGGAATCCGATCCTTCTTCACCATTCGGCGGCCGCAAGTCAGCTAATGTCCGGGATGAAGAGGCCATCGGATTAGCGTTCTCGTACAGCGCCGTGCCTGGCAGGATTGCTACTGTGTACTATCTGTCGAACAACAAGAACGCGGTTAGCATTGCCAAGGAGTTTTGGTCCCATCCATCCGACAACCTGACTCCTCGTGTTCGCCAGTTCACGCCGGGGGTTGTCGAGGTTTCCGTAAAGTTGGCGGATGAGGATGTGCTCAGCATGCTGATTTTTGTGCTCATGGGCGCATTCGGCCACGGTGTATACCTCTGATGCGAGACTCCTCATTCATCTTGTTTGATTCCGAAAAACTCTTTTGAGTCAGAATCGTATTATCCTCTTGCCGTGGCGCAGGCCGGTTCCAAACATCTGAAAGTTCGTAAAGCCGCTCTTGCGGATGCCGCGCGCATTGCCGCGCTCGCCGGGCAGCTCAGTTATCCGTCCACAGCCGAGGAAGTCGAACGGCGGCTGCGCGATCTGCCGCAGGACGGCAGCCACGCGGTTTTTGTCGCCGAGGATGGCGCCGGCCGCGTGGTCGGTTGGGCGCACGCCTATGTGCATCACTTTGTCGGGAGCGATTTGCGAGCGGAGGTTGCCGGGCTGGTGGTGGACGAAACCTGCCGCGACACCGGAGTCGGAAAGGTGCTGATGGCGCGCGTGGAAGAGTGGGCGCGGGAGAAAGGGCTGGCGGCCGTGACGCTGCGCTCCAACGTCATCCGCGACGCCGCGCACAAATTCTATGAGAAACTCGGCTACACGCGGATCAAGACGCAGCACGCCTTTCGGAAGGTTCTGTAGCGTCGGCCGGAACCTGTCCCGACGCCTTCTGTCGGGAGGCCGGCATGTGCATGGCAAGCAGAAAAGGCTGATGGTGACGAGCAAATCCACTCTGCGAGAGGCGCTGACGAAACTCAAGGCGCTGGGCGACCCGGAGAACGTCGCCGGCATGGCTCGCTTCGGCGTCACGGCGAAGAAAGCGTACGGCGTCTCGACGCCGGCGCTGCGCAAGCTCGCACGCGAAATCGGCCGCGACCAGCGGCTCTCGCTCCAGTTGTGGGCCACTGGCATCCACGACGCGCGGCATCTCGCCGCGCTGGTCGGCGACCCCGCGCAGGTCACGCCCGCGCAGATGGAGCGCTGGGCGCGCGACTTCGATTCCTGGGACCTGGTGGACGGCCCGTGTTGCCACCTTTTCGTCTATACGCCCCACGCCTGGAAGAAAGCGCTTGCATGGAGCCGCCGCAAGGAGGAATTCGTCAAGCGCGCCGGATTTTCGCTGATGGCTTATCTTGCCGTACACGATAAGCAGGCCGCCGACAACAAATTTCTGCGGCTGCTGCCGACCATCCAGCGCGCGTCGCTCGACGAGCGCCACTTCGTCAAAAAGGCCGTCAATTGGGCGCTGCGGCAGATCGGCAAGCGCAGCCTGCAACTGAACAAAGCAGCGATCGCCACGGGCCATGCGATTCGCGCGCTCGACACGCCCGCGGCGCGCTGGATCGCCGCCGACGCCCTGCGTGAACTAACAAGCGACACAGTCCGGAAACGCTTGGAAGCCAGGCGATGAGCGTCCCGTTTGAATTGCAGCTCATTCCGACGGTTACGTTTGCCTTCGTCATGTTGTCCTGGTGGGTCTTCGCCGGCGTATTTCTCGCCCGCAAGAAGCCGCCCAAGGCCCCGGAGACAAAGAAGGACTCCGCGTCCAGATGGGGCATCGTGCTGCAAGGACTTTCCTACGGAATCGTCTGGGGCATTCCACGCGGGTATTTCATTCCCCTTGTGCCCATGCCCCGGCTGCTGGAAATCGCCGCAGCCGTCTTCACCATGGCCGCCTCTGTCTCGTCCGTGTGGATCATCATTGATGCCGTCCGAACGCTCGGCAAACAATGGAGCTTTCAAGCGCGGCTGGTGGAGGGACACAAGCTGATCGTCAGCGGGCCCTACCAGCGCATGCGGCATCCGATCTACACCGGCATGTTCGGGATATTGCTGGCCACGGGCCTGTCCGTGAGCCGCTGGTACGCGCTGGCGGTTGCGGTGCTCCTCTTTGCTCTTGGCACCGCCATCCGCGTGCGCAGCGAGGAAAAACTGCTCCGGGAAACTTTTGGCGACGACTTCGAAGCTTACGCGCGCTACATCCCCGCCGTTCTGCCTCGCCTTTTCTAAACTTTTCCGGCGCTGCTGCCGATGAGCAAGGAAGAGATTCGCCGCCCGTCCTGATGTCGCCGAAGCGCGATTTCGCCCGCGGCGGCATTCCACTGGACGGCAGAACCCGCTACACTATGAGCACCTTTCCGAGCCGAGCCGCGACGATGGAATTGCACGGACCGACTTCCGATTCGTTCGAATTACGCATTATCGGCTACCACTCCGCGCAAGAGGTGGACGATGTACGCGAGACCAACCGCCTGCGCATCTACACCCGCGCCACGCTCGGCGGCCAGGTCTGGACAACCATCCATCCCGCGCTGCTCACCTGGGAAATTCTGGACCTGGCGGACTGGCTCGATTCCATTTCGGTAGCTACGCCGCTCAAGCCGGAGCTGACGTTCAACCTGCCGAACTTGTGGCTGGAAGTCCAGAGCTGGAGCGAAGAGCGCGTCCGCTTCCGCGTCTATTTCGAGCGCGAGCACCGGCCGCCGTGGCTGGAGACGACCGGCGTGGCCGGCGAGGCCTGGGCGGACCTGGAATGCTCGCCGCAAGAGTTGAACGAGTGGTCCAACGACCTGCGCCAGCAGATCACAAAATTCCCGCCGCGCGGCCGCGCCGCCGCCCACCGCGGTTTGTAGCGCCGGGTTTACCCCGCCGTCTCTGGCGGCCCCGACATAAATCGTCGGGGGTAAACTCCAAGCCGCCCCTACAGTGCGGGCTAATGCGCGCGCGAAAAATGCTCGTGCACCACGCGCCAATCCTTCCCCTTGCATGCGAAGACGTGCGTGCCGCGCCCGCGCACCGTCCGGCCGCCGCCCAATCCGACGGTCCAATAGAACGTGGCCACCGCCGTATCGCCGTTCACGTGCACCTGCGGCTGCGCGATGCGGTAGGTCATCTTTGGCGCTCGCTTCCAGTAGTGCTGAAATGTTTTCCCCAGCGCGGCTAGCCCGCGGATGCGCTCGTGCTTCGTGGAGGAAAATCCGACGAATGATTTGTCGAACATGCACGTGGCGCCCCGTAAGTCGCCCTGGTTGATCGCGCGGGCTTGTTCGCGCTCGAGTCGGAGGATTTGCTGTTGCACCGGCTTGCTCATCGGTCACCTCGCAGGCGGGATTTCTGCACATTCTACCAATTTGGCACGCGCGTTCCTATCGCCGCGGCGCCGCGTGCCCTGGGAGGGGTAGGTCCTGCCATGATATTATTCTTCCTATGAGCACGCCTTGGCTGAGCCTCGGCAGAATTCTTTTCCTGGCACTTCTGCTCGCTGCCGTCCCCACCCTCGCCCAGGAGCCGCCTCTGGCGGAAGAAATCCCCCTGGATCGGTGTGACGCCCTGCCCGTTGTGGCCGTGCGCATTGACGGAGCGGACATGCGTTTCCTGGTGGATACCGGCGCCACCTCCATGCTCAATTTGAAATCGTTTGCCGCGGGCCGTTCCAGGCGGATCCGGGTGACGTCGTGGAGTGGCACGGCAGCGACGAGCGCCCGGGAGGTGACCCTGCCGGAGTTGGCCCTGGGGCGGCACCGCTTGCGCGACCTC
This sequence comes from Acidobacteriota bacterium, assembly GCA_016201285.1. Taxonomy (GTDB): domain Bacteria; phylum Acidobacteriota; class Terriglobia; order Acidiferrales; family UBA7541; genus JACQDE01. Next base: position 80,393 of record JACQDE010000031.1, on the reverse strand, counting down.
CGGCTGCCCGCCATCGACCTCTCACCGATTGGCAAAGCCTGCGGCGGGCGCATCGACGGCATCCTCGGTGTGGACCTGCTCGAAAGAATGGGCGCGACAATCGACTTGCAGCGTCGCGTGGCCCGCTTTGGTGGCGGGACCCCCGATCCCAACGAAGATGCTCGCGTCGAAGTAGCGAAAAGCCGCTTGCAGGAATGCGTGGGCGCCTTTAACCGCGGGGACACGGGCTTCCTGGGAGGATGCTTCGACTCGGAGATCGTGCTGTTCACATCGTGGGGAGAATTCCGCGGTCGCCAGCAAATGATGGACTACCTGCGCCGGCGATTCTTCAGCCAGAAATCACCGGTCCGCTTCGATTTGCACCCCCGGGACTTCCGTTTTGTCGGGGACGCCACCTGGTACGGATACGACTACTCGATCCAGTTCGCCGAGGGCCGCGTGGAAGGCCACGGCATGGCCGTTTGCCGCAAAGGGCTGATGCTCAACATGCACAACGTGGAAGGGCCGCTCGTTCCTGCCAAGCAGCCCTAGCTTCGTAATTCCCTTTTTCCAGAAAACCTATTCCCAAGAGTCCGCTTGGCGCTAGAACCCGCCGCCACCACCCCCGCCGCCACCCCCTCCGGACGACCCGCCGCCGCCGAAGCCCGAGCTGCCCGAGCTGCGCGGCGCTGAGGCCATCGTCGAAGCGGCCTGCGTTGACATCTGGTTCAGGCTGTTCACGAAGCTCGTGGGGCGGAACGACGTGAAATCCCCTCCGCGGTACCAGTCCGGCGGCTGGTTGCAGATGCCTTCGAAGGCTTTGGTCCAGTTCTTCTCCACGCCCAGCGCCATGGCAAACGGCAGATATTTCTCAAAAAGCTGCGGCGTCTTCACCATGCGCTCGAAGCGGTCCGCTTCCACGCGCCCGAGGAACTCCTCGAAACCGAGCACGCCTTCGAGCGCCTGACTGCCCTTGAGCGTGCGCGCTGGCATGAACCAGCCGAACCCGGCGATGATTGCCGCGCTCGCGATTCCGGCGACGATGAACGGCGCCATCTGCATGCCCAGGAAGCCGGAAAGCATCCCGCCGCCCCAGAACGACAGGAACCCGAGCACCACCGCGCCGATCAGGTAGCCCGCCTTCACTTTATCCGGACGCTGCGCGTAATACTTGCGCGCCATCAGGGCGTCGAAGACGCGGTCCTTGATCCCCGGCAGCTCCCTGTAAAACTTGTTCTCGAGGTCGGAGAGCTCGACGGTCTCGAAGGAGCCGCCGGAAAAAACGCCGTCCAGCAACCGCTGCTCGTGGGGCTTCAGTTCGCCCCATTCCTTCGCGTTCTTGCGCAGGTGGAAAACATATTCCGTGTCGGACCACAGGCCCATCAGATGCTCTTTCTTTTTCTCTTCAATCAGAATGAATCCGCGCACCGCCAGGTCCACCAGGGTGGCGGTGATGTCGCGCATGTCCGCGGAGTTGTCAATCAGCGTGCCGACTTCCGCTGGCGTCAGTCCTTCCGGCGGCTCGTACTGCGCGGCGATGGGCCGCAGCCGCGGGTCGCGCCCCCGCGTGTACCACAGCCAGAACATCAGCGCGAAGACGCCGATGGGGATGAACAGCGGCCAATTGCTTTTCAGGAAGAGCCCGGCGTTTTGTGCGGAGCTGGGTTCGCGCACCAGACCTTTGTCCCAGCCGACCACCGCCGTCAGGCCCTCGCGGAAGGAAAGCCCGCGGCGCATCCGGAACGTGATTTCGCTGCCGCTCACGCTGACGTCGGCGTCGTGTTCCTTCGAGCCGTAGGCGCCGGTGAAGGCCAGCGTGCGGATGCCGGTGGCGCCGGCGGGCAACTGGATCACGGCGCTGGCGTCGGCGATGGGCACTTCCCACTCGTCGCCGGTGATGTTCCAGTAGAGCTCGTCGTGGTCTTCGAAGAACAGCAGTGCGTTGGGCACCTTGTAGCGGATCATCACCATGCGCACCGCGTCTTCCGCGCGCGGAACCCAGATTTTGAATTTGCGGTAGTGCCGTTCGCGGGTGCTCTCGTACTTCAGCGAGTGGCCTTCGCCGTCCGTGACGCTCTCGATCTCGAGAAACAGCGTTTTGTTGAAACCCTGCGGCGTGCTGTACTCGACGGGGATGGTGCGGTAGAGGCCGTTCCACTTGCCGGCGAAACGTGGCTGGATGATCTCGGTGACGGCGATGCTGCCGTCCGCATTCACCTCCACGCGGACGTCGAAGCTCTGGATCACCAGCGAACGCGCCCCGCTTTGCGGAGCCAGCGCCACGAGCAACAGCGCGCACAGCAGCACGCGTCGCAGCATGTTCACCCCGGCCTACTGCGCCGCGCCGAAGCTGACCTTGGGCGCTTCGCGCTGCGCGGCTTCCTTCAGCTCGAAGAACTCGCGCGACTTGAAGCTGAACATTCCGGCGATGATGTTCGAGGGGAAGACGGCGATCCGGGTGTTCAAGTCGCGCACCACGGCGTTGTAGTAGCGCCGCGCGTTCTGCACCACTTCTTCGATCTCGCTGAGCGTGCCCTGGAGAGACGTGAAGCTCTCCACCGCGCGGAGCTGCGGGTAAGCCTCGGCCAGCGCGAAGAGTTGCCGCAGCGCGCCGGTGAGCATGCCTTCGGCCTCGGCCTTTGCCGCCGGCCCCTGCGCGCTCATGGCCTTATTGCGCGCGTTGATGACCCCCTCGAGCGTGCCTTTCTCGTGCGCGGCGTAGCCCTTCACCGTCTCGACCACGTTGGGGATCAGGTCGTAGCGGCGCTTGAGCTGCACGTCAATGTCCGCCCAGGCGTTGTCGCACTGCACGCGCAGCCGCACCAGACTGTTGTACATGCCGGCGACAATCAGGATCAGCAGCGCCAGCGCGATAAACAGGAAGAAACCAAGTGACATCGGCAAGACCTCGGTTTGAGATTCGACTCCCCCCGTCCGAATTGCGCCCACTATACGACGCACACGGGAGCGTGTAAAGCAGCACTCCCTGCGAATACGTCCGCGCGCCCGCAGAAGTATCAGCGGGGCGCGTTATTCGACGGTGGGATTGCGCTGGACTTCAGAACGATTTGCGGTGCATCAGCCAGCAGAAAAGCGCCAGCGCACCGACCACGAACAGCGCGCTTGACCAGAAGGGCCACCGGCGGCGCGAAGCAGTGACCAGAGCGCCTGCAACATTTTCTCTGATCTTGCTCGCCTCTCGCCACTCACCTTCGCGGACTGTAGCGCTTCGACGCGCACGCTAATCACTGTTCATTAACCACTAGCGCCTTTATTATTTTTGCGTTATCTTGCGAGCCGCTGTTGGCTTCCCTCATCCAATGCTCTACAAGTCGCTCAGCGCCGCCGTGTACGGAATCGATGCCTACCTCGTTCAGGTCGAGGTGGACATCGGCCCGGGCGCGCAGAGCCTGTTCAATGTGGTGGGCCTGCCGGACGTGGCGGTGAAGGAGAGCCGCGAGCGGGTGCGCGCCGCGCTGAAGAATAGCGGCTTCGATTTTCCCTCGCCGCAGACCGTCACCGTCAACCTCGCTCCGGCCGACATCCGCAAGGAAGGCTCGGCGTTCGATCTTCCGATGGCGCTGGGCATTCTCGGCTGCCAGGGCACGTTTTTCGGCAAACCGCTCGACAACTTCATCTTCCTCGGAGAGCTTTCGCTCGACGGCAGCGTGCGTCCGGTGCGCGGCGCGCTTTCCGCGGCGCTGGCGGCGCGCGAACGCGGCATCCGCTCGCTGGCCGTGCCCGAGGCCAACGCCAAGGAAGCCGCCGTCGTTGAAGGCGTGGACGTCTATGCCGTGCGCTCGTTGCCGCAGGCCGTGGACCTGATCAACGCGCCGGAATCCGCCGTGCCGGTGCGCGTGGACGCCGCCAAAATGCTCGACGAAGCCGCGCTCTACGCGGTGGACATGCACGACGTCCGCGGCCAGCAATCCGCCAAGCGCGCCCTCGAAGTCGCCTGTGCCGGCAGCCACAACATCCTGCTCATCGGCCCGCCCGGCGCCGGCAAAACGATGCTCGCCAAGCGCATCCCTACCATCCTGCCGCCAATGTCGCTCGAGGAAGCCATCGAGACCACGCGCATCCACAGCGTCGCCGGCGTGCTCGAGGATTCGCGCGGGCTTGTGGGCACGCGCCCCTACCGCGCTCCGCACCACACCATCTCGGACGCCGGTCTGATCGGCGGCGGCGCCGTGCCGCGCCCGGGCGAAGTTTCGCTCTCCCACCACGGCGTGCTGTTTCTCGACGAGCTGCCCGAATTCGAGCGCAACGTCCTCGAAGTGATGCGCCAGCCTCTCGAAGACGGCGTGGTCAATATCGCCCGCGCGGCCATTTCCGTCACGTTTCCCTCGCGCTTTATGCTCGTCGCGGCGATGAACCCCTGCCCCTGCGGCTTTTTCGGCGACCCCACGCGCGAATGCCACTGCTCGCCGCCGCAGATCCAGCGCTACGTCAGCAAGATTTCCGGGCCGCTGCTCGACCGCATTGACATCCACATCGAAGTCCCCGCGGTGAAGTACAAAGAGCTGCGCGGCGGCCAGTCCGGGGAAAACTCCGCGGCGGTGCGCGAACGCGTGCTGCGCGCGCGTCGCGTCCAGCTCGAGCGCTACGCCGCGGAGAAAAAGATTTTCGCCAACGCGCAGATGCCGCCCAAGCTCATCCGCCAGCACTGTGCAATCTCCGCCGAAGCGGAAAAGATGCTCGAAAACGCGATTACGCGCCTCGGCCTCTCCGCCCGCGCCCACGACCGCATCCTGAAGGTCTCCCGCACCATCGCCGACCTCGACGCCGCGCCCAATATCGAGACTAAGCACCTCTACGAAGCCGTGCAGTACCGCTCCTTGGATCGCTCCTATTGGGCATGAATGTAGCCCGCCTCTTTAGAGGCGGGGAATTGACTCATGCAGCGCTGGCGTCCCGCCGGCTCCTGCCTTTGTAGCGCCGCCCTTCAGGGCGGCAGGGTGGGGCTCTGGTGGTCCCAACGCATCGGGGCCCGAAACCGGAGAACCCCGCCTCTACAACAACACAGGCTGAAAGCCTGTGCTACCTCCTGCTTTGCGTTGACTTCCTTGCGGGCGCTGTGCTACCCATAACGCGCGTTTTCGCGGAGATTCGCCGCAACCGGATGACCTCTCAGACCAAGCGGATGGAAGTCACGCTGGAATCCATTATCGACAGCGTGGACCTTGCCGAAGACATCACTGTGCGCATCGCGGCGGCCGCCGGCTTTGGCGACGAGGACCGCCACCGCATCGGCATGTCGGTGCGCGAAGGCGTGATCAACGCGGTCACCTACGGCAACCGCCAGAGCCGCGAGAAAAAAGTTTTTCTCACCCTGGAGATGAATCACCAGCGGTTCGTGATCCACATCCTCGACCAGGGCGAGGGCTTTTCCCTGGCGGACGTGCCCGATCCGCTCGCCGACGAGAATTTGCTAAAGAGTTCCGGGCGCGGCATACTTCTGATGCGGGCGTTCATGGACGAGTTTGATGTTGTCCGGGGCGCGGCGGGCGGCGCCGAAGTGGTGATGGCCAAGCGGCTGCCCGCGGCGGGCTAGCCCCGGGCGTTCGGACAAAGGAGAACTACCGTGAGCTTCAAGGCCACAGCGCGGGAAATCAACGGCATCACCGTGGTGGACGTCAGCGGGCGCATCACGCTCGGCGAGGGCAGCGCCATGCTCCGCCAGATGGTGCGCGACATGCTCAATCAAGGGCAGTCCAAAATTATCCTGAACCTCGGCGAGGTCACCTACATCGACAGCTCCGGGATCGGCGAGCTGGTCAGCGGCTTCACCACCGTGAAAAACCACGGCGGCGAGCTCAAGCTCCTCAACCTGACCAAGAAGGTCCACGACCTGCTCCAGATCACCAAGCTCTACACCGTCTTCGACGTGCACAACGACGAGGCCTCCGCGCTCGGCAGCTTCCGCGGTTAGCTTGTCTGCCGGGCCTGCGCCGCCCGGTGCAGCACTTGCTAACACCCGGCCATATACGGGCTTCCCGCCTCTTCTATCCTCTGGACACCCTTTTTCGTTTTTGCCAGAATACGCCCGCGCTGCTGTCCTGGGTAATTCCGCGGGTGTACGGGGGTTCGCCACGGCGGACTCTCCAGTGCCACCGACTGGCGTTACAGGCCCACAGTGCAACATCTCGAAACAGGAGTGAAGAAGTTGAGTAAAGAACAAGGGGTTGTGAAGTGGTTCAACGCATCGAAGGGCTACGGGTTCATCCAGCGCCAGTCGGGCGAGGACGTCTTCGTACACTTCTCCGCGATTGTGATGGAAGGGTACAAGACCCTCAACGAAGGCCAGGCGGTGGAGTTTGAGGTCCGCCAGGGCCCCAAGGGGTACCAGGCCGAAAACGTCTCTCCAGTCTGAAGCGTTCCAGTCCAGAAGGCCCTGCCCGCCACCGCGGACAGGGCCTTTTGCTTTTCCTGATTTGCAGGATTCTGAAGAACAAGCTGGGCCTGAAGAATGTCTCTCTGATTTACAGCACAGAGAGATTCCTCACTTCGTGCGGAATGACGACGAAGACTACTCTCTCAGCATTCAGTTAGAAGATGGATGACGGGCTGGCCACCAGGTTGTGGGTGATGACGATGACCAGCGGCACCGCAACGACGGCGAACGCCACCAGGAACGCCTTGAACGGTGCCAGCCGCACCGCGGCCGCGCCCGCGCCCGCCGGACCCGGTCCGCGCGAGTCGCCCTGCACCACGCGATACGTCGTGCCCTCCGGCACCACCAGCCGTTCATTCCCCAGCGTCAGTTCCAGCGGCCCGTGGTAGCTGGTGACCAGCAATTCCGCCGGCCCCACCACGGTGACCTGACCATGCGTGGCGCGCTGCGGTTGCGGACGCACGGTGATGCCCGTGGCGCGCACCGCCACGCTCCCGGTTTCCGGCGACGCGAAGCTCACCGTGCCTTGTACCACGGTGGCCCCGGCCACGGAATCCATCTCTTCAAACACCACCACGCTTTCGGGCATCACTTCGATCTGCGCTGCGCCCAGACGCACGCGCACCTGCCCGCCGTGGTTGGTGACCACCGTATCTCCCACAAAAACCGTAGTTCCGGGGGTTCCTTCGGCGGCGCGCAGGGTGGCCCGCTGCGATTCCAGCACCACCCCCAAGGGTTTCGCTGTGGAGCTATACCCCGGCGGCGTCGCCACAAGAGCGATCAGAAGGGCAGCAACGATATGGCGGCCGTGCGCGGACACGTACCTCTCCGCTGGACTCTCCCAGCCTGTGAGGAGTCTATCGGCCCGTTTGCAAGGGTGTCCACTGAGAAGGGGGGGCGTGTGTCGTACCTGAAAATATACGTTTCGAAGCACTTAGACTGGCAATCCCACTTTGGGAAGGAGGCAATCCAATGACTGCTTCTTTCTTGGCGACGCTCTGGGGCCAGCCGCCTTGCCGTCGTAGATGGGGTCCGCCGTGCTGGGGAATCGCCGCGGCGCACGCTTGAATACTTTGCCCGCCACTGTAGTCCTCACTTTACCGCCCAAAGGATAGGTATACTGTCTCGTCTTAGGGGGCCGGCAGCTCGCGGCCCGCGAGCCGTCTTCGAGGTGAACGTATGGGTCCGATTCGTTGGGAGGAAATTCCGCGGGAAAAAATCGCTGAGGGAGTCGAGCGCCAGGTCATCTGGGGCGAAAAGGGCACGCTGGCGCGCTTCTTTTTTGCGAAGGGGCTTCACGTTGCCCCGCACAAGCATGAGGCCGAGCAGCACACGTATGTGCTCGAAGGCAGGATGCGCATCAGCGCCGCCGGCCGCGACTTCGAGCTCTGCGCCGGCGAAGTGCTCGTCATCCCCACGTGGATCGAGCATGAGGTCTGGTTCCTCGAAGACTGCGTCGTGCTCGACTTCTTCTCCCCGCCGCGCGAGGACTGGAAGGAAGGCCGCCAGGCCTACCTGAAGGGCGCCTAGTTCCCGCCCGCTCCGGCCGCCAGCGCCGCGCGGTGCACTTCCTCGAGCGCCTGCGCCATCTGCTCGGCCAGAAAATCAATCTGCGCCTCTTCAATCACGAATGGCGGCGCGATCAGCACGTGGTCGCCGCCGCCCTCCACTGTGCCGCGCATCGGATAGACCATCACGCCGCGCGCCTGCATGTTTTCGAAGAAATGGAAGTTGAAGTTGAATTCTTTGGAAAAGGGTTTCTTCGTCGCCTGGTCGGCGACAAACTCCACCGTCTGCAGCATTCCCTTGCCGCGAACGTCGCCCACACATGGCAGCGCGCGCAGCCGCTCGAGCTTTTTCGCCAGATATTCCCCGCGCTGCCGCGAGCGCTCCACCAGGTTGTGCTTCTCCAGGTAACGCTGCACCGCCAGCCCTGCGGCCAGCGACGGCGGGTGCGCCTGATACGTAAAGCCGTGATCGAGTGAGCCCGGGCCCGCTTCGATCGCGCGCCACACCTTCTCGCCCGCCAGCACCGCACCCAGCGGCGCGTAACCGCTCGACAGTCCCTTGGCCAGCAGGATCAGGTCCGGCGTCACGCCCCAGTGTTCGACGGCGAAATATTTTCCGGTGCGCCCCGCGCCGGTCATCACTTCGTCGGCGATCATCAGAATGCCGTGCGCGTCGCAGATTTCGCGGATCCTGCGGAGATAGCCCTCCGGTGGTACAGCGCCGGACGATGCGCCCACCACCGGCTCGCAGATGAACGCGGCCACCGATTCTTTGCCGGCGCGCGCGATGGCCTGCTCGAGCTCCTCCGCGCAGGCCAGCTTACATGCCGGGTACTCCAGGCCTAGCGGGCAGCGGTAGCAGAAACACGCAGAGATGTGCTCCATCGCGTTGGGCAGCAGCGGAGCGAACGCCTGCCGCCGCACTTTGTTGCCGGAAGCGGAGAGCGCGCCGAGCGTTGTGCCGTGATAGGAAATCCACCGCGAGATGATTTTGTAGCGCTGCGTCTCCCCGCGTGCGAGCCAGTAGGCCCGCGCGATCTTGATGGCCGTCTCCGTCGCCTCCGACCCGCCGGAGGTGTAGTGCACGCGGACGTGCTGTGCCGGGCCGGGGAATTTCGCGGCCAGCACTTCCGCCAGCTCGGAGCTCACCGCCGAGACGAACTGCGACGAGTGCACGTAGCAAAGCTGCCGCGCCTGTTGCGTGATGGCATCAATAATCTCCGGCACGCCGTGCCCGATCGACACCACTGCCGCACCGCCACACGCGTCGAGGTAGCGCTTCCCGTTTTCGTCGTAGAGATAGACGCCTTCGCCGCGCACAGCGACGGGATAGTGCCGCCTGAGGTTCCTCAGGAACGTGAAATCAGATTGCTGCATTCTGTTGGTCTGTCCTGTAGCCCGAAGCTTCGGGACGCGGGCCATTCAGCATGTAAAGCCCCGCCTCTTCCCGACAAAGAGCGCCGGGACGCAAAAGGCGCGAAAGAGGCGGGCTACACTTTCACCCGCCTTCCGGGCTCACGGCTTCTTCGGCGGCTTGCCCGGCGCTGACTTTTCTGTGGCCGCTTTCAGCGACGCCTCGCGCTTGGCCTTGAACTCCGTGCCCGGCTTCCATTCCGGCATCTTCGCGTCGTTGGCCACGCGGTAGCCGACCATGAAATAAAGCTGCGCGTCCTGCACCAGCCCGCTCAGGTCCCAGTCGGGCTTCACTTCGTCGGAAGGCTTGTGGTAGTCCTCCTGCGTGTACTTCTCGCGCATCTTCATGCCCCAACCCGCGGGCTTGCCGATGAAGTCGGTGCCTTCGCCCGGATCGAACGCGGGCACGCCTTCCTTGGAGAAGGGGAAGTGGTCGCTGCGGTAGAAGAATCCCTTCTCCGGCTCGGCATCGGGCTTTACCACGCGCCCTTGCGCTTTCGCTTCCGCGATGACGATTTCATCCAGCGTCGAGCTGCCCAAGCCGACGCTGATGATGTCGCGCGTCTTGCCCAGCACGTTCATCGCGTCCATGTTGACCGCCGCCGCCGTCCGCGCCAGCGGGTAGAGCGGCCGCTTCGCGTAGTAGGCCGATCCGAGCAGCCCCTGCTCTTCGCCCGTCACCGCAAGAAAGAGGATCGAGCGCCGCGGCGGCGACGCAAGCTGCTTGTAAGCCCGCGCCATTTCGAGCAACGCCGCTGTGCCGGAGGCGTTGTCCACCGCGCCGTTATAAATCTTGTCGCCCTTCACTTCCGGCCCGATGCCGAAGTGGTCCCAGTGGGCGCAGTAGATCACGTACTCATCCTTCAGCTTCGCGTCGCTACCCGCGAGCCTGGCAATCACGTTCTTCGAGTCCACCATGCGCAGTGTGTTCTTGATGTCGAGCTTCGCGCGCAGCCCGAGGGGCACCGGCTTGAAGTTTCGGCTCACCGCCGCCTGTTTCAGCACGGCCAGGTCTTTTCCCGCGGCCTTAAAGAGTTTTTCCGCCAGCTCCCACGTCATCCAGCCCTCGACCGCGGCGCGGCCCATGTTCTTGTCCGGTGTCGCCAGGTCGAACTGCCCACGGCCCCAGCTATTGCGCACCACCTGCCACGGGTAGCCCGCCGGGCCGGTCTCGTGAATGATCAGGCAGCCGGCCGCGCCTTTCTCCGCGGCCTTTTCGAACTTGTACGTCCAGCGGCCGTAATAGGTCATCGCTTTGCCGCCGAAGACTTTTTCGTCGGCCACCGGCGGGTCGTTGACCAGCACGACGATCAGCTTGCCAGTCACGTCCACGCCCTTGAAGTCGTTCCACTGAAATTCCGGCGCTTGCACGCCGTAGCCGACAAAGATCATGTCCGCGTCCATCGCGACGGACTCCGTGACGCGCTTGGTCCATGCCACGTAATCGTCCTGATACTTCGGCGCGATGCCGGCCGCTGCACCGGAAAACGCGAGCTTCATCTTCGGGTCGGCGGTGATCTCGACCATGGATACTTTCTGGACGAAGGTGCCGTCTGGATTGCCCGGCGCGAGGCCCAGCGCGCGAAACTGCTCGGTCAGATATTTCACGGTGAGCTCTTCGCCCTTTGAACCCGGCGCGCGGCCTTCGAATTCATCCGACGCGAGCACCTTGATGTGCTTCAAAATGTTTTCAGCGGAGACTGCTTTCAGCGCCGCTTCCGGCGTGCTCGGAGCGTTCGTCTGCGCCGCAAGCCCCAACGCCAGCAAACACACCGCCGCAAGCACAGCGGCAACAGATGATTTGTTTCTACGAGATGAGGACATCGGATTTCTCCTTCGGTCCGGGCGCTTCCTGCCGAGAACGAATCACGCACCACCGAGCCGCGATGATAGCACAGGCGATTTCCCGCCCTTCGCGCGAAAACCGCGCCGGGCGGGTGAGCGCTTGGGCGGGCGCCACGTTGCAGCAGGGGAAGCTAGGCCCCCTCTTCGATGGGGCTTGCAGACATCTACTTGACTTCGTGAGCATATTTGTGTATGAGTGACGTACATACTTGGGATTCTCGCCGCTGCTAACCGTTGCCCGCAAGGCGCGGTTTGCTCTCCGGAGGTGCTTCGATGTCACAGGCGATGAACTGCCGCTGGCCGGTTGGCCTTGGCGCCGCTCTGGTTTTTTCTGGGCTCTGGTTTGGAACGACTCCGCCCGCGCAGGCTGCTCGTGCGCTGACTACTCAGCCTGAGCAAGCCAAGGGAATGCCTCCACAGCCAAAACAGAGCGAGGTCAAGAAACCCTCCGTGGAGGAGAAGAAAGAAGCAAAGAAGGCAGAAACAAAAAAGGAAGCCAAGACCAGCGGAAAGAGAACTGAACAGACGGGGAAAAGGGTAGCCAAAGCCGGGGCGAAAGAAGGCAAGAAGGAAGCCAGCGCGGAGACGAAAGAAACCAAGAAAGAGGTCAAGGCGGAGGCGAAGGAAGCGAAGCAGGCAAAGCATAAACACGAATCCGGCGGTTGGCGAGTGGCCTGCAATCAGGGCATCTGTCCAAAGGATCAGTGCTACCGCCGGTGCGGGGCCGCCACGTGTACGTGTCCGGAGTGAGGCCCGCGCCGGGCATCCGGGGTGCAACCATGCCGGAAGAAAACACCGAACAAAAAGAGCGGCCCCAACCTCGCACAAGTGACTGGGTAGCGCGGACGCTCTCCTTGTTGTCTCTCGCAGTGGCGGCACTCGGCCTGTTCTATTCGCAATTGAAGCCGCCTGTCTTGCAGGTAGAAGTCGGCGAAAGCGTTTTGCTCAACGTCAAACCGCGGATTGGAATTCTTTGCACGTTTGCGAACGATGGTGCACGCCAGACGACCATCACTTCGGCGGTTCTGGAGTGGGACTCTCCGCAGGTCACGCTGCCCCTAGCGATGATCTCCACCAAGTTGGAGGAATGGAAATTCACACACGAAGGCACGATTGAGGTGCTCGCGCCGACGAACTTCACCCTCTTTGCCCCGATCGCCGTCAAGGGAAAGGACCAGGCAACCGCAATCCTGTGGTTCACCCGCACCAGTCCAATTCAATTCTTTGCCGGGGAGCATACGTGCAACCTCAAGGTGTTCAGCCGACATACTCAGGTGGGCGAGGTAAAGCTGAGCTTCCCGCTGACTGCCGTGGACGTTTCCAACTTGGAAGAAAGCCGGAAAACCAGCCCCGCCGAAGAATTCGAGATTCGCCTGAAAGCCGCGCGGTAGCAGCTCGTCGCGGTGCGATATTCGCGACCCTTGTCATACGTCGGGAACCGCCACAGAATCAGGGCATGTTTCAGCCGGGACAGCGCGTGCGGGTGAACCTGGCCGGGATGCAGGTCGGGCAGGTGCTCTTCCACGCCGCGGTCACGGACGCCGTCGGCACCATCCTCAAGCAGACCTCCGAGAATCCGCCAAAGTATCTCGTCAAGCTGATGTTCTCCTTCAAAGGAATTGACGAGGTGGAAGTGCCCGCGGAGCGCATCAAGGCATGAGAAGGCGAAAAGCGAAAATAGAAAATAGGACTCCACTCGCAAGGTGTTTTTCCAACCGCCTGCTACCTACTCTCTGCTTCCTGCTACCTGGGCTCTAAGCACTAACCCCAAAACCCTGAGGCCTGAATCCATTCATCGGATTTGCGCAATTGCGCTAAAATACGCTGGCTTTTTTGCCGTGCCGCTATCCGGCCCGGAGGGACCTGTGATCCATCGCTACGTCTTCCATAACGACCGGTTGCTGCCGATCGAGGACGTGCGGCTATCGCCCGGGCAGGCCGGGCTGCTGAACGGCTGGGGTCTGTTCACCACGGTGCGCATCGTCGAAGGCGAGGCCTTTGCTTACGAGCGCCACTGGAAGCGCCTCCAGAAGGACGCGCGCACGCTGCATCTGCCCATGCCGTTCGACGCGGACAAAGTCCGCGGGCAGATCCACGAAGTTCTACGCGCCAATCAAGTGCAGGAAGGCTGCGCGCGGATCTACATTGTCTATAACAAGGTCGGCTTCTGGGCCAGCGACGAATCCTTCCCCCAGGTGGATCTCATTATCTATTCCGCGCCGCTGCCCGCCTACCGCGAGCCGGTGCGCCTGGCGCTGCGCGAGCACGGCCGCCACGCCGCGTCGCCCATTGCCGGCGTCAAAGTGATTTCGTGGCTGAACAATGTTTGGAGTCTGTACGAGGCCCAACAAGCCGGCTGCGACGAAGTCGTGCTGCTCAACGAGCGCGGCGAAGTGGCCGAGTGCACCGCCGCCAACATCTTCTGCGTGAGGGGCGGCACGGTCTTCACGCCGCCGCTCAGCTCCGGCTGCCTCGAAGGCGTCACGCGCGGGCTGCTTTTCGAAATCGGCGTGAAAGCCGGCGTCGCCGTCGAGGAGCACATCCTCCTTCCGGAAGACCTCTACGCCGCCGACGAAGTCTTCATCTCCTCAACAAACCGCAACGTGCTGGCCGTTGGTGAAATCACCGGGCACAAAATCCCCGCGGCGCCCGGGCTGGTGACCCAGAAACTCGGAAAAGCCTTCGACGCCTACGTGGCCGACTACGTCAGCGGCGTAAAAGATCGGGGAACAAGGGTCAGGAGTTAGGGACTCGGGGCCTGCCTTCGAAACTTCCTTCCTCCCTACGTGTTTCAGTCTGGCAGAGCGGTGCAAGCTTCACCAGGAAACGCGGTGGGGCCCGCAAGCGTCCAAGGCGGAGGCGCAGTCAGAGTTTTCCTTATGCGCATGAAGGCTCGCCACTGGCGGGCCGGCTATTCTGAAAAAAAGGAGAAACGGCATTGAAGACGAGGATGGCGATGACAGTAGTGGTGACGTTCGCGCTGGCCTGTCTGTTCACGACGGTGGCGCGCGCAGCCGATGAGCCGGCGAAGGTAGCCGGGAAGTGGGAGATGAGCTTCGAAGGGCCGCAGGGTCCGGTCACCCGGAACCTCACCATCGAGCAGGACGGCGAGAAAATCAAGGGCACGCTGAGCGGCCCGCGCGGCGACGCCGAATTCAAGGGCGCCGTCAAGGGCAAGAACATCAGCTTCAGCGTAACGCGGCAGACCCCCAACGGCGAAAGGACCATCGAGTACAAGGGCGCCGTGGACGGCGACAACATGAAGGGCACCGTCGAAATGATGGGCAACAGCCGCGAGTGGACCGCCAAGCGCGCGAAGTAGCAGAGCAGGGATCAGGGACCAGGGGTCAGGGTCTGAAACCCAGCGAACTGGCTTGCGTGTGGAGAGCGCGGAATCACATCCGCGCTCTTCTGTTTTTGGGATGAAAACGAAAGCCGGATTTCCGAGAAGCACCAGCGCTAGGTAGCGCGGCGGTCGCCGCGGGCCAGCGCCATCTTCAGCAGCGGCGGCGTGAGCAGAGTGGTCACCATTACCATGATTACGACCGCGGAGAACACCGCGTCGCTCACCACGCCCAGGCCCTTGCCGATGCTCGCGAAGATCAGCCCCACCTCGCCGCGCGGCATCATGCCGATGCCTACGCTGAGCCGGTCGAGCTTCGGGCTGCACCCGAGGCCGGCCACCAGCTTGCCGGCAATCGCCGCTACGGTGAGCAGCGCCGCAATCGCCACCACCCGGGCGTCTGCAAACGTCTCCAGCTTCACCTGCATCCCCATCAGTACGAAGAACACCGGCACCACCAGCGTCTCGAGCGGTGAGAGTAAATCGCGCAACGAGTGGCCCTTTAGCTCGTCCAGGAAAAATTCTTCCAGCACTAGCCCCGCGGCGAATGCGCCGACGATCGTGGCCAGGCCGACTGCGTTCGCCAGCCACGCCAGCAGGAACGCGAACCCCAGGCCGAAGAGCAGCTTCACGTTTTCCAGCTCGAGCCGCGCCAGCCGCCGGACCAGCCTTGGCGTGACCCACATCCCCACGCCAATCGCGCCCGCCAGAAAGACCAGCGCCTTGAGAGTGATGGTCGAAATGCTCACCACGCTGACCGTGCCGGTGACGACCAGCCCGCTCACCACCGCGAGGATCATCAGCCCGAGCACGTCGTCAATCACCGCCGCGCCGAGGATGATCTTTGCCTCGGTGCGATGCGCCTGCTTCAAATCGCGGAAGACACGCGCGGTGATGCCTACGCTGGTAGCGGTCAGGATCGCGCCGATGAAAATATCTTTCTCGAGCGGCGCCCCGGGCATCATCACCGCCATGAATCTCACTCCGAGCAGGAACGGAACCACCACGCCGATACATGCCACGGCGAGCGCGGCCACGCCCACCCGGCGCATCTCCTTCACGCTCGTCTCCAGGCCGACCAGAAAAAGAAGAATGATCACGGCGACGCGCGCGAGCTGATCCACAAAAAGAAAGACGGAAACAGCCATCGGCGCGGCCGCGCTGCCGAGGATTTCCACGAGCTGCCGCGTGTGCTCGCCGGCCGGGAGCAGCTTGGCGGCTGCTTCGGCCAAGCTGAGGTTTTGCTCGAGCGCCGCGTGGATGACGTTCAACATCGTAGGCCCCTCGCGCACGATGGTGATCGCCGGTTCGCGGAAGTAGTAGGCCAAGTTCGCAGCAAGCATCCCCACCAGCAACTCCCCGAGCACGGCGGGCTGGCCGAGCTTCTTCATCCAGTGGCCGCCCAGCGCCGCGCCCGCGGCAATCAGCACGAGCGCGATCAGCACCGGCGCGACGGGGTCACTGCTCGCCCCGGTTCCGGCGAGCATCGCTGCGATTTCGGGCGCAATTTGCATGAGAGGTTTTTATCTTCGCGCGGACGAATGGGCAAGCGAAAAACGCGCTCAGCTCTTCGCGTCCCGAGCGGGCCACTCGAGCGATGCCACCAGCGATTCCAGCTCGCGCGTGATCTGCGCCGGGTCCGTGCCCGCCGCGCAGCGCAGCGGCGCGCCGATGCTCACGCGCACCGCGCCCGGCGGCGTCCACTTCTTGCCGGCTTTGCGGTACTCGAACAGCCCGTCAATGCGCATCGGCACGATGGGCAGGCCCAAGCGCGTGGCCAGCACGCCGATCCCCGCGCGGAACGGCCACATTGTGCCGTCCAGCGTTCGCCGGCCTTCCGGGAAAACGAGCAGGTTGTAGCCGCGGTCGGCCGATTCGCCCGCGTAGGCAAAACTCTCGCGCACGCCGCTGCGTGAAGCCATCGGAAACACGTTGAACCACGCGACGATTGCGAACCACTTGAACCGTTCCAGGCAGCGGCGGAGGAAGCCAAACTCCCACGGCGGTTTCCGCATCCGCTCGAGCTGCTCGCCTTCCATGGCCACCGCCAGCCGGTGGCGGAAGCGCGGCGGCAGCGCCCATTGCACCAGGCCGATGTCGTTCTGCGAAATGTGATTGCAGATGAAGAGCGCCGGACCTTTCAGGTCCCGCAGGTGTTCGCGGCCGCGCACGCACGGGCTGGCCAGCAGCCGCGTCGCGGGCCACACGAACGTGTAGTAGACGCCGACGCGCGCCGCGTTCTGCAAGCCGTGCTGCGTCCAGCGCGGATAGACCATGTCCGATTTCTTTGCCGCCGGCTCGCGCAGCATTTTTTCCAGGTCGCCGACCGTGGTGGCCGAGGTGAACTTCGTCTCGTTCAGGTCAATCTGGAAGCGGTCCTCGAGCGCGCTCATCAGCTCGACGCGGTCCACCGAACTCAAGCCGAGGTCCGCGGCAAGGTTCGCGCCGGCAGAAAGATTCGCGGGCGCGCGTCCCGTGACGCGCGTGATCAGCTCGGCCAGCGGCCCCGCGGGCGCCGCGGCGCCGCCGCTCGCGCCGAGTTTCCGCTCTGCAAATTCCTGGATCAGGTTGGTGCGCGGCTTCTGCGTGGACGTGCGCGGGAAATCGTCCTCCGGCCAGACCACCCAGTGGCGCATATGCTGGAATTCAGCGAGCTGCTCGTTGGCGCGCTTCACCATGGCCGCGGCGTCCGCTTCGCCGTTGCGCAGCAGGAGCACGGCGCAGGCTTCAGCATTCCCTTCACGTTCCAATCCGAACACGACACAATCCCGCACCTCGGGCTGCCGCCGCAACGCGGCCTCGAGGTCCTCGGGATAGACCTTCATCCCCGCCGGTGTGACGATGACGTTCTTCTGCCGCCCCTTAAAATAGAGGTTGCCGTCCGCGTCCATCTCACCCATGTCGCCGGTGTGGAACCAGCCGTCTCCGCCCTCGACCGGCTTCAGCTCTTTGTCCTGCCAGTAGCCCGCGGCGATATTCTCCCCGCGCACCAGGATCTCGCCGGTTTCGCTCAGCTTGATTTCGCGGCCTGCCAGCACTTTTCCGATCGAGCCTTTGCCCAGGCGGAACGGATGGTTCACGCTGACGAGCGAGGTCGTTTCCGTGAGGCCGTAGCCCTGAATCACCACGAAACTCAGCCGCCCCCAGAACTCTTCCGTCTCGCGGTCGAGCGTGGCGCCGCCGGAGATGAACGCCCAGAACTTCCAGCCGAACTGATTGTGCACTCGACGGAAGCGCCACCAGCGTTTTGTGAAGTGCTCGCCTTTGGCCGCGTCAAACGTCTTGCGGAACCCGTCCGCCTTGCCCTCGGCCTCGATGTCGCGCTCGATTTTGTCTTTCAACGATTCGAGCAGCCGCGGCACCGTCACCACCACCGAGATGCGCTCTTTCTTGATGGTGCGGATGGCTTCGCTGGGATTCAGCGTTCCCGCAAAAATCACCGTGCCCGGCAGAAGCTGCGGAATGAACAGCCCCATGAATTGCCCGAAGACGTGGCTCAGCGGCACCAGGTTCAGAAAGCGGATCGGACGAAACGGCCGCCCATAGATGCGGTACTTTTCGATCTCCACCGCGATGGGCTCGAGGTTGGCCACGATGTTCTTGTGGGAGATGACCACGCCCTTCGGCTCCGACGTCGTGCCGGACGTGAAAATAATCTGCACTGGATCTTCGCGCGTGAAGGCCGCGGGCGCATAGCGCGAGGCGTCGTGATGCGAGACGCTTTCGGCGAGGTCTTCGAGGATCATCGTGGGGACAGAAGGATCGAGCGGCGGCAGCTCGCGCGAGCGGATCAGCAGCTTCGTGCTTACCTGCTGCGCCACGCGCCCGGCGAAATCCGCCGCGGCGATGCGGTCCATCGGCACAACCACCGCGCCGCGCAGCGCGCAGCCGTAGAACGCCGCCACCCACTCGGCGCAGTTTTCGCCCCAGACCACCACGCGGTCACCCTTGCCGATCTGCCGCGCCTCGAGTTCGCGCGCAAAGCGGTTCGCCGTCTCTGCTACACGCCGGTAGGTCCACCGCTCGGTGCGGTAGCCGCGGCGGTGGACGTAGGCGATGTAAGAGCCGTGGCGGTAAAAATTGTCGAGGTAATCGGTGAGGACGGAGCGAGACATAGACGACACAAGTTTCGCACGAATTGGAGGGAATTGGAGAGGGCGGGCGACTTTCGGTAGTGGGTCAGTTTCCGATTTGCCGACTATACGTCCAAGTGACCGCCCGGCACCGCCGGTGTCTGAGGGTAAGCCTCAAGACACTGGCATAGTTTCCGAATATGCGAACACCGCTGCGCTACTCTTCGAGCAAAATGGGGTCGCCGGTCCGCACCTCACCGGGCGCGAGGACCGTCGCGTAAATTCCCGCGCACTTCCCGTGCTTCTGAACGACGCATTTCAGAATTTCCGGGCTCGACTCGCCGGTGGCCGGGTCGAGAGAGATCATCACGCAGCGCTGATCAACTTCTGTGATCGCGATTTTCGCTGTGTCCCCAATGCGAAGAGTTCGGCCGACCCATTTCAATTCGTCGAAAGCCTCGGCTTCCGTCAAATCGACGAGCACATTAGGACGAAACCGCCACGAATCTTCCTTCGTTCCACTCTCTTGTGCGATACGCGCGACCGTCTGCTGGCTGATGAGAGAAACTGGCGCGACATCATACGAGCCACGGTAGTCGCGCAGCAGAAAGAGCGACCTCCCCGATCGGGCCTCGAGCACCTTGCGGAGTTCGTCGCTCCCAACGGCCCAATTCTCGCCGCGGGGCGTCGCCACCGTCACGAACGCCTCTGGCGAACCCGCCCTTTCGACCGACGTTCGGTAATAGAGTAGTTCCGGCAGCTCGCGCGCGGTGAGCCACGGAAATGAGCTGTGCGAGGCCGCTTGAACGAACGCGTAGCGCCGGTCCTCGTCGAATCCCTGGAGAGTCAGAGCAGCGGAAAGCAGCGCCTCACCCTGCATGGATTTGACGGGATACCGCGCAAGTTGGCGAATCACACCTACAGATTGCATGTAATTTCTCCTAGATCCTCCCGGAAGAGCTCAGTGCATGTCCGTTGCGAAAAAATGATCGAGCCTCAACTCTATCCCGTAACAACGTCCACGCGTATATTATTACCAAAAATAGCTGCCTTGATCGCAAGAGTTGTCACCGACTAATCGCCTAGTGCCTGGTAAACGCGCTTACCGGAAACTGACCCACTTCCCGACTTTCCGGTTGCCCCTACAAAGCTTTAGGCTGATTCGCCGGCTGGCTCGGGAGAAGGCGCGGGGGCTTCCGGGAAGTAGTAGCGCGCGCTGCGCGGGAGGATGCCCTTTGCGCCAAGGGCAAACATCGTGCCGCTCACGAAAAACAGCGCGATCAATCTGACGCGGCCTTGCATCACCGCGGTCAATCCATTATTTGCGCCGATGCGCCACATGGCCCACATCGCGACCTGCGCGGGCACCACGGTCCATAGGCCGACGTAAAACCATGCGCGCTCTGCACCTTCGTTCAGCGTGGAGCGGCGCGCGCGCGGCGTGAGGTTCATCGCTGTCGCCAGCATAACGAGCAGCGCCAGCGGATAGTAGAGCCACTGGTACATTTCGCGGATCATCCACTCGTCAGTAATGGATGCAACGACAAGCCCGATGACGTTGAGCGCAAAGGGAACGACAATAGCAATCCACGCCGCCGTGTAGCACACCACGCGGTACCACAGATTTGGCTGGTCGGCGCCGTAGTGCGTTACGTACGGCGCCGGCTCCACGCCCGGCAGTTTTCCAGCAAATCCGCGCCACGCGCACACCGCAAACACGACCGCAAACCAGAGGGCGTGCCGCCGGTCCGGTCCGGTAGTGTAGAACGCAAAGGTCAAAGGCCATCCCGGCAGGACGAAGAACACCCACAGCCAGATCGGCACGTGCAGGACGCGGTAGTACGTCTTGTTTCGTTTCCGTTCCACGATTTTTTTCATCGGCTTCGATTGCGGCGGCGCCGCAGGTGTCCCATTCTACTTGAAGAGCGCTCGAAACGAAGCGGGCAAACGCCGCCTGCGTCCTTCATTGCGGTGGCCGGAACGCGTTGCTTGCGACGCGATCTCGACCACACGCGCCAGATATATGCATTTTCTTGCATATCGTTTGAATCATTACAAAATGGCTCTTGACTATCACCGCGGTCAGCGCTACAAGTCGAAAGCGGGGTTACTTGGCTTCCCATTCCTGCTCGGGTCACCTTTGCGGAATTTAGGGCTATTCAAGAAGCTGCGGTTGAACGTCGCTCTCGGACTGTTCAGCCGGTGCACCGCCGCGTTTGCGGTCGTCGTCGGTCTTGTGGCTCTTGCCGGATGGGCGCTCGACATCCACTCGCTGCGCTGCCTGTTTCTGTCCGGCGTCCCGATGAAGGCCAATACCGCCGGGGCCTTCGTCCTGCTGGGCCTTTCTCTGTGGTTGTTGCAGGAGACTCCGCAACACGAGTCCAGGGACAAACTCTTCCGCTGGCTGGCCTGTGCCTCCGCGCTGGCGACGGCTGCACTCAGCCTGCTGACGCTCGGCGAGTACGTCTTCGGCTGGGACCTCTGGACCGACCATCTACTCTCTGCGGTCGCCCGCGAAGCGCACGATGAGCCTTTCGCCGGCCGCATGACGCCCATCACGGCGCTCGGCCTTTTCCTGCTGGGCTGCGCGTTGCCGTTGCTGGATTTTGAAACGCGCCGTGGCTTACGGCCGGCGCAGGTCCTCAGCGCCCTGGCGGGACTCGTTGGCATCACGGCCCTTGTGACCTGCGCCTACGATGTGAACGCGGTGGAAGTATTCGGCTTCCGGTCCCGCATCGCCCTCCACTCCGCATTGCTCCTGACGCTGCTGGCTGCCGCGGTGCTCTGCGCGCGGCCCGATCGGGGGCCGATGAAATTGCTGGTCAGCGATACGCCCGGCGGCTTCATCGCGCGCCGCACCATCCCTACGGTCGTGGTTTTCTTTATTGTGCTGGGCTGGGTACGGCTGGCTGGCCAGCGCGCCGGCTATTACGGCACCGAGCTGGGCCTGGTCGGCATGGTCGTTTCCGGGGCGGCCATTCTGGCCGTGCTGCTCCACTACACGGCCACTTCTCTGGACCGCACGCACGCCCAGCGCATGAGGGCCGAGGCGCACTTCCGCGGCCTGCTCGATGCCGCCCCCGACGCCGTGCTGGTGGTCAACCACAAGGGCGAAATCGTGCTTGCCAACGAGCACATGGACGAAATGTTCGGCTATGCGCGCGGTGAGCTGATCGGCCAGCCCGTCGAGGTTCTCGTCTCGGAGCGTTTTCGTATCGCTCACGTGGTGCACCGCGCAAACTATCGTGAGGCGCCGCACCGCCGCCCGATGGGTTCCGGAGTCGATCTGCGCAGCGTGCGGAAAGACGGCGCCGAGTTTCCCGCGGAGATCTCCCTGGGGCCTCTCGAATCCGAAGAAGGCATGCTGGTGATTGCGGCCATCCGCGACATCACCGAGCGGAAGCGCGCCGAAGCCACGCTGGCCTTTCAGGCCAAAGAGCTGGCGCGCTCCAACGCCGAACTCGAGCGCTTCGCCTACGTCGCTTCCCACGACCTGCAGGAGCCGCTGCGCATGGTCACCAGCTTCGTGCAGCTCCTCGCCCGCCGCTATCAGGGGCGTCTGGGCGCTGACGCGGACAAGTTTATCGGCTTCGCCTCCGACGGCGCCGGCCGCATGAAGCTGCTGATTGACGACTTGCTCACCTATTCCCGCGTGGGCCGCGCCAACAAGGCCTTCGAGCGCGTAGACTGCGAATCCGTCCTTGCCCGCGTGCTCCAGGGCCTCCAGGTTGCCATCCGCGAGAAGGGCGCGTACGTCACCCACGATCCCCTCCCGGCCATCTGGGGGGACCGCACCCTGCTCGAGCAGCTCTTCCAGAACCTGATCGCGAATGCGATTCAGTTTCGCGGAAACGAGCCACCCCGTGTGCACGTCACTGTTGTGGGGGACGCCAAAGGCTGGCTGTTCTCCGTTCAGGACAACGGGATCGGCATTCCCCGGGAATCTTCAGAACGCATTTTTGAAGTCTTTCAGCGCCTGCATAGCTGGGCCGAGCATCCCGGCACGGGCATCGGCCTGGCCATCTGCAAGAAGGTGGCCGAGCACCACGGCGGCCGCATCTGGGTGGAGTCCGAACCGGAAAAGGGCGCCAGGTTTCTATTCACGATACCTCGCGGAGAAGAGCTATGAGCTATAGCCGAAGGCCGGTGGAAATTCTTCTGGTGGAGGATAACCACGGCGACGTGGAACTCACGCGGCAGGTGCTGAAGAGCTGCCTGGTCGCCAATAACCTCCATGCTGTCAGCGATGGCCTCGAGGCTTCGGATTTCCTCCGCCACCGGGGCAAGTATGGGGACGCTTCGCGCGTGGATCTCATCCTCCTCGACCTGAACCTCCCGCGCAAGGACGGCCGCGAGCTGCTTGCGGAAATCAAATCCGACCCGGCGCTCAAGCTCATCCCGGTGATTGTGTTGACGACTTCGGCCTCGGAATGGGATATCCTGAAGTGCTACAGCTTGCACGCCAACTGTTACGTCACCAAGCCTCTCGCGCTCGAACAATACGTGACGATGGTGAAGACGATTGAGGACTTCTGGCTTTCTACAGTGAAACTCCCACGGGCGGACACCCTATGAACATGGAACAGTGGAAGGGACTGCTGGTTGAAGACAATCCCGGCGACGCGCAATTGATCCAGGAACTGCTGGCCGAAGCGGGCGGCAGCCATCTCCATCTCGAATGGACCGGCCGCCTTTCTTCGGCCCTCGAGCGCCTCGCCGGCGGCCAGATCGATCTTCTGCTCCTGGACCTTTCCCTTCCGGACAGCCAGGGCTTCGAAACCTTTGCCCGCGTCAGCGCCTGCGCCGCTCACCTGCCGATCATTGTAATCACCGGCCTCGAAGACGAGGAGATGGCCCTCCGCATCCTCCGTGAAGGCGCGGAGGATTACGTCCTCAAGGGCCAGCTCGACGGCCGGCTGCTGCTGCGCGCCATCCGTTACGCCATGGGCCGCAAGCGCGCCGCGGAAGCCTTGCGCGAAAGCGAGCAGCGCTACCGCGAACTCTTCGAGAACGCCACCTACGGAATCTATCGCGCCACACTCGACGGCAATTTCCTCGATGTGAACTCCACGCTGGTCCGCATCCTCGGCTATCAGGCGCGGGAGGAAGTCCTCGGCCTCAACCTCTTCACCGACGTCTTTTGCGACCCCGGGCACTTCAAACGCCTGATGGAGCAGTGCGAGGAAGCCGCCGAGGTGCACGGTACGGAAGTGGACTGGAAGCAGGAGAGCGGCCGGGGCATCACCGTTCGCCTGAGCGGCCGCCTGGTGCGCAACCGCACGGGCGAGCTCGATCACTGCGAAGTGATCGCCGAAGACGTCACCGAGCGCCGCGCGCTGCAGGAGCAGCTCCGCCAGGCGCAGAAGATGGAAGCCATCGGGCGGCTCGCCGGCGGCATCGCCCACGACTTCAACAACCTGCTCAGCGTCATCATTGGCTACTCGGAAAGCCTTGTCGAGGGACTCGGCCAGCGGGAATCACTGCGCGATAAAGCCGAAGAGATCAAGAAAGCCGCGGACAGCGCCGCCTCGCTGACCCGTCAGTTGCTGGCCTTCAGCCGCCAGCAGGTCCTCGCCCCCAAGGTTCTGGATCTGGGTCTTGTCGTCCGCGACACCGAGAGCATGCTGCGCCGCCTGATCGGCGAGGACGTTGATCTCCTCACCGTGGCCGAGCCGGATCTGGGACAGGTGAAAGCCGACCCGGGCCAGATGGAGCAGGTCATCCTGAACCTGGCCATCAACGCGCGCGACTCCATGCCCGAGGGCGGCAAGCTCACCATCGAGACCCGCAATGCCGAGCTCGGCGAAAACTATCTTGCCCGGCGCCCGCTCATGCGCCCGGGTTCGTATGTCTTGCTGGCCATCAGCGACAACGGCATGGGCATGGACGCGGCCACGCAGGCGCGCATCTTCGAGCCGTTTTTCACCACGAAGGAACAGGGGAAGGGCACCGGGCTGGGCCTGGCCACCGTCTATGGCATCGTCAAGCAGAGCGGCGGACACATCTGGGTCTATAGCGAGCCGGGCCAGGGAACCACGTTCAAGATTTATTTGCCGCGCGTGGAACGATCACTGGAGACCGCCGCCGCCGGCCGCGCGCCGGCCGGGCCTGTCACCGGCACCGAGACGATCCTTCTGGTGGAAGACGCCGTCCCGCTGCGGCAGCTTGCCTGCCAGTACCTCGAAGGCATCGGCTACACCGTTCTTTCGGCCGCGGATGGCGCTGAAGCGGTGCGCATCGCCGAAAAGCATCCCGGCCCGATTGACCTGCTGCTCACGGACGTGATCCTGCCCGGCCTCAGCGGCCGCAAGGTGGCCGAGCATCTGACCGCGATGCGCAAGGGCATCAAAGTGCTCTACATGTCCGGCTACACCAACAACGCCATCATCCACCACGGCATCCTCGACGCCGGCGTGGCCTTCCTCCAGAAACCCTTCCGGCTCGCCGACCTGGCCGTCAAGATTT
Source organism: Acidobacteriota bacterium (assembly GCA_016201285.1). Classification (GTDB taxonomy): domain Bacteria; phylum Acidobacteriota; class Terriglobia; order Acidiferrales; family UBA7541; genus JACQDE01. The sequence continues at coordinate 55,373 of JACQDE010000031.1, read as the reverse complement.
ATGAACTGCTGCGCAGTGAGGCGGCGGAGTAAATCCGCCGCTACACCAGAAGCGCGACTCAGCCTTCCGCGGGGCGGTCCAGGATGTCGCGGACGGTGCGCAACAGGTCGTAGCGCGAGAAGGGCTTGGGCAGGAAGGAAATCCCGCCATCCAGCACGCCATGCCGGACGATCGCCTGATCGGGATAGCCGGACACAAACAGGATTTTGATTTCGGGCCGCAACTGCTTCACTCGCTTCGCTAAGTCACGCCCGCTCATCCCCGGCATGACCACGTCTGTGACCAGCAGCGGGATGCGCCCCTCATGCCGCTCGGCGAGAAGCAGCGCCTCCGCGGGCGACGCCGCTCCCAGCGCGGCGTACCCGCTCAACTGCAGGAATTCGCAGGTCAGCGTTCGTATCGCCTCTTCGTCTTCCGCCACCAGGATCGTTTCCGTCCCGCGCGGCGCGCTCACGGCAGCGCGCGCAGGAGCGGGCGCTGCCAGCGCATCTTCGGCGCGGGGGAAGTAAATCTTGAACGTGGTTCCCTGGCCCGGCTCGCTATAGACCCAGATGTGTCCGCCGCTCTGTTTGACGATGCCGTAAACCGTCGCGAGTCCCAGGCCCGCGCCGCGCCCCTTTTCTTTGGTGGTGAAGAAGGGTTCGAAGATACTCGCCTTGGTGGCATCATCCATGCCCGTTCCGGTATCGGTCACGGCCAGTAACACATACTGTCCCGGCGGGACGGCGGCGTGCGCGTTCACGTACTGGCTGTCCAGCTCCGCGTTGCGGGTCTCGATGGTCAGTTTTCCGCCGCCCGGCATCGCATCCCGCGCATTCACCGCCAGGTTCATCACCACCTGCTCGATTTGTCCCCGGTCCGCCTTGATCTTCCACAGCGCGGGCGCAAGTACAGTGACCAGCCCAATGTCTTCGCCGATCAGCCGGCGGAGCATCTTATCCACATCGCCGACCACGGTATTCAGATTCAGGATCGTGGGCTGGATCGCCTGCCGGCGGCTGAACGCCAGCAATTGCCCCGTGAGCGCGGCGGCGCGCTCCCCGGCCAGAAAAACTTCCTCCAGTTCGCCGCGCATCGGGCTGTCCGCGGCCAGGTTCTGCAAGGCCAGCTCGGTGCGTCCGAGGATCACCCCCAGGAGATTGTTGAAGTCATGGGCCACGCCGCCGGCGAGCTGCCCGATGGCGTCCATCTTCTGGGACTGGCGCAATTGCGCTTCGAGGGTGATTCGTTCGGTCACATCCGAGCACGCGCCCACCCACTCCCGGATGCTGCCGCCCTTTGTCCGCACCGGCACGGCGCGGCACGATAAGTGGCGGTACACGCCGTCATGGCGCCGTAACTGATACTCCGATTGAATAGGAACGCCCGTCCGTTCCGCCTCCTCGCATGTTTTCAACACGCGCTCCCGGTCGTCGGGATGGATCGCGTCGAGCCATCCGTGGCCCCGCGCCTCTTCCGCGCTCTGGCCCGTGAATTCCTGCCAGCTCCGGAACGGCTCAAGCATTTCCCCCTCGGGGTTTGTGGTCCAAATGATTTGCGAGGTGGCGATCACCAGCGAGCGGTATCGTTCTTCGCTCTCGCGCAGCGCCTCCTCCGCCCGCTGCCGCTCCTTCCGCTCTTCCGCTTCGTGCAGGGCCCGCTGCACCGCCGGCACCAGCCGCGTGAGCCGGTGCTTCAACACGTAGTCCGTGGCCCCTTCCAGCAGGCTTTGCACGGCTGCTTCTTCTCCGAGCGTTCCGGAGACGAAAATGAATGGGACATCGGGGCGCTTCGCCCGGGCCAGCGAGAGTGCGGCCATGCCGTTGAAGGAGGGGAGCGTATAGTCGGAAAGGATCAGATCATACTCGCCGTGCTCGAGCGCCGCGGCGAACTCCGCCTTGCTCACGGCCAAATGCACCCGGCACTGCAGGCCTCCCGCTTCCAGCAGGGAATGCACCAGTTCGGCGTCGTTCTGGTTGTCTTCCAGATGAAGGATGCGGAGCGGATCATTCATTCGGGAGTCCCCCAGGTTCTTATCGGCAAAAACCGTCCAAACTTAAATCTTTCTCCGGCTTTGCGAGGGCGGTTCGTTGGTCAGCACCCAGAACACGCCGACGCTTTTCACCGATTCCACGAACTCGTGGAACTGCACGGGTTTCACCACGTACGCGTTGACCCCGAGCTGATAGCATTCCTCCAGATCCTTGCCCTCCCGGGAAGACGTCAGCACCACCACCGGCGTCGTCTTCAGATTCTCGTTGGCTTTCAACTCCTTCAACACCTGGATCCAGCTCACCCGCGGCATCTTCAGGTCCAGCAGGACGACGGCCGGATTTCCTTCTTCCCGCAAAGCGTAGGCGCCCCGGCGATAGAGATAATCCAGGGCCTCCGCGCCGTCCCGCACCACCACCACCTCGTTGGCCAGGTTGTGCCCGGCCAGTGCTTCCAGAGTCAGCTCGATGTCCCTGGGGTCGTCTTCCACCAGCAGAACGCGCTTCAATTCCATCTTCGCACCTCGCATCGCTACGATTTGGGCAGGGAAAAGTAGAATGTGGCCCCTCCTTGCGGGACCGCCTCCGCCCACGTCCGGCCCCCCTGGCGGTGAATGATGCGCCGCACGCTGGCCAGGCCGATCCCGGTGCCCTCGAACTCGTCCTCCCGGTGTAACCGCTGGAAAATCCCGAACAGGCTTCCGGCATACTGCATGTCAAATCCCACTCCGTTGTCCCGGACAAAGAACACGGTCTCCGAGCCGTCTCCGCTCCGGCAGCCCACCTCGATCCGCGCCTCTTCCCGCGTCCGGGTGAACTTCACCGCGTTCGATATCAGGTTCACCAGCACCAGCCGCAACATCACCGGGTCGCCTTCCACTTCCGGCAGGTCTGCGATTTGCCAGTGGATCTCCCGGCCCGCCGTGTCCGGTTTCGTTTCCCGGACCACTTGGTCCACCAGCCGTTTCATCTCCACGCGGCTCCGCAGCATCTCGGCGCGCCCCATCCGCGAAAACGCTAGCAAATCGTCAATCAGATTTCCCATCTTCCGCGCCGAGTCCATGACGATCTGCAGGTGGCGCCGGGGTTTCTCCTCCAGCTTGTCGGATGCCTTCCGGAAAATCAGCTCGATGTAGCCGTCAATATGGCGCAGCGGCGCGCGCAGATCGTGCGACACCGAATAGGCAAAGGATTCCAATTCCTTATTGGCGGCTTCGAGTTGCGCCGTGCGCTGCAACACGCGAAGCTCCAGCTCTTCGTTCTGCTTGCGGATTTCCTCCTCCGCCTTTTTCCGTTCGGTGACGTCGCGCACGATGCTCAGCACAACAAAATCATCGCCGATTTCCAGGGGACCCAGGCTGATGTCCGCCGGAAATTCGCTGCCGTCTTTCCGCCGCCCGCACAGGGACAGCGCGGTGCACATCGGGCGGGGCTGGGGTGCGGAGATGTACGCTGTATGCTCTCGATTGTGCCGCTCCCGGAAACGTTCGGGGACCAGGACGTCGATGGACTGGCCCAGTAGTTCTTCTCGCGTGTAACCGAAGATCTCCTCGGTCTTGGGGTTCACGAACGTGATCGATCCGCTTCTGTCAACGATTACGACCGCATCGGCAGCCGATTCCAGAAGTCCGCGAAACAGCGCTTCGCTATCCTTCAGCGCTTGTTCCGTCCGTTTTCGTTCGGAAACGTCCCGGACGATGCTGGTGATCATCAGTCCCTCTTTTGTCTGCGTGGGGCTGAGGTTGATATCCACTGGAAAAGTGCTTCCGTCTTTTCGCCGGGCGACGAGGCTAATCCCGGTTCCCATCGGCCGGGTAGTGGGTGCTTGCACATAGCCCGTGCGGTGTCCGACGTGCGCGCCCCGGTGCTGCTCCGGCAACAGTATCTCGATCGCTTCGCCCAGCAATTCCTCCCTCGAGTAGCCGAATACTGCTTCCGCCTGATGATTCACCAGCATGATCCGGCCCCCCGCGTCCACGCCGACGATGGCGTCGGGAGCTGCTTCGACGATGTCGCGGAATTTCCCTTCCGCCTGCCGGCGTTCGAGGTCAGTTCGGTCAACTGCCAGTGCGCTCCAGTACGTGAGCGCGGCAAATATAGCGGCATTTGACGCCGCAAAGAGCGCCAGTCCGAATTCCGTGCCGTACAGCCCGGCTCTCTGTCCCTCCATCCGCACCCAGCCCAGCGCCAGGGGCACCAGGATCGCCGCTGGTAACAGTCGCCGCACGGTCAGCCCTCCGGGCGTCTCGCCAGTCACCAGCTTCATCACGCCGAACTCGGGCCGCGCCAGCAGAATGCCGGCGGACAATGCGCAAAGCAGTACCGCCGTGTGGATGGCCATTTCGGTGAACGGGGCGATGCGGTAGAAGGAAACCACCTTGTAGGTGTATCCGGTCAGAACGGTGAAGGCGAAGGCGGCGGCGGCCAGCGCCAGGAATTGCGCCGGGCGGCGGCCCCGGCGGGTTTCCGCATCCAGCAGCGCCAGGGCGCCGCCCAGCAGCAGGAAGCTGAGCGCCGTTTGCGGCGACATCCGTCCGGGGATTGAGGAATCGGAGAGGGCGGATGTGTCGCGGAACAGAAGCTGGTCAATTCCCAAATCTCCGCCGGTCAGATACTCGGCGAGTGTGACGGCGCCCACAAGCAGGATGATTCCCGCGAAGACCTGTGCCACACGCCGCTGCCGCGTTCTGCCGTCCTGCAGTAGCCAGAGCGACACCCCGCTCAACACGAAGCAAATCGCCGTGTTGACCTTCATTGTCGCCAGGCCCGGAAACACGCTCTTCAGGGCCTGGACGTCGAAAATCCACCCGCCCAGCACACCCAGCCCCGAGGCGCATACCACAATACTGGAGATCAGGCTGAATCTCCTCAGCGAGGCGAGGAAGCGAATTTCCGATGGCGTGCCCATTGCCTCAACCGCCCTGCCCGCGTGTTCTTCGGACGGCGTTGCGACACCCGCGGGTAAAGTCGTGAACCTCGAGTTGGCCCATGCCGGGCGCGTCTGGAGTCAAACGGAAACGGTCAAGCGCTCCGCGCAAAACTGGGCGCAACTCAATTCAGGACCCGACGGAAGGGAAACCAACGTGCCTGCTTGCATCGCGCGCAAGGCAGATGAAATGTATGTATCCTATTTTGCAAGACTAGCACGAATTGTGCTGTTGTCAAGTGGACACCGGGAAAACGTGCCGCCGTACTTACTACTCGGTAATATTAGGGAGATGTTGTTGCAATCGCATTGGCTTGGGCGACCAGTCGCGCCAATGGCACGCGGACACCAGGTTCCTTTACGATACTGCCCGCTGCTGCGTCCGCGTGGTCTACTTCACCGCGACGCCCAGCGTGTCGTGGTGCGTGCGGATCAGCGTCCGCAGGTACGGCCCGATGGCGCTGGCCGACTCGAAGCCTGCTAACTTTGCTGCCTCCTCTTGCAACTTGACGGGGATGTCCGCGCTTTCGGCGTAGTGCTTCAGGTCGCGATAGACGCCGATGGTGAAGAGGTCCCACGCCGCGCCCTGGTCGCGCACAAAAATGAAATTTTGCGGACGGTCAAGCTTCTTCGAGTATTCGTTTTCCATCTCTCGCTCTTTGCGGAGGCTGGAGAGCCGCCCGGGCAGCGCCTGCATCATTTCCACGTGATAGAACGCGCCCTTGACGAATGCGGTCTTCAGCTCGTCGAGCGGCGGGCCGTACACAAAGACGTCTTCCTGCCAGGCGATCAACGGGTTCGCGGCCGCGGAGAGAGTGCGGGCGCCGCGGTAGGAGTCTTCGCGCAGAGCAATGCGGTTCGGCGTGTAGTATTCCGCGTAGCTTCCCATCGGCGCGAGCAGCAGCAGGTCCCATTTGTCGCCCTGGCTGTGACGAATCATGAGCGAGGGTTCGTCACCGGCTTTGACGTCTGATTTCTCTTTCGACTTGCAGAGCGCAATCAGATCGAGCAACCGCCCGGGCGCGGCCTGCACCAGTGTTGCGCGGTAGAGCGTGCGCGTTTCCTGCGCCGCGGCCGCTCCGCTCGACAAGAGCGCCACCACCGCCGTCATCGCCCGGAGAATTCTTCGCGTCCGCATCATTGATTTCCTCCCGTCCGGCACGGCCGCGCATTGCCGCACCGCCCGCCGCTTGATCTTGCCGGTCAAATTCAGGGCCAGCGGCCGAAGCACCCTCCGGAGCATACACCCAACCTGCCCGTGCCCGGCCCATTCGAAAAACCTCCGTTTGAAGCGCCTGGGCGGGTAGCTCCTCTTCACTCACCGCGAAAATGCTCGTAAGTGCCCTGTTTTCCTGCCCGATCTCTTCTCGAAAAAATAGAAAGAATTAATTAGGTTCCTGGGGCTGGTTGTGTTACCCTGCCGTTGCGTTTGTTGCTCTTGTAACACCTTTAGATTTGCTTAGAGGGGCTGCAAGTAACACTTGCAGCCCTTTTGTTTTGCGACTGAGGGGTCGAGAAGCACAAATAGCTCAAACAAAGAAGAGGAAACACAGTGAGAGAACAAGGTACAGTGAAGTGGTTCAACGCCAGCAAGGGTTTCGGGTTCATCCAGCGCCAGTCCGGCGAGGACGTTTTCGTCCACTTTTCCGCCATCAACGCGGAAGGGTACAAGTCGCTGAACGAAGGCCAGGCGGTTGAGTTCGAAGTCACCAAGGGCCCCAAGGGCCTGCAGGCGTCGAACGTCAGCCCCCTCTAGTCTGCTGAGCAGTTTGAAGTGAGAGCCCGTCCCGAGCAATCGGGACGGGCTCTTTTTTGTTTCGGGAGATCGTGGGCGTTGATTGGGCGGCGGAACAGCTTGCGCTCAGGGTTTCTCTTCCGATTCGAGTCCGGCGCGGCTCAACAGATTGCGCAGCCCACGTTCCCCGCCAGCCCCGGGTTGTATTCCGGCGATGTTGCCCTCGCGATCAATCGCGACGTAAAGTGGAAACGCAGTTGCCGCGTACATGGCGGCGAGATTCGTGTCCTCGGTGAGGACGATGCGGACCGACCGCGGATTCTCCTCGAGATACTTTTTGACCTTTTTCTTGGATTCGCCCACGTTCACGGCCAGCAGCACCAGGCCCTTGGCGGCGAATTCACGATGGATGTCGTCCACCAGGGGCTGTTCGCGGCGGCAGTACTTGCACCAGGTGGTCCAGAATTGCAGCAGGACGACTTTCCCTTTGACGGAATCGTTGGTGAAGGTTTCGCCATCGAGCGTCTTCGCGCGGAATCGCGGCGCGCGCTCCGGGCCGCTCGACGCGGGAAACGCAGCCAGAGCCGTCAGGGCCAGCACGCCGGACAAGATTTTCGTGGAGATCACTTTTCGCGCCAACATGCGGCGGAGTATATCACTGGGAGCGGAACTCTGGTGGGCCCGGGGAGAGTCGCCTGTCCCGCTTGCCCCGAAAGAAGCAGAGGGGAGCGGAGCCGCGGGAAACTCCCGCTTGTCCCGAGCGAAGCGAGGGAACACGCGGTTCAGGAAATCAATAACCTTATTTGCAGCGAGTTGAAAATTCCTGATTATATTTGCACGGCCTCAGAATGCTTCCGCAGCCACAATTTCGTCTGCAGTCGTAGTTAGCCCAAACACTTTGACTTTTCGATTACACGGCTTAGACCTTCCGGCTTGCGGAGCTGCGAATTGGGGAGCGGACCGGAGCAAGGCGCGGGACGCCCTTCCTCACACCTGCTGCGTTGCCTCCGACGCCGGAGGGGTGCGCGGCGCTAGAACGAAACACGCGCGCTGAGTTGGATTTCGCGCCCCGGGGTGGCGGCTTCCGTAATGGTGCCGAACTGCGGCGTGTTCACGAAGCGATTGGGCGTCCCGAGGTTCGTGTGGTTCAGCGCGTTGAACAATTCGGCGCGAAGCTGGAACTTCGTCTTTTCGCTCACGACAAACTCACGGGCCAGGGCCAAGTCCAGGGTTTGCATTCCCGGCCCATAGACGGAATTCCGTCCCACCGTGCCGAAGGTGAACGCGGCCGGCACAGCGAATGCCGCCGGATTGAACCAGCGGTCCGCTGTGTGCGTGCCCGGGCCGAAAACGGGCTGTCCGGTGGCGTTGGCGCGGACGGGGTTTTCACCCAGAAGAGTACCGGCGTTTGCCGTGTCGCCGAAAACAGAGATGGTCAAGGGGAACCCGGTCTGCACCTGATACACAGTGGAAAGATGCCAGTTGCGCGTGAGCATCTGAACAAAGCTCCATTTTGCAATTGCCGGCAGATCGTAGACGGCGCTCAGGGCCAAGCGGTGGCGGATGTCGCACGCCGGGCCCTTCTCGGCGCGGAGATTGTTGTTGTCTTGTGGGATGGCCGACTCGAACATGGGGGCACGGAAGTCCGGCGCATCGCTTAGGCTCTTGGCGAAGGTGTAGTTGGCCAGAAGGCTCAGCCCGTGGGAGTACCGGCGACGCACGTTGACGTAGGCCGCGTCGTACCAGCTCCGAGCGGTATTCTCCAGCAGATTGATGGCGCTCACCGGGAACGTGGTGCTGGCTACAGTGACGTTGGAAGGCAACACGCTTCCTTGCAGGAAGCTGATTTTCCGGAAGGGGCGCCGCGGCTGGATCGGCCCCGCGGCCGGAGTGGCATTGTTGATGAGGTGCGAACGCTGCAAGTGGAAGCCGCGCGATCCCAGGTAGCCGAGTTCCAGGGTCGTGTCCTGGCCCAGGCTTTTCTCCAGGGAAAGGCTCCACTGCTGGATGTACTCCGCGGGAGCGTGCGGATCAAACGCGGCGAAGCTCACCGTGGTTGTGCCCAGAACGGGCGGTACGAAATTAAGGTCGAAAAGGGAGGGGATGAAGTTATCGCTCTGCCGTGTCTCCGGAAAGACGTAGGGCACGTTGTGGCGCTGGTTGCACCACGTGTTCATATTCACCGGCGTGTAGAAGATGCCGTACGCCGCGTGAACCACGATGCCGAACCGCGGAATGTGCTGCGCAATTCCCAGGCGCGGGGCGAAATTGAGTTTGTTCGGATACATCAGGCCAACGGGATAGTTAAGTTGGCCACCGACGAATACGAACGGGGTCCCGTTCTGGAAGGTGAGGTTGGTGTTCGTGTAGTTGAGGTCGTGGAGCGGACTCATGTACTCGTAGCGCAATCCCAGGCTGACGGTTGTCGTCCGCGTGAGCTGAAAGCTATCCTGCACAAACGCGTCCGCGTACCACTGGCGGAGCTGCATCTGCGGGATGCCGGCCTGGCGCTGCTTGACCGCAGGCAAACCCAGCAAGTAGCTGGCCAGAGCGGAGCCCGTGCCGTCGTTGGTCGCCGTCTGCGTGGTGAATCCGCTGGTGAATTGGTAGAAGCCGCGGTTCTGGAAGAATCCCCACATGGGCCAGATCAGGCGCCGGAAGCCTCCGCCGAATTTCAGGCTGTGGCGGCCTTTTTGCCAGCTCAGGTGGTCGCGGAGTTCGATGATGGTGTCCCAGGCTTTCATGGGTGTGGCGGCGAACGTGTCGCCCATGCCGGAAAAGCCCTGCACGGTGAACCACGGCGCCCCAAAGGCGCCCTTTCCGCCGAAGCCCACTCCCTGAATGCCGAGCTCCGTGACGATGTCGTTGCTCTCGCTGTTTTCCGACGACCGGTGCATGGCCAGCCGCGAGAACGTGATCGCTGCAATGTTCACCATTTGCGGGCTGAGCATGTGGTTCCAGGCAATGCTGGCGTGCTGGGAGAAATTGTCGTGCCTGGCGCCGAAGCCGGGCAGGTTTTGTGGAGTGAATCCGTTTTCGCTGCTGAGCGAATAGCGCGCGGAGAGGCTGTCGCCGCTCGCAAACATGTGATCCATGCGGATCGTTCCCTGATCCGTCACGTGCCGCGCGTTGCGCACGTCGAGATAATTGTTACAGTCGACGCTGGCGCCTACCACGGTGGGCGCTCCCATCATCGACATCCCGCAGCCCATCATCCCTGTGGCCACGTTGGGGCGGGGCACGTACTTTTGCAGGAAAAGGACCGTTGCGGAGTTCAGCAGGTTTGGCGGAATCACGTTGCCGGGGAAGGCGTCACGCAGAACTTGCGGATTGCTCGGGCTCACCGGCAATGCCGGATTGAAGTTCGGATTGGAATGGGCGCTGAAGGGGTTGTAAATGGTTGTCCCGCTCTGGCTGAAGTCGCCGTTGACTTCGAGGCTGGTGGGAACGGTCTGCACCATCGTCATGGATTGGGTGTGCCGCAGGCCTTCGTAGTTGACGAAGAAGAAGGTCTTGTTGCGCACCAGCGGTCCGCCCAGCGAGACGCCGAAATTGTTTTGCACCAGATGATGCGACGAGCTCATTTCGTTGAAGCTGCGCGCATCCAGCTTGTCGTTGCGCAGGAAATCATACACGGTTCCGTGCAACACGTTCGTGCCGGAGCGGGTGACGATGTTCACCTGGCCCCCGCCAGCCCCGCCCATCTCTGCGGAATAGCTTCCGGTCTGCACCTTGAATTCCTGCACGGCGTCGGGGGACGGACTGAGGTTGATGGTGTTGAATGTCGGATCCGTGTTGGTTGTGCCATCGAGGAGATAGAAGTTCGCATTTGGACGGTTGCCGCCAATGCTGACGGCGGAGCGCTGTCCTGGCCGCCAGTAAAGTGGATTCGTGCCACCGCTTTGCGCGCCGTGGCCCAGGTGCGCCCCGGGCACAGTGAGCACCAGGTCAATCAGCATGCGCCCGTTCAGTGGAAGTTCGCGGATGGACTGGGACTCAACGACTTCTCCGACGCTGGCGTCGTTTGTCCGCAACACTTCGACGGGCGCCTCCACTGCCACGGACTCGCTGTGCGTGCTGACCTTCAGACTCACCTCAACGGTGAGTTGCTGGCCGACCTCCAGCCGCAGCAGCACGCTTGCGGACGCAAATCCGGGCGCCTGCGCTTTTAGTTCGTAAGCGTCCGGCTGAAGGCCCGCAGCTTCGAAAAGGCCCCGGTCGTTGGCGGTGAGCTGGCGGACTGCGCCTGTACTCGTCGCCTGCAACTGAAGCGTAGCCCCTGCAACGGGCAGGTGTTGGGGGTCAGTGACGCTGCCGCTCAGTACGGCGTAGTGACTTTGACCAAATGCCGGCAGCGCGAATCCCAGAAGACACACAAACAAAAACCTCTGCATACCCCCACCCTCCCGAAAGGATCCGTTTCCTGACGTGAACCCGGCGCCTCGGCGCTCGGACCACCGTGCCCTAGCCGAAGCACCGCCCGCTGGCTGCTTATCTAGGAATGCCGGCAATCTAGAGCGAACGTCCCCAGGAATCAATACTAGAAAACTACTAGAGGCGCATGATTGGCGCCTACCTTGGGTTGATGCTTCGGGCTAAAACCCTTGCTTCGAGGTTCGGAGAAAAGAGGCTGTCCGGACGGGTAAGGGTATTGTGTTACTGTAGTTTGCGGGGTCTAGAAGCCTGTAAGCGGCGTGATTCCCTTGGACTCTACGCACTCATAGGCCCTGCCCGCCGCAAGGTTCTTGTATTCCTCGATCCTTCCGCTGGGCCATGTAATGAGCAGGCGATCGACCCTGTCGCGCTTTCCGAGCCCAAATGTAACTGGCAGCTCGGATTGGGAGAGATAGCTCGATCCGCCCTTGACCATCCGCGACTGGCTTGAGCCGTCATGGAAGATGCGCACCGTAGCGCCAATGGCGTCCCGGTTCGATTTCGTGCCCACCAGGCGAAACCGGATGCTCCGGTTGCCCGATCGCTGATCGTTCCGGAAGAGGAAGGCAGGTCCGTTATTCGTGGTCATCAGAATGTCGTGATCGCCGTCGCGGTCAAAGTCGGCATAGGCCAGACCCCGTGCGACCCTGGGTTGTTCGAATCCTCCGCCTGCCTCGTGGGCGACGTCGCGGAAGGTTCCGTCTCCCCGGTTGAGAAAGAGCTGCGGCGGCTGGGCGTAACCCACGTTGCCCCGGATGTTTCGCACCGTCTCATCAATATGCCCGTTCGCTACCGCCAGATCCAGTGCGCCATCGAGATCGACATCGAGGAACACACAGCCGAATCCGAGAGTATTTCTCGACGCAGGCCCGATTCCCGCCTGCGTCGCCACATCCTCATAGATCGCCGGACCGGTGTTGCGATACAGTCCGATCATCTCGTTGTCGAAGTTCGTAATCGCCACGCCCGGCCTGCCCGAGTTGTCGAAGTCCGCCACGTCCACTCCCATGCCGGCTCGTGCCTTGCCCTCGGTGCTGAACGCGAGCCCGGCCTCCACCGCGACCTCTTTGAATGTGCCGTTACGCGCGTTTCGGTACAGCTTGTTCGGTTGCGTGTCGTTGGCCACCAGCAAATCAGGCCAACCGTCCTGATCGTAGTCAAGCACCGCCACGCCCAGCGACTTCGAACTACTGTCGAAGATCCCACTCGTGGCCGTGATGTCTTCAAACGTCCCGTCACCGCGATTGCGGAACAGCCAGCAGGTCTCGCCCCGATAGGCCTCGGGCGTGCAGTAGGACTTGTGCTTTCCGTCCAGGCTGCAGAACACGTCATGCTCGGGCGACCACCTGACGTAGTTGCAGACGAACAAATCAAGAAGGCCATCGCGATCAAAGTCGAGCCAGAGTGCTGACGTGCTGAAGCTCTGCCGGCCGGCCAAGCCACTGGGACGCGTCACATCAACAAACGTGCCGTTTCCGGCATTCCGAAAGAGGCGGTTCTGCCCGACGCAGGTGACCAGGATGTCCGGAAAGCCGTCATTATTATAGTCGCCGACGGCGACACCCATTCCATACATCTCCACACCCAGGCCGGCCCTTTGGGTGACGTCGGAAAAGGTGCCATTCCGGTTGTTCCGGTAGAGGCGAAGAGTGGATCGCCTTCGCTTGTGTCCGGGCCAGTCCGTTCCGTTGATGAGCAGGATGTCCTGCCACCCGTCGCGGTCATAGTCGAGAAACGCGCAGCCGGAACCCAGCGTTTCGGGAAGGAGCTTGCCGCCATACGCGCCACTGTTGTGCTGAAACTGAACGCCCGCGTGGGAGGTTACATCCACAAGCTGGAAACCTAGATTGGATTGCGGCGCTGCGAGGTACACCTGCGGAAATGCGGCTGCCGTAATCCCGGCATGCAACAGACCGGACAGGAAATCCCTGCGGTTCACGGGAGATTCACCAGTCCTTTGCGGATGGCGTAAACGACAAGTTCGGCGGTTTTGTGGATCCCGAGCGCATCCATGATATTGGCGCGATGTACGGCCACTGTGTTGACGCTGAGGCGGAGCTGCGCGGCAATCTCTTTGTTCGATTTTCCGTCCACAATGAGCTGCAGGATCCCGAGCTCCCGCGCAGTGAGGCCACAATCCCGCTCGCCCTTCAGCGCCGGCGGAAGGGACACCTGCGGATCGAGCACCGTCCCCCCGGCCGCCACTCGCTTGATCGCCGTGACCAACTCCACGTCCACCGCATTCTTCAATAGGTACCCTCGGGCGCCGGCCTCGAGCGCTTGCCGCACCAGCGTAGATTCGGAATGCATGCTCAACATCAGCACAGCCGCGTCGGGAGAGATTTCGAGAATGCGCCGCGTGGCCAATAATCCGTTCATGCCCGGCAGTGCGCAGTCCATGACGATGACGCGCGGCCGCAGCTCTCGGGCCAGCCGGATTGCCTCCTCGGCGTCGCTCGCTTCGCCGACGACCGCGATCTCCGGATCATCTTCCAGGATTCGGCGGAAGCCGCGACGCACCAGACGGTGGTCGTCCACCAGCACGACGGTGATTCTATCCGGCATGGGAATCCGGTTTCTCCATTGGCACTCTCAGGCGAACCAGAGTTCCGCCTTGCGGAGGTTTCAGCAGTTCAATGGTCCCACCCAGCAACTCGGCGCGTTCGCGCATAGCGACGAGCCCGATTCCGGGTCGTCTCACCGGCGCTCCAAAGCCTTTGCCGTGGTCCTCCACTTCCAGTTCGATGGCGTCAGCCAGGAACCGGAGCCGAACGCATGCCTCGCGGGCTCCCGAGTGCCGCGTCGCGTTGTTCAGAGCCTCTTGGAGCACGCGATAGACATGAATGCTGGTGCCGCCGTCCACGGGGAAGGCGGTCCCCGATTTTTCATAGCTGATAACGATGCCCGTTTGCCTTTCCACCGTGGGCAAGTACCAATCGAGGGTGCTTTCCAGCCCGGCCTCTTCGAGGATCACCGGATGCAGCGCCTGAGAAAGGCTGCGGATGTTGTCCAGGGTCGATTGCGCCATCTCAGAAACCTCGCGCAGTTCGGAACGAAGCGGAGATTCCTCCGGTGCATGGCTCCCCGCCCGGCCCAGCAACGAGCCGATCGCCGTCAGGATTTGACCAAATTCGTCGTGCAGTTCCCGGGAGATGTGGCGCAGCGTGGACTCCTGCGTCGCGATCAGCTTCTGGGCCAACTCGCTTCGCTGCTCGGACAGCGCGGCGAGATGGGCAAACAGTTGGCGATTTGAGCGGATTAAGTACAGGCTCGTAAGCACGATCGCGGTCAGCGTCGCGGCCAGAAACCAGTACGCTTGTCGCTGGACCCGGTCGTAGATTTGCCCGACGCGCTGCGCCGCCTGCTCTTCGCTTTCGTTGTTCTCCACCAGCAGCCGGGCGACCACAGTGCTTAGCGCCGCCTGCCGCGCCTGCAACGACAGCCGGATTTGCGCGCGCGCCTCCTTTTCTTTGCCGTCCTGCGCGAGCGCAAACATCCGCTCCGTCGCATCCCACAACTGCGCCAGCGAATTGCCGAGAACCTGCCTTTGCTCGGGAGTTCGGCGGGCCAGCGCGACCTGTTCTTCCAGCCGTAGCGCGTTCTACAGGTCCGCTCGGATTCGCTGGAATTGCGCCGACCAGGCAGTCAGCGGATACGGCTCGTCCGCGTCGACCATATCGCGCATCGCGAGCCCGAGGGAATTCAGGTCGTTCTGGATGCGCAGCAATTGGAGGGAATCTTTACGGTTCCGCTCGACCAGATCGCTCTGCAACCGCCGTAGCCCGGAGATCTGCACCGTGATGTACCACGAGTACGCGACCACGGCGGCGAGGCTGATGATCAGTCCCAGCAGCAGGCCTGTGGTCGGTGATCTGCTGTACGCAACTGGGCTCATGGCACTCCGAGGATATAGCACAGGCAGGCATCGCACCAGCGCGGGAACTCTCGCCCCGGGCACTCTGCAAAGAACCGCAATTTCCGGCTTTGCTGGCGAATCACCTTCCAACATTGACCCTCGGGCGAAAGCTTTCCCCGCTGCGTTGACTGGCTGGTGGTTGGGCCTGACCTGAGCCGCTATCGTCGAAAGGTGTCGGGCGTGTACTTCTCCCCTGTGAAAGTGGAGAGCTTAGACGGGTATGTTGCGGGGCCTCCGTCCCGAACCTTCGGGATCAAAAGAGGCAGCATGGGCAGACGAGAGTGGGTGCAGCGGACCTCGGAGCACAAGAAGCTCGCCGTAGAAAAGCTAGAGCACTACAACGCGCTGGAAGTGATCGCTGCCTATGAAAAGCTCCAGGGGTCCCCACAAAAGTCCCCACAGTGACTTTCGACGGGTCGCAGTTTCGTTTGCATCTTGTTGAAAACATGGTGGGCCTGGGGAGAGTCGAACTCCCGACACACGGTTTAGGAAACCGTTGCTCTATCCATCTGAGCTACAGGCCCACGCTCGCGTCGCTGCCAGACTTTACATTAGCACACGTGCGCCTCTCCGGCATTGGCGTGGTGCGCATCAGATCTTCACAAAGATCCGCCGGCGATAGAGAAGCCACATCAGCGCAAGCCAGAACGCCACGTAGCTGAGCGCGTAGAGTAGCGATGCGTTGACGGGGCTCGCCAGCGGCGCGAAGCAACTCTGGAAGATGTGCCGCTTCAACGAGACTGCTTGCCCGCCCACCAGCGCCATCTTCCAGGACACAAGGACGTCCGCGACGAGGCTGGAGAGAAAGTACGCCGCGATCGGGTTGACGCCGTACACAACGAACGGCGTGGCCCAGCGGCGGTAGCCTTTCACGTCCACCAACCAGTAGCAGATCCCCAGCGCCACGAGCGCGAATCCCGCGGTGAAGATCACGTAGGAACCGGTCCAGAGGTTTTTATTGATCGGAAACACAAGTCCCCAGATTTCTCCCAGCACCAGGCCTGCCGCTCCGAGCGCCAGCATTCCGCCGGCGGTGCGCTGCGGCGCGCGTGGCGCCAGCAGCCATTCACCGAGGAACACGCCGAGCAGCGCCGTGGCAATTGCTGGAATCGTGCTGAGCAATCCTTCCGGGTCCCATGTGGTCTGCCACAGCTTTCCCGGCAACAGCGCGCGGTCCACATACGCCGCGAGATTTCCTTCCGGGTCCAGCCGCCCCGCGCCGTAACCCGGTACCGGCACGAACGTCATCAGCGCCCAGTACCCGAACAGCAGCGCCGCGACAATGCCAATCCGCGCACGGCGTCCGCAATACAGGCTGATCAGCGAAGCGGACAGGTAGCACACCGCAATCCGCTGCAAAACCCCCGGATAGCGCAGTGTCGCGAACTGAAACTCCGGAAATGCGTTCAGGAATATCCCCAGGGCGAAAATGATGGCACTGCGGCGCAGCAGGTGTCTGACAAGCGTCGCACGGGTGGCGCCGCGTTCCATGCGCGCAGCAAACGAAAACGCCATCGAGACGCCGGCGATGAACAGGAAGAATGGAAAGATCAGGTCCGTTGGCGTCCACCCGTGCCACGGCGCGTGCCGCAGCGGCGCATAGATGGCTCCCCACGTCCCCGGATTGTTCACCAGGATCATTCCCGCGATGGTCAGCCCGCGGAACGCGTCGAGCGAAACAAGCCGGTGTGACTTCTCTGTGGGCGGCGAACCGGCTGGCTCGGACGCCGCAGATGCCGTTGCAGTTGCCATGCAATCCTCCGCCGAGGCGAACGCTTCATCACAGCACGCCGGCCGGTACTATAGCAGCCTTGGGAAGGGGTCTCTACGCTTCCTGATTTCGCTCAAGGAAATGGAAACTGCTTTCGCGTTCCGGTGGTAGAATCCGCCCGGTTCGGTCGGCGCCCGATCGCACTTCCCCACATGGTTCAACGGATGCCACCGACTGGTTCTGGATCCCGGCTTCTTTCTCGCCGGTCGCGAAACGCAGGCGCAGCTCGATCGGCCGCCCGGTGGCACGCGCGCGCTTGAAATGAACGTCATTGAAGCGGAAGAACCGGAAGTGTCGCTTGCCAGCGGCCGGAGAGTGATCATTTGCGTCCGCCCGTGCGAAATCTGATCGTTCAAGGTACGTTTTCCCGGTACCGGGGAATAGTTGACATGAGGACCTACTGCACGGTCGCTGTGCTGTTGATGCTAGCGGGGCCTTCCGCGCACGCCCGGCAGAGCGCCGATGCGGCGCCGCAGCACCATCTGATGCCCGTGCCCGCGTCGGTGCGCATCGAGGCCGGCCGCCTGCCGCTCGACAAATCGTTCGCTGTCGCCGTCACCAGGCACCGTGACGCCCGCCTGCTCCGCGGCATCGAGCGCGCCCTGCGCCGCCTCCAGGCGCGAACCGGCATCGAGTTTTCGCATGAAATCAAGAAGGACGCAGCGACGGCGAAACTGGCCATCGAAGTCGCCGGGCCCGGCGAAGCCGTGCAATCCATCGCCGAGGACGAGTCCTACTCGCTGAACGTCACCGCGCAGCAAGCAACGCTCAAAGCGCCCACGGTCGTCGGCGCGCTCCGCGGTTTGGAAACTTTTCTCCAACTCGTCGCGCGCGATGCTGCCGGCTCCTTCCTCCCTCTTGCCGAAATCACCGACAAGCCTCGCTTTCCTTGGCGCGGCCTGCTCATTGACGTTTGCCGCCACTGGCAGCCCGTCGAGGTGATCAAGCGCAACCTCGACGCTCTGGCCGCGGTGAAACTCAACGTCTTTCACTGGCACCTCAGCGAAGACCAGGGGTTCCGCGTCGAGAGCCGCCGCTATCCGAAGCTCCACGAGCTCGGCTCCGACGGCCTCTACTACACGCAAGCGCAGATTCGCGAGGTCGTCGCCTACGCCCGCGACCGCGGCATCCGCGTCGTGCCGGAGTTCGACGTGCCCGGACACGCCACCACTTGGTTCGTCGGCTATCCGCGCTACGCCAGCGCGGGCGGCCCCTACGCCATCGTTCGCGAGTTCGGCATCTTCGACGGCACATTCAATCCCACGCGCGAGGAGGTCTATCGCTTCCTCGACGGCTTCATCGGCGAAATGGCCGCGCTGTTCCCGGACGCCTACTGGCACATCGGCGGCGACGAAGTGAACAACAAGCAGTGGAACGCCAGCCGGGCCATCGCGGCCTTCAAGAAGCGCCGCGGCCTGAAGGACAACGCCGCGCTCCAGGCTTATTTCAATCAGCGTCTTTCGCGCATTCTCAGCAAGCACGGCAAGCGCATGGTCGGCTGGGACGAAATTCTGCACGCCGACCTGCCGAAAAACACGGTGGTGCAATCGTGGCGCGGGCAGAAGTCGCTGAGCGAAGGCGCCAGGCAAGGCTTCAACGGCATTCTCTCCGCCGGCTACTACCTCGACGCGATGGAAACCTCCGCCTTCCACTACGCCGTGGACCCGCTCCCGGCCGCGAACGGCCTCGACGCCGCCCAGGCGGGACGCATTCTTGGCGGCGAGGTTTGCATGTGGGGCGAGCTGATCACGCCGGAGAACATTGACTCGCGCATCTGGCCTCGCACCGCCGCCATCGCCGAACGCCTCTGGTCAATGCGCGAGGTCGCCGATGTGGACGACATGCACCGCCGACTCGACGTTGTGAGTCTCCAGCTCGAGGAACTCGGCCTCACTCATCTTTCCGGCCCGGACACCATGCTCCGCCGCCTCGCGGGCACTGAGGACATCGAGCCGCTCCGCGCGCTCCTCCGGCTGGTCGAGCCGCTGAGCCTGGGCCAGCGCATGAGGGCCCGCCGCGCCACGCAACTTACGCCGCTCACCTCGCTCGGCGATATCGCCTGCCCGGATGCCCCGGCGCGCCGCGAACTCGCTGCCCTGGTCGCCGCGTTCCTCCGCACCGCACCGCGCGATCCGGCCAGCGGCGAAGCGCTGGCCCGCGAGTTTCGCGCATGGGTCGAGCTGGGCCGCTCCCTGGCCGCCATGGCCGAGCGCGCGCCTTTGCTCCGCGACGCCGAGGGCTTGGCCGCCGATCTCGCCGAGCTCGGTGCGGCCGGCCAAGAAGCGCTGACCTTTCTTTCAGAAGGGAAAACCTCGCCGAAGGAGTGGACCGCCTCGAAGCTCGCGCTTCTGGACCGCGCCGCCGCTCACAAGGGGTTTCTGCGGCTTGCGGTTGTCTCGTCTCTCCGGCAACTCATTGTTGCAGCGGGGAGTTCCGGCTCGGCCGGGCGATCATTGGAGCCTCGAGGCCATTCTCCGGACGGCCCCTAACCCATTCCCATCAAAGCAGTTCTAGTACTTTGCTCCCCAGATATTGGTACTTTGGCTACATTCCCATTGCGCGCAAGCCTGTGAGATTGTAGGGTTTGGGTTAGCCTGCGCCCCGGCGCGAGGGGTGTCTGCCCGCCGGCCCGCTGTGTGCGGTCGGTATGAAGAGCAGTTCGCTCCTGGAGATGGCTCGCGTGACTTTTTCTGTCGCGATGCTGTGCCGCCGGGATTCCCCTTCGCGTATGCTCGCGCTCGGAACGCTTCCAGCGTTGCCTGGCCGTCTCTGGCGACAGAAGCGCCAGTCGCATGTCCACTGACAACGGCAAAACCCGCAACGGGCCACCCAAGCCCTTCGACCCCTCGCTCCCTCGCCGGGACAGCTCCTGGTGGGGTGTGCGACTGGCCCTGCTGCGCGTTGTGATCATCATCGCCATCTTCTTTTCCATCCGCTATTTCTACTGGCGCGCCACCGAGACTCAGAACTATGCCGCGCTGTGGTTCTTCTATCTCTTCTTGGTCGCCGAGATCGTCAACTTCTTCGAGGTTGTGCTCTTTTATTTCATCATCTGGCGGACGCGACACTACGCCGAACTGCCCCCGCTCGAAGGCAAGAGTGTGGACGTCTTCATCACCACCTTTAACGAGCCGGTCGAACTGCTCCGCGAGACCGTCGTCTGCGCCGTGAGCATAAGGTACCCGCACAAAACTCACCTCCTCGACGACGGCAACCGCCCCGAAGTCCGCGAGCTGGCCAGGGAATTCGACTGCGGCTACATCGCCCGCACCGAGCGCACCAACGCCAAAGCCGGCAACCTGAACAATGCGCTCAAGCACACCGACGGCGAATTCATCGTCACCCTGGACGCTGACCACGTGCCCTCGCCCGAGCTGATTGACTCCATGATCGGCTTCTTCGCCAGTGCGAACGTGGCCATCGTTCAGGCCACGCAGGACTTCTACAACCTCGATTCCTTCCAGCACCTCACCGACTGGCGCACCAAGTTTGCCTGGCAGCAGCAGGAACTGTTCTTCGGCGTCATCCAGCCCGGCCGCGCCGGCTACAACGCCGTCTATTACTGCGGCAGCCCGGCCATGCTCCGCCGCAAGGCGCTCGAGGAGATCGGCGGCTTTGCCACCGAGACCATCACCGAGGATGTCCACACCGGCCTGCGCCTCCAGAAGCGCGGCTACGAAGTTGTCTATTTCAACCGCACGCTGGCCCGCGGCCTGGCCCCGCAGACCTTCTCCTCCTTTGCCACGCAGTGGCAGCGCTGGGGCGTCGGCGCGATGCAGGTGCTGCGGCTCGAAAATCC
Organism: Acidobacteriota bacterium; assembly: GCA_016201285.1. Taxonomy (GTDB): domain Bacteria; phylum Acidobacteriota; class Terriglobia; order Acidiferrales; family UBA7541; genus JACQDE01. The sequence goes on along the minus strand of JACQDE010000031.1, from coordinate 34,822 downwards.
GGTCTTCGGCAGGGGGCTCACGCTCGGCCAGCGCCTCGCTTATTTCTGCGGCTTCTACTTCTTCTGGACCGGCTACCAGCGCATGATCTACGTGCTGACGCCCATCTTCGCGCTGCTCACCGGCATCTTCCCGCTCGTCGCCGAGCCCATCGAATACCTCTACTACTTCGGCTTCTACTTTCTGCTGAACAGCCTGGCGTCGGCGTCCTTGCAGGGCGGCCTGCGCGACTTCCTTTTCAGCGAGGAATTCAACCTGCTCAAGATGCACGTCATGATGAAGTCGCTGGGCGGGTTCTTCCGCCGCAAGCGCGACTTCAAGGTCACGCCCAAGGCCCGCCACGGCGCGCCCGTCTGGACCGAGATCTGGCCGCAGGTGGCCATCATTGTCGGCTCGGTGCTGGCGATTTTCATCGGCTGGCAGCGGCTGCTCACCGCGCGGTCCGACTTCGACTTCTGGGCCCTGGTGGTCAACCTCTTCTGGGCCAGCTTCTTCCTCATCACCACCGCTTCGGTGGCCTGGCGCGCGCTCACCCGCAAGGAGCTGCGCATGAGCTACCGCTTCCCCAGCCAGCTCGACGTTCCCGTCACTCTCAGTTTTGACTTCAAGGGCGGCGCGAAGACGGACAAGCTCTTTGCCCGCAACTTGAACCGCTTCGGCTTCAGCGTCACCTGCGACTACGCCATTCCGCCGGGCACGAAGCTCGAGGCCGATATGGTCGTCATGGGCAAACCCATCAAGGCCCGCGCCGTCGTCATGCGCAACCAGGAGGTCGAGTTTCAGAAAAAGAAGCTCGTCGCCAACGGCATCCGCTTCGATAAAATCGACGCGGTGGACCAGGACCAAATCTCCAAGTATCTTTTCTGGGAGGTCGCCCCGCGCCACAACAACATCCTGCGCCTCACCAAGCTGACGCAGACCCAGGAGCCCAACGCATGAGGAGGCCCGCCATGCGAATCCGCGCAATGGCCCTGCTCGCCCTGAGCCTGGCGAACGGGCTGGCCATGCTTGTTTTCCTCGCGCTGCCGGCGCTCGCCCAGCAGACGCCCGCCGAACGCGCGCGCGCCGAACAGGCCGCCGGTCTCTACGCCACCGCCGCCATGCACTGGCGTCAGATGCTGGAAACGCAGCCGGACAATCCCGAAGCCCTCCTATCACTGGCTATCTGCCTTGAACCTTTAGGCCGATGGCGTGAGGCCGTGCCGCAATTGAAGCGCCTCGTCGCAATTGAACCCAACAATGCAGTTGCTATCTATCAACTCGGCCGTTTCACCAGTTGGCAAGGGTCGGCAGAGCGGGCGTCCGCGCTTGTGCTGCTTGCGCGCGCGACTGAACTCGCCCCTGCAAATCCTGACTTCCGCGCGGGCTACGCAGAGGTTCTGAGTTGGAGCAACCAGTCCGCGAAAGCGATTGAGATACTGCAAGCGAACATTCGGTCTAACCCAGACCACGCCCCATCGCGGCGGCTGCTCGCCCGGTTGCTTGCTTCCCAGGGGAGGCGAGAGGAAGCCATGACAATTCTTTCGCCACTCCTGAATCAGCCAGCGACAACGGCCGAAGACCTGGTCGTGCTTGGAGAAATCGAACAGTCGAGCAGCAACCAGGAGGCTGCGATTTCAGGATATCGGGCGGCTTTGGCGCGCGATCCGAACCACGTCGAAGCTGTGGCAAGACTCGCCGAAATTCTTAGCTGGAAAGAAGCGACTCGCCCAGAAGCCTTACAATTGTATGAACGCGGTCTGCAGCTTCACCCGAAGAACGAAATGTTGCTTGTTCCTTATGCTCTCGTGCTTTCGTGGAACCCAGGGACAAGGCAGGAAGCCGTCCGGTATCTCGAGGATGCACTGGCGCAAAATCCTCACAACCTGCGAGCAAAGGGTGTGCTTGCGCAAATCTATGCGTACAGCGGAAAGCCGCAGAGAGCCCGGGAATTGTACGACGAAGTTCTGATGGAAGACCCGGATGATGTGCCCGCGCTGCGCGGCAAAGCCGAAATGTTGAATTGGTCAGGGGACTATTCCGGAGCAATGGAATTGCTGAACCGTGCGCGCAAACGCTGGCCAGATGACCCGACGACTCTTGTTGAATTCGCCCGTGCGAACTACGGGCTGCGGCGATACGCGGAAGCGCAGACTACTCTCGGACAGGTCCACGGAATGAGCGGGCCGTACTTCGACGAGTTGCGTCGGGACGTCAATCGTGGTCTCGGCACCTACATGGAAGTCGGCTACATGCTTCGCCATCCAAGGAAAAGAGGCCTTGGCTGGCACCGGATGGAAGCGTCCATCTCGACGCCTGTCGGGTCATCTCACAGGATCACGTTTAGCTACCGTCCCACTCTATACCAGGCAAAGCAGCGCAATTTCAGTTCGAATTATTACGCAATTGCCGTCGACTCTCAGTTTTCGGAGAACCTCACGACACGGGCAGAGATTGGCCGGGAGATATATCCCGGCGTTCAAGATCAGATCACCGCAGCTTTCGAGCTGCGATATCGAATAAACCCATCGTTCTCTGTTGAAGCTGCTTTTCATCGGCAGGCCGTTGAAGATTCACTTCCTTCAATCTTAGGAGTTCAATCTGCCGGTGCCTTCCGTGGTCAGGTCCATTCAAACATGGCCTCGCTCCGGGGCATCTACACGAATGCCAGGCGCCGATACGATCTCTCCCTCGGTTATTCCGACGGACTCTATACCGGGCGCGGCCTTGATTCGAATCGCCGTTGGGACTTGGATGCTTCTTTTGGGAAAACTCTGCGCGGCTATCAGCCCTATGTTCGTGCAGGCTACGGGGTTCTTTCTCTCAACTTCGAGTTTGACGCATTTAACGAGCCTGGTTTCGGGCCGCCGAGGCGTTCAGCGCAGTATTTCAGTCCCCAACATTTCCTTTTGAACTATGGCTGGGTTTCTATTTCGCACAAGTTTGGCAGCAAAGTGAACTGGGATTCCTATGCCAATATGGGCGTCCAACACGTCAAGTCCAATCCTTTTTCCTCCTGGGATGGCAGGTTGGCCTACAACCTAACGACCAATCTGGTCTGGCACATCAACGACAGCAATGACATTCGCTTTGGGTACAGTTTTCAGGACACCTTTAACGCTTTCCGTCAGCATATCGTCAGGATTTCATGGCGTCACTATTTTTGAAGAATCACCCGTCGGCAACCCCGCCTTCAAATCGAGGCGTAGCGATGGCCCATGAACAGCGCATTTGGCTTCGCCGTGTTGCGTTGCTTTTGATCCTGCTTGTGGCGGGATATCTCAGAGTACACGACAGAGACTACATCACGGCGTTCGTTGACGAGGGCAGTTTCATCATGGTGGGGCGGATGGTGCTGGCCCATCCCTTTCAAGTGCCTCACAGTACGCCGCTCAATTATATGTTTGGATGGTATCTCTGGCCCGTCATGGCCGGAGTTGCGGACCATCTAGGGGGACTTTCCGGCGTTCGCGCATTGACGGGGATTCTGGGTGTGTTGGTGGTCTTGGGTGTCTATGGTTTTGGTCGAAGGCTTTTTTCTGAAGATGTTGGGTTGGCTTCCGCAGCAGTTTTCGCGCTTCTTGCTCCGGCCGTTTACACTTCGCGCATGGGCACGTACGACTCCAGCGCACTATGCTTTCTGGTTTTCGGCCTGTGGCTCTATGTTTGTGCCTGGCAGGAGAACAAGGGGTGGTATTGGTTTTTGTCCGGAATCTGCCTCTTCTTATCGTTCCTCTCGAAATATTTCGTTGCGCTCTATTTCCCTTTCTTGGTTTTACTTGCGTTCCGCAAAGGGCGCAGGCCATTTTGGACCTTTTCAGTGCCACTCGCGGCCTACTGCGCGATCTTCTTGTACTTTTTTGCGGGCAATATGGCCGCTCTAATTCGCTTTGGTCAGGGACATAAAGAGCTCACCGCCCCCAATGAACAATTGTGGGGCATCTACGTCGTCAATCGGATTGAGTTTTGGATTCTTGCCACAATATCGCTCCTCGCCTGGCCGCGGAGGAACGACGCCAGGAAGTGGCTTGCACCTCTTCTCTGGCTGGGCGCAACGCTGATGCTGGCGTTCCAAGCCTGGTCGCGAGCAGACTACAATATTTGGAAACACATCAACTATTCACTGCTGTTTGTCACACCCTTGGCGATGGCTGGTTTGATCCGCATACTTCGCAAGCTTCCCCAGAAAATCTACCCCGCGATTGCGATCATCCTCGCGGGGGCGTTGTCAGGGGCGCTCGGTTTTATTGGCCATTCCTGGCAATTGGACAAATTCGAGTTTTGGCCGAATGTCACCCCGATTCTCAGATTCCTTGATGGGCGCCTCAAACCAGAAACGAAATTGCTCGCAGACGATCTCGTCTTTCAGTTCTATATCGATGGCAGCCCGAAGCCCAGCCGTACAACATATCCGTACTATCTTGATTACGCCGGATCGACAGGGGGGCCGGCCTATGCCGCAGCTGTCCGGGACGGTCTTTTCGACTATGTAATTCTTGACGGGTGGGCTTCTCCGAAATCGCGCGCTATGCGTGACGCAATTCGGCCCGCACTTTCCGAACGGTACGTTTTGCGCTTGGAGCAACCTATTCGCCAGATGACCGGGAAAATTGAAGCTTATGAACGATCCAGGCCCCCTCGGCTGCAACCGATTATGGAGTTTTTCCACGGCCAGTTAAATCAGGAGACTTGGATTCTCGCCGAAAACAAGGACCTGCGGCATTACGTCACTCCCACCATCCAGCCCACTCACCTGATCGACCCGGAGGGTTTTCAGTTCGGCGACCAGTCAGGCATCGCGGCGTGTGCAGAAGCGGTGCGCGAACGTTTGTTCACGTATGTGATTCTCGGTGGCGGGAGAGACCCAAAATCACAGCGTATGCGCGAGGCTATCCTTCCGATGGTTGAACAACGCTACGCCTTGCGAAAGCAGATAGCGGATCTGCAGGATGGCGACGAATATCAAATCTACGAGCGGACAACTGCAGATACAGCTCTTCCGCGAGTAGAAATTCGCGAGCCGGCAACTGGTGCGGCAGTGCGGACGAAGGGAATCGAGGCGACACTGAAAGGTGTTGTCTTTGGTTCAAGGTCCGGATGGTACGTTCGGACCGATATATATACAAACAAGTGGTATCCGCAGGGAGACAAAATCTTTCCGAATGCCACTGACGGCGCCTTTACGCAGACCATCTATTTGGGAGGCCCATGCAATCACTTTGTGCGCGTCCGGCTCTTTGACGAGACAGGCAAGCAAGTAGCCAGCGCTTCCAGCTATGGAGTCGCCCGCGCGAATCCCGACGGCACTCCGCCGGCGTGTCCGTAGGTGGCACAGGCACTCCTGCCTGTGCGTCTGTGCCGCAAGACAATGCTTCTGTGCCGCCAGGAAGCGAACCGGCCCGCGGCGGGGCCGTGCGCCTGAGGGACTTCCTCCCACCTTTTGAGCACAAAGGAATGCGTGCCTGTGCTACATAAGACAGGAGCGATGGCCTTCGATCCATCGAGCGGCGCAGGCGCGGGCGTCACGTCCGCTAACGCTGCCAATTCCTCTCTGCGCTCTGCTCCTCCTGCTGAAAGCGACGCCGTCCGCTGGGCCCGCCGCCTGATCCTCCTCATCATTCTTCTTGCGGCGTGGAATCTCCGCGCCTCCAACCTGCGCTACTCCACCGCCTACATGGACGAGACGATTTACGTCGTCTATGGCGACATGTTTCTGCACGACACGTTCGAAAAGCCGCTGGAAAATCCCATGCAGTGGAGTTTTGGCTGGTACCTCTGGCCGGTGGCGGCCTACGCCGCCGAGCGCGTCGGCGGCATCCCCGCCGTGCGCGCTCTCTCCGCGCTGCTTGGCGTGTTCACCGTGCTCGCCGTGTACGGCATTGGTCGCCGCCTTTTCTCCGCCGAAGTAGGACTCGCCGCCGCGGCGGTCTTCACGTTTCTCGCGCCTGCCGTCTATGCCTTCCGCATCGCCACGCGCGACTCAAGCGCGCTTTTCTTTTTTGCGATGGGCCTGTGGCTGTTTGTGCGCGCCTGGCAGGAGCGCGAAGACCGCGCGTGGTTCGGCGCGGCGCTCTGCTTCTTCGCCGCGTTCCTGTGCAAATACATCGTCGCGCTCTATTTTCCGTTTCTCGCGCTCATCAGCTTCCGCGAAGGACGCAAGCCGCTGCGCTTTTTCATTTTTCCGTTGGTGGCGCTGTGCGCCTTCTACGGCGCGTATTACATGGTGGACCTCTATTTCCTGGTGCAGTACGGCCGCGGCTACGAGTCGTTGCGCGTCTCCGCCGGCGCCGCCCGGGAAATTTACGTCACGCAGCGGCTGGACTTCTGGGCGCTGCTGCTGATGTCACTGTTTGCCTGGCGCCGCCCTTCGGCTTCGCTTCCCACGGCTTCGCTCGGGACAGGCAGGGCAAGCGGCGATCCGGCGCGCGCGCGCGTGGCCGGAGTGCTCTGGCTCGGCGTCTTTCTGGCGCTGCTCTTTCAGTGGACCTCGCGCGCCGACTACAACTGGTGGAAGCACGTGAACTACGCGCTGCTGTTTGTCACGCCGCTGGCAGTGGAGGGCGTGCTCTCTCCGGTGCGCCGCTGGATGGGCAGCCACCTCGCGCTCCTCGGCACCGTGCTCAGCGTCACCGTGCTTTCCGCCACGCTCGGCTGGGCCGGCGGCCTCTGGAAGCCCTACCTCTACGTTTTCTGGCCCAACGTCGAGCCGGAACTGGCCTGGTTCGAAGGGCGCCTAACTCCCGAAAGCAAGCTCTTGATGGACGACACCGTCTTCCGCCACTACTTCCACCCGCTTGTCCCGCAGGCCAGCATGGCCGACCCGTTCACCTTCGAATGGGGCAACACCGTGGACGCCCCGGCGTACGCCGCGGCCATCCGCGAGGGCTTTTTCGACTACATCATTCTGGACGGCGGCATCGGCGAAGACGCGCGGCGCTTGCAGATGGTCGCCCACGCCACGCTCAAGCAGCGCTACGCCCTGCGCATGTCCATGCCCGACCCGGTCCGCGGTCAGCGCATCGAGATTTACGAGCGCACCAACCCGCCCGTGGTCCAACCGCCCGCGCCTGCGGTGCGCATCGAAATCCAATCGCCTGCGAACGGCGAACTCGTCCGCACCGAAAGCGGCAAGATGCTCGTCACTGGACAGGTGACCGGCGCCGCATCCGGCGCTCGCGTTCAGGTCGAAGTCTTCACCAACAATTGGTATCCGCAGGGCGAGCCGATCGCCGCAGCCGGCGGGTCCTTCCGGCAAACGGTTTTTCTGGGTGGTGAGGGCGCCGCGCAATGCCATCACCTTCTCCGCGCCCGGCTCATCGACTCCGCCGGAAAGTCTGTCGCCTCCGACTTCCGATTCGGCATCGTTCGCGCCCTGCCCGACGGCTCGCCGCCCCCTTGTCGCGGCGGGTTTATCCCGCCGCAATGACGGCGCCGCCTTAATGTAGCGGCGGGGGCGTAAAGCCCCCGCTACTCACCTTACGAATTCCCCCATTCGGCCCTTCGTTGCGCCCATGCAATGGAAAAACCGCCCCTTTTGGGGGCCGCTGATGTAGCATAGCGGACTTTAGATACGTGAGTTCCGGCCTTGCCCCACCGTCGGGGGACTGTTGTAGCTGGGGCGCCTGAGGGAACTTAGCGGATGACGTGGAAAACCAAACTGCGCCGGAAGCTCATCTTCCTGCACCGGCGGACGCGCGAATACCTGCTTGTGGGCCGCGGGCTGGCCTCCACCCACCATCCCGTCCAGGTGCACATGATTTCCATCCGCCGCTGCAACCTGGCCTGCTCCTACTGCAACGAATTCGACGATTTTTCGAAGCCTGTCCCGGCCGAAGACCTGATGCGCCGCGTGGACCGCTTGGCCTCCTTCGGCACCACGCTGATCACCTTGAGCGGCGGCGAACCGCTGCTGCATCCCGAACTCGAGCGCGTGATTGCGCGCATCCGCTCGCACGGCATCATCGCCGGCATCATCACCAACGGCTACCTGCTGACCAAAGAGCGCATCGAAAGCCTCAACCGCGCCCGCCTCGACCATCTGCAAATCAGCATTGATAACGCCCAGCCGGACGACATTTCCAAGAAAAGCCTCAAGGTGCTCGACCAGAAACTCCAGCTCCTCGCCGAGCACGCCGAGTTTCACGTCAACATCAACTCGGTGCTGGGCAGCGGCGTGAACAATCCCGAAGACGCGCTGATGGTCGCCCGCCGCGCTCATGAGCTGAACTTCACCTCCACCGTCGGCATCATCCACAACGGCTCGGGGCAGCTCAAGCCCATCGGCCCGCGCGAGCAGGAGATCTTCGAAGAAATCCGGCAGATGAAGAAGAGCTGCTATTCGCAGTTCAACCAGTTCCAGCGCCGCATCGCCCACGGCCTCTCCCACGAATGGCGCTGCCGCGCCGGCTCGCGCTACCTCTATATTTGCGAGGACGGGCTGGTGCACTACTGCTCGCAGCAGCGCGGCTATCCGGGCATTCCGGTCTTGCAGTACACCAAGCAGGACCTGCGCCGCGAGTTCAACACCGCAAAATCCTGTTCGCCGCTGTGCACCGTCTCCTGCGTTCAGCAGACTGCCATGCTGGACAACTGGCGCGCCCCGCAAACGCTGGTGGCCTTTCCGCAACCCGGGCCTTCGCCGGAACCCGCCGCCCTTTATCCGCCCCCTGCTCCCGACGAACTCGTCGCTATCAGCGGTCTCCAGAACGAACTCCAGGGCGAAACTGACTAACGTTGGACAGGCTTTCAGCCTGTCCGCCGCCTATGGATAGCCATCATCTCTCGCTTCATTATCACTGTTGCATTGCAGAAACCCGCGGCTGCGTAGTCGTTGACGCGCCCTGACTGCGGCGGTATGTTCATTCACAGCACAAGGTTTCGGGACCGTGTGTCTGCGGCCCAGGCGGGCGTGTGGCCTTGGCGCGGTGATAGTGTGCCCCTTTGCACGGAGAAACACGCGGCGCGGCACGGACTCCCGATTTACCGTCACGGTGATTCCTCATGGCTGCTGTGAAGGCCGGACGCTACGAACTGCAGGAAGAGTTGGGTCGCGGCGCCATGGGTGTCGTTTATAAGGCCTTTGACCCGATGATTGGCCGCACCGTCGCGGTGAAGACCATGAAGCTCACCGAGGAAGGTTCGGGCATGGCGCGGCCCGAGCTGGTCGCCCGCTTCCAGACGGAGGCGCGCGCCGCCGGCCAGCTCGTTCATCCCAACATCGTCATCATCTACGACGCCGGCGAAAACGAGGGCCTTTACTACATCACGATGGAGTACGTCGAGGGACGTAGCCTGCAGGCGCTGATAGACCAGAAGCAGCCCTTCCCGCTGCCGCGCGTGATGCGCATCATGGGCCAGGTCTGCTCCGCGCTCGAGTTCGCCCACCAGCGCAACGTCGTCCACCGCGACGTCAAGCCCGCCAACATCGTTCTCGCCGCCGACGACACCGTCAAAATCACCGACTTCGGCACCGCCAAGATCCTTCAGCTCGGCACCACGCAATCCGGCACCATCGTCGGCACCCCCAGCTACATGTCGCCCGAACAGATCAAGGGCAAGCCCATTGACGGCCGCAGCGACGTCTTCTCTCTCGGTGTCATCCTCTATGAGCTGGTCACCGGCGAGAAGCCGTTCCCCGGCGAAAGCATCACCACCGTCATCTACAAAATCGTCAACGAGGAACCCATCCCGCCGCGCGAGCTCGATAGCTCCGTGCATCCCGGCTTGAGCGCGGTGATCTCCCGGTCGCTCGCCAAGGAACCCGACGCGCGCTACCAGAGCTGCAAAGAGCTGATGCAGGAACTGCTCAACTACCGCGCGCTCGGCGGCGCCCCGCAGGGCGGGCCCGCCGACTACGGCGCAACCATCGTGGTGGTCGGCCGCCCGAGTCCTTCCGCTCCTCCGCCTCCGCCGGAACCCGTGCCCAGCAAGACCGGCACGCTCCCCGGTGCACCGAGTCTTTCCGCGCCACCCGCAGCTCTCAAGACTCCGCCGCCCGCCCCGCCGCCGGATGCCGCGTTCACACCGTCCGGTGCCTCGACACAGATCGGCGGACCGCGTCCGATGCCTGGGGCTTCGTCGCTGCCTTCGCTCACGTCCGCCGCTCCCGAAAAATCCGAGGCGGCTCCCGCGGAGCCGCGCAGCCGCCCCGGACTCGTCGTGGTGCTGATCATTCTGTTCGCCGTGGGCGGCTACCTCATCTGGCCTACGCTGCGTGACGTCGTCTTTCGCTCGCGGCCGGCTCAGGTGGAAACGGCCCACGGCGAGCCTGCGCCGCCGTCCGAAAAACCAATCGAGACGCCTTTACCGGCAAAGTCTTCCGAACGGAAGGCTGCGGAAACGCATCCGAAGGAAACGAAAGGAGAGCCGAAGGCGGAACCGAAATCCGCCGTGCCGCCCGCGAAAGTGGGACCCCCCGCGCCGTCAAAGGCTATCCCCGCCGGCCTCGTCACCAAAATCGAGCGGCAACTCGCCAGGGCCGGGCTCGGCGGCCACGTGAAAGTGGAGGTGCTCGACAACGTCGTCCGGTTCACCGGCTCGCCCAATCCGCGCGAGCGCAAAAGGCTCCAGCAGATCACCCAGCGCTGGGCCGTGCCCGCGGGCGTTTCCGTCGAGTACGCCTTCGACACGCTCCCCGAAACCAGCCCCGAGGTGAAGCCGAAGACCGCTCCCGGCAAGGGCGAGGTCGAAGTCCTCACCGACGTGAACGGCGCCACCGCCATCCTCACCGGCCCCGACGGCAGGGGCGACGAAGGCCGCACGCCGTGGCGCTTTGAAGACCTCGCGCCCGGCCGCTACACGCTCGAAGTGAAAAAGGAAGGCTACCGCACCGAGCGCCGCATCCTGCAGGTTGGCCAGGGGCGCATCAAGCCCGTGCAGATCACCCTGCAGCAAGCCATGGCGCGGCTGGAAGTCACCAGCCGCCCGGCCGGCGCGGAGATTATCGTCAACGGCAAGCGCCAGGGCCAGCAGACTCCCGCCACGCTTTCGCTCCCGGCAGGAAGCTACAAGATCGCCGTGCAGAAACCGGGCTACGTGCCCTACGAAACCAGCGTGCGCCTCGAAATGGACGACTTCAAGAAAATGCCGGTGGAATTACCCGAAGCGCGCCGCGGCCCCGGCTTTGTGGACGTGCGCACCGTGCCGCCGGGCGCCGACATCCTGATTGACGGCGCCAACACCGGGCAGAAAACTCCGGCCCGGATCGAGCTGCCTGCCGGACAGTACGCCATCACGATTTTTCTTCGCCCCTATCCCGCCGTGCGCGAGACCATCACCGTTCAGCCCGGACAGACCCTCCAGATCAACAAGACCCTTTCTCCCTAGTGCTCTGGCCGCGTCCGATCGAGCACTTCCGATTGCGCGCCGCCCCCGTTTGCATTAGCCTCTGAGATACAAAGAGATCCAGTCCCCCGGCCGGGGAGGAGGATTCACCATGCGCCGTCTTCTTGCTGTGGTCTTGGTTGTTGCTGCCCTGTGCATGCCATCCGTCGCGGGGGCGCAGAAAAGGCCCAAGGACCCTGTCCTCCAGGCGTACCTCGAAGAGCGGTTTGCCGAGCTCAACAAGAAACTCGGTGAGCTCGGCGAAAGACTTGCCACACTTGAGGTCGAGGTCGGCAAGCTGAAGCAGCAGCAGGCAGACACGACGAGCGAAGTGCGCAACGCGCAGAACGTCGTGCGCAGCCTGGACGGCTCGCTCACCTCATTCCGCCTGACAAACCAGCAGGACATCGTCACCCTGAAGACGGACATCGCCAAAATCCGCCAGGACCTCACCACGCTGGTCGAAGGCGCCAAGAAGGCCGAAGCCGCCGCGGCCGCGCCCGAAGCGCCCAAAATCGAAGGCTACATCACCGATCCGCCCGCGGAAGGGAAGGACGTCGTCACCATCAACCTCGGCTCCGCCGTCGGCGTGAAGGTGGGCATGCGACTGAGCGTCTTCAAGGCCGGCGATCCGAAAACGCAGGTCGGCCTCGTCGAAGTCACCGAAGTCCTCGACGCCAATAACTCCCGCGCCAAAGTTGTCCACAGCAAGCCCGGCATCAAGCTGGAGTTCTCCGACATCGTGCGTCCGGAGTAAAACAGAGACCAAGTATGCAGGACGCGTAGCATCAGGACGCGTAGGGGCGACCGGAAGGTCGCCCTTTCACTTTCACGGGCAGCGCATCATCTCCACGATTTTTGCGTGTTTGCTTTCGCGCGCGGCGGAACAGGGCGAAAAGCCTGTGCGGCCCGGTGCAAAAGGGTCCGCTTTGTGCGCCAGCAGCACGCGTACTGCTTCTGCCTGGTACTTGAGGACCGCCCAGTGCAGCGGCGTCAGACCCTTTTCGTCCGTTGCCTGGACCGACTTCGCGTCACGCCGTAGGAATTCTTCAAGTGTCTTCGTTTTTCCGAGTGCCGCGGCCTCGAACACATCGATCTCCGCTCCGTGCGCCAGCAGCACGTCGGCCATCTCGCTCCGGCTGGTCCATGCCGCAAAGTGGAGCGGCGTCCACCCGGCCCGCGAGCGCGCGTTGATGTTTGCTCCATGGTCCAGCAGAATCAGGACCAGCTCCTTCCGGCCCTTACCGGCTGCAACGTGAAGCGGCGTCTCACCCGTGCTCATAACCGGGTCCACGACTGCGCCACGCTGCAAGAGCAGCTTCACCAACTCTTCGCTCGGGTGAACGGCGACCACCGCGCGCCAGAGCGGCGTTTCTCCGACGTCGTTCCGCGCGTTGACCAGCGCCGGGTTTTTCGCGAGGAGCGCCTTCACCTGCTCGATATCGCTGGCTGTGCAAGCGGTCAAGATTGCATTTGCTTCCAGGAAGGCTTTCTTCTGCGCCTCGGTCAGCGGCGGCTTTTCGGGCGTCATCGCACATCCGATAAAAACAATTAAGCATCCCAGCAGCACCGTCAGCAAACCAGCGCTGCCGAGCCACGACGCGGCGCACTTCGCATCTTTTCGGTTTCTCAGCCTCATCCGTTCTTCCTTCGATACGCAACGTATCCCGCTCCGCCGATCGCCGCAGCCGCTACGCAAAATGGCAATTCTGACGGAAACACTCTTGCGAACGAATCGAGCGCGCCTGCGAGTCCGATCCGCGCCACATGGATCGGCTGCCACGCGAAGAAAAACCTCTCTTGGCTGAACGGAAAAAACATCATCACGCCCAGCCCACCGTCGGTCAGCGCGTCCAGCAGCGAGTGCGACACGCTGGCCGCTGCCCACGTCGCGCCCAACAAAAGCACAACGCGTCCTGAGACTTGCCGCACCAACCCGCCGATGAATGCAGCAAGAACGATGGAAAGAAATGCGAGCACAAATGGCGAATGCCAGAATCCGCGATGTCCCAGGAAATCCTCGTACGGCACCCAACTCATGTACGCCGTGTCCAGGTCGGGAAGAACTGCGAGCAGTCCAGCAGAAACCACGAACGCCCATGGGCGAACCGCCTCTGTGATCATTCGACTGCGGCAAAACGGAAGCGCAGTGCTCGACCCAACAACGAAGTGAGTAACAAGCGTCGCCATAGCAGGCTGTGAACTTGCTTATATCATGTATTCGAATCTGCCGCCTCTCCACTTGGTAACATTTTCTCCCGTACCTCGACCCGCCCGTAACCCATTGGTCGCGCCTCCCGCCGCATTCCCTTGAAAAGACGGCCTCCACTGGAGCACGCTCTCCGGCAGCAGAAGTGCACTCATCGGACTGGGCTTTATGCCCGGGAGCTTCCCTTGCCGGGGCGGGGGAATGTTCCCCAGTGGAACTGAGGATACTGTGGCGCGAGTGGAATCCAGGCAGGCGCATTCCGAACGCGCGGCGGCGCAAGCCGCCGGGCGCTTTGTGCGTTCGCTGCACGTGCTGTTGCGTTCCGCGCGGCTCTACCAGAAGAATCATCCGCGCCTGGTGGAAAGCCTCGAAGGCGCCGAAGAAACTCTCCGCGCCGCGCTCGACCACGCCGCGCCGCTCGCCATCCGCTTCGAGCACGGCCGCGTCGTCTTTCGTGGCCAGCCGCTCGCCGACAGCCGCGGCGAAATGAAGTCGCTCGCGGAGGACCTCGCGCAGCGCGGCGTCTCCGTGCTCGTCTTCCACCGCGAAACGAATCTGGGCGAGCTGAATTCGCTCGCCGCGCTGCTCAGCGCCTCCCGCAACGGCAACGGCCATTCCACGATGTCCTCGGAATGGCCGCACCTCTTCGACCAGCAGCACATCGCCGGCATCCGCATCAACGTCCTGCCCGAAGAGAAAAAGGCCGGCGCCGCGCTGGCCAGCCTGATCACCGCCGTGCTCCAGCTCGACCTGAAGAGATGGAAGGATGACGAGCACGAGCCCGGCCCGCCGGAAGCAAGCTCCGCGGACGAACTGGTCCGCGTGCTGCGCCTGCTCAACAACGTGGCCAAGAATGTGCTCCGCCCCGCGCTGGCGCCTTCCCCGGACCGCAGCGAAGCGCCGCATCTGATGACGCCCGCCGAGGCGCTCCGGAAATCGTTCGAGCAGGCCAGCCGGCGTACCGTGCTGATTCTCGTCGCGGCGCTGCAGAACCAGGTGCCGCGCGACGCCGAAGACCTCGAGCCATACTTCTCGCGCCTGGCCGAACGGCTGGTGCTGCATCTCGCCGGCGAGCAGCTTCGCGCCGGGAAGATTGACGTGCCCGCGCTGCGCGGGCTGTTCGACCGCGTCGCCCGCGAAGTGGCGGCAATGGCCGAATACCAGCCCGGCGCCGCCGTTGCCGAGTTCCGCCTGCTCCGCGTGCCGCCTTCCATCGCGCAGTGGACCGAAGAGGCCGCCGTCGAGCATCTGTACCAGATGTTCTGGGACGAGCTGCCCGCGAAGGAAAAATCCGAAGTGCTCCGCGGCTCGTACGCCTGGTGCGTGCCGGTGGATTCCCTGGGCGCGCACCTGGAAAGCCTCGCGCGCGGCAGCGGCGAGCGAGAAGCGCGGCTCATCCTCTTGAATTACGCCGGCTGCCTCGATTCGCGCGACCTTGCCGCGCGGCGCGCCGTGGCCGCCGGCCTTTCCGAATTCGGCCACCTCGCCGAAGCCCTCTGGACGGGCTTCCTGCCGGAGGAATTGAGCCGCAGCGTGGTCCGCGCACTGGTCGCGGAAGCTGCGCCCGACATTTCCGCCGTGCTGGCTTCGGTCACCAACAATCTCGTCCGTCTCGCGCTCAAGAAAACCGACTTCGCCGAATTCGAGCGCATCCTGCTGGCCGTCGAATCCGCCCCGCGTGTCCCGCTTGTCCCGAGCGCAAGCGAGGGAAGCGCAGCCGAGGGGCCCCGCGCCGAGCCCGGCTCCGAGCATGTGCATCTCGCGTTCCTCGCGCAGAGCATTTTGCAGGAATCGAACTTCCGCAGACTGATGGAAGTCGCGCTCGATAACCGTCCGCTCGACGCTGCTCTGCCGCGCATCCTTGCCCGCGATCCCACGCGCGTGCTCGAGCATCTCACCGGGCTGCTCTCCGTGCCCGGCGGCGTGGAGATGCTGCCGGCGATGGCGCGGCTGCTGCGCGGCATGGGCGAGCCGGCCATCGGCGCGCTGGTCACGCAGGTCTTCGACCCGCGCAGCCCGCGGGCCACCGCCGCCGTCAAACTGCTGGCCGCCACGCGCCCCGAGCGCCTTGTGGAAGTGCTCGCGCGCGCGCTGCCAAGCTGGGACTGGAATTTGCAGGACATGGCCGTCTCCGAGCTCACGCGCATTCAGCCGCCGGGCCTCCCGCTCGCGCTGCTCGACGCGCTCCCGCACGCCCATCCGCTCGTCGTGCCCATGATGGTGGACGAGATGGGCCTGGCCAACGAGATGGCCGCGCTGCCGCTGCTGCTCGAAATCGCCGCGGGAACGCACGAGCGCTTCCGCGACGTCTTCGTCCGCATCAAGGCGATCGAGGCGCTGGGCCGCCTGGGCGCGCCCGCCGCCGCAGACCTGCTCCGCCAGATTCTTCGCGCCCGCACCGGCCTGATGCATGTCGAACCCGCCGGGCTGCGCGCCGCCGCCGAGGACGCGCTCGGCCTGATCGAGAACCGCCCGTCGTCGGCGCGCGTCCGCGCCGCACACGATGCCACCGAGCGCGTCTCCCAGGCCTTTGCCGGACAGCCCGGCACGCGGCCCCGCCGCTACCTGCGTTTTCCGCTCGATGAGCCGCTGTCGGCGCGCATCGTCGCCGCCAGCGTCCCGGGCAGCGCCAACGCCCGCGTCCAGACGCTCAGCCTCGGCGGCGCGTTCCTCGAATCCAACCGCAGGATGAACATCGGCGACGCACTCACGGTCGAAATCAAGGCCGGGATGCGCAGCTTCCAGTCCACCGCCGTGGTGCGCAATATCACACCCGCGGGCGGCGGCGTCGAGTTCGTGCACATGAAGCAGGACGACCGCGAAAAACTCCGCCGCTTCCTTTCCCGTTTATCCCGAGGGTAACCGGCGGGCTTGTCCCGCTTGCCCCGCGCGACGCGAGGGGAGCGTAGCCGAGGGACCTCTCCCGCCCGTAGTCGTTCCTGTGGCGCCGGCATCTCCAGTTTCTGGTCCGATGAATTGCATCGGACCACCGGAGTCCGCACACCGGACTCGCAGGCTCTTTCTTGTAGCGCCGCGCTTTAGCGCGGCATTGTTTTTTCTTGCGCACATGCCGCCCTGAAGGGCGGCGCTATTTGCCCGGCTATTCTTTCCGTTCTTCCCCTCCGGGAGTACAATTCCCACGCAGCTCAGGAGCTGCTCCCTATGACCGCAACGAATTTCAAGCTTTCGCAGATTGGTGTGTTAATGCTTGGCGTGCAGGACCTGGCCAGGTCGGTGGCGTTCTATCGCGACACGCTGGGCCTCACGGTGGCGCAGGAAATCCCCAATGAATTTGCGTTCCTGAACGCTGGCGGCGTGACGCTGGCGCTCAGCGTGCCGTTGGCCAAGCACACCGGTCAGGGCCCCGGCGCCGCGGAGATTGTTTTTTCCGTCGAGGACATCACCGCCGCGTACGAGGTGCTGAAGAGCCGCGGCGTGCAATTCACGCACGAACCGCGCAACGTCACCGGTCCGATGTGGGCCGCCAATTTCAACGATCCCGACGGCCACCGGCTGTCCATCTTCGGGCCGAAAACGTGATGAGTCCGCAGATTCCGCCGATGGCGCAGATGTTTTGAAACCACAGGTCCCGCGGCGGCGCTCGGGACAGGTTCCGCGACCGCAGAGGCAAGGCGTCCCGACTTGTCGGGACGCAGTCCCAGGCGGCGGGCTTCCTGGCAGAATTCGCCGGGACGCAAAAAGCTCGAAACCCGCCGCTACAAGCCCTCCCCTGAAAATACCTGTTGAAATGGGCCAAGCTGCTAAGGTACAAGTCCCCGGTAAGTTACTCAGGGGCGGGTAAGGTTCCAACGCCATTGTGAAGTGTCCCGGCACGCCGGGACGCGGGGTGTCGTCACGATACGATTCCACAGGAGAACAACGATGCGCTTTCGTGAGTGGGTGTGTTTGTTTGCGCTGGTTGTGCTGATCGGTTCGGCTGCGCTGGCCCAGGTGAACACCGTGGACCTCGATGTCCGCGTGCTCGACCCGTCGGATGCGGCCATCAAGGGTGCGAAGGTCACGGTGAAGAACGTGGCCACCTCGGCGACCCGCACCGGAGAGAGTGATGAGTCCGGGCGGGCGCTGTTCGTCCAACTGCCGCCGGGGCGCTATCAGGTCACTGTGGAAGCCTCCGGCTTCGCCAGGCTGGTGAACCCGGAGCTGGTGCTCACCATCGGCCAGGCGGCTGAGTTCCACGCGCACATGAAGATTCAGACCGGCGCGGAGACAATCACCGTCACGGAAACGACGGAGATGATCGAGGTCCGGCGCACCGCCGTCGCGGAGACGGTGGACTCCCGCCGCATCGCCAGTCTGCCCATCAACGGCCGCAACTACATCAACTTCACGCTGACCAACTCGCAGGCCGCCCGCGACAGCGCGCCCTCCATCGGCGCCGCGCCCACCAGCGGCATCAACTTCGGCGGCGCCCGCGCCCGCTCGAATCAAGTCTCCGTGGACGGCGCCGACGCCACCGACAACTCCGTCAACGGCGTGCGCGCCACCGTTTCTCAGGAAGCGGTGCAGGAATTCCAGGTGATCATGAGCAACTACATGCCGGAATTCGGCCGCGCCACCGGCGGCGTCATCAACATCGTCACCAAGGGCGGCTCCAACGAAGTCCACGGCAACGTCTTTGGCTTCCTCCGCCATAAGACCATCCAGGCGCGCAACCCGTTCTCCGTGGAGGTGAACCCCACCACCGGCGCGGTCACTGCCGTCAAGCAGGGCTACACGCGCTTTCAGGGCGGCGCCACCATCGGCGGACCCATTAAGAAGGACAAGACCTTCTACTTCCTCTCGTATGAGACCACGCGGCGGCAGGAGAGCGGCTTCACCAACATCGGCTCCAACAACTTCGGCCTCGTCTCCGCCACCACGCCGGTGATCCCCGGTGTAACCATGCTGCTCACGCCGGCGCAGGCCGCGTTCGTCAACAACCTGACCGTGCTCGCCGCTCCGGGCGGCGCGGCGCTGGCCGCGCGGGTGTTTCTGACTGCCGGCTCCGCCTCGAGTGTGGCCCTGAACCGCGTGGACCCCGGGCTTCTCTCCACGCTTGGGTTCGGCGTCCCAGCCGCTCCCGGCGCGCGCTTCCCGGCGCTGATTGACTGCCCGATACCGGTTCCGTGTACGGCGGCCAACCAGGTCGCGCTGCCGGCTTCCTTCGTGAACCTGCGCGCCCTGATGGGGAACTACCCGATTAAGGAAGGCACCAGCCTCTGGTCGGCTCGCCTTGACCACCAGTGGAACGACAAGAACAACAGCTTTGTGCGCGTGAACGTTACGCCCTCGAAGGTCACCGGCATCCAGGTGAACGCCCAGAACCAGAACTTCGGGCAGAATGCCGGCAGTCGCACCTCGCTGAACCAGACCCGCGACTTCGCCGTCGTCGGCCAGCACGTCACCGCCTTCACCCAGACCTTCTTCAACGAGTTCCGCACCCAGTTTGCCCGCCGCGGCCTGCACTACGGTTTTGCGGACCTGCCCGGTGGCAGCGACGTGGGTGTCAACATCACCGGCTTCGCTTTCTTCGGCCGTGAGCCTTTCTCCACCGTGGACCGCATCGAGCGCCGCTGGCAGTGGACCGACAACATGACCTGGACCAAGGGCCGCCACAACATCAAGTTCGGCGGCGACATCAACCTGATCCAGCTCCGTTCCAAGAAAGACCAGATCTTCGAGCTGAACTTCGGCGGCCTGTTCAACTTCGGCGGGCTCACCGCCACCGAGCTCGGCCTGCCCGCTTCGGTCGGCGGCGTAGCTCTGCCCGGCATCACCGCTGTGCAAGCCTACGGCCTCGGCGCGCCGCAGGTCTTCATCCAGGGCATCGGCAGCTCGCGCCTCCCCTTAAGCAACACGACTTATGCCGGGTTCATTCAGGATAGCTGGAAGGTGCATCCGCGCCTGACGCTGAACTTCGGCGCGCGCTACGACGTCGAGCTCACTCCCGTCTTCGCCTCCTCCACCCCGATGAACCGGGCGGCGGAGAACGCCCTCGGCGTCCTCCTCGGCATCCCGCGGGACAAGAACAACTGGTCGCCGCGCTTCGCACTGGCGTGGGACCCGATGGGCAACGGCAACACCGTCGTCCGCGCCGGCTACGGCATCTTCTTCGACCACCCGCTGCTCGCCGTGGCCTTCAACTCCGCCACTGCCGACGGCGCGCGCTCCACGCAGTTACTCTCCGCCGGCGGCTCCGCGACCCGCACTTCCGTCCTGGTGAACCCCATCGGCGCGCTGAACGCCGGCTCCATCTTCCAGGGCGTGCTCAACGCTCCCGCCAGCTTCGGCTATCTGTCGGCGCAGCAGCGCTTTGATCCCAAGCTCGCCAACTCCATCTTTGTCAACCAGAACTACATCACCGCCGGCGTCCCGCTCACGCTGCTGCCCTTCACGCTGCACGTGGATAAGGACTTCCGCTATGGCTACGCGCAGCAGGCCAACTTCACCGTCGAGCGCAAGATGTGGAACGATTACAAAATCAGCGCGTCCTACACCTACACGCACGGCGTGAAGCTGAATCGTCCGCGCAACATCACGCCGCCCAATGCCGGCCGCCTGATCCGCAACTTCCGCAACGCCATCGCCGGCGGCCTGACGCCTTCCCGGCCGACTTCGGTCGCCGTGCCCGGCGCCTCGACTTTACCCACGGCCAGTGCTTGCGGTATTACCGTCCTCGCCCCCGGCCTGCTCGGCGTGCTCGGTGGCTGCCCGGCCTCCCCGGCACCCAACTCGGGCTTCAACGGCCAGTTCATCGGCACCGCGGCCTTCTTCAACTTCTTCCGCCCCACCGGCCCGAACCCGTCGTTTGCGGGCTTGCTGCCCGGCGGCTACGGCACGCCGACCACTCCCGGCAGCCAGGTGTTCCTCGCCGGCCTGGCGGGCTTCCCGACCGGCACCTCCGGTGTTCCGGTGCCGTTCAGCGACGTCATGCAGCAGGAATCCTCCGGCGGGTCCGTGTATCATGGCCTGACGATCAATTTCACCAAGCGCTTCTCGAAAAACTTCGAGGTGCTTTCGAGCTGGACGTGGTCGCACTCGATTGACGACTCCACCGACCTGCAGACGCTCCTCGCGCCGCAGAACAACAACCGGCCCGACCTCGAGCGCAGCAACTCCACTTTCGACCAGCGCCACCGCTGGGTCACCAGCGCCGTCATCCAGACCCCCTGGAAGCGCACTGATCCCGGCGCCTGGCACAAGTTCTTCGCCGACTTCACCGTGGCCCCCATCGTCGAGTGGGCCACCGGCCGGCCCTTCTCCGTGCTGACCGGCTCGGACTTCAACCTCGACTTCGGCTCCAACACGGACCGGCCTTCCTTCGCGCAGACCGGCGGCGTCCTTTCGCCGTTCGTGCAGTCGGGGAGCTTCCTGCCGCCGACCGTTTGCCCGGCTGATCCCGCCTCGCCCAACGGCGCGCCGACCAACACGCTCTTCGCCGGCCTGCCGGTGCCCTCGTTCTTCGGCTGCACCGGCAACCTCGGCCGAAACAAGTTCTTCCGGCCGCGGTTCTTCACCACCGATCTGCGCATCGCGCGCAAGTTCCACTTTGGTGAGAAGTGGAATATGGAATTCATCACCGACATGTTCAACCTGACCAACAAATTTAACGTGGGCGACGTCAGCCCGCTGTGCAACCCGCTGGACCCGTCCACCTGCCGCGCCGGCGAGCCCACGGCCGCGCTCGACCCGCGCCAGTTCCAGTTCGCTATCAAGATCAACTGGTAAGCTGCAACTGAAAACCAGACGGCCTCCCCGCTTCTTGGGGAGGCCGTTGTTTTATCGCGCGCGACGCTCGTCATCCTGAGCGAAGCGAAGGATCTCTCTTATTTCACCTTTACAGGTTTTCGTTGCTCGCCGCCAACTGCCGCACCGCCACGCCGGTCGGCTCCACGTCGGCGATTTCCGCCGTCGCTTGCACGCCCAGCTCGCGGAACTTCCGCGCCCCGGGCAGCACGCGCTGTTCGAGCGACCCGACCGCGTTGTTGTACGCCTTGTTCGCCGCGTCGAGCGCGCTGCCCACCTTGCCCAAGTGCTCCACGAATACCCGGATGCGGTCGTGCAGCTCCTTGCCGAGCTCGCTGATCTGCGCCGCGTTTTCCGCCAGTTGTTCCGCGCGCCAGCCCGCCGCCACCGACCGCAGCAGCGCGATCAGCGTCGTTGGACTCGCTAGGATCACGTTCTTCTCCATCGCATCTTCGATCAGCGTGTGGTCTTTTTCCAGCGCCGCGCTGAAGAACGATTCGCCCGGCAGGAACAGCACCACGAATTTCGGCGCCCTCTCGAACTGGTTCCAGTAGGCCTTGCTGGCGAGCTGGCCGATGTGCGCCCGCACCAGCCGCGCGTGGTTGTCCATCGCCGCGTGGTATTCGCTCTGCGTGCGGATCGTCACCGCTTCCAAAAAGGCGTGCAACGGCACTTTGGCGTCCACCACGATCTGCGTGCCGCCGGGCAGGTGCACGATCAGGTCCGGGCGCAGCCGGCCGTCTTCGGTTTCCAGCGTCTGCTGCTCGACGAAATCCACGTGCGGCGACATCCCCGCCAGCTCCACCGCCCGCCGCAGCGTCAGCTCGCCCCACTTGCCCTTGATTTGCGGCTGCCGCAGCGACGTCACCAGGCTGCCCGTTTCCGCGCGCAGTTCCTGGCTCGACTTCGCCAGCGCCTCCACCTGCGTGTCCACCCGCACCAGTTCCTGCTGCATCGCGCTCAGCGTCTTCGTGATGGGCTCCACCAGGTTCTGGAAAGCCTGCTCCTTTTTGGAAAGGTCCCCGCTGGCCTCCGCTTTCAGCTTTTCAAACGTCATTCCCGCGAGCTTGAGGAATTCCTGCGAACTGCTTTTCAGTGCCGTGGCGCTGAGCGCCTCAAACGTCTCCGCCATCTTCGCGCGGACTTCCTCAATCGCCTTGCGTTGCTCCTCCAGATTTTTCGCCGCTTCTTTCAGCGACGTCTCCGCCGCCACCCGCCCGCGCTGCTCTTCTTCGGCGCGCTTGCGCGCGGCATCCGCATCCGAGCGCAAGGTTTCAATCTGCTTGCGCAGCTCGTCCGCGGCGCTCTGCTGGCTGGCCCGCGCCGCTTCCGCTTCGGCCGTTTTCCGCGCGGCCCACAACCACGCCGCCACAAACCCAGCGGCAAACGCTGCCGCAACCAACAAAATCTCTGTTCCTGTCACGTGTGTTCCTTTCCGGGTAGAGCAACGGAGGACTACTGGTGCAATTCTAGCATAACCGCGCGAATTGTTCCGGAATGTAGCGCCGGGCTTTAGCCCGGCATCTTTGCGGACGCTGGGTTATCGCTTCAGCAAGATCAGCCACGCGGCCTCGAGCAGCCGCCCGAATTCGCCCGCCGGATTTTCAGCGAGCATTTTTTCCAGCTCGCGGCGCACCCGGAGGACATCCTGCGGATTTTTCTCGATGCGCTCGATCAGCCCGTCGAGCCGCCCGCTCCAGTGCGGGGGCGCGATGCGCCGCGCGGCGATGAGCTTCTGCCGCGCCGTTTCGACGTCCGGCAGGCCGGCCACCGGGGGGATCAGCCGCACGCTTACGGAAAAATCGCCCGCGCGACGCCCTTCGAGCTCAACCTCAGCTGTATTCTCCGCGCCGCCGCGCGTCGTGGCGCGCAGAACGTCGGCGCCCTCCGGCATCTTCACCACGTCCGGCGTCAGGTTGCGCACTTCGACTTCGAGCCGCTGTTCGCTCCCGCGCGCCAGCACGGTAAGTTTTCCTTTTTCCTTCGGCGCGAGCTGTTGTTTCTCCGAAGAGATCTCCAGCGCCACCAGTGTCACCTGGACCGGCCCGGGCCGGCGCCCATCCGCCTCAATCACGAGCTGCGCGGCCCCCGGCGGCGTCCGCGGCCCGGCCAGCACCACCAGCGCCACTGGCGACGCCGCCAGCACCAGCGCCGGCTGCCCGCCCAACCACGCGTGCGTTCCCTCCGCCTCGCCCCGGAAGCCCGCGCCGGCGATGGAGAACGGCTCATGCAGGGAAACGAGTTGCGGCACCTCAGTCACTTGGATGCCATCAGGCGGATTCTCCGGCGGCACGATGACTGCGGCCGATGCTTTCGCCGCCGTGCCGACCGCCTGCGCAATCAGCACCCCAACCTGAGTCGGGGCGGTGAACGTCGCCCGGCCGGTGGCATCCGTCGTCATTTTCGCGCCGCCGCGGAATTCCACCTCCGCGCCCGGCAACAGTGCTCCGGCTTCATCGAGCACAGCCAGCGTTGCGGGACGCCCGGCCACCACCAGCCGCGGCAGCACAATTGCCGCCGCTGTCGATCCCGTCGTGGGCGACGGCGTTCCCGCTGTGGCCAGCGCAACGCCCAGTGCGAAACCAATTGCGACACGAACTGCATTGGCAGGCATTTGCATGAAGAGGTTTTCCATTCGTCTAGGCACGGCGCGCCTTCGTGCCCGCCCCAGATGTTGGGCAGGCGCGAAAGACTACGCTGCATTATTTTTCAGTAGCGGCGCGCTGCTCCTGCGTCGGCGCATTCACAACGTCAAGCACGGCCTTCCGCGGCGGCGGATAGCTGGGAGCTCGCTGCGGCGCCTGCTGGGTTGCCGCGGAAACCGCCCGCCGCCAGCACGATGGCCGCAATTGCCTTCCACCTCAGAACGGATGATTCCTTGTGCTTCCTCACCGTTTGACGGTGAGCGCGTAGATCTTCGCTTCTAGGAACAGATCAAACAGGATGGGATCGATCTCGGAGTCTTTCACGGAGAATCGCAGGATGTCGAGCGCCTTCTCCACCGGCACGGCGCGCTTGTACGGCCGGTCGGAGGCGGAAAGCGCGTCGAAGATATCGCAGATGGTCATCATCTTGCTCTGCAGCGGGATGTCCGACTCCTTCAGCTTGTAGGGGTAGCCGCGGCCGTTCAGCTTTTCGTGGTGAGCGCGGGCGATCAGCGGGATGTTTTTGATCTCTTTCGTCCACGGGATTTGCGTCAGGAAGTTGAACGTGTGAATCACGTGCGACTCGATCTCCTGCCGCTCGCCTTCGTCGAGGCTGCCCTTGGGAATGGAGAGCAGCCGCACCTCGTCCGGGTTCAGGAAATCGTGCTCGATGCCGCGCGGGTCCGCGAACTTCCTGCTGGCGATATCCAGCAGTTTTTCGAACTTGCCCTCCGGCATCACCGTCGGCTCGTTCACCTGCAGGACGAACTGCATGTAGTCGTCAATTTCCGCGAGCTGCCGCTTGTGCTCCTCGTCGAGCAGGCTCACCTGCGCCAGCGCTTCTTCGCGGCTCTTTTCCAGCAGGTACTGGAGTTTCTGCCGCGAAATGCGCGCCTCTAGCTCCTTGCGGATGTAGTCGAACCGCTGCTGCACCAGGTCGAGCTGCATCGGGTAGAGCTTCCGCGCCTTCACCAGCACCTGCTCGCGCACGCCGACCTTGCCGAAGTCGTGCAGCAGCGCCGCGTAGCGCACTTCCTTCATCTGCTCGCGCGTGAACTGCACCTCGGCGTACGGCCCGGTCCTCGACCGGTCCACCGTCTCCGCCAGCCCCACCGTCAGTGAGGACACGCGGAAGGAATGGCCGGACGTGGTCGGGTCGCGCTGCTCGATGGCCGTCACCGCCGCCTTCACGAAGCCCTCGAACAGTGTCTCGATGTCCTCGTAGAGCTTGCTGTTCTCGTAGGCCACCGCCGCCTGCGATCCCAGCGAGAGCGCCAGCCGCACGTCGTGCCCGGTGAACGGCTCCACTGCCTGCTCGAACGCCTCCGGCGTGCCGATCTTCGCCCGGAAATCATCCTTGGCGTTGATCAGTTGCAGCACGCCCAGCACCTCGCCCTTCGCGTTCTTCATCGGCAGGGTGAGCATCGAGCGCGTCTTGTAGCCGGAGTCCTGGTCGAGTTTTGGATTGAACTGGTAGGGGCGGTCGGCGGGGATCGCGTAGGCGTCCGCCAGATTGATCACTTCGCCGTGCAGCGCCACGTAGCCCGCCATCGAATTCTCGGTGATGGGCATGGTGAAATCGGTGAAAGGGAACTGCGCGGTGTCGTTCTGGGTCAGCTTGAAGCGCAGCCGCCGCTCGTTTTCGCCGAGCTGCTCGACCAGGTAGAGCGAGCCGGCGTCGGCGCCGGTCACCTCGCGCGACTTCTGCAGGATCATCTTCAGCAGCGTGTTGATGTCGCGCGTCGAACTGAGCGCCACGCCGATCTGGTTCAGCTCCTCCATCTCGCGCCGCGCCCGCTCGAGGTCTTCACGCGCCGCGCGTTCCCGCGCCGCCAGATCGATGTTTTCAAACGCCGCTGCGATCGCCCGCTCCACCAGTGCCGCCGGCGCTTTCCGCGGCAGATAGGCGAAAATGCCCTCGCCGGTGTCCTTTGCGCCCTCGCCGCGCTCCTCGTGCTTGGCCGCGTCGTCGCCCACCAGGCCGATCAACCGGGCGTTGCTGTCGCTCCTCACCACTTCGCGCAACGCTTCCAGGTCGTCTCGCTCCATGTCGGCCACCAGCACCACCGGCAGCCCGTCCGTCTGTTCGGAAACCCCCTTGCCCTTCGCCGCGCGCACGGCGCGCAGCGTGTAGCTCTCCTTCAGCGGCTTCAGCAGCGTGGCCGCTGGTGAGCGCTCGAGAAACCAGATTTGCTTGTCCTTCGACATAGACTTGGGGGGCTGGGGCGCAGTAGTGGAGTATAGCCCAATCGCCCCGCCGGAGAAAGGCCGTCAGCGGCAGAGCTGCCGGCCCCGCCGCCTGTAGCATCGGTGTCTCGCCGGCCCTGTCAGATTGTTCCGTCGAGTTTCGATTACGCCTGCAGCACCGCCGCGCCGCGGATGGTGCCCCATTTGTGCTCTTGCAGCGCGGTGTTGGCCTCGTGCAGTGGAAAAAGCTTCACTTCCGTGCGGATGGGAATCTCCACCGCGACGCGCAGAAAATCCTCGCCGTCTGCTCGCGTGTTGTTGGCCACGCTGCGGATTACGCGCTCGTCGTAGATCAGGGGATACTCGATCGCTGGAATCGGTGTCGAGTGGATGCCGCCCAGCACCACCGACCCGCCTTTCTTCATCACCTTTAGCGCTTCGATCACCAACTCTCCGGCCGGCGCGAAGATGATGGCGGCATCGAGCCGTGCCGGCGGCGCTTGCGCGGCCGTGCCCGCCCACTCCGCGCCCAACTCTCTCGCGTGCTGCTGGTGCTTGGCGTCCCGCGTGAACGCCAGTACGCGCAGCCCCCAGTGCCGCGCCACCTGGATGGCAACGTGCGCCGCCGCGCCAAAGCCGTACATCCCCAGCACGTGTCCCGCCTGCAGCCCGCACGCGCGCAGGCAGCGGAACCCGATGATTCCCGCGCACAGCAACGGCGCCGCTTCCAGATCGCCAAAACCTTCCGGGATGCGATAGACAAACGCTTCCGGCGCGACGACGTACTCGGCGAAGCCTCCGTCCGCTGTCCATCCCGTGAAAGCCGCGGCATCACACAGGTTCTCGCGTCCCGAGCGGCAGTATTCGCATGTGCCACAGGTGCGGTGCAGCCACGGCACTCCGACGCGCGCGCCCACGCGAAGCCCCGCGACCATCTCGCCCACTTTCTCCACGACGCCCACCGCCTGATGGCCAGGAATCACCGGCGATTTGCGCGCCTCAAGCTCCCCTTCGACCACGTGCAAATCCGTCCGGCACACCCCGCAGACGTTTACGCGGACGAGTACCTCACCCGCCTTCGGCGCAGGCGCGGGAATCTCCGTGTATTCCAGGGGATGATTCTCAAGTCGCGCGGGAGTTCGCAGCAGACAGGCTTTCATGGTTTTGTAGCGCCGGCCTTTAGGCCGGCATTTTGCTTCGCTTGTCCCGACGAAGTCGGAAGGCCGGCATTTTGCCCGCCACGCAAATGGGATGGGGTGTCATTCCGAGCGAAGCGAGGAATCTGCTTGTTTACTTCGCTAATCTACGGCGTAAAAAAACTTCTCGGCTCGATCTTCACGAATCGCCACCCCATTTCGCCCTGCACCAGCTCCAGTTGGAGCTGCCCGGTTTTTCTCTTCTGCTGCGTTGGGCTCGACTTCAGCGCATAAACCATCTCTGCATCCACGAAGGCCTGCGCCATCGCGGGCTTGTCCGGCCCTTGCGCAGCACGCACCTGAACATTGGCCGCGCGGAAGAACAGCCGCAGTTCGGAGGTCGAGTCCATCAGGTTGCTGATCTGGTCTTCGAAGCCCGCGTAGGCGCTGAGGCCGGTGGGGTCCACCGCGCGCATTACGCCGCGCGTCTGCTTGCTCTCAAACGCCAGTCGCAGGTCTTCCACTTGGCGGCGCACCGTGCGCTCGGCTGCGGAGGCATCGAATTCGCCGGCCGGGGTGGCGCTGGGCTTGCCCGTCGCGCCCTTGTCGCAGCCCTTTTGCTGCATGGTCGGCACCAGCAGTAGCGCCCCGAGCAACAGAGAAGTCCCGGATCGGAAAAACCCAGCAGGTCTGGAAGACATCGCACACCTCTCGAGAATGCCAGTCGCCGCGAGTGTAGGCCACCCGTGCCGGGACTTCAAGGAATTCGCGTCCCGCGGCGGCGCCGGCCTGCAGCCCGCCTCTTCTCCCGATGCTTCGGGAGGCGGGGATTCGAACACTCCCGCGTCTGAATACGCGGGCTACACAGACCGGCCGTCTGCCATCGCGCCTGTCGGCGTAACTTCGTGCAGGTTAATGCCTTGCATTGGCCAAACGTATTTGTTAGCCTTGCCCCAAGTTTAGCTTTTCTTTGCACGTCACTTCGGCGCAGCACGCGCCTGCGGCGCGGGGGGTGGACCCGCAGGGCCACCACGGTGCAAGCGGTGGTTCCGGCCACGAGGAGGCGACCATGGGGGATAGAAAACTTCCGTTGTGGGATATCGGCCTTGGAGCGCTGGTCGCCGCCATTGTTTTCCTCGGCTTCATGCTTCACTGGAGCCCGCTCGAGTCCATGGAACTCAAGATGTACGACGTGCGCGCCAAGCTCCGCGCCGGCAAGCCCGCCACCAACGACGTGGTCATCGTGGCCGTGGATGACGCTTCCATCCAGCAGGTCGGCCGCTGGCCCTGGCCCCGCTCCTACATGGCTACCCTGGTTGACCGCCTTTCCGAAGCTGGCGCGAAAGTGGTTGCGCTGGATTTGCTTTACAGCGACGCCGAAATCAATCCGGGACTCGAGCGGGTGCGCGAGCTCCGCAAGCAGTTTCAGGATGCCCAGCAGCAACTCACCTTTGGCAAGGAAGCGCAACGCGAACGCACCCAGGCTTCGCAGCTCTTCAAAGCCCTCGACGATATCTTCGACAAGTCCATCAAGGAACTGGACAACGATGCCCGCCTCGGGGATTCCGTCGCCCTTTCCGGAAACACCGTGCTGGCCATGCATTTTGGCATCCCCGGCCCGCCGCTCGCCCGGCCCGACCGCCCGCCGGCCGAGTCCGTCCTGAAAAATGCGCTGCCCGGCGCCACCGAAGGCGCGCTGAAGGGCACCGCGCTCGACGCCAAGCAAATCGTGCCGCCCATCGAAGTTTTTGCCAAGGACGCCAAGGCCGTTGGTCACATCAACTGGCTTCCGGGTGTGGACGGCGCCATCCGCGATCAAAAGCTCGTCGTGCAGTACGACGGCAAGGTCTATCCCTCGTTTGCGCTTCAGGCTGCCCGCACATTTTTGAACCTCGATGCCGGAGAGATCGTCCTCAAGCCCGGCGTGGTGCAAATCGGCACGCGGCAGATACCCACCAGCGCGCAGTATGAAATGCTGGTGAACTTCTACGGCGACGTGAAGACCTTTCCGCACTTCAGCTTTGTGGATGTGGCTGCTGATCCGCCGAAGGTCGCGTCTGAGAATTTCAAAGGCAAGATCGTCCTCATCGGGTTTACGGCGACGGGCCTCGGCGAGCAGCGCGCTACGCCGCTCTCGGACACCTTGCCGGCCGTCGAATACCTCGCCAACGTGATTCAGAACATCCTCGATGACAAGTTCATCGTGCGGCCGGCGTGGGCGCCGAAGGTTGAGCTGGGCGCGATGGTTTTGTTCGCGCTCTTCGTCATGCTGGGTATTCCGCTGCTCTCCGCGGGCACCAGCGCCATCATCGCCGCGGCGCTGCTTCTGCTCTTCGGCGCCGGCTCGTTCTGGATGTTCGGCTCCAAAGGCTACTGGATACAGGTCTTCTATCCCTCGATCACGCTGGTGCTGGGCTACGTAGTGGTCGTTTCCAAGCGCTACCTGGTCACCGAAAAAGCTAAGGAGGTGCTGGAGACCGAATCCGTCGAGACGACCAAAATGCTCGGCCTTTCCTTCCAGGGCCAGGGCATGCTGGACATGGCCTGGGAGAAGTTCCGCCGCGTGCCAGTGGACACCGGCATGAAGGACACGCTCTACAATCTGGCCCTCGACTTCGAGCGCAAGCGCCAGTTCAACAAAGCCGTCGCCGTATACGAGCACATCGCCACCGCCGACAAAAACTTCAAGGACATCGCCGAGCGCATCCCCAAACTCATCGCCGTCGGCGACACGATCATGCTGGGCACTGCCGGGCTGAAGCGCGGCGGCGTCGAAGCCACCATCATGGCCGGCGGGCCCGACCTGAAGACCACGCTGGGCCGCTACGAGGTGATCAAGGAACTCGGCAAGGGCGCCATGGGCACCGTCTTCCTCGGCAAGGACCCCAAGATCAACCGCCAGGTGGCCATCAAGACGCTGCGCTTTGACGATGAAGACCTCGACCCGGAAGACAAGAAGGCGCTGCGCGAGCGCTTCTTCCGCGAGGCGGAGTCCGCCGGGCGGCTCACCCATCCGAACATCGTCAACATTTTCGACGCCGGCGAGGACCAGGACATTAACTTCATCGCTATGGAGCTGCTCGACGGCTACGACTTGAAGGAATGGTGCGGCAAGGGCAAGATGCGCCCCATCAAGGAAGTGCTGGATACCGTGGCCAAGGTCGCCGACGGCCTCGACTACGCCCACGAGCAGGGCATCGTGCACCGCGACATCAAGCCCGCCAACATCATGATGCTCAAGAACGGCGTGGTGAAGATCACCGACTTCGGCATCGCCCGCATCACCGACCAGTCCAAGACCGCCACCGGTACGGTCATGGGCACGCCCAGCTACATGTCCCCCGAACAACTCGCCGGCAAGAAGGTGGACGGTCGTTCGGACCTCTTTTCCCTCGGCGTGGCCCTGTATGAATTTCTCACCGGCGAGAAGCCTTTTACCGGGGAATCGGTGGCCACGCTCGTCTATCAGATCAGCACCGCGCAGCACGCCTCGCCCAAGGTGCACAACCAGGACCTCCCCGACTTGGTGGAGGCCATCATTGACAAGGCACTGCAGAAGGACCCGGCGCAGCGTTATCAGCGCGCGTCGCAGATGGCCGCCGATCTCCGCGCGGCCGCCGCTAAACTTTCGGCCGCTGCTCCGGCCGATTAGTTCGAGGACCCGGCCTTGCGAATCCATGTGGGGGCGCGCACTGACTTGGGGCGTGTCCGCGGAAACAATGAAGACAGCTTCAAGCTGGTCCCGGAGCTGAACCTGTTTATTCTCTCCGATGGCATGGGGGGTGAGGCCCACGGCGAGGTCGCCAGCAATCTGGCGGTCGAGGCCATTGCCGCCCACTGCCTGGAGAGCGGTCAGAAGACGGACCTGCCCTATCTGGTCGATCCCCGCCCGGACCTGAACGAAAAGACTAACCGCCTGGCCAGCGCGGTGCAACTCGCCAACCGCATGATCTACGAGTCGGCCGAGAAGCACGCGGCGCAGCGCGGCATGGGCGCTACCGTCGTGGCCGTGTGGATCAACGACCAGCGGCTCAGCGTGGCCCACGTGGGCGACAGCCGCGTCTATCTGCTCCGCTCGGGCGAACTGCAGCAGATCACCGACGACCACTCCCTCGTCGCCGAACAGGTCCGCCGCGGCATCCTCACTCGCGAGCAGGCCGAATCCAGCGACATGCAGAGCGTCCTGATCCGCGCCCTCGGCATCGAGCCCGATGTCCAGGTGGACGCCGATGAGCATTTGCTGCTGGAAGGCGACACACTTGTGTTATGTTCCGATGGGCTCTCGCGTATGGTTTCGGACCTGGAGATCGCCAGCACGCTCCTGAGCCAGAACGGCATGCAGGCGGCCGCTGACCGATTGATCGAGCTAGCCAACGAGTACGGCGGCGAGGATAATGTCTCGGTGGTCCTGGTCCGGGTGGAGCCTCGCCCGGAAGGCCTGGTGGCACGCATCTGGAAATGGCTGAACGAGCCGTTGCAACCAACTACCTCTGCGGGAGGGAATTGAGATGCCGAAGTTGATTCTGAAGTTCGAGGCGGCCGTGCTGAAGGAAGTCACCGTCGGCGCCCAGCCCGTCACCATCGGGCGCGCTCCCGACAACGATATCCAGATTGACAACCTCGCCGTCTCCAGCCATCACGCGCGCGTTTTCTCCGAAGAGAGCCGGCTGGTGCTCGAGGACCTCAACAGCCTCAACGGCACTTTCGTCAACAACCAGAAGATTCAGCGCGTCAATCTCAAGCAGGGCGACCAGGTCCTCATCGGCAAGCACCACCTCGTCGTGGACATGGGCGGCGAAGCCGCCGCTCCACCCCTGCCCGAGGCCAGGAAAGTGGCCGCGCCCAAGGTCGAAGAGACCATGGTCCTCGATACCAAGAAGCGCAAGGAGCTCCTCCAGCAGGCCATGGCCGGCGCCGGCGCCGCTGCCCCCGCGGCTCCCGCCGCTGCACCGGCGCACGACAAGACGCAGCCCGTTGCCGCTCCGGTGCCGCCCCGCGCCCGTGTCGCCACGCTCGTCATCGTCGCGGGCAACACGGACCAGCGCGAGTATCTGCTCTCCGGCAAGCTCACCGTCATTGGCAAGTCGGACATGGCCACCATCAGACTCAAGGGCTGGTTCAAGCCCAAGGTGGCCGCGCAGATCAGCAAGCGCGACGATGGTTACTTTATCGGCCCCGCCGACAAGGTTCCCACCGTCAATGGCCAGCCCATCCACGGGCCCACCAAGCTGAACGAAGGGGACCTGATCGAAGTCGCCGGCGTGAAGATGAATTTCGTCTTTAAAGATTGACGCAGCCCGCTGGCCCGCGGAGGCTCTTCCCAGGCATGGCCGCCAATCTCATCGGCAGATTCCTCGGTCTGTTCCTCAACTGGTGGAAGCACAAGGGCTCGCTGGCGATCAGCCTTGTCATCACCCTCCTTTCCATCATTGCCTATCAATACGTGTTTGTCGGCGAAAGCCGCGGGCCTATCGCCGAGTTTGTCAGCCGCATGGAGCTGGCCACGCTCGATACCCGCTTCCTTCTCCGCGGCACCGCCAGCCCCGACCCGCGCATCGTCGTCGTTGCCATTGATCAGCGCTCTCAGGAAATTCTCGGCCGCTGGCCCTTCCCCCGCTCCAACTTCGCCCGGATGCTCGACAACCTGCGCGAAGACGGCGCTCGCGTCGTCACCTTCGACATCACCTACAGCAAGCCCGACGAATCCTCCGAGCCGATTCGTCAGTTTCGCGCCCGCCTCGAAGCCCAGCAGAAGGAAGGGGGCAGGGTGGACCCGCGCGTCGTCGAGGAAGTCGTACGGCTCGAAAAGGAATTTGACTACGACCAGAAATTCGCCGAGGCGATCGAGCGCTTTCCCAAGGTCGTCCTCGGCAACTTCTTCCTCTACACCCAGGCGGACATGCAGGGGCTGGATGACGCCACGCTCGACCGCTACGCCAACTTGCTTGCGTACTTTCCCTATCCTCAATCGCGCGCCGCCGCCACCGCCCGCGGCGAACAGAGCTACGTCTACCTGATCAAGCTCTATGAGGAACTGCACCTGCTTCCGCGCGGCGCCCAGGCCAACATGCCGCTGTTCACCGACGCGCTGAACGCCAACAGCGCCAACAAGGCCACCGGCTACTTCAACGTCTTTCCCGACCCTGACGGCGTCGTCCGCCGCGCCCCGCTGGCCATTCCCTACGGCCGCTCGAAGAACCGCGCCGAATGGGACCTCTACGCCTCCATTGACGTCCAGACGATCCGTTTCTTCCTCGACCTGCCGCTGGAAAAAATCGTCCTCAAGTTCGGCGAAACCGGCATTGACAGCCTGGAATTCGGCGCCTCCAACATCGTCGTGCCCGACGAAATCGGCCGCATGATGATCAACTACCAGGGGCCCACCGGCAGTTACAAGTACTTTCCCATCGCCGACGTCGTGAACAAGAATTTCCCGCCCGGCAGCTTCAAGGACAAGATCGTGCTGGTCGGCGCCACCGCCACCGGCATCGGCGACCTTCGCACCACTCCCTTCGGCCGCCTCGACTACCCCGGCGTCGAGGTCCACGCCAACGTCATTGACAACATCCTGAACCAGAAATTCCTCTCCCGGCAGGCCGAGCAGGTCACGGTGGACGTGTTCCTGATTTTCCTATTCGGCATCCCGCTGGGCATGTGGCTCGCGCTCACGCAGCCGAAATGGATGGCGCTGGGCCTCGTGCTGCTGCTGCCCTTTGTGGGGCTGGTGCACTTCTCCTTCACGCACGGCTCGTGGCTGAACTTCGTCGTGCCCGGCTTCACGCTCGTTTCCAATACCGGCCTTGTCGCGCTCTACCGCGTGCTCGTCGAGGAGCGCGAGAAGCGCAAGGTCCGCGGCGCCTTCCAGCAGTACCTGAGCCCCGAGGTGATCCGCCGCCTGCTGGAAAGCCCCGAGTTGGTGCGGCCGCGCAAGGTTGAGCTCAGCATCATGTTCAGCGACATCCGCGGCTTCACCACCATCTCCGAGCAGCTCGATGCCCAGGAACTCGCCCATCTCCTCAATGGCTACCTCGGCGACATGACGCGCATTGTCTTCCGCAACCAGGGCACTCTCGACAAGTACATCGGCGACGCCGTCATGGCCTTCTGGGGCGCGCCGTTCGAAGAACCCGGCCACGCCGTCAGGGCCTGCCGCGCCGGCCTGCAGATGATGCAGCGCCTCACCGAGCTCCAGCGCGACTGGAAGACCAAGGGCTACCCGCACCTCGATATCGGCCTCGGCATCAACACCGGCATCGCCTCGGTCGGCAATATGGGCTCCGACCTGCGCTACGGCTACACCGCCATGGGCGACTCCGTGAACCTCGCTTCGCGCCTGGAGGGCCTCAACAAGGAATACGGAACGCACATTATCCTGAGCGAGTCCGCCTACAACGGTTCCCGCGCGCCCGATTTCCTTTTCCGTGAGCTGGACCTGATCCGCGTGAAAGGCAAGCTCCAACCGGTGACCATCTATGAGCTCGTCTCCTTCCGCGAGGGCGCCCGCGACCTCTTCGACCTGATCGAGCTTTTCGGCAAAGGCCGCGCCTGTTACAAGCGCCGCGACTGGCGCCAGGCCCAGGGCCACTTCGAAAAAATTCTC
>JACQDE010000029.1 GCA_016201285.1 Acidobacteriota bacterium | reverse complement strand
TCGTTGGATCGGGGAGTACAATCACGACCGGCCGCATCGCGGGGTGGCAAACCGCACCCCACGGGAGGCCTTCTTGGCTTTCACAGGTGTACTAAAAAACGAGGCCCTGACTGTCTAAATTAGAAGGGTGCACTACAGACTACAACCTTGTCTTGATTGCATAATGTGCAGAGGCGCATGGCGATAACGCCGTTTGAGAATCCGGGCCTCGCGGACTGCCAGTTTCAAGCTCTCCTGCCCCAGTTGGACTGCACAGTATGCAGAAGGAGAAGCCAAGTCAAAAACGAAGTGAACGAAAGGAAAAGCCGAAATGGAGTACGAACCTATTTCGGTCAGCGACGCACTGCACAGCGTCCCTGACTGTGAAGTTAATCTTAATCAGTGTGCAGAAAACGAAAACAACTTGCTTACAGTGGCCGACGCAGCAACCCTGCTGAATGTCTCGGCTCGCTGGATATACGCCCGTGCGCGTTTCCTGCCCCACATTCGTGTTGGCTCAGGCATTCGGTTTGACCGCAATGCGCTGCTTTCACACTTGCGTCTAGCATCCCGCCGTGGTAGCACTGGTGCGCCGCAAGAAACCCCGGAAGGGAACAATATGCTTCTGGGGTTGCAACGTTATCAGCGTGGCCGGATGTACAAGGCCGGAAAACGAATCAAGGTTTGGCGGGCCATGTGGCGTGAAGATATTTTCGATACTGAAGGAAAGCTAGTGCGCCGCGTGCGCCATCACCAAACTATCGGAACCGTGGCCGAACTCCCAACCGTTTTCGACGCCCGAACCAAGCTCGATGGATTGATGCGGGCTGCGCCGGAACGCCGAATCGAACTCACCTTTTCCAATCTCGTAGAACGCTGGCGCAGGGCGGCTCTGCCTGCGTTGCGCTCTACCACAGGTGCATACTACGAGAACCTTCTCGACAGACATCTACTGCCGGAATTTGGCTCCCGCAATATCGCGGGCATCTCCAAGTACGATGTGCAACTTTTTCTCGCCTCACGCGCCGCGAAGTACGCCCGTGCCAGCCTTCACGGAATGCGGGTTGCCTTCGGCAAAGTTCTTTCGTGGGCCGTAGAGTGCCGTTGGCTCACGGAGAATCCTTGCAACGGCGTGAAGATTCCTCAAGGCACGGGGAAGCGTGTGAGGCAGTACCAACTGACGGCCAGCGATGCAAACCGGCTTGCCGCTGCGCTCAAAGAACCATACTCCACGCTTGTGCTTCTGTTGGCTGCAACGGGCGTGCGAATCAGTGAGGCAGTCGGGCTGCGCTGGCAAGATGTGACGCCGAACGGTCTGACGATTCGCCAGCGGGTGTACGCGGGCAAGGCAGACGATTTAAAAACCGCTGCATCGCGGCGCAATATTCATCTGCCAGCGCACATCATGGCGCGTGTTCTCGCGCTTCGTAGTGGCGGAGAATACGTTTTTCAAACGCGGGAAGGCACTCCGCCGTGGCCGAACAACGCAATGCACCGTTACATTCGGCCAGCGGCGAAGAAGCTAGGTATCCCGCTAACCGGCTACCATGACTTTCGGCACGGCTTGATTACTCGCTTGGCCGAGAAGAAAGTCTCTCCGAAGGTTGCCGCCGCGATTGCCGGGCATTCTGACATCCGTACAACGCTGGCAATCTACACGCACGTTGGTGAGGATGCGGCCCGCAGTGCCATCGAAGAAGTTGCAGGCCAGTTGGTACACGATGGCACGCGATTCCAAAAACAGAATCAGCAAACTGCGGTTATTCACTGGTGATTCAATAAGATGGTGAGCCGCCCAGGAATCGAACCTGGAACCCGCAGATTAAGAGTCTGCTGCTCTGCCAATTGAGCTAGCGGCCCACAGTAAACATCCCATTCTAAGGGGATTTCTCAGAATTGTCGAATGAATCGAGGTTCCGTTCCCCACGGAGAAGCCGTTCAATAAATCTTCTGCTCTTCATTCTTTTCAGAAATCTTTCCGCTTTCACCGCCTGCGCTCGCGTGGCATAGAGACGCGAAAAGATGAGCTCCCAAGGACCTCTACCGCGTGTCCAGCGACTCGGGTTCTCAAGGATGCCTTTATGCTGGGCGAATCGTGTGTCCAGATTCTCCGTCGAACCGATGTAATACTGTTTGGATTTTGCGCTTCGCAGGGCGTACAAGAAGTACGGCACGGAACCCAGCCAATTCGCTTTCCAGTATCAAGTTCGGACCGGACCGCCAAAAGCCACAGATTAAGAGTCTGCTTCCCGACACTTCGGGACTGCCAATTGAGCTAGCGGCCCACTCTCGAAGCTCGTTCTATTCTAATGGGATTCGGTGGTTTTGTCGATTTCGTCGAAATCTTGGTAGTGGGTCAGTTTGTGTTTGCGCAAGGAGTAGCGCAGGCACTCTTGCCTGCGCTCTTTGTTGTGAATTGCTTTTGCTCCGCGCAGCCAAGTCCCGAGGCTTCGGGAGGCTGCGCTACACCGCAAACTGACCCACTACCGAAATCTTCTTCGCTGCGTCGGCGTCTCAGGAGATGCGTTCGACCTGCACTGCAGTGCCATAGGCGAGCACCTCGGTGACGCCCTGCATGACTTCGTTGGCATCGTAGCGCATGGCGATGATGGCGTTGGCGCCGCGCTCGGCAGCGTGCTGCACCATCAGCTCGTAGGCGTGCTGGCGGGTCTGCTCGCAGAGGTCGGTGAAGAGCGTGATGTTTCCGCCCACGATGGTTTGCAGCCCGGCACCGATGGTGCCCAGAATGCTCCTCGAGCGCACCACCACGCCGCGCACCATTCCGAGGTTCCGCACCACGCGGTAGCCCGGCAGGTCGTTGGATGTCGTTACCAGACTTTCGTCAAAACGGCCCTGCATGATCGCCTCCTGAAGCGCCCTGTGAGTCCCTGGCAGCTTGTTGAAAAACGCACAGACAGAAGGCAGTTTGCTTAAGATACGGTCCGGCCGTATTGATTTTGGGCATCTTCGGGATGCGCGGACAGGCTGAAAGCCTGTCCCACCGCGTTTTTCAACAAGCTGCTAGAACGTTTCGCCCCAAAACTCGCTGCCGTCGGAGTCGAAGGCAATGCCGATCTCGTAGCCTTCCAGCGCGGAGCTTTTAAGCACAAACGTCACCTTGCCGGGCATCTTTTTGCCTTCGCATTCGAGGAGAACGCGCGTTCCGGGGGCGACACTCGTGAGGCAGCGGACGGCGCAGCCGAACTGGCTGAGTGTGAACGTGAACGCGGTGACGGGCCGCAGCGATTCGGCATCGAGAGAAGTAATCAACACCGGCCGCTTCGCGTCAATGCGGCCGCTGCGACGCCGCTCCCCGCCTGTGTAAAGACTCATCTCGGTTTGCTCCGTGGCAGCAAGAGTACCGCAAGGCCGCCGTGCAGCCACAGCAAAATCGCGCTTGTGCCTGGAAAGGAAAGAGCCGAACGAGTGCTGCTCCAACCTGACTTCACCAAAATCCTCACGTCAGCCCCGGCAGTCCCGAGGCTTCGGGACCGTCGGGGCGGGACGCGAGCTACAAGCTGGAAGCTTAGGCTCAATCCGTTGGAACAGCACTAGCCGCGGAGGACGGCGGCGATTTCCTGGGCCACCTGGCGGGCGCGGGCAAGGTCACCGGGTTCAAAAGAAATTGCGGCGACGCGGGCGTGGCCTCCGCCACCGTATTTCTCGCAGAGCGAGGCGAGGTTTTTCTCCAGCGGCGCGTGGTTCCAGGGGTTGGAGCCGACGCTGACTTTGGCGCGCGTCTTCGAGGCGCTCACGCCCACCGAATAGACGCATTCGGGATGCAGGTAGTAAGGGATGAACTTGTTGTAGCCCTCGAGGTCGTCGCCGCTCACGTCGAAATAGATCACGCCGCCGCTGGCTTCGGTGCGCTGCCCCATCACCTCGAGCGAGCGTTCGTGCCGCGCGAGCAGCGGCTGGAGGTGCTGCGCGATCAGCGGCAGGCGGACCACTTCTCCCAGCGGGCGCGCGGCCAGCTCCGGGATGAGCTTCGAGGTCAGGCTGGGCTCGGGCGCGTTCTCGATGACCAGCGCGAGTCGCGTGGCCGGCTCGGCCAGGCGTACCGCCGATTCCGGCGTCGGATACTGCGCGCCGTCGATGATGTCGCCCCACTGGATCAGCTCGGCCAGCGGCGCGGGGTCGAAACCGAAGTGCCTGCTGGTTACGTCGGCGAGAAACTTCGTGCAGGACTTGTACTCTGGGTCGTAGAATTTTTTTCCGGAGCGGTCCTGCTTGAAGTGCTCGGCGTCGGCGGGCGAAAGGAAGGCGCTCTGGTGGTGGTCGAACCACCAGGTGAGCCGCGGGGAGTTCGAATACTTGAAGTCCACGATGGCGTTCTCGTCGCCGTCGAAGACGTCGCCCTCGAATGGATGCGTGGCCTTGTGGGTCATGCCCGTCAGGCAGAATTCCGCGCCCGCGTTGATCCGCTCACGATAGAAACGCGTGAACACCGCCGCCGAAGCGGCGCCATCGAAACAACGGTCGTGGTAACAGAGACGGACTTTCACGGGCTCCTCGGCTGGTCCCCGCGCGCACAGACAAAAACCGCGACGCAGACAAAAGCCAATAAAGATGCTGGTTCACAAAAAGATTGTCAAGCGGAAAGCCGCTGCGGAAATGCGCAGCAGCGCGAAGAGAGAGAATTTCGGCGAAGCCGGAAACCCTGCGCTACTTGCCGGCAATCTGGTCGGCAAAATCGGCGGCCACGGGCACGCGGAACTTCTCGCCCTGGAAGGCTTTCACCATCAGCAGAATCCAGAAGACCAGGCACGCGAGGCCAACCACCATGGAAATTAGCCCGGCGATGGCCCAGGAGCCCCGCGAAGCGCCGCCTCCGAACAAAAAGCCGAAGCCGAACATGTATCCGAGCACAATTTGAATTACGTGCAACGCGCCGAACACCACGATGGACTGCGCGGCGTGAAAGCGCACGAACGGCCGCTTGTCGATCAGGAAGAAGATCAGTCCCGTCAGCCAGCCGAGCACGTAACAGAGCGCGCCGGCGACATTTTCAGCGAGCCCCGTTTGCGCCGCGCCCGGCGCGCCGCCAGCCGGCGATGCTCCCTGTGCTTTGCCGCACTGCGGACAGAAGGTAGCGCCGTCCGCGATGTTTGCTCCACAACTGCTGCAGAATGCCATAAGTTGCCTCCTCTTGACAGGATGGCGTGCACTTGCGGGCAAGCTACCAGAAGCCGCGTCCGCTTGCAAGGAAGGTTGGAGCCGCGGCGGGGATTCTGTAGAATGGCGCGCCGGAACCCATCGCTCGAATGAGCAGCGAACCTACTACGACCAGTGCCCTTCCCGCGCCGCGCGGCACGCGCAGAATCTTTGGCCTCGAATGGCCCGCCCGCGTCACGGCCGCCGAGCGGAAATCGCTTGTCGCCGGCGGGCTGGGCTGGATGCTCGACGCCATGGACGTGATGCTCTACTCGATGGTGCTGGCCGCGCTGGTGGTGGCCCTCGGGATGAGCAAGAAGGAAGCCGGCTTCCTCAACTCGCTTACGCTGCTGGCTTCGGCGCTTGGCGGGTTATTCTTTGGCTGGGTGGCCGACCGCATCGGCCGCACGCGCGCGCTGATGGCTTCCATCCTTGTGTATTCGCTGGCCAGCTTTGCCTGCGGCCTTTCGCAGAGCATCCAGCAACTCGCCGTTTCCCGCTTCGTGCTCGGCCTGGGCATGGGCGGTGAATGGACCACCGGCGCGGCGTTGATCGCCGAAGTCTGGCCCGCGGAGCATCGCGGCAAAGCGCTCGGGCTGATGCAATCGGCGTGGGCCATCGGGGAAATGATTGCCGCCTGCGTCACGCTGCTCGTGCTGCCCAACTTTGGCTGGCGCGCGGTGTTTTTCGTAGGCGTGCTGCCGGCGCTGGTAGTGCTCTGGATCCGCCGCGACGTCCCCGAATCGGAAATCTGGCTCACACGCGGCAAAGAAAAAAATGGTTCGTTGCGCCTGCTCTGGCGCAAGGACATTCGCTGGAAAGGCCTGCTCGCCACGGCCATGAACGCGTGCGGGATGTTCGGCTACTGGGGACTCTTTACGTGGATTCCCGGCTACCTGGCGCTGCCGGAAAAAGACGGCGGGCGCGGGCTCGGTATCGTGGCGTCACTCGGGTGGGTGCTGTTCATGGGCCCAGGAAAATGGCTGGGGTACACGCTGTTCGGCTTCGCCGCGGACCGGTTCGGGCGTCGCGCCAGTTACGTCACCTACCTGTTGATCGCCGCGGGGCTCGTGCCCATCTTCGGCAATTCGAAAACGATGCTGTGGCTGATGATCCTCGGCCCCTTCGTGGGCTTCTTCGGGACCGGGTTTTTCTCCGGGTTCAGCGCGATTGCTTCTGAGCTGTTTCCCACCGAAATCCGCGCCACCGCGATGGGCCTCTCCTACAACATCGGCCGCGGATTCTCGGCGCTCGCGCCCTTCGCCGTGGGCGCCATCGCCACACGATACAGTTTTTCCGCTGCCTTCCTGCTGCTGGCCGGCGCGTTTTTCCTATCGGCTGTGCTGGCCCTGGCCCTGCCGGAAACCAAGGGCAAGCAGCTGGAATAGGGCCCTTGTTATTCAGATTCTCCTGCGCGAACAAATTTGGTCGCGCCTGGATCACTCCCTGCGCCTCATGCAGTGGATGGAACACTACCTGAAAGGACCCGGTGGCACGCTACCTCCGCCCGACGTGGACTGCGCCGAGCCCAAATAGGGGCGCTACTTGCCTATATTGAGTCCGCTGCGGCGGACCGAAGGGGTGCGCCCCTCTCGTAGCGCCGGCCTTCAGGCCGGCATCGTTCCGCGTAGGGGCACGAAATTTCCTGCTCGTACAACGGCATCGCAGTGCCCTCGATGCTATACTTTGCGTAACCGCGCGGAAGTGGCGGAACTGGCAGACGCGCAGGACTTAGGATCCTGTGGCCGAAAGGCCGTGGGGGTTCAAATCCCTCCTTCCGCAGATCTCATCTGGTTATTCGGATAAAAAGCCAAACAACATTCAGGCCTTGCAGGTGGGGCAGCGTAGCGCCGCCGTCCCGGCGGCTCTCCTGGTAATGAGCCGGCAAGTCCGGTGTGCGGACTCCGGTGATCCGATGCAATTCATCGGACCAGAAACCGGAGATGCCGTGCTACGAAGCCGGACGCAGCAAGCAGCGCCCCTTCCGATGCCCACCTAAAGGTGGCCGCTACATGGGCGTCGCGCAGCGGCGGCCTTTAGGCCGGCACGTCCATCTGCTACCATTGTTCCTGCCGCGAAGTTCGCCGCTGGAGACCTCTCATGGATTCCTTCAAGCCGAGCATCTACGAACTCATCGTGCAGACTTCGACGAATCTGCCCACCGACGTGCGCCGCGCCATGGACTCCGCGCTCGACCGCGAAGCCACCGGAAATCAGGCGTCGCAGGCGCTGGCCGTCATCGCCAACAACATTGACCAGGCCGTCGAGGGCGAAGGCGCCATCTGCCAGGACACCGGCTGGCCCACCTTTGAAGTGAAAACTCCGGTGGGCGCGAATCAGCTCGCGATGAAAAAACAGATCCTCGAAGCCATCGCCGACGCCACCGCCAAGGGCAAGTTGCGGCCGAACTCGGTGGACTCGCTCACCGGAAAAAACAGCGGCAACAACCTGGGCCCGGGCACGCCGACGGTGCACTTCGAACAGTGGGAAAACGACGGCGAGATCGAAGTGAAACTGCTGCTGAAGGGCGGCGGCTGCGAAAACAAAAACATCCAGTATTCGGTGCCGTGCGAGCTGCCGCACCTGGGCCGCGCCGACCGCACGCTCGACGGCGTGCGCAAGTGCGTCCTCCACGCGGTGTGGCAGGCGCAGGGACAGGGCTGCAGCGCTGGCGCCATCGGCGTGTGCATCGGCGGTGACCGCACCGGCGGCTATGCGTTTGCGAAGGAGCAGCTCTTCCGCTCGCTCGACGACACGAACCCGAATCCGGATCTCGCGAAGCTCGAAACGTACATCCTGCAGACAGCGAACACGCTGGGCATCGGCACCATGGGCTTCGGCGGTGAAGTAACGCTGATCGGCTGCAAGATCGGCGTGCTGAACCGCCTGCCGGCGAGTTTTTTCGTCAGCGTCGCATACGACTGCTGGGCGTTTCGCCGCCTCGGCGTCGTCCTCGACGCGCGCAGCGGCGCGATCAAGCGCTGGCTGTACCGTGACGACAAGCCCGCTCCGAAGATGGCGCGCACTGACGGCTTTCCGATGACCGGGCGCGAAGTGGCGCTCGAAGCGCCGCTCACGGAAGAAAAAGTGCGCGCGCTGAAGGTGGGTGACGTGGTGCTGATCAGCGGCGAGATGGTCACCGGGCGCGACGCCGTGCACCACTACCTGATGCACCACGACTCGCCGACAAACCTGCGCGGCGCTGTCCTCTATCACTGCGGCCCGGTGGTGATGAAAGAAGAGGGCCGCTACCGCATGACCGCCGCAGGGCCCACGACGAGCATCCGCGAGGAACCTTACGAGCACGAAGTGATCAAACGCTTCGGCGTGCGCGCGGTGATGGGCAAGGGCGGCATGGGTGCGAAGACGCTGGCCGCGCTGAAGGAGCACGGCGCGGTGTACCTGAACGCCATCGGCGGCGCGGCGCAGTATTACGCGCGGTGCATTACGAATGTGCTCGGCGTCGAACTGCTCGACCTGGGCACGCCGGAAGCGATGTGGAACATCCGCGTGAAGGATTTTCCGGCCATCGTCACCATGGACGCGCACGGCAATTCGCTGCACGCCGACGTGGAGAATGCTTCCGCCGTGATTCTGGCGAAGCTGGCAGAGCCAGTGTTCTAAGAGTTTTCCTGCCCAACAAGAAAACGCATGCGCGGAGTAATCGCCGCGGCCCGAATTGGGCATTTGGTTTCGCCCGATTTGGGAAACGCCCGCGAATATGCAAACGTTTACATGAAAACAAAAATTTGCCCGCGCAACGACTAGTACCTTCCGCCTGAAAATATATTTCCCGAAATTGCATTCCACACATCCGCGGAGAGATCCCATCGCGCTGGTGAGATTCTCTTCGTGGCATCACAAATGCTTAATCCATATGCGGACACTCTCAGCGACTTGTGAGCCAAGTCGAGTGTCCGCGGCCTGAAAGGTCGAAGGAGATGAAAATGATCAAGCGAATCGCATTCGTGCTCGGCGCGCTGCTGCTGGCTGCGGTGGTGCCGGTGCAGGCGGACTCGATTTCGATCTTCAGCACGGGTGTGGCAGCGGGCGGAGGGCTCGCAGCGAACGCAACCGTGGATGCTCACTATACCTTGACGTCCGCTGCGGACGGGGTCTTCAACGGCCCGGCAGCGTTCGTGGCCATTACGCCCGGCGTGTATCCATTCACCGATTGGATGCCGGGAACATCGAACGCGCGCTGGATCGGCCCACGGAGCAGCCTGGCCTATCCCTTCGCCACAGGGAATTACGTCTATACGACAACCTTCGACCTGAGCGGCCTGAATCCTTCGACCGCCATTTTGACGGGCGGGTGGGCCACCGACAACTCGGGCGTGGACATTCTGCTGAACGGCGTGAGCCTGGGGATCTCCATTCCTAACGGTTCCCACACGGCGCTCGTGCCGTTTACGATCTCGAGCGGTTTCGTGCCCGGCGTGAACACGCTGCAATTCGTCGTGTATAACGACGTTGCGGCAACCGGCCTGCTGGTGGACATCAACGGCACGGCGAATCCGCTGAGCTCTGCGCAGCGCATCAATCCGGTGCCGGAACCGGGCACGCTGCTGCTGGTCGGCAGCGGCCTCGTCGGCGCATGGCTGCGCCGACGCAGCTAGCCCGGCTCTCCCCGCAGCCGGGA
Source organism: Acidobacteriota bacterium (assembly GCA_016201285.1). Taxonomy (GTDB): domain Bacteria; phylum Acidobacteriota; class Terriglobia; order Acidiferrales; family UBA7541; genus JACQDE01. The sequence continues at coordinate 59,412 of JACQDE010000029.1, read as the reverse complement.
AGCGAGTTCCCTCCGCCTCTTCTCACTCCAACGCAACCACCACGCCAGGGGGATGCGATGTGAGCAGGCTCTCCCACTGGCCTATTCGCATTGACGCGTCGTGAGTCATCCCCTATACTGTTGGTTCTGCGCGGGTCCCGAGGTATCGGGACAAGCTGAACAGGGTCGGCTTCCCTGCCCTTCCTTTCCCAGGATTCCATCCGGCGAATGGCAGACGTAGTTTTGATTTGCGCAGCGGCAGGTACCTAATGTTGTAGCCCGCGTCTTTAGACGCGGGGAATTTTCCGAGAAATCCTCTATGAACCCCGCCTCTGAAGAGGCGGGCTACATGAACGGACAACGCAAACCAAACCGAACGACGGTCCACCTAAACGAGAAGACATGACCGAAGCCACAACAAGCTGCCGGCGCGAAATTGAGCTGGAAATTCCCGCCGAAGAAGTGCAGAAATCGATGGAAAAAATCGCGCGGGAGATCGCGCGGGTGGCTCGCGTGCCGGGCTTCCGCCCGGGCAAGGCCCCGGTGACGCTGATCCGCCGGCGCTTCGCCGAAGACATCAAGAGCGAAGTGTTGCAATCGCTGCTGCCGGAGCACCTCGAGCGGGCGCTTGCGGAAAAGAAACTGGCGCCGGTGACGCGGCCGCAGGTGGACCACGTGGAGTTCCCCGAGGCCGGGCCGGTGAAGTTCCGCGCCGTCTTCGAAGTGTTTCCGGAATTTGAGCTGGGCGAGTACAAGGGCCTCGAGGTCGAGGTGGACGCGGTGGAGTTCACCGACGACGACGTGGCCAGAGCGCTCGAAGAAATGCGCGGGCGCGCCGCCACGTTCGTGCCTGTCGAGGGCCGCACGCTGGCCGACGGCGACTTCGGCGTGCTGAAGATTATCGGCGTCCCCGCCGCCGGCGGCGAACCCATCCAGGCCGAAAACGTGCTCTGCCACATCGGCGCCGAAGAGACGATGGAGGCTTTCAACACGCATCTCCGCGGCGCCCAGCCCGGCGACAAAAAGCAGTTCGACGCCACCTACCCGCAGGACTATCCCGACCCCAAGCTCGCCGGCAAGACGTTCCATTACACGGTGGACGTGCTCGGCGTGAAGGAAAGGAAGCTGCCCGAGCTGAACGACGAGTTCGCCAAGGACGTGGACGCGGCTTCGCTCGAAGACCTGCGCAGCAAGATCCGCGAGAACCTGGAAGCAGCGCGCGACCACCGTCAGCGCGAGCAGGCCGAGCAAAAGATCATCGAGGCGCTGATTGCGAAGCACGAATTCCCGGTGCCGGACGCGCTGGTCGAGCACCAGATGGACGCGCGCTTGGAGCGCGTGGTGCGCTCGCTGGCCGGGCAGGGCGTGGACCCGCGCGCCGTCAATGTGGACTGGGTTTCCCTCCGGCAGCGGCAGCGCGAGCGCGCCGTGGGCGACGTCAAAGCGGAAATGCTGCTGGACCGCATCGCCTCCGCCGAGAGCGTGGACGTGGCCGAGGAAGAGATCGACCACGAGATCATCCATCTGGCCGAACACAGTGGCGAGTCGGCACAGGCCGTCCGGGCTCGCTTGACAAAGCAGGGGTCGCTCGATAGGATGAAATCGAAGCTGCGAAGCGACAAGACGCTCGAGTGGCTCCACCGAAACGCCCGGATCCGGACAGCAGCAAAGGACACGAAATCGTAGCGGAGCCGGGCTCCCGCGCGATCAGACTTTCCGATGAGAAACCCTGACGACAATCTTCCACGCGCCACGACGCTCGTACCGATGGTGGTCGAGCAGACCAGCCGCGGTGAGCGCGCCTACGACATCTATTCCCGGCTGCTCCGGGACAATATCATTTTTATCGGCACGCCGATTGACGACCACGTCGCCAACCTGGTCACGGCGCAGCTCCTGTTCCTCGAGGCCGAGGACCCGGAGAAGGACATCTCGCTCTACATTCATTCTCCCGGCGGCTCGATCACCGCGGGCATGGCCATCTACGACACCATGCAGTTCGTCCGGCCGGACGTGGTGACCATCTGCGTCGGCCAGGCGGCCTCGATCGCCGCGCTGCTGCTCTGCGCCGGCGCGCCGAAGAAGCGCTTCGCGCTGCCCAACTCCCGCATCCTGATCCACCAGCCGTGGATGAGCGGGCTTTCCGGGCAGGCCACGGACATCGACATCCACGCCAAGGAAATCCTGCGGATGCGCACGGTGCTGAACCAGCTCATGGCCTCGCACACCGGCCAGCCGCTCGAGAAGATCGAGAAGGACGTGGAGCGCGACTTCATCATGACCGCGCCACAGGCCAGGGAGTACGGCTTGATTGACGAGATCGTCGCGCGCAACCGCCAGGGCGTTCCAAAGGGTTAGTATCTGAATGGAAGCGCAGCCTCGCAAAGGAATTCAACGGGCGTAAGATCAATGATGCATTCCACAGGCACATTCGCACAGGCGACCGGCCGGAGGCGCCCACACCGGTGAAAAAATTCAGCCCAGACGAGACGCTGCGCTGCTCCTTCTGCCACAAGACCCAGGAGCAGGTGGAAAAGCTCATCAGCTCGCCCTCGGACTACCCGCGCGCGTACATCTGCGACGAGTGCGTCACCGTCTGCCGCCAGATCCTCGAGGACGAAAAGAAGGAGCAGGCCACCGCCGTCAACCGCCGCCTGCCGCGGCCGCCGGAGATCAAGGCCTTCCTCGATGGCTACGTCATCGGCCAGGACAAGACCAAGAAGAAGCTCGCCGTTGCGGTGTACAACCACTACAAGCGGATTTTCCTGAACCGCCAGCCCGGCGAAGTCGAACTGACGAAGTCCAACGTCCTGCTCATCGGCCCCACCGGCACCGGCAAGACGCTGCTGGCGCAGACGCTGGCGCGCATGCTCGAAGTGCCCTTCGCCATCGTGGACGCCACCACGCTCACCGAAGCCGGCTACGTGGGTGAGGACGTCGAGAACATCATTTTGAAGCTGCTGCAGAGCGCCGATGGCGACGTCACCCGCACGCAGCAGGGCATCATCTACATCGACGAGATTGACAAGATCGCGAAGAAGGACGAGAACCCCTCGATCACCCGCGACGTCAGCGGCGAGGGCGTCCAGCAGGCGCTGCTGAAAATTCTGGAAGGCACCGTGGCCAATGTGCCGCCGCAGGGCGGCCGGAAGCACCCGCACCAGGAATTCACCCCGGTGGACACCACCAACATCCTTTTCATCTGCGGCGGGGCCTTTGTCGGGCTGGAGAAGATCATCGAGCGCCGCGCCGGGCAGCGTTCGCTTGGCTTCACGTCCAACGCGCAGCCCTCCGCCGCCGGCAAGCGCAATATCGAAGTGCTCGAGCAGGTGCAGCCCACCGATCTGATCCGTTACGGGCTGATCCCCGAGTTTGTCGGCCGGCTGCCCGTTGCCGGCGTGCTGAGCGACCTCGACAAGGGTGCCCTGGTGCGCATTCTGACGGAGCCCAAGAACGCGCTCATCCGCCAGTACCAGCGGCTCTTTGAATTCGAAAACGTCCGCCTGCGCTTCACCGATGAGGCGCTGGAGACCATCGCCGAAGAGGCGCTCAAGCGCAAGATCGGCGCCCGCGGCCTGCGCATGATCCTCGAAGACCTGATGCTCGATCTGATGTACCACCTGCCCACTCAGCGCAAGCTGCGGGAGTTCGTCGTCACCGCGGAGATGATCCACACCCGCGAGATCAATTGGAGCCTGCTCGAAAAGGCCGGCTAATTCGGCCGGAGCCAGATCCGCCAGGGAGACAATGTTCCACCGGGAAAAACAGGAATTGAAGCGCGTGCCGATGATGCCGGTGCGCGACATGGTCATCTTCCCGCAGATGATGACCCCGTTCATCGTTGGCCGCGAGGCTTCCGTACGCGCGCTCGAGGAGGCGCTCGCCGGCGAGAAGAAGATTTTCCTCGCCACCCAGCACGACGCCTCGGTGGACGACCCCAAGCCCAACGAGATTTACACCGTCGGCACTCTCGCCAACATCGTGCAGAGCGTCCGGCTGCCGGACGGCAACATCAAGGTGCTGGTCGAAGGCGTCGAGCGCGCCAAAGCGGTCCAGATTGCCACCGAAGAGGGCTTCTTTCGGGCCACGGTCAAGATGGTCCAGATCAAGGTGGAGCCCACGCCGCAGCTCGAGCAGGCCTCGAGCCGCGCCACGGGGCTCTTCGAGCAATACGTCAAGCTCTCCCAGAGCCTGAATTACGACACCATGGTGGCCGCCATCCGCGTCGACGACGCCAACAAGCTGGCCGACACCATCGCCGCCAATCTCCAGCTCGCCGTCGAGGAGAAGCAGGAGCTGCTGGAAATCTTCGACCCGCTCGACCGCCTGAACCGCGTCGCCGACATCCTGGAACTCGAGATCGAGAAGCTGAACATGGACCGTTCCATCCACGGCCGCGTGAAGCGGCAGATGGAGCGCGCGCAGAAAGAGTACTACCTCAACGAAAAGATCAAGGCCATCCAGAAAGAGCTGGGCCGCGGCGAAAAAAGCGAAGTGGACGAGCTGAAGAAGAAGATCGAGACCGCCGGCATGCCCAAGGACGTCAAGGAAAAGGCCATCACCGAGCTGAAGCGGTTGGAGATGATGCCCCCGATGTCGGCCGAGTCCACCGTATCCCGCAATTACCTCGACTGGCTGCTGGCCGTGCCGTGGAAAAAGAAGACGAAAGAGATCCGGGATATCGGGCTGGCCGAGCGCATCCTCGAAGAAGACCACTACGGGCTCGAAAAGATCAAGGAACGCATCATCGAGTATCTGGCCGTGCGGCAACTGGTGAAGAACCCGCGCGGCTCGATCCTCTGCTTCCTCGGGCCTCCGGGCGTGGGCAAGACGTCGCTGGCCATGTCCATCGGCAAGGCCACCGGACGCAAATTCGTCCGCGTTTCGCTCGGCGGCGTGCGCGATGAAGCGGAAATCCGCGGCCATCGCCGCACCTACATCGGCGCCCTGCCCGGCCAGATCATCCAGTTGATGAAGAAGGCCGCCACGGTGAACCCCGTCTTTGTGCTCGACGAAGTGGACAAGATGTCCATGGATTTCCGTGGCGACCCCTCGGCGGCGCTGATGGAAGTGCTCGACCCCGAGCTGAATCACGCCTTCACCGACCACTACCTCGATGTCGAGTACGACCTTTCGAAGGTGATGTTCATCTGCACCGCCAACGTGCTGCACACCATCCCGACACCCCTGCAGGATCGCATGGAAGTCCTGCGCCTGCCCGGCTACACCGAGCAGGAAAAACTGCAGATCGCCCGGCGCTTCCTGGTGAAGAAGCAGCGCGAGGCCACCGGCCTGAGCGAGCAGAACCTGGTCATGAGCGATGGAGCCCTCACCTATATCATCCGCCACTACACCCGCGAAGCCGGGGTGCGCAACCTGGAGCGCGAAATCGCCAGCCTCTGCCGCAAAGTGGCCCGCAAGGTGGTCAAGGAAGGCAAGGACATCGCCGTCGAGATCTCGCCCGCAAACATCGGCGAATACCTCGGCGTCATCAAGTTCCGCGACATGCTCGCCGAGAAGCAGAACGAGATCGGCCTGGCCATGGGTCTGGCCTGGACCGAGGTCGGCGGCCAGGTGCTCGGCACCGAAACGACGATTATGGAAGGCAAGGGGCGCCTCACGCTCACCGGTAAACTCGGCGACGTGATGCAGGAATCCGCCCAGGCGGCGATGAGCTACGTCCGCTCGCGCGCTGGCGCTCTGGGCCTGCTGAAAGATTTTTACCGCCATCTCGATATCCACGTGCACGTGCCCGAAGGCGCCATCCCCAAGGACGGTCCTTCCGCCGGCATCACCATCGCCACGTCCATCGTCAGCGCGCTGATGAAAATTCCGGTGCGCTGCGACGTGGCCATGACCGGCGAGATCACCCTGCGCGGCAAGGTGTTGCCCATCGGCGGCCTCAAGGAAAAGCTGCTCGCCGCGCACCGCATGGGCCTGATGACCGTGGTCCTGCCCAAGGATAACGAGAAGGACCTGGCCGAGATTCCGGCCGAGATCCAGGCGGAGATGAAGATTCATCCTGTGGAAACGATGGATGAAGTACTCGAGGTGGCTCTCGAACGGCCACTCGCGGCGGCCGCTGTCCCTCCGGTGCCCGAGGTGGCTTCCAAGTTCGAGCAGCCGGCCGAGAAAGATCAAGGCTTGACCAACTGAAGTCCCTCGGCTCGCCTGCCCCGACGGGCGCGCGCCGGACCGCACTGTTGGCCGACTAACCCATTCTGGAAAAAAGGAGCCTTTGCGGCGGTTTTTTACGCCACCGCCCGAAGTGCAGTGAACAGGACCATGACGAAACCGATTGCAGACGATTCAGAAGGAACAAATGAAATGAGCATCAGTCTGGCAGAACTGAAGGACAGGAACATCACCGAGCTGGCCAAGGTGGCCAAGGAGTTGAATATCCCGGGCGCCAGCGGCATGCGCAAGCAGGAGCTGATTTTTCAGATCCTCCGCGCCCAGACGGAGAAGAACGGCCTGATCTTCTCCGAGGGCGTGCTGGAATGCTTGCCCGACGGTTTCGGCTTCCTGCGCGCGCCGGAGTACAACTACCTGCCCGGCCCGGACGACATCTACGTCTCGCCGTCGCAGATTCGCAAGTTCGACCTGCGGACCGGCGACACCGTGTCCGGCCAAGTCCGCCCGCCCAAGGACGGCGAGCGCTACTTCGCGCTGATCAAGGTCGAGGCCGTCAACTTCGAAGACCCCGAAGTGGCGCGCAACAAAATTTTCTTCGACAACCTGACGCCTCTCTATCCGCAGGAGCGCATCCGCCTCGAAACGGGGAAGGAAAATCTCACCGGTCGCGTGCTGGACATGCTCTGCCCCATCGGCAAGGGCCAGCGTGGCCTGATTGTCGCCCCGCCGCGCACCGGCAAGACCATGATGCTCCAGAGCATCGCCAACTCCGTCACCACCAACCATCCCGAGGTCGCCCTCATCGTCCTGCTGATTGACGAGCGCCCCGAGGAAGTCACCGACATGCAGCGCACCGTCAAGGGCGAGGTCATCAGCTCCACCTTCGACGAGCCGCCCCAGCGCCACATCCAGGTCGCGGAGATGGTGCTGGAAAAGGCCAAGCGGCTGGTCGAGCACAAGCGCGACGTCGTCATCCTGCTCGACTCCGTCACGCGACTGGCTCGCGCCTACAACGCCGTCACGCCGCCTTCGGGCAAAGTGCTCTCCGGCGGTATTGACGCCAACGCGCTCCAGCGCCCGCGGCGTTTCTTCGCCGCCGCGCGCAACGTCGAAGAAGGCGGCTCGCTCACCATCATCGCCACCGCGCTGATCGACACCGGCAGCCGCATGGACGACGTCATCTTCGAAGAGTTCAAGGGCACCGGCAACATGGAAATCAACCTCGACCGCCGCCTGGTGGACAAGCGCGTCTTCCCGACGATCGACATCAACCGCTCCGGCACCCGCAAGGACGAACTGCTGCTCCCCGCGGACGAGTTGAACCGCATCTGGGTCCTCCGCAAGGTGCTCAGCCCGCTCTCCACCACGGAGGCCATGGAGCTGCTTCTCGGCCGCCTCACCAAGTCCAAGTCCAACGCCGAGTTCCTCAACTCCATGTCCGCGCCCAGTTAGCCGGGAGCAGTTGTCAGTTGTCGGCTCTCAGCCATCCACTTTGCGTCTTTCGTGTGCTCTCCGGGCAGCGCCCCCTCGGCGCTGCCGGGGTGCTTTCCTTTCTGCCTCCCATCACCTAAGCAAGGCCTCTCCCTGGTCGCCGGCCCCTGATCCTTTTCCTCATGCGCGTCTCCCCTTCGACCGATAAGAAGTAACGGAGGAACCTGCCCCGCGGGCAAGGCGCGCGGCGCTTGGTTTGGGGGCGGGAAGGCTCATATGACCCGGGACGTGGAAGCGGGACTCGCTTCGGAAGCTCTCAGCCAGGGCGTGCAGAAATACCTCGCGCGGCAGCCCATCTTTGACGCGCACAAGAGCGTCTTCGGCTACGAACTGCTGTTCCGCTCCGGCCTGAACAACTATTTCGACGCGGCCAGCCGCGACGCCGCTTCGGTGCAGATGGCGGACACGTCGTTCCTGATGGGACTCGGCGCCATCACCGGCGGCAAGCGCGCCTTCATCAACTTCGGCCGGCAGGACCTGCTCTCCGGCCGCGCCGCGCTGTGGTCTCCGGATGACATCGTCGTGGAAATCCTCGAGCACGTCGCGCCCGACGAGGAAGTGCAGCTCGCCTGCCGCGGCCTCAAGGACGCGGGCTACACGCTGGCGCTCGACGACGTCACCGATGATTGCTCGGCGCACCCGCTGCTCGGCTTCGCCGACATCATCAAGATGGACCTGCGCGGCATCGCGCCCAACGACTGGTCCGGCTTGGCTTCGTCCTTCCGCCGGCGCAAACTGCGCCTGCTCGCGGAAAAAGTGGAAACGCCCGGCGAATTCTACGCCGCGCTGGACATGGGCTGTGTCTATTTCCAGGGCTACTTCTTCTGCCGGCCGGAGATCCTTTCCACGCGCGACGTCCCCGCCTTCAAGCTCAACTACCTCCGCATCCTCCAGGCCGTGCATCGCCCCGGCCTCGACCTCCACGAGATCGAGGGCATCATCAAGCAGGAGCCTTCCCTGCTCTACCGCCTCCTCCGCTATCTGAACTCCGCCTTCTTCGGCCTGCGCCAGGAGATTACCTCCGTCAAGCACGCTCTCACCCTGCTCGGCGAAAAAAACCTCACGAAGTGGGTCTCCGTCGTCGCGCTGGCCAGCATGGCCGGCGACAAGCCCACCGAACTCATCCTGCAACTTCTCATCCGCGGGCGCTTCTGCGAGTTGCTTGCCCCCCAGGTGGGCATGAGCAGCCGCGAGACCGACTTCTTCCTCCTCGGCCTCTTCTCCGCCATGGACGCCATCCTCGACCGCCCCATGAACGAGCTGCTTGAGGAAATGCCCGTGGCGGAAGACATCAAGCGCGCCCTGCTCGGCGCGGACAACCGGTTGGGCAACGTCCTGCAGGCCGTCATGGCCTACGAGCGCGGTGATTGGGAAAACTTCACGGAGCGTTCCACGCGGCTCCAGCTCGAGGAAACTGAAGTCCCGGCCGCGTATCTCGATTCGGTGGACTGGGCCCGCAAGACGCTTCAGGGCTAGCGTCGCTTGTTATTTTGTGGAATCCCGGACGCGCCGGGACGCTGTGTCATTCGGAGAAGTCCCGATTCATCGGGACGACGAAGAATCTCAACTGCGGAGGAGCGTTGCTCGGAAACGGCCGCACCGCTCTGCGGTGGGTTTTCCCTGGCCCCTAGCCACTGGCCCCTGATCCCTGCTTTTCCCCCGCCAGCATCACAATCAGCCGCGCCGTCTCCTCGACGTCCATCGCGGTGTTGTCCACCAACAGCGCATCCGCCGCGCGCACCAGAGGCGAAGCCTCACGCTCTTTGTCGCGCTGGTCGCGCTGGCGGACTTCTTCCATCATTTTTTCGAGCGAGATGGTTTCTCCGCGCGCCATGTGCTCCTGGAGCCTCCGCTGCGCGCGCACTTCCACCGACGCATCGAGGTAAATCTTCAGGTCGGCATCGGGAAACACCACCGTGCCGATGTCGCGCCCTTCCATCACCACGCCGCCGGCCGCGCCCGCGCGCCGCTGCTCGGCCACCAGATGCCGCCGCACGCCCGCCAGCACGGCAATTTTCGACGCCGATTGCGACGCCCCCGGCGTGCGAATCTCCGCCGTCACGTCCGCGCCGTCAAGCAGCACCCGCGTTCCATAGGGGGTCTGAGCTTCAGCTCCGGCATAAGCGTTGCTCTCTTGACCAGGGGCTTTAGCCCCTGAGGATTCGGAATTCGTGGGAACGAGATCTATCCTCGTCTCCTTGGCCAACTGGTCCATCCGCATCGCATCGTCGAGCGGAATCCCGCGCCGCATCGCCTTCAGCGCCACCGCGCGGTACATCGCCCCGCTGTCGAGATAGGTGTACCCCAGCAGCTCGGCCACCCGCCGCGCCACCGTGCTTTTCCCGCTCCCCACCGGCCCGTCAATGGCAACGATTAATTTCCGCATTGTTCTCTAGAGCCGCGCAAGCAGTGGCAGAGTTTCAGGGTTTCAAAGTTCCAGTGTCCGGGGCTCCTCGATGACCACTCCGCGGCGATTTTTCTCTGCCACTCTGTCACTCTGCAACTCTGACACCCTTCTACTAGATTCTCTTGAACGCCTTCTCAATCTCCCGCAGCGTGTACCGCAGCACCACCGGCCGTCCGTGCGGGCAGCTCATCGGACATTCCGTTTTCGCCAGTTCCCCGAGCAGCCATTCCATTTTCTGCTGGTCGAGCGGCATATTCACCTTGATGGCCGCGTGGCACGCCGTGGACGCGGCAATCTTGGCTTGCAACGACTCCATGGAAATTGCCTGGTTTTCGCGCTCGATTCCGTCGAGGATCTGCCGCAGCAGTTTTTCCGTGTCGTCCGCAGAGACGCCCGCCGGCGCCGCCTGAATAGCCACGCTGCGCGGGCCCATCGTCTCCACTTCAAACCCGTTGGCGCGCAGCTCTTCGGCAATCTGCTCGAAGATAACGATCTGCCGCGGCGAAAGCTCCGTCACCAGTGGCATCAGCATCCGCTGCCCGTTCACCGCGCCTTCGCGCCGCGCGCGCAGGTGCCGCTCGAAGAGCACGCGCTCGTGCGCCACGTGCTGGTCCACGATCCACAGCCCCTCGCCGTTCACCGCCACGATGAAGCTGGAGTTCACCTGCCCTAGCGGTTTCAGGTCCACGATGCTTTCCGCGCCGGTGCTCGGCCACGATTCGTCCAACTGCTGCGCCGCGCTTTCGCGAAATTGCTCGGTGAACTGCTGCGGCGCCGCGCCAAACGGAATCTCCGCGCCCGGCTGGAAATGCAGCCGCTGCGGCTCCGGCCGCTGCGGTTCACCGCTCAACTGAAAACTTTCGTGCAGCGCCGCGCCCGCCGCCGCGCTGGGGATCACTGCCCGCGGCACGCCGTTCGCTCCCGCCGCTGCTTCTGCTGCATTCATGGGCGCAGTGTAGCCCGCCTCTTTAGAGGCGGGGGTTTGCGACGCCCCTGTCGTGGATTGCCCGGTCGTCGGAAACACCGGCACCGGCCGCGCCCGGGAGAGCGCCTGGCGCACCGTGTCGCGCGTGAAGTCGTGCACAAACTGCGGGCGCCGGAAGCGCACCTCGATCTTCGACGGATGGACGTTGACGTCCACTTCCTCGCACGGCAGCTCGAGAAACAGCAGCACCACCGGGAAAACGCCGGGCGGGATGATGTTGCGGTAGGCCTCGTTCACCGCGTGCAGGATCAGGCGGTCGCGGATCAGCCGCCGGTTGACAAAAATGTACGTGCCGTTGCGGTTCGGCCGCTGCACTTCCGGCCGCGACACAAACCCGCGCACCGTCAGCGTCGCCGCCTCTTCCTCCGCTTCGAGCGCCGGCTCGGTGATCGCCGCGCGAAACGCCGCCGACGCCGGCGCGACTTCCAGTAATTCATCCAGTGCCGCTTTGCCGAAAAGTTGGTACACACGCTCCGCCAGCGTCCCCACCGGCGCGCAGTCAATGATTTCCTGCGTGGGCGTCTTCAGAAAAAATTGTCTATCCGGATGCGCCAGCGCGTAGTGCGTCACCAGCGACGCGATGTGCCCCAGCTCCGTCGTCTCCGATTTCAGGAACTTTCGCCGCGCTGGCACGCAATAAAACAAATCCGCCACGCTCACCGTGGTCCCCGGCGGCATTCCCACCGGCTTCACACTGACCAGCTTCCCGCCCGCAAATTCGATCCGCGTCCCCGCACCCGTAACGCCGGCTTCCAGCCGGTGATTTTCGTCTGCACCGCCGGCTTCCTGTCGGCGAATTTCGTCTGTAGCGCCGGGCTTTAGCCCGGCATCTGGGCCTTTTGTTTCCTCTGCGCTCCTCTGCGCGCTCTGCGCCTCTGCGTTGGATCTTTCATCCTCTTCTTTCAGCTTTTTGCCGGCCTCCTGACCTCCTGACCTCTCGACCTCTTCTTCCGCACACGTCTCCAGCAGCAGCCGCGCCACCGCCGCAATCGACGGCAGCGCCTCGCCGCGGAAACCCAGCGTGGAAATGGAGAGCAAATCGTCCGAGGTGCGCAGCTTGGACGTGGCGTGCCGCTCGAACGCCAGCAGCGCGTCGTCGTGGCTCATGCCGTGGCCGTCGTCAATCACGCGGATCATGCGCTTGCCGCCGGATTCCGTTTCCACGCGGACGGACTTCGCCCCCGCATCAATGGCGTTTTCCACCAGCTCCTTCACCACGCTCGCCGGGCGCTCCACCACCTCGCCCGCCGCGATGCGGTTGGCCACATGCTCCGGAAGAATTCTGATCCTGCTCATTCTGTCCTTGAGTTCGAGATGACGGCGGCAATCATTCGTCGCCAAAGCGATCATGCGGCGGTTTGACCTTTTTCCCGACAATTCGATCAACAACGAAGATCGAAACGCCTACGCCGATCGCCATCACAGTCAGGCCGGCAGGAAATGCAATCCAAAACGGCCAGAAATACACCATCAAAACAAAACTGGGCACGCAGACCAGCGCGATGAGAAGCACCACTGCCGTCGCCATATACCGTTGTGGGGCGTCTCTCTCCGCTAACCCAAATCCCATCCACTCAATCATGACGCAATCCAAAGACCCGCGATGCGGTTCGCCACCGCCTTTGGAAGTATGCGTAGCCGTGTCCGGCCCGCCAAAGGAATGTCACTAACTTTGATTCGGCGCAACCATGAGCACAATCGCTTCAAGGAAACAAGCAGGCCAGACAATGCGGTCAACCCAGCCAGCATTCCGACATACCGCTCGATCTTCGGGGGAAGAAAGTTACTTTCACTCGACAAAGCCAAAAAGAAAGTAAGAACGACTGCGACAGTCCCGAAAATCAACAGCCAGTTTCCGCGGCTAAACTTGTATATGTTCCACGCAGCCCACACAAGACACAAAGAAAACACCAACAGAATAACTACGTCTGGCGGCGTCACGGGGTTTATCGCTCTTGTCATTCAACATGCACGCGTCGAGTACGGAATTTGCGGCACGGACTTCCAGACTTCCTGACGTCCTTACTTCCCTTTTTCCTTACTTCGGTCCTTTAATCGCAATTCCCAGGTCGTCCAACTGCTCCTGCGGCACGGTATTCGGCGCGTCGGCCATCAGGTCCTGCGCGGCAGTGGTTTTTGGGAAGGCGATCACCTCGCGCAGCGATTTTTCTCTCGCCAGCAGCATCACCACGCGGTCGAGTCCCAGCGCGATGCCGCCGTGCGGCGGCGTGCCGAAGCTCAGCGCGTCGAGGAAAAATCCGAAGCGCTGCCGCGCCTGCTCATCAGAGAGTCCCAGTGCGCGGAAAATGCGCGCCTGCACGTCCGCGCGGTGAATGCGCACGCTGCCCGAGCCCAGCTCCACGCCGTTCAGCACCAGGTCGTAGCCCTTCGAGCGCACTTCCCACGGCGCGGTTTCGAGTTTTTCCAAATCCTCTTCGACAATGCCCGTGAACGGGTGCTGCGCCGGCGCCCAGCGGTTTTCTGTGTCGCTCCACTCAAACAGCGGAAAGCCGGTGAGCCACACAAATTCCCACTTGCCCTGAGCGGAGGCGAAGGATTTACCCTGAGCGGTAGCGAAGGGACGCCCCGCCGGAATCACGTTGAGTTTTTCCGCGAGGTGCAAGCGCATCTGCCCGGCCACCAGCGCCGCGGCTTCCGTTCCTTTGATCTGTTTCTGCGCGGCGACTGCTACGACCAGATCGCCACTTTTTGCGCCCGCCGCTTCGGCAATTTTCTTCACCGCCTCGTCGCCCAGCGTTTTCGCGAGCGCCGACGCAATGCCCTCCGGCGCAACCTTGATGGTGTACATCGCGCGCGCGCCGAAGCCCTTCGCTTTTTCCGCCAATTCGTCCAATTGCTTGCGCGAGAGCGTCGCTCCGCCTGTCGCCGTCAGCGCAAACACGCTGCCTTCGAATTTCAGCGTCTCGCGACCCGCATCAAAGAACTGCGTCACGTCCGCCAATTCCATCCCAAAGCGCAGGTCCGGCTTGTCGCTTCCGTAGCGGCGAATCGCGTCCTTGTAGAGCATCCGCCGGAACGGCGCCGCTACGTTCACGCCGATTACGCGCATCGCCCGCTGCATCACCTGCTCGATCACTTCGAAGACGTCCTCCGGCCGCACAAAGCTCATCTCGAGGTCGAGCTGCGTGAAGTCCGGCTGGCGGTCGGCGCGCAGGTCTTCGTCGCGGAAGCAGCGCGCGATCTGGAAATAGCGGTCGAGGCCCGAGATCATCAGGATCTGCTTGAAAATCTGCGGCGACTGCGGCAGCGCGTAGAACTGCCCGGGATGCACGCGGCTCGGGACGAGGTAATCCCGCGCGCCTTCGGGCGTCGCCCGCGTCAGCATCGGCGTCTCGACTTCGTAAAACCCCAGCTCGCTCATCGCGTTGCGTATTTCGAGGATCACTTTGTGCCGCAGCGCGAGATTGGCCTGCGGTTTGGCGCGCCGCAAATCGAGGTAGCGATAGCGCAGACGCGTCTCTTCAGTGGCGTTGATTTCCTCTTCGATCACAAACGGCGGAGTGGCCGATGTGTTCAGGATGTGCAGCGCGCTGGCCACCACTTCGACCTCGCCCGTAGCGATTTCCGGATTCGCCTTCTGCCGCCGTACCACGCGCCCTTCGATGGCGACGACGTACTCTGAGCGCAGCGTCTCCGCCTTGGCATGCGCTGCCGCCGACTGGTCCTTGTTGAACACAATTTGCGCGATGCCCTCGCGGTCGCGCAGGTCAATGAAGATCAGGTTGCCCAGGTCGCGGCGTCGCGCCACCCAGCCCATCAGCACGACACTCTGCCCCTCGTGCGCCACGCGCAGCGCCCCGGCGTAGTGTGTCCGTTTCAGATTGCCGAGAAAATCGAGCAAGACAACGTTCCTTTCATTCCCGTAGGGGCGACCCGGTGGGTCGCCCGCGGGCGAGCCAGCGGCTCGCCCCTACGTCGAAGATTTCAGATGCGCCAGCAAATCCGCCTCGCTAAACGCGTCCTGATGCCCATCGCTTAACCGCTTCAGCGCAAACTTTCCTTCCTTGAGCTCATTCTCGCCGATGATCAGCGCGTAGCGCGCGCCGAGTTTGTCCGCGAGGCCGATGGATTTCTTAAACTTCATCTCCTCGGCCGGCACTTCGACGGAAAATCCCGCCCCGCGCAGCGTGCGCGCAATCTTCACCGCCGCCGGCTGCGCCGCCGCCCCCATCCACGCCACAAAAACATCCAATGGTCGGGGCGCGCCTGTGTGTGCGCCCTGTTCTTCTGCTTGTCCGCCTTCTTTTTCCTTCTCGCGTTCCTGCAACGACAGAATCAACCGGTCCGTCCCAATCGCAAACCCGATGCCCCTCGTCGGCGGCCCGCCGAGCAATTCGACCAGCCCGTCGTAGCGCCCGCCGCCGCACACGGCGTTCTGCGCACCCAACCCCGGCGCGGTGATTTCAAACGTCGTGCGCATGTAGTAGTCGAGCCCGCGCACCAGCCGCCAGTTTTCCAAGAAAACCACGCCGCGCAACTCGAGCTGCTTCTTCACCTCGGCATAGTGCGCCCGACACGCTTCGCAAAGATGATCCGTAATGCGCGGCAGCTTCTCGATCACCGCCTGCTCGTCCGGCAGCTTCGAATCGAGCACGCGCAGCGGATTCGTCTCCACGCGCCGCTGGCTATCGGCCTTCAATTCGTTGATGTGCTCGATCAACGCCGCCCGCAGCTTTTCAACATACTTCGGCCTACATTCCTTGCACCCAATCGAGTTGATGTACAGCGTAACGCCCGAAGTCGGAGGTCGGAGGTCAGAGGTGGAACTTCCAGCTTCTGATTTCTGACTTCTGATTTCTGACTTCTGACCTCCTTCGAGTCCCACCCGCTCGAAAAACGCCATCAACATCTCGATCACTTCGGCGTCAATTGCCGGCGCGTCGCTCTGCCCCAACACCTCCGCGCCAATCTGATAAAACTGCCGGTAGCGCCCCTTCTGTGGCCGTTCGCGGCGAAACATCGGGCCAATGTAGTAAAGCTTTACGTTGCCCGGAAACGTGTGCATTCCATGCTCGATGTACGCCCGGCACACACTCGCCGTCGCCTCCGGCCGGAGTGAGACAAAGTCTCCTAGTTGAACGTCTTGGGCAAAATAAATAGCCTCGAAAAGGAGAGCGAAATAATCCTTAAGTTCAGGTTGACCCTGCGCAAAGCCGCGAGGAAGCTTCTGAGATTCCGCGGCGAATTGCCCGAACTTTTGCCTAAACGTTTGGATCGCCTTACGATTCCTTTCCGTCTTCGGAATTTCTCCGGTCTCAAAGGCTCGATCGATTGCCACCAAATAATCTCCAAGCGCACCGTAGGCACGAGGCTCGGGTAAGGTCGCCGGGCGATCTTCGAAGGTATACATTTCCTTCTGCACGATATCTGTGTCGAGACCAACGGACCGCGCAAACAATTCCGTCTGCTCGAAAATCGGCAGGCGAATTTCGCCGTACCCGTAGCTGGCGAACACTTCGCGTGCAGTCTGCTCGACGCGGTTCCACATCGCCGATTCCGGCGGAAGAATATCTCGCACACCTTTAATGGCCTGGAATTTCATTTTCTGGATGTTCGACGTTCGAAGTTGGAAGTTCGAACTTCCAACCTCAAACTTCGAACCTCATTTCTCCGCTCGATGCACATCCTTGTATTCGACATACCTCGCCGCGTACGCATCAATCCCTGCCTGGTCTTCGGCGGTGAGCGCGCGACGAAATTTCCCCGGGTGGCCCATAAACAGCGACCCCGGCGGAATGATCGTGCCCTCCGGCACCAGCGTGCCCGCGGCGATAATCGTGCCCGCGCCGACCTTCGCTCCGTTCAAAACAATGCTGCCCATTCCGATCAGGCAGCGCGACTCGATGGTACAGCCGTGCAGGACCGCGCCGTGCCCCACAGTGACGTTGTCGCCGAGCAGCACCGGAAATTCTCCGAGCATCCCGTGAAGCACGCTGCCGTCCTGAATGTTGGTGCGCGCGCCGATGCGGATCCAGTTGACGTCGCCGCGGATCACCGCGCACAGCCAGACGCTCGAATGTTCGCCGATGCTGACGTCGCCAATGACCACGGCTTCGGGTGCGATGTAGGCGCTGGCGGCGATTTGCGGCACGCGCCCGCGGTAGCTGCGAATCAACGGTGGCTCCAGGTGTCAGGTTGCAGGTGACAGGGGTCAGGTAAAAGAAGAGCAAACCTGAGTCGCGCCACGCTGCGAAGAACTTCCTGCGCAATTCAAAGAGGAAAAACTAACACACGCGGCAGGTTTTGGGTAGCGCACCCGTAGCGGCGGCCGGAACTTGTCCCGATGCAATCGGGAGGCCGGCATCCCTGCCCGCCTAAAGGCGGCCTCTACGCGGCTCAGATGAACTTTTTCGTCCGCGGCCAGATTTCCTTGATGGAGGAAAACTTCGGCTTGCGGGCGATGTAGATCGGACTCCCGTTTTCGTAGGGCATCGCATAGGGGTGGTTGATTTTGCCGGCTTCTTCCACCTGTTCGAACGATTTCTCCACGTCTTCGCGAGGCTCGCCCACGGTGATGACGATTTCGGCTTTGGATTTTCCGGGACCCCAGAGCCAGTAGTTGTTGTGACCGCTGATGGCTTTGGGCAGGCTGTAGACCGGCCCGAAGAAATCAATCGCGCCGGCCTCACCGTAGTTGTTGCAGTAGATGGCTGTGCGCCCGCGTTCCAGCAGCGGCAGGCTGTTGTACACCTTCGCCACCTCGGCCACCATCTCCGGCCAGCCGTGCATGTCGGCATAGAACTGCGGGAGCGGGCCTTTGCGGTGCCGCTCCGTCTCGATTTCCTTGACGCCCAGCGCGTTCTTGTACCGGATGAAGGTTTCCACCGGCAGGATCGGCAACCCGAACGGCGCAATCATCACGCCGCCGATGAGCAAAAACACAACCAGCGCCGGCTTTGCCCAGTTCCACCGGCGCGCGTTGAAGAAGCGCTCGCAGACCAGCGCGCCCGCGGCGAGCAGCGGAGGGTACGCCGGCGCCAGATAGTACGGCTTGCCCCGCCCGAGGATCAGCAGCCCCACGACGGCCAGGAACTGCCAGCCCAGCGCGCGGTACGGCTTGCCGTCGCGCATAAAAAGGAAAAAGCACACCCCGGCAAGCCAGATGGGGATGTTGTGCGGGTTCATTTGCAGCACCGAGCCGAACAGGAAAGTAGCGACGGCAAACGGCGCGTTCTTCATCGCGTCGGCGTTGCGCAGCAGCTCGAGCTGCGGCCAGCCGTGCTGGTACTGCCAGGCAAGGTTGGGCAGCGCGATGAGCAGCGCGAACGCGCCCCCGGCGTAGAGCCACCGGCTGCGGAAATACTTCCGTGCGGGCGTGAGCACGAGCGCCACCACCAGCGCCGCGCCGAAGAAAAACATCGAGTACTTGTTCAACAGTCCGAGTCCGACGACCGCTCCGAACGGAATCCACAGCCGCGGCTCGTCGCGCTTTAGGATGACGACGAGGAGGTACGCCGCCAGCGTCCAGAGGAGCTGTTCGAACGTGTTCATCGAAAGGAAACTGTCGTGCGCCAGGTACACAGCGGAGACCAGCACTGTGAGCGCTGCAATCACCTGCGCGAACCGTCCGCCGCCCAGCTCCCGCGCCATCAGACCGACAACGATCAACCTGAGCGCACCGGCCACCGCCGGGAAAAAACGGATGGCGAACAGTGAATCGCCCAGCAGCGCGCGCGTCGCCCACGCCACCACGGCTACCAGCGGCGGCTGGTCCACGTAGCCCCACGCGAGGTGCTCGCCGCAGGCGAGGAAGTACAGCTCGTCGCGGAAAAAGCCGTAGGCGGTGAACGTGTTGACGTAAAAGTGCAGGAAAAGTTTGAAGGCTGCCAGACCGATGAGAATCAGCGTCGCGGTCGAAAGCGTCCGGGGAGAGGAATTCATGTCGTCCATTCAAAACCTCGTCGCGCCCGTATTGTAGGGGCACAAGCCTTCGTGTCCCTACCTAAAACTGCGATCTGCCAGAACGGTGCTGTCCCGCAGACGGGCGCCGCGGCACCAAGTCGTACGCGAGGTTCGGCGGAAATGTTCATTACACAACGCCGCCCTCGACGGCTCACGCGCAGTGAAGGCGCCTCCAGCGAAACAGCCGTGCAGGTGATCACTGACGAAAGTTTGGATGAAGATTAAGAAGGGGCGTGCTTACCGTACCATGCTAGGACGGTAGAAATGTAGTGAAGGGGCGGGTTTATCCGCCATGCGGGTGCGGACAGAATACAGCGTCGCGCGGCTTTCATGCCGGCAGGTGTAGCGGCGGGGATATCTCCGGTTTCAGGAGTCCGAAGACCGGACCCGCCACGTGGCGGCGTAAAGCCGCCGCTACCGCAAAAGCCTTCGCCGCAACTTCATCGCCAGCCCGCTCAGGCCCAGCCCGAAGAGCGCCAGCGTCCCCGGCTCCGGCGTGACCGCGTAGCTGCCCTGCGCGAATAACAGGTCGGAGAACTGCATTGTCGGCGTGGGCGGATACGCCGGATTCCCGCTCGTGAGCTGGGAGAAAGTAAGCACCGAGACGACCGGCAGCCTGGCGGTGAATGTGCCGCCGTTGGCGGAGGTCTGAGTGATGCTCATGAATCCCGTTGTCTGCGGCGGCGTTTGATTCACAGAAACGTACACATTCCACGGGGTCGGGGAGCCACCGCCAAACGTGACGGTGATGGGGTTGATGCTTACCAGCGAAAGCCCGACGATTTCGATGGGAATGGTGGTCGTGCCGCCGACCGGCGGCAACGTCGCGCCCTGCCGCTGGATAATCGTGTCCGCCAAGTTCGCGTTACTCGGTCCCAGCGGCGCAAGCACCTGGGTCATTGCGTTCCCCTGAAAAGTGACCGCCCCGGAGAAGAAAGGAGTCGTGGGCTGCCCTATCGGCCCGATCGGCTGGCCGGTAAGGAGAACCGTGCCGTTGAACGGATCTGAGCAGGGGCCAAAGAAACCAGCGGGTATGCTTAGGCCCACCTGCGAACCCGGTTGCGTGCTGAAGAGATCGAACCCTGGCAGAATTGCATTACTTGGCGTGAGACTGTCGGCGCGGCCACTGCCGGCGCCCACCGTCAGGACAATCGCCACCGCAAGAAAAACGAAGCGAAGCCACTTCGTCTCATGACCCATCACATCCTCCTGAGCAAGTCGCCTGGTGATAGCTGGTGCAGTCTGTATGAGGCAAACGCAGTCTGGAAACAGCTTGCCGATCCTGTGGAGAGACGCAGCAGATGAAGTGCCAGGCCGAAACCTGGTTGGAAGCTGGCTACGCCAATCTATCCCTTGTAATGCCAAGCAATTGGACGGTGGCAGGGACTACCGTTCGGGGGGATCTTCCTGCCGGCAACGGCGGGCTTGCAATCGGTTGCACACAATTGGCAGGGTTTCGGAATACTGGACAGGATACTCCACTATTTTCCGCGGCTCGCGAAATGAGGAAACGAGGGTCAGTGAGAAGGATGCGCCCCCCGTTTGGAATTCAGTCAATCTGCACCATCGGCCCTTGCGCCGCGGAAAGAATCGCCTCGACGCGCGCCGCCGTGGCCCGCGCCATCGCATAAAAACTCTTCGCGCCCGGCGCGGAGTCGCCCAGCGCAGCGACGGGCTTGCCCGTGTCGCCGCCAATGCGAATTTGCGGGTCAATTTCGATCTCGCCGAGAAACGCCACGCTGAACGACTCCGCCATGCGCTTCCCTTCTCCCTCGCCGAAGATGCACACGCGCTGCCCGCCCGGCGCGTCGTAGTAGCTCATGTTCTCGACCACGCCGAGCACTTCGACGTTCACCTGCCGAAACATTTCAATCGCCTTGCGCACGTCGGCCAGCGCCACCACCGACGGCGTGGTCACCAGCACCGCGCCGGTCACCGGCACCGTTTGAATCAGCGAGAGCTGCACGTCGCCCGTGCCCGGCGGCAGGTCCACGATCAGGTAATCCAGCTCGCCCCACACCACGCTGCGCAGAAATTGCTGCATCACGCTGTGCAGCATCGGCCCGCGCCAGATCAGCGGCCGGTCGCCTGGGTTCAGTAGCCCCATCGAAATCATTTTTACGCCGTAGGCTTCGACGGGCAGAATTTCTCCCTCGCTGATGGCGCGCGGCTGTTCGTTCGAGCCCATCATCGTGGGCACGTTCGGCCCGTACACGTCCGCGTCGAGCAGCCCCACGCGCGCGCCCATGCGCTCAAGCGCGATCGCCAGGTTCACCGCGACCGTGGTCTTCCCCACGCCGCCTTTGCCGCTGGCCACCGCCACCAGCGCCTTCACGCCGGGAATCGGCGACGGTCCCGGCATGCCTCCGCCCGGCGCACTTGGCCTCTTCGGTGAGTTCCCCATCGAATCTCCTTGGTCCCTTATTGCGTGCAGAAACATCCATGATAGATGCGCGCGCCGCGTTCGGCAACCGCCGCCCTTTGGCGATTCGCGCGCCGCGCGGTACAATAAACGTTTGGCTGAGCGGTAGGAAAGCAGTCCGACCGCAGTCGGGCTGCTTTTGTTGTGTTGGGGGCATTGTAGCGCAGCCACTCTAGTTTGTCCTGAGCGGAGCGAAGGAGCTGCGCGCAAAGAAAACGCACAGGCAAGAGTGCCTGTGCCACTCGACTATGAACGTCGCAGACATCGTCAATCGCGTCATCGCCAAATTCATCGGCACCCAGCACGAGCGCGACATCAAGCGCATCGCGCCGATGGTCGCGGCCATCAACGCCCTCGAGCCGGAGATACACCAGCTCTCCGACGCCGATTTGAAGGCCCGCACGCAGCAGCTCCGCGAGCAGGTGCAGCAGGCGCTCGGCGACGCCGATCCCGGCGAGCCGCCGTGGAAGGAGTACAAGGCGCGCCTCGCCGCCGTGCTCGACCCGGTGCTGCCGCCAGCCTTTGCGCTGGTCCGCGAAGCCGGGCGTCGCAAGCTGAACATGCGCCATTTCGATGTGCAGCTCATCGGCGGCATCGTCCTGCACGAAGGCAAGATTGCAGAGATGAAGACGGGCGAAGGCAAGACGCTCGTCGCCACGCTGCCCGCCGTTTTGAATGCCCTCGCCGGCAAGGGCGTGCACATTGTCACCGTCAACGACTATCTGGCCCGCCGCGACGCCGAGTGGATGGGCCCCCTCTATCGCGCGCTCGGCCTCAGCGTTGGCGTCATCGTCCACGACCTCGATGATCCCGCAAGGCGGGACGCCTACGCCGCGGACATCACGTACGGCACCAACAACGAATTCGGCTTCGACTATCTCCGCGACAACATGAAGTACGATCTCTCCCACTGCGTGCAGCGCAGCCACCACTTCGCCATCGTGGACGAGGTGGACTCCATCCTGATTGACGAAGCGCGCACGCCGCTCATCATCTCCGGCCCCGCCGAGGAGTCCACCGACAAGTACTACCGCATCGACAAAATTATTCCCAAGCTCATCCGCGAGATTGACTACACGATTGACGAAAAGCACAAGACCGCCACGCTCACCGAAGAAGGCGTCACCAAGTGCGAACGGCTGCTCAGCCTCGGCAACCTTTACGATCCCGCGCACATGGAAACGATCCACCACGTCTATCAGGGCCTGCGCGCGCACACGCTCTTCCAGCGTGACGTCGATTACGTCGTCAAGGACGGCGAGGTCATCATCGTGGACGAGTTCACCGGACGCCAGATGCCCGGCCGCCGCTGGTCCGACGGGCTGCACCAGGCCGTGGAGGCCAAGGAAGGCGTGAAGATCGAGCGCGAAAACCAGACCCTGGCCACCATCACGTTTCAGAATTATTTCCGCATGTACAAGAAGCTCGCGGGCATGACCGGCACCGCGGAAACCGAAGCGGCCGAGTTCGCCAAGATTTACAATCTCGACGTCACCCTCATCCCCACCAACAAGACGCTCGTGCGCATCGAGTTTCCCGACGTGGTCTATCGCACCGCCGCGGAAAAATATCATTCCGTGGTCCACGGCATCCTGCAAGAAGACAACTCGTTCGCCGACGGCATCAAGCAAATCAATGAGCGCGGCCAGCCCGTGCTCATCGGCTCCATCTCCATCGAGAAATCAGAGATCATCAGCGACCTGTTAAAGAAAGCCGGCATCCGCCACGAAGTGCTCAACGCCAAGCAGCACGAGCGCGAGGCCTACGTGGTCGCGCAGGCCGGGCGCAAGGGCGCCGTCACCGTCTCCACCAACATGGCCGGCCGCGGCACGGACATTCTCCTCGGCGGCAACCCCGAGTCCATGACGCGCGAGTACTGCCTGAAGAACAAGCTCGCCATGCCGTACATGCCCCCTGCGGTGCCTGCCCCGGATGCTGTTGCGGGGAGCGCAGCCGAACCCGCGCAAAGCGCCGCAGCCGGCGGCGACGGCACGGGCGCCGATGGCGCCGAAGCCGCTGCGCGCAATATGGTGCTCTTCCAGCACGAAGGAAAAATCTTTCAGGTGCCGCTGGCGCAGTGGCAGCCCATCCTCGACGGCTTCAAGCAGCAGTGTCAGGCCGAGCACGACGAAGTCGTCGCCCTTGGGGGTCTGCACATCCTCGGCACCGAGCGCCACGAAGCTCGCCGCATTGATAACCAGCTTCGCGGACGCGCCGGACGCCAGGGCGACCCGGGCTCTTCGCGCTTTTTCCTCTCGCTCGAAGACGACCTGCTGCGCATCTTCGGCGGCGAGCGCGTCAAGTCGCTGATGTACCGCCTGGGCATGACGGAAGGCGTCCCCATCGAGTCCGGCCTCATCACCCGCCGCATCGAAAACGCGCAGAAGGCCGTCGAGGCGCAGAACTTCGACGCCAGGAAACACCTGCTCGAATACGACGACGTGATGAACAAGCAGCGGGAAACGATTTATTCCATCCGCCGCTCCGCCCTCGAAGGCAAAGACCAGAAGGAATACGTCCTCGGTATCGCCGAGGATATCGCCATCAATCTTGCGGAAAGCTACTGCCCGCGCGATGAGCACCACAGCAAATGGAACGTCGCGCAAATGGCCAACGAAACGCTGAACCAGTTCGGCCTCGATCTCAAATCCGCCGGCATCAATCTCGACACCATCAGCCACGACGAGCTGAAAGACGCTCTGGCCAAAGCCACCGCCGCCCGCTACGACGAAAAAGAAAAGACTTTCGGCGAGGACGTCATGCGCTGGCTCGAGCGCCGCATCATCCTCGACATCGTGGACAACCAGTGGAAGGACCACCTGCTTTCCCTCGACCACCTCAAGGAAGGCATCGGCCTCCGCGGCTACGCGCAGAAAGACCCCATCGTCGAATTCAAGAAGGAAGCCTTCACGCTCTTCGAAGAAATGATGGACCGCATCGACACGGAAACGGTCCGCTACTTGTTCCTCATGCAGCCCGCCCGCCCCGAAGACGAAGCCCGCGAACTCGAACGCAAACAGCGCCGCCAGGAACAGCAGATGCAGCTCCTCGCCGGCGCCGCCCAGGCGGAGGCCCCCAAACCCGTCCGCACCGGCGCCAAAATCGGCCGCAATGATCCGTGTCCTTGTGGGAGTGGGAAAAAATACAAAAAGTGTTGTGGAAAAGCAGCGTAGCTGCTTTTCCATCCCGAGCGCAGCCGAGGGAGCTCCGACATTGGCGCTCCCCTTCTCTCTTCGTGTTGGATTCTGTAGGGGCGGGCCTCCGTGCCCGCCCATATAGGGCTGACGTAGGGGCGACCCGATGGTCGCCCGCGTTACGCCAGCGTCCCGCCGGCTCTTTCTTTCGTAGGGGCGCTACTTCCTGCGCCCTTGTAGCGCCCGCCTTTAGGCGGGTATTTGCTTTGCAGGAGCGGGCTTTCGCGTTCTTTGCGTCCCGATGCTCTTTATCGAGATTGTGGCAAGTCTGGCTAGAAGCTCAGGCTGAAGAGATTGCTGTAGCCGATGTAAACCAACACTCCGTGTGCCAGCACGTCTCGACCAATCAGGCACTGAATGTTCTGGCCTTGAAGTGGTGCTTCGATAACCGTCGCTTCTACAGTCACGCTCGAAGAAATCAGCAGTCGCACGCTGTACTCAAAGCACCGCACATTCGTGGAAGACGGAGTATGGATGTGCGTGATACCCACCGGATTCAGCCCCAACTGCGATGCCATTCCTTGCTGAATCACTGTCGCGGAAGCTCCAGTATCAATAAGGGCCTTTGCAGTTAAAGGTGTCGGAACTTGAACGTTTGACTTCCTCAACGCTGATTCCACTCCCGCATCGACAGCCAACTGTAAGTCAAAAACAGGTCCGACGGCCTGCCGGTTGGAGAACTGTGAAGTGCAGGAAGGCATCTCAGATGCCAAGCAGGTTAGTCACGAAATTCTGGGGGACATCAAACCGGAGAATCTGCTTCACAAGAAAAGGCACGTTTCCCAATCGTTCATACCCCTGGGCAATCGCATCCCGCTGAGAATCAAACACACCCAGGATCTGATCCCCGTGAATCAGGACGTATTTCCCTTCCGACCGTCCGACGAGCTCCTCGCGGTGCCGCTCGAAGGTTTCCCATTCAGTATCAAGCACGGTTGGCATGTTTGCGATCCTTGTGCTCGATTATAGGGCCGGAATGGACGGACAGGCAACCTGTCTTTCCTCTACTGACCGCGTGGCAGCGGCAAGAAGTACAAAGAATGTTGCGGGAAGGCTGCGTAAGCGGCCTGACCAAAATCCCGATCTTTTCACTCGGGATTGCGGTAAAGCTGCGTGATCCGATTGCTTGGTTCTAACCTGACACCTGCCATCTGTAACCTGTTACCTGCTTTTTGTAGGGGCGCGTCTTTCGCGTTCTTTGCGTCCCGATGATTTTGATCGGGAAGACCGCCCGTTCTTGTTCTTCCCGACGTTGGTCGCCAAGAGAGCCACTCTCGCCGCTAATAGCCCGCAGACAATTATGTATATTAGTTCTTGACTTCTGGTTTCCGCCGCGCTAGACTGCCACGATTATCTAATAGCTATAACGCAATGACGCCAGTAGCCATTCGCGAATCGCCCCAGTCCCGCTGCAGGCCACTAGCGCAGCCACTACCACCAATTAGAAACTCACCACATAGTGGTGGCCCGTTTCCCATCACCTGTCTGCCCCGCCTGTCCCGAGCGGAGCCGAGGGAAGCGAAGCCGAGGGGCCCCCGGCTAATCACCCCACTAGCTGGAATTGCCGCTACTCGGCGACACGACTACCCGACTACGCCCGATTACCCGCCCTACTACTCAATTCCGCTATCCCCTTCCCTTTCAACCACTTCGCCTCGCGCCAATAGGGAGGGGGGTGGGGTCGATTACAGTCGTCAGCGGGCGCGAATGGCTTCCTCTCTGGCACCCTGCAACTCTGCCACTCTGTCACTCTGTCACTCTGCAACATTTCAACCTTTCAACTTTCCAACGTTCAAACATTCTTTCGCTCAAGGAGCCACCATGCCCACTACCCGCAATGCCGCCAAACCCGCAGCACCAGCCCCGCGCAAGCCGCCGCTGATCATCATTCCGCCCGAAAAGCGCTGCGCCCATCTCACCACCCATGGCGCGCCGTGCCGCGCCGCCCGCTGGCGCGCCAGCCGCTTCTGCATTTTTCACGACCCCAACTTCCGCAACATGCGCAAGCAGCTCGAGCTGCGCCGCAATTCTTCGCAAGGACAGAAATCCACGCGCACCGCGGAGGGCATTCAGGACATGCTCGAGAGCGCGGCGCAAGACGTGCGTGAAAATCGCATCTCTCCTGCCGCCGGCAGTACCATCGGCTACCTCGGGCAGGTGATGAGTTCCAATCTCAAGAATCTTCCGCAGGCGGAGGGCTCATCGCCCCGCCGCGTGGACACCGGCGAAATCCTCGGGCAATGGGCCGATCAGATGCTGGAAGACATGAACACGGAGATCGCGCGCTGGGTGCCCGCTTCCAGCCCGCTCGCCGTCGCCAAAGCCGGAATGGACCCCGTCAAGATCGCCGCTGACGCCTCGGAGGCGGAAGCGCAAGCGGCCGACTCATCCGCCGGGAGGAAGGACCCGAATGCTGCCTGACTTTTCCTCGTGGGGGGCGTCTGCACAAAGGTGCGCGGCGGCGGCCCGCTGCTCCGCGTCAGTACGTCCTCCGTCAGCATCCGCGTCGAGTAGCGGCGGGGTAAACTCGCCGCTACTCTTCGGACGCTACGCAGCGCGGTACTATTGCCCTCTCGCCCCACGCACCGTAAGATGTTCGCCTTGGGCAGCCGCGAGCTCCGCCGGCCCTCACTGCTTCGGGTGACGGACGAGGTGACGGCATGACCAACCAACCTATGCCGAGCTGCGAATTCAATAGCCAGGAGCTGATGCTCCGGCTGGATGTGGTGGTTGCCGCGGATGTGGACGCCATCTGCCCGGTGGTCGAGCGCGTGATGGAAATCGCCCGCGACATGAAGTGCACCGAGGGCAAGGAATTCGAAATTGAAATGGCGCTGCGCGAGGCCCTGGCCAACGCCATCGTCCACGGCGCCAGGCACGATGCCTCCAAACACGTGCAGCTCTGCGTGGTCTGCGACAATTCCCGCGGCATGTTGATTGTCGTGCGCGACCCCGGCGCCGGCTTCGACCCAGCCTCCGTGCCCAGCCCCGTCGTGGGACAAAACGTCTTCTCCGAGCACGGCCGCGGCATCTACTTGATCAACCAGTTGATGGACGAAGTGCGCTTCGAGCGCGGCGGCACCGAAATCCGCATGAAGAAGTTTTGAACCCGGCGGGCCCTCGAAGAGAATCGCTCCGGTTGGATGTGCCGCATGGCAGACCAGCAGGGAAAATTCGACCCCTTCAAACCGGCTCAGCCGCGCATCCCCGGCGTCAGTGATGCGTCCGCGCCACCGCCGGCTGAGGCCGCGACCGCGCCCACAAAGCCGGCCGCCCGCGGCAAGCTGCCGCCGCAATGGATTGCCATCGGCGCCGCCGGCGCCGTCTTGCTCGGCATCGGCCTGGGCTGGCTGCTCCTGCGCCCCTCAACGCCCGCAGAGCCGCCAGCAGCGTCGCAATCCGCGCCCGCTTCTTCGCCTTCGCCTGAGGCTGCCGCAATCCAGCCGGCCAGCCCGGCGCCTGTGGTGGCGGAAGTCCCGCCGCTCTACCCTGACGAAGTGGCCACCACCGAAGAGATGGACAAGCCCTGGGCGTCGAAGCGGTTCACCTTCATGAAAAAAATCGCCGTGGGCCCCGTGCCGGCGTTGCTGGTGCGCCTGCCGGGCGGCTCGGCCAAGAGCGCCGCATCCTACTGGGCTTTTGCGCTGAAGTCGCGCTACGGGAAATGCGAACTGGAGCTGGTTGCCGACCTTGAGAAACTCCGCAGTGATTACGGCTACCGCGCGCAGCATCCCATGGTGGCTGAGCCGTGCACGAACACGGTCTTCGACCCGCTGCAGCGCGGGACCGTCTCCGGCGCATGGGTGCGCGGCGCGGTGGTTCAAGGGTCCGCGCTCCGGCCGCCGCTGATGATTGACGTCCAGATCAAGGGCAACCGGATATTGGCCGTGCAGATGGAATAGTTCTTTGGCCTTCGCTTCCAAGTCTGCCGGGAAATGATTCGGGCCGCTGCCTCTCGCAGAGCGGAACCACAGCGGCCCGAAGGAACCGACTCAATGGATCAAGCTTATGGGACGAGTGGCATGAGTTTCTCCACCGCCCAGGCGATGATGATCGGCTTGCCGTTGACCGGATCCTGGAGCACGAGGCCGACCACGCGGATCGGCATGGTCGATGTGCCGCTCAGGTCCGCGAGGCCACCCGGCAGGTTGATGAAGCGCGTGCGGTCCGACGTGGCCACCTTGGCTGATGTGCCAAAGAGAATTCCGGTCAGGCCATGAGCATTCAGGCGGAAGCTGCCGTTGTTGCCGTTGACGATGTTCGTGCTGCCGACAACCCAGTCACCCGCGACGCCCTGGCGGTGCAGAGTCACGCGCCGCACGTCAAGGCCAGGCGGGTTGGTGGAGGTGACAAGCAGCCCGCCAGTGGAAACACGCTGGCCGGGCATCAGGCCGGCGCGGTTGAACAGGAAGAAGCCGACCGGGAGCATGAAGTGATGAATCACGAAGCGCTCGTTGCCGTCGAAGTCGAGCGAGGTGATGCGGCCGATCTGGGCGTTGGCCAGGTCCGGGAGCTCGGCGTGCACGAGCAGGTCCATCTGGTTGGCGGGACCGGACGCGGGCCGCACGTCAGTGATCAGGCCGCCGAGCAGGAAGCGGTCGTTGGAGACCACCTGGACGGAACTGGCCAGCAAGGTCAGCGTCTGCCTCTGGAGCTTGCCGGAGACTTCGACGATGGTGTTCGTGTCGAAGGTGTTGAGCGACTCGCCGGGCGCGAACAGCGTGTTGTTATCCGTAGTGACGGTCAACAACCGCCCGTGCGGGCCCTGCATCACGAACGAGCCGCCCGCCGCGTTCACGCTGACTACGCCGCCGTGCAGCTCGTCAATCTCCGCTTCCGGCGCATCCGGAGGGATGGCGTGGAACGCAATCTTGGGATCCACGGTGCCGGTGATCTGGCCGTTGGCGTCCGTCTGGATCGAACTGCCGAGGCGGAAGTCCATGTGCAGCCCGACCAGGCCGTTATCCGTGACCACCATCGGCTGGCGCAACTGCACGGTGATGCTGGACTGCGTGAGCGTGCCGTTCATGGTCTGCACCGAGGGTGGCGTCGTGGAGGTGTCCAGATAGCTGATCACCGGCGCGGAAATCGTGGCTGTGACGCTGGTGTAGCTGCCGGCCGGAACCGACCTGATGTCCAGCAGGGTGCGGAGGCCGTTCAGCCGGGCGAATTCGACGTCCTGCGACTGCGTGATCAGGGAAACGGTGTTCGTGCCGTCGCTGGCGGAAAGGCCCGTGAGCGTGACCTTGAAAGCAAGCACGCTGCCCAGCGGGGCGTCCTGACCGACGATGAATGAAGTGCCGACCTTCGAGGCTTGCACCGGGGGCGGCGGCGTAGTCAGGCCGCCACCGCAACTGGCGAGCGCGGCTGCTAGAAGGACGACCAGGAAGCCGCGGGCGATCTTGTTGGCATGCATGTTTAATCTCCTTCGAAAAACAACGAATCTTTCCGGGTTTGGGCGAACCGTCTTGCTCCCCAATTTAGCAAACCCCGGTGGCCGAAAAAAGTTGCGCGGCAGGGGGCCGCTCAACGGGCCGCCGGACTCTCATATCACATGGGCCAGTTTTCGGAGTCAGGTTGCTGCCATGCACCTTTTTTGGCGGCGAACGCATCGTAATTCGGGAGCAGAAACGAAATGGGCAAAGTAGCCCAAGCGCAACCCACCCCCAGCCACGCGGGTACTTTCTGTACAGGAGGAACTGAACGATGC
Source organism: Acidobacteriota bacterium (assembly GCA_016201285.1). Classification (GTDB taxonomy): domain Bacteria; phylum Acidobacteriota; class Terriglobia; order Acidiferrales; family UBA7541; genus JACQDE01. The sequence goes on along the minus strand of JACQDE010000029.1, from coordinate 29,166 downwards.
GCCGAGCGAGTGTGTGGATTCTGGCCGTAACGGTTCTCGCCCTGGTGGCGGCGGGATGTTCGCGCGGGCCGTCCGACGAGGCCATCGCCACCGACATCAAAGCGCGAATGTTCAGCGACGCGCAACTGAAGAACGCCAACCTCCAGGTGACGGCGAAAAACGGCGAAGTCACTCTGGCCGGCGAAGTGCCCAGCGACTCAGCGCGGTACAACGCCTTCAAGCTGGCCGCCGAGACCAAAGGCGTGGTGAAGGTTCACGACCTGCTCACCGTCCAGGCCGCGCAAGCCGCCGCGCGGCCGGCGCCCGCAACGTCCGAACCTGCGCCCGCACCCAAGCCCGCTCCCATTAAGAAAGTGGTTAAGCGCGCGCCGGCACCTGCGCTTGTTGCAGTCCCTGCGCTTCCGCCACCATCGCCCGCGCCTGCGCCCGTCGCGGCCGCGGCTCCACCTCCCGCCCCGGCGCCTGCTCCTGTAGTGTCTCCGCCACCGCCCGCAGAGCCCAAGCCGGTGAAGGTGGAGATCCCAGTGGGCACCACGCTGGCCGTGCGCATGATTGACTCGATTGATTCGGAAGTGAACCGAACCGGCGAAACTTTCCGGGCATCGCTCGATGCGCCGATCATGATCGAAGGCGAAGAGGTCGTGCCCGCCGGCACCGACGTTTCCGTTCGGCTGGCGGAGGCGAAGACCGCAGGCCACATGGCCGGCCGCAGCGAGTTGCGGCTGGAAGTTTCCTGGTTTGAGTTCCAGGGAAAACGTTACACGGTGGACAGCTCGACGTATGAGCAGGTCGGCTCCTCGCGCGGGAAGAACACTGCGGCGAAAGTCGGCACCGGCGCCGCGATCGGCGCGATCATCGGCGCCATTGCCGGTGGCGGCAAAGGCGCTGCCATTGGCGCAACAGTCGGCGCCGGGGCCGGAGCGGGAGCCCAGGTGTTCACCAAAGGCCAGCAGATTCGCGTGCCCTCGGAAACGCGGATCGACTTCCGTCTGGACCAGCCGATCGTGGTGACGTACATGCCGGGACAGAACAACAACCGGCGGAGAAACTACCGGTAAACTGTTTCCAATCGTCGTGTGGTGCGCAGGGGCACGCTCCCGAAGCTTCGGGAGCGTGCCCCTACATTTTTTTCAGCCCTTCCTTGACTTCCCTGCCGCATCAAAGTAGAAACGGCGTTTCGCGAGTTTGGATGAAACACAGATGCCAGCCTCCCGACAAAAGACGCGGGGGCAAGTTCCGGCCAGCGCTACACGGGCCGGAAAAGAAACGTCAGTTCGCGCTGTGCCGTCCGTTGAAACCATTGGAGGAACTCATGGGGATTTCGCGCCGCAACTTGCTCAAGGCCGGAGCGATGGCGCCGGTCGCCGCCGGGCTCGCCACTGCGTTTGTGCAAGGAGCGGAAGCGCAGCAGCGCGCGTTGCCGGAAGCATTCGAGAAGCTGAAGCCGTTGGGCGACCGCGTGAAACCCATTACGAACGTGGAATTTCAGGCGCGCGTCGCGCAGGCGCAGAAGCTGATGGGCGACACCAGACCGAAGTACGATGCGCTCTACGTCACGCCGGGGAGCACGCAGTATTACTTCACCGGCATCCGTTGGGGCGGCGGCGAGCGCCTGATGGCGCTCACGATTCCGCGGCAGGGCGAGCCGTTCCTGGTCTGCCCGGCGTTCGAGGAAGGCCGGCTGCGCGAGCTGGTCCGCTGGCCAATGGCGATCCGCGCGTGGCAGGAAGACGAAAGCCCCTATGCGCTCGTGGCCAGGGCGCTGGCGGAGCGCAGTATGCGGACAGGGCGAATCGGCATCAGCGAAGCAACGCCGTACTTTTTCTTCGATGGGCTGCGCCAGGCCGCGCCGGGTTTCCAGTACGCGAGCGGCGACCCAATCACGGTGGGTTGCCGCGGGCGCAAGACGGCGCATGAGCTTGAATTGATGGCGCTGGCGTGCGAGGCCATCGTCGAGGCGTACAAAGCTGCGTTTGCGTCCATCCACGAAGGCATGACGCAGCGCGAGTTGGGCGGGTTAATCTCTCAGGCTCTTCAAAAAATGGAGCTGAGCGGCGGCGCGCTGGTGCTCTTCGGCGAATGGGCGGCGCTGCCGCACGGCACGACCAAGCCGCAGAAGCTGAAGGAAGGCGACGTGGTGCTGGTGGACGGCGGCACGTCCGTCGAGGGCTACGCATCCGACGTGACGCGCACGACGGTGCTCGGAAAAGCCTCCGACAAAGTGAAGCGCGCGTTTGAGACGGTGCGCAAGGCGCAGGACGCGGCGCTCGCCGCGGCGCAGCGCGGCAAGCTCTCCGGCGCGTTGGACGATGCCGCGCGCAAAGTGATCACTGACGCCGGTTTCGGCAAGAACTACGAGCAGTTCACGCACCGGCTGGGCCACGGCATCGGGCTCGAGGGCCACGAGCATCCCTACCTCGTGCGCGGCAGCAAGACCGTGCTCGAGCCGGGGATGACGTTTTCGAACGAGCCGGGCATCTACGTGCGCGGCGAATACGGCGTGCGCTGCGAGGACGTGATGGTGATCGAGGAGAACAGCCCGGCGCGGCTGCTCACGCCGGGGTTTGCGGCGTCGCTGGAAAACCCGTTTGGATAAAAATGAAGCAAGGAAATAAGGAAGCTGGAAAAACCGCCAGCCTTCTGGCTGTCCGGCCGCAACTTTATTTCGTCCCTACTTCCTTACGTCCTAACTTCCTTGCTTCCGTTTCAATAGTTCCGAGTGTTCCCTGCAGAATTCCATAATTCTCGCCTCCGCCCAAAAGCGCTCGCCGCCGTCGTGGCACGAGACGAAGCCGCAGTGCCCGCCGGATTCCGGCGCGACCAGCGTGATCCGCGGGTTGCCGGTGAGCTGCGGCTTTTGAAAAGACTCGAAGGGAATGAGTGGATCGTCCTGCGCGGTGAGGACCAGGGTGGGGACGCGGATATCGGCCACAACGCGGATGGCGCTGGCGTGGTGATAGTAATCAGCAGCGTCGCGGTAGCCGAAATTGGGCGCGGTGATCACGTCGTCAAAATCGCGGATGGTGCGGATGCGGTCCAGCACATCTCCGTTGAGGCGGTAGCGCTCCGGAAAGAGCCTGGCCTTGATGCCGTAGCGCTTCTTGAGGTTGCGGACGAAGTGCCAGCGGTAAAAGCGGTTTTCCTTCGCATCACAAACGGGCGCCGACGTTTCGAGATCGAATGAAGGACAGACGCCAACCACGCCGCGGAGCGCGGGAGGCGGCGCATCGCCGAACTCGCCAGCCATTTTCAGCACCAGGTTGCCGCCCATGGACCAGCCGGAAATGAAAATCTCCGGCAGGAGGTCGCGCTCCGCCAATTCCAGCACGACTGCGCGGAAATCGCCGGAAAGGCCGGAGTTGTAGAGCGTGGGCGTGAGGTGCTCGGTGGAGCCACAGTTGCGCTGATTCAGGCGGATCACATTGAAACCGGCGGCGAGCGCTTTATTGGCGCAGCCGAGCACGTAAAGCGACTCGGTGGAGCCCTCGAGCCCGTGGACGAGAATCAGGGTGGAGTGACGGCGAGGTTGCTGCTGCCAGTGACAGTGGCCGAGGATTCGCGAGCCCGGCTCGACCTCGAAAAGCCGGTCGCTTGGCGGGGTAAGGTACGGAAATCTTCGCGGCAACCGCGACGCGACCAGCGTCATCGCGTGGGGGTTGCGCAGGAGTGGATGCGGCTCGAAGGGAATCACGCAACCACTGTACGATACGCCGGCGATTGCCGCAACGCACCGGCGGTCACCGCCGTTCGGGGTTTTCGCTATCGGGACCGGCCTCGCTCACCGCGCGCACGCCCAGGTCAATCAGATGGAAGTACTTGGTCTCATCGCGGACGGAGCTGAGGGCCACGGTGATTTCCGCCAGATAGAAAAACGTTCCCACCAGCAGACAGAAAATGGCGGCCACAAAGACAACCACCGCGACGGTCTGAGCGGCGGGCCAGTAGAGGCCAAAACCAAGCAGCAGGCAGGTGACAATTGTGCCGGCCAGGGAGAGCAAGGTGAACTGACAAGCCTTGCGGATGCGCTCGGCGCGGGATTCAATGGAAATGATCTGCTCGGACAGAGCCGCGGCTTCCTGGGCGCGGCCGGCGCGGGCGGCCGCGTGCTTTTCGCGGTGAAACTGCCGCATCCGTGTGACAATGCCCATCAGCCGCACATTCAGCGAGAGCATGAGCAGCGCACCGGCAGAGACAAAGATCGCGGGGGAAACGACCGCCTGGAAAAACCGGGAGAACTCCTGCATGGCGGCACCTCGCGGGCGCGGGCTGACAGGATTCTACACGAGGAAAGCGCCAGTCCGAAGCCCGGCGCGAGGCAGCGGACCGCTTGACGGGTGGAGCGGAGGCCCCTAGAATGACAGCTTCACTTATGAAGGTTTTTTGTCACAGTGAGGAAGAAAGTCGAGCCCAGCGGCCACCCGCTGGGCTGCGATGTTTATGGGGCGAATGAAGACGTTCCAGGGCGGGGCTCCCGACAAAGATCGTCGGGACAAGTTCCGCCCCCCTACAGAGCAGAATAGAAGCCCAGCCTCCCGAAGCTTCGGGAGAAGAGGCGGGCTACAAGGACTGGGTACCATATGACGGACGGAGCGATTCCTGAGGGACTGACGTTTGACGATGTACTGCTCGTGCCGGGGAAATCGTCGGTGCTGCCGACGCAGGTGCACACGCGCACCTGGCTGACGCGCAAGCTGGAGCTGAACATCCCGGTGATTGCCGCGGCGATGGACACGGTGACCGAGTCGCGCCTGGCCATCGCCATCGCGCGGCAGGGCGGCATCGGGTTCATCCACCGCAACATGAGCATCGAGAAACAGGCGGAGGAAGTGGACCGCGTGAAGCGGTCGGAAAGCGGCATGATTGTGGCGCCAGTGACCATCGAGCCGGAGCACTCCGTGCGCCAGGCGCTGGACATTATGGCCAAGTACCGCATCTCCGGTCTGCCGGTGACGCGCGGCTCCAAGCTCGTCGGCATCCTGACCAACCGCGACCTGCGCTTCGAGCGCAACCTGGACCAGCCGGTCAGCGCGGTGATGACCAAGGACAACCTGGTCACGGTTGCGGTGGGCACCACGCTCGAAGAAGCCGAGCGCAGTTTGCAGAAGCACCGCATCGAAAAGCTGCTGGTGGTGGACAGCGAGTACAACCTGAAGGGGCTGATCACCGTCAAGGACATCCAGAAGAAACGCGACTATCCGATCGCCGCCAAGGACGAGCACGGGCGGCTGCGCGTGGGCGCGGCTATCGGCGCCACCGGCGACTTCCTCGAGCGCGGGCAGGCTCTGGCCAAGGCGCACGTTGACGTCCTAGCGATTGACACCGCGCACGGGCATTCGACCCGCGTGATGGAAGCGATCCAGGACGTCAAGAAGCGCCTGCCGGAGATGCAGGTGATCGCCGGAAACGTGGGCACCTACGAGGGCGCGCGCGACCTGATCGCGCTGGGGATTGACGGGCTGAAAGTGGGCATCGGGCCGGGGTCGATCTGCACCACGCGCGTCGTGACCGGCGCGGGCGTTCCGCAGATTACCGCCATTCTCGAGGCGTCGCGTGCCGCCAAAGGCACCGGTGTGCCCATTATCGCCGATGGCGGCGTGAAATTCTCCGGAGACGTGACCAAAGCCATCGCCGCGGGCGCGTCCACGGTGATGATCGGCAGCCTGCTGGCCGGAACGGAAGAGTCGCCGGGCGAAACAATTCTCTATCAGGGGCGCACGTTCAAGTCGTACCGCGGGATGGGCTCGCTGGGTGCGATGGAGGCAGGCTCGGCGGATCGCTACGCGCAGGAAACGGCGGAGCGGGGCAAGTCGGTGCCGGAAGGCGTCGAGGGGCGCGTGCCGTACAAGGGGCCGCTCAGCGCGCTGGTGGAACAGCTCGTGGGCGGGCTGAAGAGCGGCATGGGGTATTGCGGCGTGTCCAGCCTGAAGGAATTGCAGGAGCGCGCGAAGTTCATCCGCATCACGTCCGCGGGGCTGAGAGAAAGCCACGTGCACGACGTGATCATCACGCGCGAGGCGCCGAACTATAGGTTGGAGTAGAATCCTCTGAGCTCAGTAGTTACACTGCGCGGGGGTCAGTTCAATGATCAAGCGATTGCGAGTCAAGAATTTTCTGAGCCTTAGAGACTTTGATATTGGACTCGGACAAATGAATGTGCTTGTCGGCCCCAACATGGCGGGAAAGACGAATTTGATCGAGTGCCTCAGATTCATGACGCAGATCTGCCTGAAAGGCCTCATCCAGACCTTCATAGATCGCGGTGGCTTCCCCGAGGTGATCTGGAAAGGCTCGCGATCAGAGGATCGCATTTCTCTGTTGCTCGAAGGCGAAAAACAAACAAACGGTGATCCTGCACGATTTTCTTACGAAATATCAATAGTTGGAAGCCCATCCGGCTACTTTTTTATCGAATTTGAAAGACTTATTGCAGCGGTTGCTGAAAAAGAGATTGTTCTTGTCGACTTGAAAAGTGGTCAAGGACATGTGAACAGGGCAGACGGCACGAGAGTTACTGACACCACAGGTTCGCCAAACAGTTCTGCACTGGAACTGAAGGTCCCTGGTTGGGAAGGCATGGAGTTCAAGAGCTATTTATCTGCATGGCATTTCTATGACCTGATTCCGCAAGTCATGAAGCAAGCAAATGCGGCTGTGCTCCAAGGGTTTCTAGCTGAGACAGGCGAAAACCTTTCGAGTTGGTTGATGACGCTTTTCACGAAACACCCTGAGTCAAAAGAGCGCATTAAGCAGGTAATTGCGGATGCATTGCCAGAATTGGTTGAGTTTCTGACTCCACCCACGCAATTCTCGACTACCCACTTAATTGCGCGAGAAAAGAACTTAAAGGACGTAGTGAACATCTGGAGGATGGCCCACGGAGAACTCGTTTTTCTGGCGTTTCTTTCACTCATCTTTGCTCCCGACGAACTTGGGGCCCCACTGTATTGCGTCGAAGAGCCAGAAAACCATCTTCACCCGCGCCTATTGGATACTTTGGTACAAGTGCAAGGGCAGGTCGCCAAGGAGCTAGGACCAAACGCAGCTCAGATCATCGTGACAACACATTCGCCACACTTGGTTGATAAAGTGAACCTCGAGGACTTGATCGTCATGGAGCGGCGAAATGGAGAAACAACATGGTCACGTCCGAGTTCGAGACAGAATCTCAGAGACATGCTCGCAAGAGAGCAGGTTGGCCTTGGTGAACTTTGGTATTCCGGCGCATTGGGCGGCCTCTGATGCCTCGTTTTGGCTTCGTGGTGGAAGGAGCAAGCGACGAGAAAGCCGTCAAAGAGATTGCGAGGAAATGCTTTGGTGTTAGATGCGATATAGAAACTCGTTCTTGGGCGGAAAGGGGTGGTCTGAACAGAAGGTTCGACATCTCACTTGAAGAGTTCCGGGATTTGAATATCGATAAGGCATTTGTTGTTCGCGACTCGGATGGCAAAGACCCTGTACAACTCAAGCGAAATATGGAGGCCAAGATATCGGGCCGCCCCCAATATCCCTTTTCGGTCTCCTTTGAATTTGCCATCCAGGAGCTCGAGGCTTGGTTTCTCGCCGACCACGATGCTATTTCTCGAGCAATCGGGCGGCCGGTTGAAAGAATTGCGGACCAAATCGAAGAATTAACATCCCCAAAAGACGACCTCCAAGCGATTCTTTCACGTGCAAGAATTACGTACACGCCGGAAGTTGCCAGAAAGATTGCTAACGCGATTGATCCGGAAGTGGTCGCAAGGCGCTGTCCAGCATTTGGAGATCTGTGTCAAGCAATAGCCGATTGTTAGAGACTCAAGCGTCCGAGGGTTTTGGCGCAAGCCACGTGCACGACGTGATCATCACGCGCGAGGCGCCGAACTACCGCCTGGAGTGAATGTGACGCCGCGCCGAAAGCAGCATCGCTGACATGCGCTGGTTGCGCCAATGGTGGCCAGCGATGGCGTGGGCGGCCGCCATTTTTTTCTTCTCCACCGGGGCCTTCGGGGGAGAATCCACTTCCCGGTTCATCATTCCGTTTCTGAGATGGTTGCTGCCCGATGCGCCGCCGGAAACGCTGTTCCAGTTGCATTTTCTGATCCGCAAAGCCGGGCATTTCGTTGAATACTTTTTTCTCAGCCTGCTGGTGCTGCGCGGTCTGCGGGGCGGGGCGGGCGGCTGGCGGTTGCGCTGGGGGCTGGCGGCGCTGCTGATTTCCACCGGCTATGCCGCGACGGACGAATTTCATCAGTACTTCGTGCCCAGCCGCGGCGCGGCCGCGCAGGATGTGCTACTCGACGCTGCGGGCGCGGCGGTAGCGCAGGCCGTGGCGCGGCTGTGGCTCGGAAAAAACGAAAATAGAAAATAGAAAAGAGAAAATGGGGCGCGAAATGAATCCCTACAGAGCATGGAAGCTAGTCGCGGCGTCGATCTTGCTGATGGCGATGTTCTCCGTGGCCGCGGCAGAGGAGGAGCCGGTGGAGTATGAGCTGCGGTTCGGCAAGCCGAGCTCGCACCTGCTGGAGATTGCGGTGCGCGCGAACGGGCTGAAAGGGACGGTGGCGGAGTTTGCCATGGCAGCGTGGGCGCCGGGCTCCTATGGGATCAATGACTACGCGAAGAACGTGCAGGGCTTCCGCGTCTCAGGCCCGGGCGGGAAAGAGCTGGTCTGGCGCAAAACCGACAAGCAAACCTGGCGCGTGGAAACGGGCGGCGCAGCAACAGTGACGGTGCAGTACAAGCTCTACGCCAACACGCTCGCCAACAGCTGGGCGCAGTACAACGACCAGCACGCCTTCCTCGGCGGCCCGGCGGTATGGATGTACCTGGTGGGTGGAAAGGAGCGGCCGGTGCGGCTGGCGATCGCGACGCCGGCCGGCTGGCGCGTGGCGACGGGGATGACGCGGCTGGCGGAAAACACCTTTGCCGCGGCGGATTACGACTGGCTGGCCGATTCGCCGCTGGAAATTTCCAGCTACGCCGAGCAGACGTTCGTCGCGGACGGCGCCACCTACCACATGGTGATCCACGACGTGATTGGGAAGAAAGATTTTTCGTAGTTCACGCGGGACGCGAAGAAGATTGTGGAGACGATCGTGCCGATGTACGCGGCGGCGGCCGGAAGCGCAGAGCGCCCGGCGCCGTTCGCCGAATACTGGTTCCTGATGCACATCTGGCCGGGCGGGCGCGGCGGGCTCGAGCACCTGAATTCGACGCAGATCAACTACTCGAGCGACTGGGACAGCCTGCGACCGGCGGGGCGCTATGCCACGGACTACGAGCTGAAGCTCGCCGTGCTGTCCCACGAGTTCTACCACGCCTGGAACGTGAAGCGGCTGCGGCCGAAGGCGCTGGGGCCGTTTGACTACTCCCGCGAGGTGCACACGCCTGCGCTCTGGATCTCCGAAGGGCTGACGAGTTATTACGGCGACCTGACATTGCTGCGCGCCGGACTGCTGACGCCGCAGCGCTACCTCGACTCGATCGCCCAACTCCTGACGGAATTCGAGCAGCAGCCCGGCCGCAGCGAGCGCAGCATCGAAGACACGAGCTGGGACACGTGGTTCCGCCCCGGAGTGATGGGCGACACAAACCTGCTCAACGCGAACTATTCCTACTACGATGGCGGGCAGATCGCCGGACACCTGCTCGACTTCGCCATCCGGCAGGCGACCGGCAACCAGAAGTCGCTCGACGACTGGATGCGGCTGCTCTACCAGCGGCACGCGCTGCCGAAGCCGGGATTCGAGCCGGAGGATGCGGTGCGAGCCGCAAATGAAGTGGCCGGCAGGGACATCGGCGAGATCTTCCGGCGGTACATCAGCGGAAAAGAGCCGGTTCCCTACGAGACATTCTTCGGCTACGCAGGCATCCAGGTGGATCGTATGCCAGCGCCCAGCCTGGCGTGGATCGGCGTCTCGGTAACGCGAGATGACGACGGCCGGGCGCGCATCAACAACATCACTCCGGGAAGCCCGGCGGAGGACGCGGGGCTCGACCGCGGCGACGTGATCGTGGCTGTGGACGGCAAGGTGGTGGACCAGGACGCATACCTGAAGACCATGGAGGAACGGAAACCAGGAGACACGTTAAAACTTGCTGTCATCCGCCGCGGCGAGATGAAAGAAATCTCCCTCACCGCAGTTCCTTACCCCTACACGATCTTCAAGCTGCGGCCAGTGGAGAATCCGACGGAGGCGCAGCGGAAGATCTATGAGAGTTGGGTAGGCAGAAAATAAGGTTGCAGAGTGCCAAAGTGGCAGAGTTGCAGAGTGAAGGAAGAAAGGCAATGGGAGTTAGGCGACAGTCAGAAAAGGCTTGAAGGGATGGGCGGAACAGGATAAACAGGCTTGCGGGCAACGCCCAGCCAGTCACCTTAGGAGAGCGAAGACATATGCCGACACTGCTGATTTGCCGCAACTGCGGGACACGCACCCAGGCGGAGTTGGCGTCGAACGAGCAGGACCTGGTCAACGTGGGGATGCTGGAGCGGTCCTGCCCGCCGTGCGGAAAGGATACCCGCTGGGGCCTGGCGCAGGACTACCGCCGGGTGGAGCGGCGAAACGTCGAGCGGCGGAGAGCGCCCGCGCCGGCGCCAGGAGGCGGGGAGCGGCGCGGCAGCCAGCGGCGAACGGAAGAACGCCGCAGGACAAGGTAGGCGGCGCTCAAAGGCGCAGGGAGCGCATTGAGATCCTTCGTCCCGACACATCCCGCAGCCGCGGGACGCCGGGACTCAGGATAACAAACAGCGCGAACGGATTGCAGAAAAAAAGGCGCAAACGGTTGATGCCGGTTGCGCCCTTTGACTTGATGCCCGCCTTGCGACTTCGCTGGGATAGATTCCGGCGGGCGATATAGCGGGCGACCTGCCGGTCGCCCCTACAGCTCAGCTTGCTTTCTTTTCTTCCGGCTGTTCCCCGGCTTTGGCGCCCTTCTTGTCTTTCTTTTCCTTCTTTTTCAACTGGGAGCCGAGGAGTTCGAGGATGGCGAGCTCAGCGCCGTCGCCGATGCGCCAGCCGGCCTTGATGATGCGGGTGTAACCGCCGTTGCGGTCTGCGAAGCGCGGCGCGATGTCCTGAAAAAGTTTCTGCGTGGCCGCCGGCGTCATCAGGAAGGAAGCGGCCTGACGGCGGGCGTGAAGGTTATCGCGCTTGCCGAGAGTGATCATCTGTTCGACGAGCGGCCGGGCCGCCTTGGCGCGGGCGCGGGTGGTATGGATGCGCTCCTTCTCAATCACGTTGGTGACGAGGTTGCGGAGCACAGCGCGGCGATGCGCGGGCTGCTTGCCGAGTTTGGAACCGGATCGGAGGTGTCGCATGGTGGTTTTCCCGTGCGCTTACAGCGCGGTGGTTTCCTCCGGCGGCGCGGTCTGGCTGGGGAGCGGCGGCCAGATGATGCGGCCGTGCTCATCGAACTTCATGCCCAGGGCAAGGCCCATGCGGCCGAGGATTTCCTTGATCTCGTTCAGGGACTTGCGGCCGAAATTCTTGGTCTTCAGCATTTCGGGCTCGCTGCGCTGAACCAGCTCGCGAATGGTCTGGATATTGGCGTTCTTCAGGCAGTTGTAGGAGCGCACGGAGAGCTCGAGCTCTTCCACCGAGCGGTCCAGATGATCGAGGCGCGGGTCGTTCGTGGGCTCCGAGATCTCGTCGGGCAGCTCGGGCTGCTCCTCGAAGTTGATGAAGATGCTCATGTGATCCTTGATGAGCTTGGAGGCGAGACCGATGGCGTCCTGCGGCGTGATGGCGCCGTTGGTCCACACTTCCAAGGTGAGCTTCTCGTAGTCGGTCATCTGCCCGAGGCGGGCGGCCTCGACGGCGTAGTTGACCTTGCGGACGGGCGAATGGACGGAATCCACCGGGATGTAGCCGATGGGCAGGTCCTCATCGAAATTGCGGTCGGCGCCGACATAGCCGCGGCCGTTCTTGACGCGCATCTCAACCTGGAGCTTGCCACCTTCGCTGACGGTGGCGAGATAGACGCTCTTGTCGAGCACGGCGCAATCGGCGTCTTCCTCGATCATCGCCGAAGTGACCACGCCGGGGTGCTCGATGTTCAGGTAGATCGTCTTCGCCTGATCGGAGTTGAGCTTGAGCGGCACCTGTTTCAGGTTGAGGATGATGTCCGTGGCGTCCTCGACCACGCCGGGGATCGGCGAGAATTCGTGCAGCACGCCTTCAATCTTGACGGCGGTGATGGCCGCGCCTTCGATGGAGCTAAGCAGGGTGCGCCGCAGGGCATTGCCCACGGTGGTGCCCCAGCCGCGCTCGAAGGGCTGCGCTGAGAAATTTCCGTACTTATCGGTGAGCGACTCTGGTTCAGCCGCCAAACGCTTGGGTTTCTGGAAACCTTTCCACATCGTTCGAATCCCTCCTCCCGGGTGAAGCCGGGGCAACAAAGCGAATCAGAAAACCGGTGACCGCTTACTTCGAGTAGAGCTCAACGATGAGCTGCTCGGAGATGGGCGGCGTGGTGACGTCCTGGCGGCGCGGCAGCGCGACCACGCGCGCCTTGCAGGCGGCGCGGTCCACTTCCAGCCACGGCACCGAGTTCTGGCTCTGCGCCAGGTTGAGCGCCTCGAGAACCATCGCGTTCTGGTGCATCTTTTCCTTGAGGGCAATCTCCTCGCCGACGCTGACCAGATACGACGGGATGTTGACCTTGCGGCCGGCGACGGTGACGTGGCCGTGGAGCACCATCTGCCGCGCCTGCGAGCGCGAGCCGGCCAGGCCCATGCGGTAGAGGACGTTATCGAGACGCCGCTCGAGCATGATGAAGAGGTTTTCGCCGGTGGGGCCCTTGGCGCGGTCGGCCTTCTCGACGTAGTTGCGGAACTGCCGCTCGAGCAGCCCGTAGGCGCGCTTAGCCTTCTGCTTTTCGCGCAACTGCAGCCCGTAGCCGACGGTCTTCGCGCGGCGCTTCTGGCCGTGCTGGCCGGGGACAAAGTTGCGCTTCTCGATGGCGCATTTTTCCGTAAAACACCGCAGGCCCTTCAGGAAAAGCTTCATGCCTTCCCGGCGGCACAAGCGGCAGACTGCATCACGATGACGTGCCAATTGCTTTTCTCCTTTTGCTAAACAGCAACTGCGTTCGAGCCGAAGGGCGGGGGATAAACGCCCCGCTACAAATGTTACACGCGGCGGCGCTTGGGCGGCCGGCAGCCGTTATGCGGGATGGGCGTCACGTCCTTGATGGAGTTGATATGCAACCCCGAGGAGGCCAGCGCGCGCACCGCTGATTCGCGGCCGGAACCCGGCCCCTTGATGCGGACGACGACCGACTTCATGCCGTACTGGTCGCGCGCCACCGACGCCGCGGCCGCCGATGCCTGCTGCGCGGCGTAGGGCGTGCCCTTGCGCGAACCCTTGAACCCCACCGAGCCGGACGAAGACCAGCAGACGGCGCGTCCGTCGGGATCGGTGATGGTGATCAGCGTGTTGTTGAACGACGCCTGGATGTACACCACGCCGTGCGGCACGATGCGGCGCTCGCGCTTCTTCTTGAATTCCTTTTTCTTCTTCGTCGGCTTTTTTTCTGCCGGTGCTCCGGCGGCCGCGTCCTTTGGTTCTTTTGCCACGTGTACCCTCGCGATTCGAGATTCCGAAATGCCCGCCTAAAGGCGGGCGCTACATACGACCTGCCGACCGCCCGTACAGCACTAACCCTTCTTGCCCAGAACCTTCTTCTTCATGGCCACGGCGCCCTTGCGCGGGCCCTTGCGGGTGCGCGCGTTGGTATGGGTGCGCTGGCCGCGGACGGGCAGGTTGCGACGGTGCCGCAGCCCGCGGTAGGCCTGGATTTCGATCAGGCGGCGGATGTTCATCTGGATCTCCTTGCGGAGATCGCCTTCGATGCCGCCCTGGGACTCAATCACCTGGCGCAGGTGATTGATCTCATCTTCGGTGAGGTCCTTCACCTTTTTTGTGTCGTCCACCTTGGCCAGACCGCAAAGCTGCCGGGCGCGAGCCTGGCCGATGCCGTAGATCGATGTCAGGCCCACCCAGATACGCTTCTGGGGCGGCAGGTCAATACCAGCAATACGTGCCATTGGTTCTCCTCGTTCTTTTCAAGCGGGCGACCATCGGGTCGCCCCTACGAATTAGCCCTGGCGCTGCTTGTGCTTGGGGTTGCTGCAAATCACCCGCACCACACCGCCACGGTGAATGACCTTGCACTTGTCGCAAATCTTTTTGACTGACGAACGAACCTTCATTCGATTGCTCCGTGTTTCGCAGGCCGGACTAAAGACCGGCCCCTCCAAAACCGAGAGATCCTTCGTCCGCCTGCGGCGGACTCAGGGTGACCCCGCAAGGCGGGGTCACTTGTACCGGTACACGATGCGGCCGCGGGTGAGGTCGTAGGGCGAAAGCTCGACCGCCACCTTGTCTCCCGCCAAGATGCGGATGAAGTTTTTCCGCATTTTGCCGGAGATGTGCGCGAGGACTCGATGCTTGTTCTCGAGCTCGACGCGGAACATCGCGTTGGGCAACGGCTCAATCACCGTCGCCATAACCTCGATGGCGTCCTCTTTCCCGCTGCCCGCGTCGGGCTTTTTTTTGTCGTGCTGCGGTCGCTTTCCCATGTACTCCTGTTCGTTGTACGCCGGGCGACCTTCCGGTCGCCCCTACATACCGTTCCTGCCCCAGATGGCGACCTTCCGGCCGCCCCTACAGAACCGCTACCACGAGGCGCCGGTGACGTCCTTCGGGCGCGTCAGAATCCTCGGGCCGTTCGACGTGACGGCAACCGTATGCTCGAAATGCGCCGAGCAGCTTCCGTCGGCGGTCACCGCGGTCCAGTTATCGTCCAGCACCCGCACCGCCGGGCGTCCCATGTTGACCATCGGCTCGATGGCCAGCGTCATACCCTCCTGCAGCCGCGGGCCGTGGCCCGGCGCGCCATAATTGGGCACCTGCAAATCCTCATGCATCACCGTGCCGATGCCATGGCCCACAAACTCGCGCACCACCGAAAAGCCGTGCTGCTCAACCCAGTTCTGTACGGCGTTCGAAATGTCGCTCAGCCGGTTGCCGAGCCGGACCTGCTCAATCGCCCGGTCCAGCGACTCCCGCGTCACGCGCAGGAGCTTTTCCAGCTCGGGCGCGATCTTCCCAACGGGCACGGTGACGGCGGCGTCGCCGTAGTAGCCATCGAGCTGCACGCCGTAGTCAATCGAAACGATGTCGCCTTCCTGCAACTTCCGCGCCGCCGACGGAATCCCGTGCACGATCTCGCTGTTCACCGAGGTGCAGAGCACGCACGGAAAACCCCGGTAGCCCTTGAACGCCGCGCGCGCACCATGCTCGGCGGTGCGGCGCTCGGCGAACTTTTCCAGGTCCATCGTCGAGACGCCAGGGGCCACGATCGCCCGCAGACTCGAGAGTACGTCCCAGACGATCAGCCCCGCGCGGTGCATCTTCTCGAGCTCGGCCGGGGACTTGCAAATGATCGCCATCGCCAGGTGCTAGAGCCTCGCCAGCGTGGCGAGCACCGCTCGCGTCACCGCTTCCGGATCGGTCGCGCCGTCAATGTCCACCAGCCCGCCCTGGCCGCGGTAATACTCGATGAGCGGCTTCGTCTGCCGGTCGTAGGCGGCGATGCGTTCGCGGATCACTTCTTCGCGGTCGTCCTTGCGCTGCGTGAGTTCGCCGCCGTCCTTGTCACACTTGCCTTCCACCTTCGGCGCGCGGGCGTAAATATTGTAAATCTCTCCGCAGGTGGCGCAGGTGCGCCGGCCGGTGAGCCGCCGCAGCAGCTTTTCGTACTCGACGGCGATGTGCAGCACCAGTGCCCTGCCGAATCCCCGCCGCGCCAGCAGCTCGTCGAGCCCCTGAGCCTGCGGGATGGTGCGCGGGAACCCATCGAGCACAAATCCGCTGGCGCAATCGGGCCGCGCCACCCGCTCCTCGACCATACCGAGGACAATCGCATCCGGCACCAGCTCGCCGCGCTCCATGATCGGCTTGGCCTGCAAGCCGAGCGCGGTGCCGCGGCCGACATGATCGCGGAACATGTCGCCGGTGGAGAGGTGCGGGAGACCCTGCACCTTGGCCACCTGCATGGCCTGCGTGCCCTTCCCCGCGCCCGGAGGCCCGAGGAAAATCAACGCGCGCTTCAATCCGTCAACCGCCATGACGGCACCTCCACTAGCTGCGACGGCTGCGCAGCCTGCCCTTCTTCACAAAGCCTTCGTAATGGCGCATCACGAGCTGCGCCTCAATCTGCTGCACCGTGTCCATGGCCACGCCGACGACGATGAGCAGCGACGTGCCGCCGAAATAGAACGTAACGCCGAGGCCCTCGAGCAGCCAGCGCGGGGCGTTCGAGTCGAACCACGCGCCGAGCGGCCCCCAGAGCTTGTGCAGCTTGATACCGGCGATCATCCATTCCGGGATGAGACAAACCAGCGCCAGGTAACAACCGCCCACAAACGTCAGGCGGGTGAGAATGCGATTGATGTGCTCCGACGTGTTGCGCCCGGGCCGGATGCCGGGGATGAACCCGCCGTACTTGCGCATGTTGTCGGCGAGCTCGGTGGGGTTGAACACGATGCCCACATAGAAGAAGGCGAAGAAGATGATCATCGAGACGTACAGCACCGTGTAGAGCGGCATGCCCCAGGCCATCGCCGCGCCGAAATCGCGGAAGAACTCCGACTTTTTTTCGAAGAACAGCGCCGCCGTCTGCGGCAGCGCGAGCAAGGAGCTGGCGAAAATCGGCGGAATCACGCCGCCGGCGTTGACGCGCAGCGGCAGATAGGTCATCTGCCCGCCCATCACTTTGCGGCCGACGACGCGCTTGGCGTACTGGACAGGGATGCGCCGCTGGCCGCCTTCGACGAACACGATGAAGGCGACGACAGCAACCATCAGGACGACGAGGAGGAGCATCGCCAGGCCGGTGAACGGGCCCCAGGTACGGTCGGCAAACTTCGACCACATATCCTTGGTGGCGTGCGGCAAGCCGACGACGATGCCGGCGAAGATGATCAGGGACATCCCGTTGCCGATGCCGCGCTCGCTGATCTGCTCGCCGAGCCACATGATGAAGGCGGTGCCGGTGGTCAGCGTGAGCATGGTCATGAGGATGAAGGCGGCGCCGGGGTTGTAGACCAGCGACTGGCCTCCGGGAGCGGTCTTCATCAAGGTCATGGCGATCGAGAAGGACTGGATGCCGGCGAGCACGATGGTGAGGTAGCGCGTGTATTGGGTGATCTTGCGCCGGCCGAGCTCGCCTTCCTTCTGCAGCCGCTCGAGGTACGGGAAGAGGATAGTCATGAGCTGCAGGATGATGGAGGCGGTGATGTAGGGCATGATGCCGAGGGCGAAAATGCTGAAGCGGCGGAAATTGCCCCCGCTGAACAGGTCAATGAAGCCAAAGACGGAACCGGCGCTGCGCTGGATGAACTCCTCGATGAGCTTGGTGTTGATCCCCGGCGTGGGAATGAACGCACCAACGCGATAGACCGCGAGCATCGCCAGCGTGAACAGGACGCGGTTGCGCAGGTCCGGAATGCGGAAAATGTTCCGAAATGCTTCGAGAAGTTTCATTGCAGGACTTCGACCTTGCCTCCGGCCGCAGTGATTTTCTCCTGGGCCGATTTGCTGAATTTGTGGGCACGAACGGTGAGCGCGACCTTGAGGTCGCCATCACCCAAAACTTTCAGGCCATCCCAGAGCTGGCGGACCAGACCCTTGGCGACAAGCTCGAGCGGGCCGACCGTATCGCCCGAGGGAAACGCGTTCAGCGATTCCACGTTGACGATGGCAAACTCGAGGCCGCGGGGATTGTTAAAGCCGCGCTTGGGGATGCGGCGGTGCAGCGGCATCTGGCCGCCCTCAAATCCCGGACGGCGCGAATAGCCTTTGCGCGATTTCTGGCCCTTGTTGCCTTTGCCGGCGGTTTTTCCGAGCTTGGAGCCCATGCCGCGGCCCACACGAAATTTCTTCCGGCGGGAGCCGGGAGCGGGACTCAGATTGGAAAGGTTCACTGGCATTGTTGCCTCGAATTCAGTTCGGTTGTCCGTTCTCACAGCAAAATCTGCCGACCTAAAGGCCGGCGCTACAGCACCTCGACGAGGTGGCGAACCTTGAACACCATGCCGCGAACGGCGGGCGTGTCCTCCCGCTCGACCACCTGGTTCAGACGGCGGAAGCCGAGGCCGCGGATGGTCTGCCGCATGTCGTCGGTGCAGCCGATGAAGCTGACGACCCACTTGATGCGGAACGTTCCTGCTTTCTTCTTGGCCATGGGTTACGCTCCCAGGTCTTCTTTCTGCTTGCCGCGCAACTCGGCCACCTTACCGGCGTCCTTCAGACTGAGCAGCGCGTCGAAGGTGGCCTTGATGACGTTGTGCGGGTTCGACGTGCCGATGGACTTCGTCAGCACATTGGAAATGCCGGCGACTTCCATGACCGCGCGGACCGGGCCGCCGGCGATGATGCCGGTGCCTTCAGACGCAGGCTTCAGGAGCACCTGCCCGGAGCCGTAGCGACCGAGCACCTGATGGGGAATCGTGCTGCCCTTCAGGTTGATCTTGATCATGTTCTTCTTGGCCTGCTCGATGGCCTTACGGATGGCCATGGGGACTTCGCGGGCCTTGCCCATGCCGAAGCCGGCGTGACCATTCTGGTCGCCGACGACGACGAGCGCGGAAAAGCTGAGGTTCTTGCCGCCCTTGACGACCTTGGTGACGCGGTTGATGGAGACCACCTGGTCTTTCAGGTTGGCCTGGTTGGCCTCGAGGGGCCGCCGAACCGAGAGAATTTCCTTGAGAATGTGCTTGGACATAGGCTTAAAACTTCAACCCCGCTTCCCGGGCGGCGTCGGCGAGAGCCTTGACGCGGCCATGATATTTGTAGCCGCCGCGGTCGAAGACCACCTGCGACACGCCGGCGGCGATGGCGCGCTCGGCAATCACCTTGCCGACAACCTTAGCGGCGGCGATGTTGCCTCCGCCCTTCGTCTGCTTGCGGGTTTCCTTGTCGAGCGAGCTGGCGGAAACCAGGGTGCGGCCGAGGCGGTCATCCACGAGCTGCGCGTAGATGTTATTGAGCGAGCGAAAGACGCACAGGCGGGGCCGCTCGGGCGTGCCCTCAACGCGGGTGCGCACGCGGCGGTGGATCCGCTGGCGATGCTCATCCCGAGAGATTCTTCGTACTGGTCGTTGTGCCACAATCGTTTCTCCAAAAGCCCCGCCTCTAAAGAGGCGGGCTACAAAACTTGCGAAAACCTCACAACAAAATCAGGCGGTGGTCTTGGCGCCGGTCTTGCCCGCCTTCTTCTTCAGCCGCTCACCGGTGATGCGGATGCCTTTCTGCTTGTACGGGTCGGGCGGGCGGAGGCCGCGGATGTTCGCGGCCACCTGGCCCACCTGGGCCTTGTTGGCGCCGCTAACGGTCAGGCGCGTCTGCTTCTCGATGGCAATCTGGATGCCCTCGGGAATGGCGAACTCAATCGGGTGCGAATAGCCGAGGCTGAAGACGACGCTTTTGCCCTTCACTTCGGCGCGGTAGCCGACGCCAACGATGTCGAGGTTTTTCTTGAAGCCCTCGGTGACGCCGTGGACGGCGTTGGCGACCAGCGCCCGCGCCAAGCCGTGCAGCGCGCGTTGCTCTTCGGACTGGCGGACGGCGTGCAGCGCCTTGTCCTTCTGCTCAACCGTGATGCCGCCCGGAAGCGGGACGGTGAGCTTGCCCTTGGGGCCCTGAACGTCCACCGCATCGCCACGGAGATGCACCTTCACGGTGGCGGGGAGCGGAATCGGTTTGCGACCAATGCGCGACATAGCGTTCTTTCTTCCCTTCTCTCTCGGGCGACCTTCCGGTCGCCCCTACGAACGGGCGCAGCAAGCTGCGCCACTACAAAGCGGACAGGCTAGAAAGCCTGTCCTACCAAACCTCCAGCAAAAGTTCGCCGCCGACGCCGGCCTTGCGGGCGGCGCGGCCAGTCATCAGCCCGCGGGGCGTGGTGAGAATGCTGGTGCCCAGGCCGCCGACCACGGGACGAATTTCCAACTTGCCGACGTAGACGCGGCACCCGGGCCGCGATACGCGGCGGAAATCGGTGATGATGGCTTTGCGGTCGGGCGTGTACTTCAAAAAGACGCGGAGCGTCTTCTTCACCTTGCTCTCCTCGACCACTTTGAAGGTGGAGATGTAACCCTCTTCCTTCAGGATGCGGGCGATTTCAATCTTCATCTTGGACGCGGGCATATCGGCGCGCGGGTGGCGGGCCTTGGCGGCGTTGCGGAGCCGCGTCAGCATGTCAGCAATGGGATCAGTCAGCATCGTCCTTCCTTTTTCTTACCAGCTCGCCTTGGTGACGCCCGGGATCTCCCCGCGCAGCGCCAGGTGGCGGAAACAGATACGGCACATGTTGAACTTGCGCAGATAAGCGCGGGAGCGGCCGCAGCAGCGGCAGCGGTTGCGCACACGAATCTTGAACTTGGGCTTGCGCTTCATCTTCGCGAATTGAGAGGTACGGGCCATCGTTTCTCCTAAGCGCGCAGAGGCACGCCGAGCAGCTTGAGCAGCTCGCGGCCCTCTTCGTCGTTGCGGGCGCTGGTGGTGATGGTGATGTTCATGCCCTTGATCTTGTCCACCCGGGTGTAGTCAATCTCCGGGAACACGAGCTGGTCCTTCAGGCCGAGGGTGTAATTGCCGCGGCCGTCGAAAGAGTGTGGCGAAAGACCCTTGAAGTCGCGGACGCGGGGCATCACCACGTTGCAGAAGCGGTCCAGGAACTCGTACATCTTCGGCCCGCGGAGCGTGACGCAGCAGCCGATGGGCATGCCTTTGCGGATTTTGAAATTGGCGATGGACTTCTTGGCGCGGGTGATGACGGCCTTTTGGCCGGTAATCTGGCCGAGCTCGGCGGCGGCGACGTCCAGCAGCTTGACGTTCTGGCTGGCTTCGCCGAGACCGATATTGACGATGACCTTCTTCACCTTGGGCACGGCCATGTGGTTCTTCCACCCAAAGCGCTTCATCAGCGCGGGCACGACCTCTTTGCGGTACTTGTCTTCCATGCGGCTAATCATTGCTGTCCCTTTTTTCGCAGTCCCTTCATCACTTACTTATCCAACGTCGCGTCGCAGCGGCGGCAAATACGACCGACGAGGCGGCGCTTCCTGCGCTCGGCCACCGTTCCATCTTTCAAAGTCACTTTTTCAGGAACGAACTCGACCTTGTAGCCGATGCGCGTCGGCTTGTTGCACGCCGGGCAGACGAGCATGACGTTGGAGATATGAATCGGTCCCTCGCGCTCGACGATCCCGCCCTTGATGTTCTTCGAGGGGTTGGGCCGGGTGTGACGCTTGATCATGTGCGCGTGCTCCACGGTGACCTTCATCTTCACCGGATCGATGGAGAGCACCCGCGCGGACTTGTTGTGAAACTCCTCGCGGTCCTTGCCGCGCATCACGCGCACCATGTCGCCTTTGCGCAGAGAAATGTTCTGCCGAATTTTTTCAGCGACGCGCTTCATTACCAGACCTCCGGGGCGAGCGAGACGATCTTGGTGAACTTTTTCTCGCGCAGCTCGCGAGCCACCGGCCCGAACACGCGCGTGCCGATGGGCTCGTTGGCGTCATTGATGAGCACCGCGGCGTTGTCGTCGAAGCGGATGTAGGTGCCGTCCTTGCGGCGGTGCTCCTTGCGGGTCCGCACGACGACGGCCTTCACCACTTTGCCCTGCTTGACCTGGCTGTCCGGGGCGGCTTCCTTCACCGAGGCGGTGATCACGTCGCCCAGGCCGGCCCGCAGCCCGGTGTCGCCGCCAAGCGGGTGGATACACATCAGGCGGCGCGCGCCGGAGTTATCCGCCACCGTCAGCCATGTTCTCATTCGAACCATAAGAGTGCTCCGTTCAAATCATCACTGCGCAGCCAAGAGTGGCTGCGCTACTCCGCGCGGGTCGAGCGCGCGACGATTTCCGCCAGGCGCCAGCGCTTGAGCCTGGACATCGGCCGGGTCTCGACGATGCGCACGGTGTCGCCCTTGCGCGCCTCGCCGGCTTCGTCGTGGGCGTAGAACTTCTTCGAGATGCGAACGACGCGCTTGTAAAGCCCGTGCTGCACGCGCCGGGTCACTTTGACGACGATCGTCTTCTGCATCTTCGCGCTGGTGACCACGCCAGTCTTGGACTGCCGGGGCCGGCGGACGTCCTGCGTCGCGGCGGCGGTGAGATTCTCTTCCATCGGTTACCTCTTCTCGCTCTTCGGCGCCTGCTCGCGCAGGAGCGTCTTCACGCGGGCGAGATCCTTGCGGGCCTCGCGCAGCTTCTTCAAGCCCTCGGCCTGGCCGCTGGACATCTGGAAGCGGAGGCGGAAGACCTGCTCGGACAACTCGCGCTCCTGAAGCTGGAGCTCCTCGAGCTTCAATTCACGAAGTTTTTCCACGCGCCGCGGCATCACAGACCTCCCGCGCGAGAGACGAATTTGGTGGGGATGGGCAGCTTGTGAGCCGCAAGCGTCATGGCTTCCTTCGCCGTGGCTTCATCCACGCCGGCCATCTCGAACATGATGCGGCCAGCCTTCACCGGGGCCACCCAGAATTCCGGCGCACCTTTGCCCTTGCCCATGCGGGTTTCGGCCGGCTTCTTGGTGTACGGCTTGTCCGGAAAGATGCGGATCCAGAGCTTGCCGCCGCGCTTGATGAAGCGCGTGATAGCCACGCGGGAAGCCTCGATCTGGCGGTCGGTGATCCAGGCGCACTCGAGAGCCTTGAGTCCGTAATCGCCGAAAGCCAGCGTGCCGCCGCGCCAGGCCTTGCCTCCGCGGCGACCGCGCTGCTGCTTGCGGTACTTTACTTTTTTCGGCATCAACATAATGTTTTGTCCATTCCCACGGGCGACCTGCCGATCACCCCTTCCAACGGGCGACCTGCCGGTCGCCCCTACCAGATCGCTATACGCTCACGGGCACGGCGGCATTCGCCGTGCCCGGCTTGCGCTTGCGCTCGGGCAGTTTCTCGCCCTGAAAGATCCAGCACTTCACGCCAATCACGCCATAGGTGGTGTAGGCCTGCGCGAAGCCGTAATCAATATCCGCGCGCAGCGTCTGCAGCGGCAGGCGGCCCTGCAGGTACCACTCGGAGCGGGCGATTTCCGCGCCGTTCAACCGGCCGCCGACGCGCACCTTGATGCCCTTGCAGCCGAAGCGCAGCGCGGAATCCACCGCCTTGCGCATGGCGCGGCGGAAGGCCACGCGCTTCTCGAGCTGCATGGCGATGGACTCGGCCACAAGCTGCGCGTCGAGTTCCGGCCGGTGCACTTCCTGGATATCGATGTGCACTTCGCGGTGCGTGCGCTTCTGCACATCGGCCTTCAGCTTGTCAATCTCCGAACCCTTGCGGCCGATGATGATGCCGGGCCGCGCCGAGTAGATGCGGATCACGAGCTTGTTGGCGGCGCGCTCGATATCAATCCCGCTGATGCTGGCCGAGCGGAGCTTCTCCTTCAGCTCGTTGCGCAGCTTCACATCTTCGTGGAGCAGGTCGGCATAGTCCTTCTTGGCAAACCACCGCGACTTCCAGGTGCGGATGTAACCGAGCCGAAAGCCGAACGGGTGTGTTTTCTGACCCAAAGTGCCCTCCTACTTCTTCTGTTTCTTCGCCGGGGACTTTTTCTTGCCCGCGAGCGATTTGCGAACCTTGCGAACGGCGCCGGAGACGCCCTTGCTGGCTTCGGCTTCGGCAGCGGCGGCCTCGGCGCGGCCGGCGGCGGCGCGGTGATGCTCGGCCAGCTCGACGACAATATGGCTGGTGCGCTTCTGGTAGCGAAAGGCGCGGCCCATCGGCGCCGGACGGATGCGCTTCCAGCGCGGGCCTTCGTTGACGAAGCAGCGCGAAACGTATAGCTCGTCCACGTCCAGCGACTCGCCGGCGTCTTCGGCCTTGCGCTCGGCGTTGGCGATGGCGCTGCGCAACACCTTCTCGATATCCTTCGCGGCGCGCTTTTTGGTGAAGCGCAGCGTTTGCAGAGCCGCGGCGGCGCGCTGCCCGCGGATCAGGTCAATCACCAGCCGCGCCTTCTGCGGCGAGACGCGGATATAGCGCGCGACGGCGCGGGCTTCGATGGCGTGCGGTACGAGAGGCTGTGTCGACATGTCTTATGCCTTTGGCGCCGGCGGCGGCGCGCTCGCCGGGGCCGCTCCCGGAGCGGGCGCGGGGCCCGCGGCCTTCTCGAGCGCCGCGCGGACGGCGTGGCCCTTGAAGGTGCGCGTGGGCGCGAATTCGCCGAGTTTGTGTCCCACCATCTGCTCGGTAACGTACACCGGAATAAACTTTTTGCCGTTGTGCACAGCGATGGTGTGGCCCACCATCTCGGGATGAATCGTCGAGCGGCGCGACCACGTCTTGATCACTTTCTTTTCATTGCGCTCGTTCAGAGCATCCACTTTCTGGCGCAGGTGGTCATCAATGAACGGGCCCTTTTTCAGCGAGCGTGGCATCGTATCCTCTTTGGCTCTTCCTCTACTCTGACTTCCCTACTCCCCCACGCGGCGCAGCTTGATCCACTGCGCGCGGCGCATCTTGCGGAACCCGCGCACCGGCCCGGGGACGCGATGCGACACCGGGCAGAAGGGGCAGACAAACCGCGTGCCCAGGGCGTTGGCCTGTTTTTCCACCAAGACCGCCCAGCCGGGTTTGCAAACCCGGTACATCACCATGGCCGGCAGCGGCGCCGGCGGACGAACGGCCGGCTTGACCGAGCGCTTCAGAGCCGCCTTGCGTGCCGCGGTGCGGCGCGAGGCGGAAGCTGCACGACGTCGAGTTGCTCTCATCCGTTGCCTCTCTCTCACCCGCCGCGCCGGGTGCAGTTTAAGGGGCGGTCCAAAGACCAGCCCCTTCAATCCACTTTCACTCTGCCGGCCTGAAGGCCGGCGCTACAAAACCCTTCGCGCTACTTCTGGCGGCGCTGGACAATGTGCTTGTCCGTGCGCTTGTTGTTGCGCGTTTTGTAGCCCAGCGTGGGCGTGCCCCACGGAGTCATGGGGTGGTTGCCCTTGACGCGGCCTTCGCCACCGCCGTGCGGGTGATCCACGGGGTTCATAGCCACGCCACGATTGGTCGGGCGGCGGCCGTGCCAGCGGGTGCGGCCGGCCTTGCCGTAGGTGACGTTTTCGTGATCCACGTTGCCGAGCTGGCCGATGGTGGCCATGCACGACAGGCTGAACTTGCGCACTTCGCCACTGGGCAGCTTGACCAGCGCGATTTCGCCTTCCTTGCTGAGCAACTGGGCGGAACCGCCGGCGGCACGCACCACCTGGCCACCTTTGCCGGGGTACAGCTCCAAATTGTGGAGCTGCGTGCCGGGGGGAATCAGGCGAATAGGCAGCGCGTTGCCGGGCAGAATATCCGCGCCTTCGCCGGTCTGCACCGTCATGCCAACCTCGAGGCCGATGGGGCGCAGGATGTAGCGCTTCTCGCCGTCGGCATAGTGCAGCAGAGCGATGCGGGCGGAGCGGTTCGGGTCGTACTCCACCGCAGCCACTTTCGCCGGGATACCGATTTTGTCGCGGCGGAAATCAATCCGCCGATACTTGCGGGCGTGGCCGCCACCGCGGTGCCAACTGGTGATTTCGCCGTGGGCATTGCGGCCGCCGGTGCGCTTTTTGGATTCGGTGAGCGCTTTTTCCGGCGTCTGCTTGGTCACGTCGCTCTTGTCGAGCATGGTGATGAAGCGCCGCGATGCGGTGTACGGTTTGAAGCTTTTCAGTGCCATTGTTTCCTCTTACCCGCCAAGAGCGGTCCGATCCCAAATGCAGAACTACGCAGTCTCCGCGTATTCGATCATCTTTTCGCCAGCAGCCAGCTTGACGTAAGCCTTTTTCCAGTCGCGGCGGTAGCCTTCGGCGCGGCCGCGACGCCGGAACTTGCCGTGGAAGTTGGCCGTGCGCACAGAATCCACTTTCACCTTGAACAGCGTTTGCACCGCTTCCTTGATCTGCGTCTTGGTGGCGCTAGGGGCCACCTCGAAGACGACGGTGTGCTGCGTTTCCTTGACGCCGAGGCCTTTTTCGGTAATCAGCGGGCGGCGAATAATCTGATAGACAGTGGTGGTCATGGCTTACGCTTCCTTCTTCGTTGCTTTGCGGCGCGGCTTCTTTTTTGGCTCGGCCGGGGTGACTGGCTCAGCCGGCGCGGGCGCGATCTGCGCCAGCGGAACGCCAACGACGGTGCCCGTAACAACCTTGACCGGGTTCAGCGCGCTCGAGAGCCTAAGTGCAGCATCCTTCGAAACGATCAGCCCGTCATGGCGCAGCAAATCGTAGGGCTGCAGCGCCGTGGTCGCCACGCGCTTCACGCCAGCGATGTTGCGGCTGGCAAGTTCCAGGTTGCGGGTCTCGCCCATCTCGACGAGCAGCACGGTGCGGCTCTCGGTGGCAAGCGTGTCGAGCATCTTACGGAACGCCTTCGTCTTGTGCGATTCGAGCGCGAAGGAGTCCACGATGGTGAGTTTCTGCTCCGCCAGCTTGGCGGAGAGCGCCGAGCGCAGAGCGCCGGCCAAAACTTTCCGGGGAATGCGGTAGCTGTAATCGCGCGGCGCAGGGCCGTGCACGGTGCCGCCCTTGCGCCAGATGGGCGAGCGGATCGAGCCCACGCGGGCGCGGCCAGTGCCCTTCTGCCGCCAGAGCTTCTTGCCCGAGCCTTCCACTTCACCGCGGCGCTTAACCTTGTGCGTGCCGGCGCGCTGCCCGGCGAGGTACCAGCGCGTGGTCTCGTGGAGCAGCGTCGGATTCACCTTCGCGGCAAAGACGGCATCGGCCAGGTCGATGGTGCCGACCGTCTTGCCTTCCAAGTTTTTAACGTCCACAACCGCCATAGTCTTCTCGCTTCCCGTTAACTGGCCTTGCGGGCCTTCTTCGAACGCTTAATTACGATATAGGCGCCATTGGGGCCGGGCACCGCACCGCGGACCAGCAGCAGGTTCTCGTCCGTGTCCACTTTCACCACGCGGAGGTTCTTCGCGGTAACGCGATCGTGGCCCATATGTCCCGGGCCATGCTGGCCGGGCCAGATGCGCGAGGGGAACGAGCTGCCGCCGATGGAGCCGGGCGCGCGGTGGAACATCGAGCCGTGGGTGGCGTCGCCGCCGCGGAAGTGCCAGCGCTTGACGCCGCCCTGAAAGCCTTTGCCCTTGCTCACGCCGGTGACGTCCACATACTCGCCCGGAGTGAAGGCGTCCGCCAGGACGCGGTCGCCGATTTTCGTTTCGCCTTCGGCCTCGAGGCGCACTTCGCGGAGAAAGCGCATGGGCGCGGCGCCGGATTTTTTGAAGTGGCCGGTCATGGGCTTGTTGACGCGCTGGGGCTTGATGAATTCCACGAGACCCAATTGCACGGCGTCATAGCCGTCGCGCGTTTTGGTGCGTTTTTCCACGACGACGCAAGGGCCGGCCTGCAACACCGTGCAGGGCACGGCGGTGCCGTCCTCGGCGAAGACCTGGGTCATGCCGAGCTTGATTCCGAGAATGCCGTTGACTGCCATAACCGTTGTTCCTCACGGGCGACCTGCCGGTCGCCCCTACAACCTTCCAAATACAGATCCTTCGCTCCGCTCAGTGATGACAACGCGCGGAACGCGTTGTCACTTGGCGACGTGCTCGCGCCCGAAGGCCTTGATTTCCACGTCCACGCCGGGCGGGAGATCGAGCTTCATGAGCGCGTCCACGGTGTCCGGGGTCGGCTCGAGAATGTCAATCAAGCGCTTGTGCGTGCGCATTTCAAACTGCTCGCGCGATTTCTTGTCCACGTGCGGCGAGCGCAACACCGTCCACCGGTTGATGACGGTGGGCAGCGGAATCGGCCCGGCCACGCTGGCGCCGGTGCGCTTGGCGGTGTCCACAATTTCCCGCGTGGACTGATCGAGAATGCGATGATCGTAAGCCTTCAGACGAATACGAATTTTTTCACCGTAGGACATAGGTTTACTCGATGATCTCCGTGCAGGCGACAAGCCGGCGCCGAGCACTCTGCATGCTGTTTGTTGGCATCATTTATTCAATAATCTCCGTCACTGCTCCTGCTCCCACGGTGTGGCCGCCTTCGCGAATCGCGAAGCGCAGCCCCTTCTCCAGCGCCACCGGGGTGATCAGATCAATCTCCACGCTGATGTTGTCCCCCGGCATCACCATCTCCACCCCCGCCGCCAGTTTCACGTTCCCGGTCACGTCCGTCGTCCGGAAGTAAAACTGCGGCCGGTACCCGGTGAAGAACGGCGTGTGCCGCCCGCCTTCTTCCTTCGTCAAAATGTACGCCTCGGCCTTGAACTTCGTGTGCGGCGTGATCGAACCCGGCTTGCACACCACCTGCCCGCGCTCCACGTCTTCCTTCTCCGTCCCGCGCAGCAGCAACCCCACGTTGTCCCCCGCCAATCCCTCGTCCAGCAGCTTGCGGAACATCTCCACGCCCGTCACGATTTTCTTCTGCGTCGGCCGGAAGCCCACAATCTCAATCTCCTCGCCCACCTTCACCTTGCCGCGCTCCACGCGCCCCGTCACCACCGTCCCGCGCCCGGAGATCGAAAAGATGTCTTCAATGGGCATGGCGAACGGCTTGTCGATATCCCGCACCGGCAGCGGCACGTTCTTGTCCACCGCCTCCATCAGGTTCAGGATGGTCTTCTCCCACTTCTCTTCGCCTTCCAGCGCCTTCAGCGCCGAGCCGCGCACCACCGGCACTTCGTCGCCCGGAAACTTGTAGCTCTTCAGCAGCTCGCGCACTTCCAGCTCCACCAGCTCGAGCAGCTCGGGGTCTTCCACCATGTCGCACTTGTTCAGGAACACCACGATGTACGGCACCCCCACCTGGCGCGCCAGCAGGATGTGCTCCCGCGTCTGCGGCATGGGCCCGTCGGTGGCCGCCACCACCAGAATGGCGCCGTCCATCTGCGCCGCCCCGGTGATCATGTTCTTGATGTAGTCGGCGTGCCCCGGGCAGTCGATGTGCGCGTAGTGGCGGTTGGGCGTCTCGTACTCCACGTGGGCCACCGCGATGGTGATCCCCCGCTCGCGCTCTTCCGGCGCGTTGTCGATCGAATCGAACGAGCGGAAGGCCACCTTCGGGTTGGACTTCCCCAGCACCTTGGTGATCGCTGCCGTCAGCGTCGTCTTGCCGTGATCGATGTGCCCAATCGTCCCGATGTTCACGTGCGGCTTTGTGCGTTCGAATTTTTCCTTGGCCAT
>JACQDE010000024.1 GCA_016201285.1 Acidobacteriota bacterium | reverse complement strand
GCTCGTTGGATCGGGGAGTACAATCACGACCGGCCGCATCGCGGGGTGGCAAACCGCACCCCACGGGAGGCCTTCTTGGCTTTCACAGGTGTACTAAAAAACGAGGCCCTGACTGTCTAAATTAGAAGGGTGCACTACACACTAGTGACTTGTGCGGGTGGTGCACCTTTTGGCCCGTGCGCTGGATTTTGACATTGCGGGTGCCCCTCGATAAGAGCGAAGGCGTTGTCAAGGGCAGACGTCTCCCTGGCAGTGCTTCCAGCACCGCGTGGTTGCCAGAGGAGGCGGAGGACCAAGACTCTGGAAATCTCACGGTGAATCACTCTTCGGTGGATCGTTCCACCAACCAATCCTTCGGGTTAGGAAGAGTGGAGAAGCAGCGGAGTGTCTCGTATTTCGCTCAAGGACTCTTGGCAAAGACCGAACTTCCGGTCATCTGCTTCGGCTTGGGAACGTCAAACTCCGAAAGAATCGTAGGCGCGATGTCGGTGAGCGCAGGCGATGCCGCAACAATCTGGCGATTGCTCAGGAGCACGCCCGGGACCAGGGTGAAATCCATGCAGTGATCGCCGCTCCAGGGCTCCGTGTTGTCTTCGAAGATCGCGGCGGAAAACCCGCCGAGCACGGTCCCCCAGCCGGCGCGGTAGCCCCGGTTGTATCCCACGATCAGGTCTGGCGCGCGCGAAGTCGACGGGCCGGAATACGCCACGGACGCTTTGTCCACCCTGGTAATCGCCGGCTGGTTGCCTGCCGGGTCGCGAACCGCCAGCAGGCGCGTGGCGATTTCCGCTGCCAGAGAATCCGCTTCCGGGCCCGGCTTTACGATACCGTTGCGTTCCCGGCCCTGCAGATTCAAGTAGAGTCCATTCAGTCCCAGGCCATAGGCGCGGGTGCGGGACCAATCGACATCGCGAAACAGGTCGGCTCCTTCGCGGGCCGCGCCGGGGCGCAGCCAGATGTATCCGTTGTCCAGGAGCCAGGTGTTGAGATTGAACGAGCGGTGGTAGGGGGCGAAGCCGTGGTCGGACATCACCAGCAGCGTGGTGTTCTCGTCCAGCCGCTCCAGTGTCTTGCCGAGCGCCTCGTCCATCTCCTGATACAGCTCCTCAAGCACGCGGCTGTGTTTCAGAGAGGTTTCTTCGTTCGCGGCCGGGTGTTGCTTGTCGATGGCGCGCCAGAACATGTGCGAGTTCTGGTCCAGGCTCGAAAAATAGAAGAAGAGGAAGCCGGCGCGGAAACGGCTCAGCTCGAGGTCGAAGATGCGGCGCTGTTCTCGCAGAACCATCCGCGCCTGCTGGAGATACTCCTCGTCGTTGAGAAGGCCGCTGGAAAGCGCCTTCGTGTCCTCCGCGATTCCCTGCGTGTAGAAGAAACCCACCTTCTCCCACAGCTCGCGGGAGTAGGACTCCGGCGTGGAAAGGGGCAAGGCCGGATTCGAAGGATCGAGGTTGAGCGGCGTGACGTACAGCTCGAACTGGGGATGGAGCTGCTTCGCGTAGAACTTGCAGATTCCGGTCACCCTTTCCAGGTAGGGAACGAAAGTGAACTGTACACGCACCCAGTCGCTCCACTCGCC
Organism: Acidobacteriota bacterium; assembly: GCA_016201285.1. Taxonomy (GTDB): domain Bacteria; phylum Acidobacteriota; class Terriglobia; order Acidiferrales; family UBA7541; genus JACQDE01. The sequence goes on along the minus strand of JACQDE010000024.1, from coordinate 18,381 downwards.
CTGGCGGAGAAGAATCTCCTGGTCCTGGATGGTGATCTTGGCAACCGGCTCGACGGGATCACGGACCACCGTGAAATCGATGCTGAGTTGAGGGCTGTCTTTTCGAAAACTGTTGTTCGGTCCATAGAGCTTCGCCGCGATCCGATTCTCTTCCGGCGAAACCGAGTAGATGTGCCCGCCGTTCACCGGGCCAGACGCAAACAGCAGGTCATCGGTGTAGAAGGAGAACGTACCGTAGGTGCCGAGCAGATCCGGAGTGCCCATCCCGGCAAACGCACGGCCCTTCGACGGAACCGGCGGGAAGTTGGACGGCATCCGGAAGACCGTGGTCGGCACGCGGTGCTCGTCGAGGATTTCCCAGAAGGCTTTTCCCTGGCGCAGAAGCGTCACGCTCCCGCTGGAAAGCGGGAACACCCAATTGCCCAGCGACAGCGTGTGTTTCGGCGGCTCGACCTGAGAGGTGGACAAGTAGGGCACCAGGGTCTTGGGATCGCGGTGGATGAAATCGAAGATCGCGTGCTCGCCGGGATTCATCCCGGTGATCAGATTGGACCAGGCCACCGGGCTCTGCGGGGGGATGCTTGTGCCCAGCGGAAGGAAGCCGCCCATTTTCGCCAGGGCCGCAAAGTGCGGCATCTTGCCCTCGTCCATGTACTGCCGGAGGAGCTGCGGGTCCATTCCGTCGATTCCGAGAACGATCATCTTCTTCGCGGGCGGGAGGGCAGAGTTTCCGCGGAAGATTCGGCAGCCCCACAGCGCGGCGACGAAGAGAATCACCGCGACGGAGCCCGCCAACAGATTGCGATTTCGGTGCATCACGTTCAGTGAATCACTCCCAGCGGATTTCCAGCCCGAGCATTCCGAGTATCCCGCGGGTAAGCCTCTCGTGGTGGGCGGGAGAAGCGAACTCAATCGGCAACGATGATCTGGCGCCTGGGCGCCCCTGCGACCAAACCAGGAATTGTATCAGAGCGTCTGACGGGATCAAGCCGCCCCGCCATGGCCTCGCTTTTCTCCGCGCGCGCCTGCGGGGCCACAGCTTTTGCATTCACCTGGGTCTGGTGCTATATATGCGCTTGCCCGTCTTCTGCGCGACATGCAGTCAACCGTGAAACAAGGCTCCGCAGCCCGCTCCTCGCCGGACCTCGAGCTCTCGGCCGCAGTCAAGCACCGCCGGCTGCTTCGGGAAAGCCGCCGCAAGACGATTGGCTGGCGACTTCTCACCTGGTGCGGTGCTTTCCTTTTTTGCCTCGCCGCGACCGCTCAGGTCAAGCCGTCGCAGGTGGAGCCGCTGTTGCGTGAGGGGCAAGATTTTCTTGACCGCGGTGATTTCAGCGCCGCGGCGAAAAATTTCGAATCGGCCCGACAGTCGGCGCCGGAGAACAAGTTGGCCTGGCGGGGCCTGATCCTTGCGTATCTCCAGGGCAAGAAACGGGCCGAGGCTCTGGAGGTGGCGAATCAGGCCTCCGGCCGCTGGCCTGCGGACGGCGAGTTCCGCCACCTGCTGGGGCAGTCCCTATTCCAGAACGGCAAGAACGAACAGGCGATCGAGGAGTTGCGGCGCGCGGCGAAAATCGATGCGGGCCGTTACGAAGTTCATTACGATCTCGCGCTGGTCTATTTGAGCACGCGGCAATACACTCTGGCCGCGCAAACTCTGGAGAGAGCGCTGCGCCTCAAACCCAATGAGGCACTCGCGCACATTCTGCTGGGGCGAGCGTACCTGAATACGAACCGGACCTTGTCCGCCATCGAGCAGTTCCGGACCGCTCTCCGGCTTGACCCCGGCGTCCCGCTCGGTCACTACCATCTCGGTTTTGCGTACGAGAGCTTGGGGCGCGATAACGAGGCCATGGCCGAATTCAAGAAAGAGCTGGCGCTGCGCCAGAACGAACCGGAGGTGCACTACCGCCTCGGCCATATCCTGGCCGAATCCGGGCAATCCCAGGCGGCCGTGGCAAGCCTTCGGGAGGCCATCCGGCTGGCCCCGGAACATGCGGAAGCGCACTATGACTTGGGCAAGGCTCTGCTGGATCTCGGCCGGACGGAAGAAGCGATCCGCATGCTCCAGCGCTCCGCTGCCTTGAACCCGGACTCCCCCAGTCCGTACTATTTGTTGGGCCGGGCCTTCGAAAAACTGCAGAGGAAGGGCGAAGCCGCCAAAGCATTCGAGCAGTTTGCCGCACTCAAGAAAAAGCAAGCAGCAACAGGGGGGATGGCCTACCGCCCCCATTGATCCGCCGCCTTGATGGCCGCGCGTGCGTCATCGCCGAACGGCGGCAATGGGAAATAGAGTCGCCCTCAGGAATCTTGAAAATGGACACCCTGGTATTTTCGTCCCGCTCCCGGTGGGATCGCGGAGGCGCCCCGCGAAGGCGCCGGGCCGCCTGGCTTCTTCTGTGGCTGGGCCTTTACGGTCCGGTTCTCGGTTCCGGGGGCACCGTCGAACCGGGCGTTGCGCCTGGCCCGCAATTCGTCGACGTGACGCGCAGCGCCGGCATCGACTTCCATCTCACCTGCGGCGGCCCGCAGAAGCTCTACATCATGGATTCCATGTGTGGCGGCGCCGCCTTCCTGGATTACGACAACGACGGCTGGCCGGACATTCTGCTGGTGAACGGCTCGACGCTCGACGATCTGCGCGGGAATACCAGCCCGGCGAGCAAGTTTTACCACAACAACGGCGACGGAACCTTCACCGAGGTCACCGAAAAAGCGGGCCTGACGCATCGCGGCTGGTGCATGGGCGTGGCGGCGGGCGATTACGACAACGACGGCTGGCCGGATATTTACATCACTTGTCTGACGGGAGCCGTGTTGTACCGCAACCAAGGCGACGGCACTTTTCGCGATGTCACCGCACAGTCCGGCGCCGGCAATCCCGGACGCTGGGGAACCAGCGCGGCTTTCGCAGACTACGACAAGGACGGGTTCCTCGACCTCTATGTGGCGAACTACGTCGATCTCGATTTGAACCATCTGCCGGAGTTTGGAAGCACCGCTTTGTGCCAGTACCGCGGCATTCCCGTTTCCTGCGGCCCGCGTGGCCTGCCCGGTTCACGCGACCGCTTGTACCACAACAACGGCGACGGGACGTTCACCGACGTCACCGAGCCAATGGGAATTGATCCCGGAGCGTTCTATGGACTCGGCGTGGTGTGGGCCGACTTCGACAACGACGGGTGGCCGGACGTCTACGTGGCCAACGATTCCATGCCGAGCCTGCTCTATCACAATAACGGGGGCCAGTCGTTCACCGAGGTTGGCCTGCCGGCCGGCGTGGCCCTGAGCATGGATGGACGCGAGCAGGCAGGCATGGGCGTGGACTTCGGCGATTATGACAACGATGGCTGGCCCGACCTGGTCAAAACGAATTTTTCCGACGACACCAACAACTTGTACCACAACAACAGGGACGGCACGTTTGAGGATCGAGGCGGACCCGCCGGCTTCGCCGCCATCAGCACTCCCTTCCTGGGCTTTGGGGCGCGTTTCTTTGATTATGACAATGACGGCTGGAAAGACATTCTGATCGCGAACGGCCACGTGAATCCGCAGGTGGACGGCCATCGTTTCGGCGTCACCTACGCGCAACGCGCCCTGCTTTTTCACAACTTGCGGAATGGACAGTTCGAGGAGCTCGGACTCCGCGCGGGCGCGGCGTTGAAACCGCTGCGCGTCAGCCGCGGGCTCGCCGTGGCCGACTTTGACAACGATGGCGCCCTGGACGTGCTCATGACCAACCTGGATGCCGGGCCGGTCTTGCTCCGCAACACGGGGAGAGACCGCGGCCATTGGATCCGCGTCAAGTTGCTAGGCACAAAGTCCAACCGGGACGGGTTCGGGGCACACGTGCAAGTGGTGGCCGGCAGTTTGACGCAAACAGACGAGGCCCGCGCCAATGCCAGTTATCTTTCCGCCAGCGACCCGCGCTTGCATTTCGGCCTCGGAGGGGCATCCCGAGCCGAGCGAATCGTGATCCGCTGGCCCTCGGGAACCGTGGACAACATCGAGAACGAGGCGGCGGACCAGGAGATTGTCGTCCGGGAAGGGGCCGGGGTGGTCGCGCGGCGTGCCGGGCAGCAGGCGCCGCGTCGGTCTGCGCCTGGGCTGGGCAAGCGGCCGGCACCGCGCTGAGGACGTCCCGGGCGGCATTGTGCCCGCAGGAACGCAGATCAACACTTCCTATTGAATTCCGTAGGGCTTGAACATGGCCTACGGGAATCTGTAACGTTCACCTCGTTCCCCAGTTTTCGCCCCCTCAACAAAGCATGTAAGTGCTTGAAAAAAAATAGCAAGAAAAATGTTGACAATGCCTCTAGATTTGGCACATAAAGTGTTCTTAATTTCGGATAAGTGGGGCTTCGGAAGTGGTTTTTGTTGTGTGACGATCAGGAAAATATTGCTACTTGAGGGGGCTAGTAGAATGAAGTCACCTAGCAACTTTTTGCATTCGTGGGGTGGACGACTCTGCCTGGCGATACTGGCTTGTGCCTGCCTTGGGGCGCCCGCCTTCGCTCAGGTGCTGAATGCCGTGTTCACCGGGACCGTCTCCGATCCGACCGGGGCCGTAGTGCCCGGCGCGGAAGTCAAGGTGACGAACCTGGGAACCGGTTACGCCATAACTGTCAAGACGGATGCGAGCGGCTTGTACCGCGTTTCGGAACTCCCCGTCGGACAGTACAGCATCACTGTTTCCGCAGCAGGCTTCAAGACCGCGGTGCGCACGGGTCTGAGCCTCAGCGCCGGCACGATCCAGCGCGTGGACATCCAGATCCAACTGGGGCAGAAGACGGAAACGGTCACGGTGGAGGCCGGCGCCAGCCAGGTGAGCACCGAGGACGTGAAACTGTACGAGACCGTCGGTGCCCGCCTGGTGGCCAACCTCCCGCTGAACGGCCGCAACGTTTTTGACCTGATGCAGTTGGCTCCCGGCGCGTTGAACGTGACCGGCGTTTCGTTTGAAAACGGCCACAGCACCGTGGTCAACGGCATGCGCCCGAACTTCTCCGGCTTCCTGATCAACGGCGTTTCCAACAAGGGACTCAGCGGTGGTCCGAGCACGACTCCCAACGCCGACATCGTCGAGGAGTTCCAGGAACTCACCCTGAACATGTCCGCCCAGTATGGCACCAGCGCGGGCGCCGTCGTCAATGTGGTCACCAAGTCCGGCACCAACACGTTCCACGGCACCGCTTATGAATTCCTGCGCAACGACAAATTTGACGCCAACCCGTTCTTCCGCAACAGGAGCGGTGACAAGCGGCCCGACCTGCGCTTCAACCAGTTTGGCGTGACCGGCACCGGCCCGATCATCAAGGACAAGCTGTTCTTCTCCGCCTCGTACCAGGGTGAGCGCTTCCGCGCTGCGGCCCCCCCGACTCCCATTCAGACCGAGGCGCCCCAGTGGCGGTCGGCCGTCATTGCCGCCCTGCCCAACTCCGTGGCCGCCCTGATCTACAGGAACTTCCCCACGGCCAGCGCCGGCACACCCTCTCTAGATGTGACGCAGTACGTCACCGGCGCAAACTCGGGAAGCGGCTTCGCTTCTTTTCCGGATTACCTCTGTCCTGCCAACACCAGTTCGGGTCTTGCTACGCGATTCGGCGCGATGTTTGGCATCACGGCCGCCGATGTCGGTACGGGCGTCAACGAGAATAGTCTCCCATATGCGCAACGGACTCTGACCGGGTTCACGAGTACTGCTGGACCGGACGGCATCCTGGGAACTGCTGATGATATACTTACGGGCAACTGCGCAACCTACTACGGCGGACCAGGCCCCGGTCTTGTTGCAGGCCTGATCTCACGCACCACTCCATTCCTCAATGACAACACGGTTAACTTTGGCTCCCAGACCCAGGGCAACCTGTTCAACGGCAACGAGTTCTCCGTGCGTGTGGACTACTTGCGCAAGAACGACCGCTTCTTCGGCGAGTTTTACTGGCTGAAGTCCACGGACAAGTTTGGCCCGTCCAACGCCAGCAGCGGCATCCACGGCTTCAAGAACCCCTTTGAGGGTTTCACCCCCAACTTCCAGGCCAACTGGGTGCATACCTTCAGCCCGCACTGGATCAACGAGGCCAAAGTCGGCTACCAGCGCGGCCGCGGGGACATCCGAACCTCCACTCCGGGCGTGCCTTCGATCGGTTTCGACGACGGCTCCGCAGGATTCGGTTCCTACAACGGCTACCCGCAGCTCTTCCACGAAAACGTGTACAGCTATGCGGAGATGATGTCGTTCAGCAAGGGAAAGCACAACATCAAGGCCGGGGTGGACTTCCGGCGGAACCTCGAGAACAGCGAGTTTAACGTCGCCCGCCCCTCCTACTACTTCTTTGACCAGCTTTTCTTTACCGCGGATACCCCTTACGGGATGGTCGGCGGCGTTGATCCCGGCTTCGCTACCAGCAGACCGGCTCAACTGAACACCAACGTCCGTTACTGGCGGAACCTGGAAATGGGCTCCTTTGTCCAGGACGACTGGAAAGCGCGGCCCAACCTGACCATCAGCATGGGACTCCGCTACGACCTCTTTGCCCGTCACAAGGAAAAGGGCGGAAAGGTGACTACCTTCATCCCCGGACCGGGCGGCATTACCCCGGCGAACGTGGGCTTCCTGGAATGGATCCTCAACGCCAACGTTCCGGCCGGCTCGCCCGGGTGCACCACGCCACAACAAATTGCCCAGGTGGTGATGGCGGGTGTTTGCGGTCCCGGCGGATTCTCCATTGCGAAGACCATAGGCGGAGCGGATCACAATAACTTTGGACCCCGCGTGGGCTTTGCCTGGGATCCGTGGAGCAACGGGAAGACTTCGGTGCGCGGCGGGTTCGGTGTTTCCTACGAGGGTACGCTCTACAACCCGCTCTCCAACTCCCGTTGGAACCCGCCGTTCTATTCCTTCAATTTGACCTTTAACGCCTTGGGCGGTGGCCCAGACCAGGTCGTTTATGGGCCGACCACCTGCGTCGGCGCGCCTCTGGTGTGCACGCCTTCGGGGGCCGCGCCCACATACACGGGAACCGGAACCAATCCCGGCCAGGGCATTGGGGCGCAGGCCACGGGCAACATCATCGGCTATGCCTCCAGCAACTCCAACACGGCCTTCCTCACGGGGATTGTGTACCCCGAAGGGATCCGCGACCCCTACATCTTCAACTATTACTTCGGCATTCAGCGTGAGGTCTTGCCGAAGATGGTCGTTGAGGTCAACTACGTCGGCACTCAGGGCCATAAGCTGTTCCGCGCGGAACAGGCCAACCGCGGCCCGGGTATCCGGCTTCCGGCGGGCACGTCAGTGACCGCTCAAGGGCGGACGCTGACCGGCTTGGGCCGGCGCTTCCTCAACCCCAACTATGGCAACCTTCGCGTGTGGGAGAACGTCAGCAAGTCCTGGTACAACTCCCTGCAAGTTTCCGTCCGCAGGCAGATGAGCCACGGCCTGATGTTCACCGTGAACTACGCCTGGAGCCATTCGCTGGACACGGGTTCCGGCTGGCATAGCGGTGCGGTCACGGCCAACGGCTCGGCCGCCGGCGACGGGTACAGCCTGGACCAAACCCGGCCGTATCTGGACAAGGGTAATTCCACTTTCGACATCCGGCACCGGCTCGTCGCCAGCTACGTCTGGGAGTTGCCGTGGTTCAAGGACCAGAAGGGTTTCATTGGCCACGTCCTGGGCGGGTGGCAGTACAACGGCATCTGGTCGTTCCAGTCGGGACCGCACTGGACGCCGTACTGCCAGCGCGGCAACGCTTGCGACTTCAACTTCGATGGAACGCGCAACGACCGGCCCGACGCCCCGAATGGCATCATCAACGCTACTCGGAGCATGTGGGCCAGCGGGTTCTTCCCGAACTCGTCGTTCGGCTGCGCTTGGACCTCTTCCGGTGTCTGCTCGAACAGTCAGCCGTCCTTCTTCAGGACGCCCTGCACCGCTTGCAACGGCAGCCTCGGCCGGAACGTGTTCGTCGGCCCGGGCCAGTTCAACACCGACCAGTCCCTTTTCAAGAACATCAGGATTACGGAGAAGTTCACGGCGCAATTCCGGTTCGAGATGTTCAATGCCTTCAACCATGCCAATTTCCTCCTGCCCAGCAGCTCGACAGGAGCCAACTTCGCCAACCGCATTACCAGCAGGAACTTTGGCCAATCTGCCGGGACGTTGAATCCCCGGAACATCCAGTTTGGCTTTAAGCTCCTCTGGTAATCTTCGACCGAACCGCATCCGGGGGCCTGAGCCGCGTGGCTCAGGCCCCCATTGCTTTTCTTAGGCGGAACTTGTAGTTTGGGTCAGGAAGGCTCGATTCGCCGGCCATTGTGCGGTCAGGCTCGTCAGAGCAAATGCTTATGCGCGGATCAAATGCTCTCTTTGCGATTCCGCTCTTGCTATTCCTCTCCTGTACGGCAGTCCACGCGCAAGACACGGGCAACCTGGTCGGGCAAATCCGCTTGAGGAATGGAAGCTTTCCCGCGGAACGCATCCTGATTACCCTGCAGACCCGGGGCGCGACACTGAACAGCATGTACACGGACAACGAAGGGCGTTTCGGCTTTTACAATCTGCTCCCAAACCCCTATCACGTGGTGGTCGAAGACGAAAACTATGAACCCTTCCATCAGGTCGTGATCATCAATCCCACGGTCCTGCAAACGACGCAAATTCACGTTGTCCTCGTGCCGCGGGAGAAGCCAAAACCGGAAAGCCCGCCCGCGGCTGCCTCCGGCGGAAATCCTCACCTGGTCAACCTGGCGGAATACGGAAAGAAGTTTCCCCGGGAGGCAATCAAAGAATTCGAAGCGGGCGTCAAGGCGGACGAGTCGGGCCAGAGCGAAAAGGCAATCGCGCACTACCAGGAAGCCTTGCGGCTGGCGCCGGCTTTCTATCCGGCGCACAACAATCTGGGCATACGATACCTGAGCAAAGGCGACTTTGCGGCTGCGGAAAACGAGTTTCGGGAGGTGATCCGGCTCAATCAGGAAGACGCGCAGGCGTATTTCAATCTCGGCACTGTCTATCACCTGACGAAGCGATACGCCGACGCCAGCCAGACGCTTCAGGAGGGCCTGAAAAGAGAACCGAATTCCGCTCCCGGCTACTATTTGCTGGGCTCGGTCCTTTCGCGCGCCGGCGACTTCCCTGCCGCAGAGCGGCACCTGAAAACGGCGCGAGATCTCGACCCCAAAATGTCCCGAGTCGGCATTGAGCTCGCCAATCTCTATCTGCGGTCAGAGAGGCCACAGGAAGCAATCCGGGAATTCGAGAACTTCGTGCAGCTCTATCCAAAAGACCCGCTCCTGCCCCGAGTCAAGGAAACGCTGAAGAAGCTGAAACGCTCCACCCAGTAGGCCCTGCCGCCTTTACTCCGCCAGCTTGAGTTCAGGCAGAGCACGGACTGGATAGGACGCGTGGGCGGCCTTATCGGTTGGCGATGAGCTTGCAAACGGCTCGGTCCAAACGGCAGGCCGTCTGATACTCCTGCTTGGCCAGAACTGGCTGGTTGAGCCTCTCGTAGGCAAACCCGAGGTTGAGGTGCGCCTGGGCAAGGTTCGGATCGGCAGCCAGAGCCCGCCGATAGCTCTCGACCGCCTGCTCGAGCCGATTGGTGCGGCTGTAGGAAATCCCGAGAAAGTTGTACGTCGCGGGCTCTGCCAAGCCGAGCTCGATCGCTTTTTCAAGATGCGTTGCCGCGTCTGCGTATCTCCCCTGTCCCATCGCGAGCAGGCCCAGGTCGCGGACTGCGGGAGCGAAGTTGGGCTGAATGGAGAGCACTTTTTCCAGCGACGTGGCGCTAGCGCTTGGATTACTCTTCGCCTGCGTACGCGCCAGCTCAAACCACGCCCGGAAATTTCGCGGGTTCACGTCCAGTGCGCGCTTGAGCAGCTCCTGAGCCGCATCGGTCTTTCCCTGAAAACTCAGCGCCCGCGCCAGGCCCATCATCGCCTGGTCAAAATTGGGATTCAGTTCCAGAGCCCTGCGGAATTCCTGTTCTGCGGTCTGCCAATTGGCTTCCCGCGAAGCCGCCTCTCCGAGCAGAAACGGGACGAGATACAGCCGCGGCTCGGCGGCGCGCACCTTCAAGAGCAGGGCTCGCCCGGCGGAAAAGTTGCCGCTGCGAAAGGCATCGGTCGCGCGCAGGATCGCTTGATACTGGGCGACCTTCTCTTTGGGGTCGCCCAGCTTGGAGGGCGGGGCGGAGCCGGGTGTTTGGGCTCGATACGCCAGATAACCCAGTGCGCGAAGTTTTTCGAGCGCTTCCGTATTGGGGCCGGGCGCGTTACTGGCGGGGAGCGGTGGCGCGTACCGCGATTCGATCTGCTTGAGCTGGGCGCGAAGCCTGGCCGTCAGGTCCCGATTCTGGGGAGCAAGGTTGTCCTTCTCTTTCGGGTCCTGCACGAAGTCGTAGAGCTCAGGGACAGGGGCCTCGATGAACTGGTAGCGCGAGTCGTGAAGGCCGCGCAGCGGACTCCACCCGAACGAGCTGAACGGGTAGAACGTCTCGCTGTAGGCGGTTCGCGCGGTGTCGCCCTTCCGCGTGGTCATCAACAACAGCAGGCTCTGGCTCTGGAACTGCTTTTGGATCGGGTCCTGAATTCCCACCAGCTCCAGCACGGTGGGAGCAACGCTGATGGATTCGACCGCCGTGGGCAGCCGGCCCGGCGCAAGTTTGTTCCGGGCGGAAGGCTTGATGATCAGCGGCACGCGCACCGTGGAGTCGTAGATGAAGAAGCCGTGCTCTTGCTCGCCGTGCTCGCCGAGAGATTCGCCGTGGTCGCTGAGGAAGACGACCACGGTGTTCTCATAGAGGCCCTGCGGCCGGTGTTTGAGCCAATCGAAGAGCCGCCCCAGTTGGCTGTCCACGTAGGCCACTTCCCCGTCATAGGGGTGCTCGCGGTACTGCGAGCGATATGGCTCGGGCGGATCATACGGACTGTGAGGATCAAACAAGTGAAGCCAGAAGAAGAACGGCCGGTGCGAATTGCCTTCCAGCCAGGCGATTGCTTTGTCAACGCTCTCCCCGGCTTTGCGGTCCACCAGCCCGAGGTCCTTTTGAAGGAAGTCGCGGCCCGGGAAAGTGTCGTAGTAATAGTCGAACCCGCGAGCCAGGCCCCAACTGCGGTCCAGCACGAAGGCGCTCACCACCGCCCCGGTCGCGTAGCCGTGGGCCTGGAAGCTCTCCGCCAGCGTGCGGAAATTCGCTGAAAGCGGCTGACCGGTGAAATCCTGGACACCGTTGTGGAAGGGATAGGTGCCGGTGAAAATCGCCGCGTGGGAAGGCCAGGTCAACGGCACCTGAGCAATGGCGCGCTCGAAAAGGACTCCTTCCCGCGCCAGCACATCGACATTGGGCGTGGCCACGCCCTTGTATCCGTAACAGCCCAGGTGATCGGCGCGCAACGTGTCGACCGTGATGAAGAGAACGTTTTGCGGCTTCGCCTTCGACGGAGCGCACCCCATGTGCCAGACCGCAAAGACGAGCGTGGTCGCGACGCAGATCAGCCTGATTGTCCGAGCTTTCAGACGCACAATCCTCATGAAGGTTGGCCCGGCGTTCTAGGGCGGTGGTGGCGGGCCGGCCTTTTTCAACTCTTCCTGCGCTTCCTGCTCCAGCCCGTTCGCTTGCAGGGCCCTGGCGAGGGTCCGCCGCGCCTTGGCGTTCTCCGGAGCAAGGCTCACGGCCTTTCGAAGAGCCTCAATCGCCGGGTCCACCTGCCCCTGAAACAACAGGACTTCACCGATCGCTTCGTAACCAGGGGCGTAGTTCGGAAAGATGCTGACCGACCGCTGAAACGCGGCCAGCGCCTCGTCCACTTTTCCCACCCGCAGGTAGGCGGCGCCGAGGTTGAACGCCGCCGAAAAATTGGAGGCATCCAATTCCAGAGTCCGCCGGAGAAAGATGATCGCCTGCTCGAAATCGCCCAGCTTTCCGCTGGCCAAGCCGGCGTAGTAAGCCGCCAGCGAGTAGGTCGGACTCCACTGCAGAACCTTTTGGAATTCTTCCACCGCGGCGGCGTACTCTTTCTGGCGGTGGTAGTTCAGAGCCAGTAGATAGTGCACCGGAAGGGAGTCTTTTTCGATTTTCAGAGCGGCCCGCAGCTTGGACACGGACTCTTCGTAGTTGCCCTTCTGGCTATCGGCCAGTGCCTCCGACACCAATTCGTACATCTGGATGCGGTCCTTCGGGTCGGGCAGGTTGCGGTCGCTCAGCACCGCGTCGCCCGCGCCGGAGACCGCCACGTAACCCAGGGACTTCAGCCGCTCCATCAAGGCCGGATCGAGCCCCGTTTTTTCCGCCGTCTGGTCCTGTGCCGAGGGCGAGTATTGGCGGATGAGCTGCGCGAGCCGTTTCCGCAACTCGTTCGCGGCGGCCCGCTTCTGGTTGAACAGATTCCGGCTTTCGCGCGGGTCGGCCCAAACGTCGTACAGCTCCGGCTTGGGCGCGTCAATCAAGTGGTACTGCTGGAAGTGGATGCTCCGCAGCTCGCTCCAGTTGAAATGGATGCGCGGTAAGTAAGTTTCCGCATAGAACCCCTCGGAAGGCGCGCCGGCCTGACCGCGCAGCAACGGAAGCAGGCTCTGGCCCTGCGCTTCTTTGGGGATGGGGAGAGCGAGAAACTGCAGCACCGTCGGAAGCAGGTCGGCGAGATTCGCCGGCTTGTCCACAACCTTCCCGCGCGGCAATCGGCTGGCCGGAAGCCGGAAAACCATGGGCACGCGGAGCGTTGAATCATAGATGAAAAAACCGTGGGTCGTCTCCCCGTGCTCGCCGAGCCCCTCACCGTGATCACCGACCAAGACAATCAGCGTCCGCTCATAGAGGCTTTTTTCTTTCAGGTAGCGAATCAGGCGGCCCACCTGGGAATCGACAAAGGCGATTTCGCCATCGTAGGGGTGCGTCTTGTACTGCGCGTTGTACGGAGCCGGCGGGTCATACGGATGATGCGGATCGTAGAGATGGAGCCAGAGAAAGAATTTCTGTTTCCGATTGCGCTCCAGCCATGCCAGCCCCTGGTCCACCACCTGATTGCCGGGACGCTCCATGGCATCCAGGTTTCGCTCATCCAGACGGCTGAAATCGAAGTTGTCGTAGTAGAAATCAAATCCGCGATTCAAGCCGAAGCGAGAATCCAACACCGCCGAGCCCACCACCGCACCGGTGGCGTAACCATGCTTGCGGAGAATTGCGGCCAGCGTGGGCTGGGAAGGGTGCAGGCGGTTGCCGCTGAAGTCGTGCATCCCCGTCCGCATCGGGTAGGCGCCGGTCAGCATCACCGTGTGCGCCGGCAGCGTGATCGGCGCGGGCGTGTACGCCTTGGCGAAGCGCACGCCTTCCGCTGCCAACGCGTCAATATTCGGCGTTCGAATCTGCTGGTAGCCGTAGCAACCGAGGTGATCGGCGCGAACGGTGTCAATGGAGATCAAAAGGACATTCGGCTGCTCCCCCGCAGCCTGAGCAGGCTGCGGGAAAAGACCAGGCAGTGTGAGCAACCCCGGCAAAAGCAGAAGGTAACGGTAGGAAAATCTCCCGGCTGGTCTCAACGTGCCTTTCCTGATGTGACGTTTGGACTTGGCGACACCACGTCGGATGCTTCTTTCCCCATTTCCGTTGGATTCTAGCGGACGGGAAGACGCAGTGTCAACGAGCTCTACTCGTCGGCCCCTTGGTGTTGCACGCAACCACACTTTCATTCTCCGATGCGCGCGAAGTGGCGCAGGAAAGTGTTAACCGCCAGTATATTTCTCTTGACAGTTACTCACCTCATACGTAGGATGCCGCGCCGATGGAGGTGCTTCGTGAAGGGATTTCACGTCGTGGCACTTATTGCTCTCTGTATCCTTGCTTCTAGTTCCCATGTGGCCGCACAGCAGCCGGCGCGTGACCCGCAAGCCGCCGCCGTGCTCACCCGCGCGGTCGCCGCGATGGGCGGCTCAGGGATTGCTCAGATGCGTGATTGCCGTGCCGAGGGTGTGATCCAAGCGGCAGAGGGGAGCTGGCTCAGCAGCGGCGCTTTCGTCTGGAAGAACGCCGGGGCGGAATTCCGTTACGAGAATCAGGGCAAAGCGGGCCCGTCCGTCTTTGTCAGCGGCCAAGGCAGGCCAGCGGTACTGGCCTCCGGAAAGACGACGAAGTTCAACGCGCACGTCTCCGAGGCGAATTTCCCACAGCACCTCGCCGCGCTTGTCTTGTTCAGAGCCTTGAGCGACCCGCGCTACAAACTCGTTTGGATTGGCTTGGAGCCATTTGGCACAGGCCAGCTCGCGCATGTCCGCATCAGCCTAGAGATTGACGAAGTCACTTCCGTCACCACCGTACAGGATTGGTATTTCGACCCCGCCAGCGGTCTGCCGCTGCGCGTCGAGTATCGCCTGCCCGCCAACTCCAACGCCCTCAGCTTTCTGAATGCCGCCGTGGAGTTTTCTGACTTCCGCATGGTCTCCGGTGTTGCTGTTCCGTTCCAGATCATGCTGTATGAGGAAGGCCAAAAGGTTGGTGTAGCCAAACTCAATTCAGTGGTCTTCAATGCTGGCCTCAGCCCTAGTGAGTTCCATACCCCGGCGGGAGGTGTGCAGTGAGATCACACCTTTCCGCTCTCGTGCGATTCGTCGTTGTGGTCAGTGCGTTCCTTTTTTCCGCGTCCGCCCAGCAGAATGCCAACCTCGAACAGGGGCTGAAGCCCTATGGGACGTATCAAGGCGGGAATCTCGATTCCGTCAGCATCACCAACCGCAACCTTACGCTGCATATTCCAATCGTTTCCTATCCGCAACGCGGCGGAAAGCTGCGCCTGAATTTCCTGGGGATTTACAACAACAAGGGCTGGATCATTGAAGAATACAACGACACCTACGGGAATCCACATTTGCGCTGGAAATGGATAGGCACTGGCGTCCAGATCATCAACGACCAGAGCATCGGGGTGAAGAGCACTATCATAAAAGTGACAAACGCCCAAGGCGATTTAGTAATGGTCAACCTAAAGGACGCCATCACGGCTGACGGCTCCTCCCATCAATTGGAGAGCGCAAACAGCGGCATGGAATCCGTCGATGCAACTGGAATCTTGTACGGCTTCGGTAGTGGGGTCATCGACCGCGACGGAACTCGCTACGGAGGGAGGACGAATGCAATCGAGGATTCCAACGGCAACAAAATCACAATCAACACAGCAACCGGCTGGACGGACACTCTCGGCCGGTTCATCAGTGGGTCCGTTCCGGGCACTTCCTTCGGGAACAATCTCCTAACTGGCTCGATGGTGCCGGGTGTTACCACCACCGATTACAGCAACTGTCCTACCGGCACCGTTGCCGCGCGCCTGTGGAATCTCCCCGGCCCGAATGGGGGCACATCGCCGATCAAGCTCTGCTACGCCAGCTACACGCTCCAATCGAGTTTCGGCGTCTCTGGAATCTCTGATACCTCGGTGACCGACCGCTTTCTCCGCGCCATCGTCCAGCCCAATTTGACGAGCTGGCTTTTCCAATACAACAGTTGGGGCGATCTAACCCAGGTGACGCTCCCCACCGGCGGCACGATTTCTTATGCGTGGAGCACCCAAGGCCTTTGTAACACCGGTGGCTTGCAATTCTTGAGCCGTGGCGTCACCAGCCGCACGCTCGACGCCAACGACGGCACTGGTCCGAAAACCTGGGCCTATTCGGGAAGCACAGTCACCGACCCACTCGGCAACGACACCGTGCACGTCGTCACCGACCTCGACGGCATGTGTTCTCTCTATGTCACCGAAACGCGCAGCTATCAGGGCAGCTCCACATTGGGCACGTTATTGAAGACCGCCTCCACTTCGTATTCGTGGCTTACCAATCCCCGTGGAAGGCTTACTCCGGACAGTGCGCCTGCCATCAACGTGGTCGCTACCTCAACGACAATCACCTGGCCCAATGGCAAGAAAAGCCAGAGCACGGCTACGTACGATTCCGGCAACACCTTTTCGTTTTATGACATCGATTACAGTCAGTGGGTCAACTACCCGCTCGTTTACGGTAGTGTGATGCAGACCACGGAATCGGATTACGGCAATCCCAATCCCGGCCCGGTCCTGCGGCAGACGGTCAACACCTATCTCTGGACCAGCGACGCCAACTACAAGAGCCGCAACATGCTCAACCTGGTCTCCTCCAGCACCGTCAAAGACGGCGCAGGCACACAGATAGCCCAAACAACAATTACTTACGATGAGGCAACTGTAAACGGTCAGACGAATCCGGCCGCTTCCGGCATCACCATGCAGCACAACGTTCCGCCATCGGGTGGCACCTATCGCGGCAATCCGACTACCTCCTGCCGCTGGCTCAATACCACCGGCCTGTGTGTGAACAGCTTTGCCGTGTTCTACGATACCGGCACGGTCTACAAATCCTTCGACCCCGGCAATCACATGACCACGTTCACGTATTTGTCCTCGTTCTATGGGGCTTACGTTACGCAGACTCAGTTTCCGGACACCAATTCACCAAATCTGGCTCACCACATCATCAGCGGGAATTATGACTTTAATTCCGGATTGCTGACCAGCTTTACGGACGAAAACGGGAATAGCAGCACGTATGCCTACGACAACATGTGGCGCATAACGTCGGCTGTTTTTCCGCCGCAGAACGGCCTCAACGGGCAGACAAATTTCTATTACCCCGATGTGCTGACCGTCGAAAGGCAGCAGAAGATTGACAGCACCCGCTGGACAGATTTGTTTGTGCGCTTTGATGGCCTAGGGCGCGAAATCCGCCGAATCACAGCGAATGACGAATCTACCCCCTGGGACCAAGCGGACACTTGCTACAACAATCGCGGTGAAAAATCGTTCGGCTCCTATCCGTATCAAGGAGCCGGCCTTTCCGCGCCGCAGGTGTGCACGGGCGCAGGGGATTCGTTCACGTACGATGCGCTGGGGCGCGTGACCCGCGTGACTCATTCGGATGGAACCTACGTGCAATCGGACTACACCGGACCAGCGACGCAAGTGACCGATGAAGGAAATGGGACTCGCGGCGTGCAGCGCATTTCGCAAGCGGACGGCCTTGGGCGGCTCACGAATGTCTGCGAAGTTACCAGCACGACCCTGATCGGGATTACCCCCACGCCTTCAGCTTGTGGATTGGACATTGCGGCAACAGGATTCCTCACGTCTTACAGCTACGCTTACGACCCGACGAGCAAGAATCTGACGTTTTCGGTTCAGCAGGGCGGACTAAATGCGCGCACCGCGGTCTATGACAGCTTTTCGCGGTTGACTAGCTCGACAAATCCCGAAGCCGGAACCATCTCGTATGGCTACAACTCTGACAGCCTTCTCACCAGTCGCGTCGCACCCGCGCCGAATCAAACGGGCACGGCCACGGTCACCACAAACTATACCTACGACGAACTGCACCGGCCACGGACGCGAACGTACGTGAACGATACCACCGGCACGCCAGCGGCGACGTTCAACTATGACGAAGCCTCAGCCTTTGGCGTGACGCTTTCGAACTCATTGGGGCGGCAGTCTTCTCTGTTTGTCGTGAACGGGCAATCACAAACGCTGAGCGCAGAAGTTTTCAGCTACGACAGCATGGGCCGCGTGCTCAACAATTCCCAATGCACGCCGCAGAACTGCCCTTCGGCCACGTTCCCGGTCAGTTACACCTACGACTTGATTGGAGATGCTCTGACTGGCACAAACGGTCTCGGCGTGACTTTGACCTACGCTTACAACCGTGCCGCGCGGCTCACCACCCTGATCAGTAGCCTTTCGGACACGAATCATCCGGGCACGCTGGTCTCCGCGGTGCATTACAATGCCTTTGGCGGGCAGACTACAGCTTCGCTCGGGAGCGGCGTGAGCGAATCGCTGGGCTACACAGCGCGGGGCTGGCTGCAATCGGTGGGAGCCACACTGGGCGGAAACGGTGTCTATAGCTTCAGCCTGACGTTTGCGGGCAACGGCAATGTGCTTACGGGCAACGACAGCGTCAATGGCAACTGGACGTACGGCTACGACGATTTCAACCGCTTGGCCAGCGCGTCCAAGACGGGCGCGGCGTACACCTACGATTACGACCGCTTTGGCAACCGCTGGCACCAGAACGGGCCCAATTCGTCGAGCCTGGGATTTGACGCTAATAACCGCATCACGGGCAGCGGCGTCACTTACGACGCGGCGGGAAACGTGACCTACGACGGCCAGAACAGCTATACCTACGACGCGGAAAACCGCATCATATCCACGAGCGGTCCGAACGGAACCGGAACCTACGTGTACAGCGCAGCGGGGATGCGAATTCGGAAGACGACGGCGAGTGGAACGGTGGATTACTTGTACGATTTGACGGGCCACGCCGTCACCGAAGTGAATTTGTCCGGTGCATGGACGCGC
>JACQDE010000025.1 GCA_016201285.1 Acidobacteriota bacterium | reverse complement strand
CAAAAATCCGCGGAAGTGGAGTATAAGCTGGTGACACCGGAGGAAGCCGACGCGACGAACGGACTGATCTCCACTTCTTCGCCGATCGGCAAGGCCCTGCTGGGACGGCGCGTGGGAGACGAAATCAAAGTGCAGACGCCGGCGGGCAGCAAAGAATTTGAAATCGTGCGGCTGCGGACGATCCACGACGAAGCGTAACGGCGGGCATGCGGCGGACCCCGCAGAGCGGGGCGCGCCTGCCCACTTGTCCCGAGCGCAAGCGAGAGAACCGATCACATGGTGACACGGAAAATCGGCGAGGCTCTGCGGTGGGTGCTCTACAAGATTGTCCACTTGCTGGCCGCTACCGGCGTCCAGCCGAATTTCCTGACTTTCTTCGGGCTCGTCATCAACATCGTGGCCGCGATCTTTTTTGCGCGGGGCCGCTTCCCCGCCGCCGGCGGCGTGATGATCCTCGCCGGCCTGTTCGACATGGTAGATGGCCGAGTGGCGCGCGCACAGGGCCGCGTGACGAAATTCGGCGCGTTCTTCGATTCTGTCATCGACCGTTACTCCGACCTCGTGCTTTACCTCGGCCTGCTGATCCACTACGCGAACATGAGCCGCAACCGCTACGCGGTACTGGTGGGCGTGGCCATGGCCGGGTCGGTGATGGTCAGCTACACGCGGGCGCGCGCCGAATCGCTGATCCCGGAGTGCAAGGCTGGCTTCTGGGAGCGCCCGGAACGCATCGTGCTGCTGATTATCGGCGCGCTGGCCAACAGAATTGCGCCGGCGCTGTGGCTGCTGGCCATCGGGCCGAACATCACCGTCATCCACCGGATCATTTACACCTGGAAGGAAGCGAAGGCCGGGCACTTCGTGGAGGTTGTGCCGGTCACTGCGCCCGAGGAATCCGCCGCAAAGCCGCAAGAATCCTCCGAGCAGGATAACCAGGCGCGCGCCGCGGCCGCGTCAAAAGGGCTTGTGCCCGGCGTGGCCGGCGTGGCCGGCGAGCGCAGCCGTTAAAACAAGGCCATGGATGCAACGACATTGTGGGAGCTTCTCGGACTGGCGGGCATCCTCGCTTTCTTCGCTGGAATCCACATGCTCTGGCAGGCCCGGGACGAATTTTTCTTCTGGCTGGAAGAATACTTCCGGTTGCTGCGGCTCTCGGTCCATCGCGCGGCGGACCCACGGCAAGTTCCCGTGACAGCGGCGCCATTGCCGAAAGAGCGGAAACACACGCTACGAATGGTAATCGGGATGCTTCTGGCATTCATCGCCGCGCCCATGCTCTTCACGGTGGGCTTGACGATGGTCTGGCTCTCCCGTCGCGGCGGCTAAGACTAAAACTATTCTCAACGCACACCCTTTTCGGAAAGCAGAACTCCTGTGCCCAACTCTTGTAAGCCTTCCCTGATCGTTCACGGCGGCGCCTGGGCGATTCCCGACGAAGCCGTCGCCGCAGTCCATGCCGGTTGTCGGCGCGCTCTCGAAGCCGGGCGGGAGATTCTCGAGCGCGGCGGCGCGGCGATGGACGCTGTGGAAGCCGCCATTATTGTTCTCGAGGACGATCCCACGTTCGATGCCGGCACCGGCTCACATCTGAACCGCGACGGCCGCGTGCAGCTCGACGCCATCGTCATGGACGGCAGCACGCTCGAGGCCGGCGCGGTAGCGGCGGTCGAGCGCGTGCGGAATCCCATCCGCTTGGCGCGGAAAGTGATGGAGTCGTGCGAGCACATGATGCTCGTCGGCGCCGGCGCGGAACAATTTGCCGCCGAGCAAGGCCTGCCGCTGTGCCAGCCGGAAGAGCTGATCCACGAGCGCGAGAAAAAGGCGTGGGGAAAGTGCATGGGGGGGAATCATCTTTCGGAGTTTCACTTCAGTCACCAGCACGGCACGGTAGGCGCCGTGGCGAGAGACGCGCAGGGCCGCATCGTCGCCGGCACGTCCACCGGCGGCACGTGCTGCAAGCGGCCGGGCCGCGTGGGGGATTCGCCGCTCATCGGTTGCGGCTGCTACGCGGACGCCGAGGCGGGCGGAGTCTCCTGCACCGGCTGGGGTGAAGCTATCATGAAAGTCGTCCTGGCGAAGTCGGCTGCAGACTTTCTCCGCTCTGGACAAATGGCTTCGCAAGCCGCTCAAGCCGCGGTGGAGCTGCTTGCGAGACGCACAAAAGGCACCGGCGGGCTGATTCTCCTCGACCGCGACGGCATTCCGGGATTCGCTTTCAGCACGCCTCACATGGCGTATGGCTACGTGGCGCCGGACGGCTCGATCGTCACAGCGGTTTAGGGCGGCCTCTCTCCCCTGCGCCCTGCGTTGCTTACCCGCCCTCATTGAACGGCCCATACCGCTGTGCTAGCATCCGGAGTTTCGTTCCGGGCCTGCCACTTCTTCCGGGACCCCGGGACGTAATTGCCGCGTCCTTACGGGGATTGTCCGCCACAACGTCCCGCAAGCGCGGGATCGGGGGCACCATGAAGACATACAACACGGATTTCATCCGCAATGTGGGCATTGTGGGTCACGGCGACACGGGGAAAACCCAGCTCGTGTCGTCGTTGCTCTTCACCGCCGGGATGACCAGCCGGCTGGGGAAGGTCACCGAAGGAAACACGGTGACCGACTGGGACGAAGAAGAAATCGCGAGAAAGATCACCATTCAGACCGGACTGGCCTACGCCGAGTGGGCGCCCCCAGGCAAGCCGGAAAAAACCAAGATCAATTTCCTAGACACGCCGGGCTATAGCACCTTCGTCAACGAAACGAAGGCTTCGCTGGTGGCCGCCGATGGCGCGCTGATCCTGATTGACGCCGCAGCCGGCGTGCAGGTGGTGACGGAAAAAGTCTGGGACTACTGCACCGAGTACGACATTCCGCGCGCCTTCGTGCTGAACTGGATGGACCGCGAGCTGGCGAGCTTCGAGCGCGCCATGACTTCGGTGGAGCAGGTGTTCGGCCGCGCGGCGGTGCCGATCCAGTTGCCCATCGGTGCGGAGAAGGGCTTCCGCGGCGTGGTGGACCTGGTGACAATGAAGGCGCTCGTTTACAAGCCCGATGGCGACGGCAAGGCGAGCATCGAAGAAATTCCCGCGGACATGGCCGAAGTGGCCAAGGCGGCGCACGAAAAGCTGGTGGAAATGGTCGCCGAGGGCGACGACGCGCTGATGGAGGAGTTCTTCGCCGAGGGCACGCTGCCGGTGGAAGACCTGTCGAAGGGGCTGCGCCTGGCCGTCCTGGCCAAGCGGCTGTACCCGGTGTTGCTCAGCTCGGCCCTGCACAACATCGGCAGCGACGCTGTCCTGAGTTTCATCGTGGACTTCATGCCCTCGCCCGCGGACCGCGGCAAGGTGGCGGGCTGGAGCGAGCCGGACCGCAAGGGCAATCCGGTGGAACGAAAGATCAGCGCAAGTGAGCCGCTCTCGGTCTTCGTCTTCAAGACGATTGCGGATCCCTTTGCCGGGCGCATTAACTACTTCAAAGTGATTTCCGGCGCGCTGAAGAACGACGCGACGCTCACGAACTTGAACCGGGGCACGCCGGAGCGCCTGCAGCACGTGCAGATGATGCAGGGCAAAACCGGCACCGAAGTGGCTCTACTGAACGCGGGCGATATCGGCGCCATCGCCAAGTTGAAGGAAACGCTCACGGGCGATACGCTCGGCGACAAGGCAGCTACGATATTCTATCCGCCGGCCCGGATTCCCGAGCCCTCCATCACGTTTGCCATCGAGCCGAAATCCCGCGCCGATGAAGACAAGATCGGCACGGCGATCCACAAACTTCTCGAAGAGGATCTGGCCCTGCGCTTCTCGCGCGACCCGCAAACCAAGGAGTTTCTGCTCGCCGGATCGGGGCAACAGCACATCGAAGTGGTGGTGGCCAAGATGCACAAGCGTTTCCACGTGGACGTGACGCTGAAGCCGCCGAAGGTGCCCTACCGCGAAACGATTCGCGGCAAGGCCGATGCCGAAGGCAAGCACAAAAAACAGACCGGCGGCCACGGGCAGTTCGGCGTGTGCCGCATCAAGATGGAACCGCTTGTTCGCGGCAGCGGCTTTGAGTTCGTCAACGACATCTTCGGCGGCGCCATTCCCAAGAACTGGATCCCATCGGTGGAGAAAGGCATCCGCGACTCGGCGGAGCGCGGATACTTAGCCGGCTTTCCGGTGGTGGATTTCAGGGCGAGCTTGTACGACGGGAAATACCACGATGTGGACTCGTCGGACATGGCGTTCAAGATCGCCGGCTCGCTGGCCTTCAAGGAGTGCATGAAGCAGGCGAAGCCGGCGCTGCTCGAGCCGGTCATGAACGTCGAAGTGTACGCGCCCGATCAGTACTCCGGCGACATCATGGGCGACCTGAGCTCGAGGCGCGGTCGTATCAGCGGAAGCGAATCGCGAGGGTCAAATGTGGTGGTGAAGGCGAAGGTGCCGCTCGCGGAGATGCTCAGCTATGCGAACGACCTGATCTCGATGACGCAAGGGCGCGCGAGCTACTCGATGGAATTCGACCACTACGATTTTGTGCCGAGCGAACAGGCCGAAAAGATCATCGCAGCGGCCAAGGCCGCGCGCGCCGGCCAAGCTGAGGAAGAAGAGGCCTAGCAAGCGGGGCAGCCAAATTGGTGCTTGTTGCGGCGCGCCGGCCCTGCGCTAATACCGCTCTATGAAAAAAGACCAGCGGCACTCTTGGCGCACCGCCACGCGCGCGATCCACGTGGGCGAGGAAAAGCACGGCATCGGCGCGCCGGTGACCACGCCCATCACCCGCTCCTCGACGTTTACCTTTTCCAGCACCGCGGAAATGAAGCGTTGGGCGGAGGGCCGCAGCAAGGCCTACATTTACACCCGTTACGGCAACCCCACGCTGACTGTGGCGGAAGAAAAAGTCGCCGCGCTCGAAGACGCCGAAGCCGCCATCGTCACCGCTTCCGGCATGGCGGCGATTTCGAGCGCACTGCTCGCCGTGCTGAAGGCCGGCGACGAAGTGATCGCCACACGACAGCTCTACGGCGGCACCTACCGACTCATGCGTGACATCTTTCCGCGCCTCGGCATCCACGTGCAGTACGTCGAAAACGACCTCGCTGGGATTGAGCGCCTGGTCAATAAAAACACGCGCGTTCTCTACACGGAAACGCCAACGAACCCCACGCTGCGCCTGGTGGACCTGCGCAAAGCCGCAGCGATTGCGCGGCGGCACAAGATCGTCTCCATCGTGGACAACACCTTTGCCACGCCGGTGCTGCAGAAGCCGTTGTCCCTGGGCTTCGACATGGCGGTGCACAGCGCAACGAAATACCTCGGCGGCCATTCCGATCTGATCGCCGGCGCAGTCGCCGGCAGCCAGAAGTTCATCAATGCCGTGCGACAGATGGTCATCTACCTCGGCGGGTCGATGGACCCTGAGGTTGGCTTCCTGCTCATCCGCGGGATTAAGACACTCGAGGTGCGCGTCGAGCGGCAGTGCGAGAACGCCATGGCCGTAGCGAGGTTTCTGGAAAAGCACTCGAAGGTTGCGCGCGTGCACTATCCCGGCCTGCGGTCGCATCCCGACCACGCGCTGGCGAAGAAACAGATGTGCGGCTTCGGCTCCATGCTGGCCTTCGACATGAAGGGCGGCCCTGGAGCTTCGGGGGGCGCGGCGCGGCGTGTGTGCGATCGCGTGCGCGTGTTCCTGCTGGCGGCGAGCCTGGGCGGCGTCGAATCGCTGGTCTCTCTGCCGCTATACACGTCGCATTACAACATGAGCGCGAAGGAACTCGCCGGCACAGGTGTTTCCCCCGGCACCATTCGGGTTTCCGTAGGCCTCGAGGACCCTCGCGACCTGATTGACGATCTAAAACAGGCTTTGGCCTGAGCTCCCCGCCACAATTTTTGGCGATTCGTGTCAATAGTACTATCCGTTCCGAACCGCTACTCCTGCACGCCAGAAAGAGTTGACCCCTCTCTCTTGCTGCCCGTAAACTTGCCGATACCCTGCCTAAGCGGAGCGCCGTCTGAGTGAGCGACGGATGGCGCGACCGCGGACGAGGCGCGTGGAATGCAGATCGGGATCTTCGTAAAAGCCAAAAGCAGCGCCATCATTCTCGCTTCGGCTCTTCTCCTCGCGCTCGCGGGATGCGAAGAGACGGCCAAGCGTACTGTGCGCGTGCGTCCACCAGAGACTGTCATCACGCAAGCCAAGGTGCCCGGGCTGCTGCCCACCAACCCCCGCACCGTCTTGCCAGCGTTGCTCACGCCGCCTCCGCGCGCCGCCGTCGAAGTGCTCATCGAGAGCGTCGAGGCCGCGTTCCGTTCCGGCAAGCAAAACTACAAAGCAGGCCGTCCGGAAAGAGCGCGGCGCGATTTCGATCTCGCCGTGGACTGGTTGCTCGCGAGCGGTATTGACCTACAATCCGACCCGCGGCTCGAGGAGCTGTTCGACCGCCTTGTGGACACGGTGCATTCCTACGAACTGGCTGCCTTCCGGGAAGGTGACGGCTTCACCGAGCAGCGCGCCGAGCCCGCGCCGATCGACGAAATCGCCGAGATGGCGTTCCCCGCGGACCCGAAGCTCAAGGAGGGCATCGAGGCTGACCTGCAGACAATTCCCCACGATTTGCCGCTCACCGTCAACGATCACGTTCTTTCATACGTGAACTTTTTCCAGACGCCGCGCGGCCGCGCCATTGTCGAGGCGGGCCTGCGGCGCGCCGGGCGTTACCGGGAACTGATTGAGCGCGTGCTGCGCGAAGAAGGCCTGCCCCAAGATCTGATTTATCTCGCGCAGGCTGAAAGCGGATTCAAGCCGCTTGCGCTTTCGCGGGCCCGTGCGCTGGGCATGTGGCAATTCATGTTGTTCCGCGGCCGGGAATACGGCCTGCGGCGGACGTGGTGGGTGGACGAGCGCCAGGACCCGGAAAAATCCACGCGGGCCGCGGCGCGTCACCTGCGCGATCTCTACGCGCAGTTCGGCGACTGGTATTTGACGCTGGCTGCGTACAACAGCGGCCCGGGGAACGTCCAGCGCGCGATTGAGCGCACCGGCTACGCCGATTTCTGGGAGCTGTACAAGCGCAACGTGCTTCCGCGCGAAACGAAGAATTACGTCCCCATCATCCTCGCGCTCACGCTCATCGCCAAGGACGCCGCGCGCTACGGCATCACCGTGGAGCGGGAGCCGCCCGCCCGCACCGACCAGGTGAAGCCCGGCCATCCGATTGACCTGCGGCTGGTGGCGGAGACAATTGACGTCAGTGTGGACGACCTGAAAGCGCTGAACCCGCAGTTGCTGCGCATGGTCACGCCGGCCGACCCCGAATTCGAGCTGCACCTGCCCGAAGGCGCCGCGGACCACTTCTTCGCGGAGCTCGCCGCCATCCCGGCGGAGAAATGGGTGAGTTGGCGCCGGCACCGCGTCGAGGAAGGCGAGACGCTCAGCGGTATCGCCAAGAAGTACCGCACCGACGCGAAAGCCATCGCCTCCGCAAATGGCATCGAGTCCGGCGCCGCGCTGCAGGTTGGTGAGAAGCTGATCATCCCCGCCACGACCGCCACGCAGACCGGCCTCGGCAAGCTGGTGCGCTACAAAGTGCGCCGCGGCGACACGCTGCCCTCCGTCGCCGAGCAGTTCAACGTCACGCCCGCCGAGTTGAAGCGCTGGAACAATCTCCGCAGCGACAAGCTCACCCGCGGCATCTCGTTGAAGATTTACCCGGGCGGCGAACCGGCGCGTAATCCGCGTCGGAGCAGCAACGACGCTGCGGCCCGCCCGCGCTCCAAAGCAGACTCTGCCGACACCGCCCGGCTCGAGAGCACCTCGCAGAAGCCGCAGACTGAGCAAAGCACCACTGCAAAGCCAACCATCCACCATGTACAGGCCGGCGAGACGCTCTGGTCCATCGCCCACACCTACCAGACCACCGTCGAGGCCCTCCGCCGCGCCAACCAATTTCTCGCCAGCCGACAGCTTCAGCCCGGCGACCAGCTCCGTGTCTTGCCGCCCCAGTAGGCCGCCTGACAGCTTGTCGATCTAACTCCTTGTTTTACTATTAGTTACGTCTTCCCTCACGCCCCCTGCTTCCCTTGGCCCGGCCCAACCGGCTGCGATCTGCGTGGCTCGCGCCGTCCCGACGCCTTGGGCTCTGCGCCCCGCGCCGTTCTCGTTTGTCTTGACAACTCCGCGGAACTCCGTATAAATGCCGCGGTGGTATTTGGTGTCCGACGCGGCGGTAAGGCCGCTTGCAAACGTTCCGAAGTCCCGACGCGTCGGGATTCGGGGCGGCGGGCCCTTTCCGCACTCTGCAGATCCGTCCCGCCCCTGCATTCACTAGGCGGGACCCGGAGGTCATGATGGTCTTCCACATGAGTCAGCTCGGCGACGACGAAACCAACGACATTCCGCACTTCGAAGAGGATGAGAAACTGGCCTCAGAGCGCGATGAGACCCTCGAGGAGGAAGCAGAAGATGAACTGATAGTCGAGGAACGCCCGTCCACCGCCGCCCCTCCGCCCCCGCCGGCACCCCCGAAAAAGCCGAAGGTCCGCCGTGGTGGGCCGAAGGTTCGCCGTGGGAGAAAATCCGCGAAGAAGGCGAAGAAATCGAAGACCAAGAAAAAGGCAAAGAAGTCCAAACCAAAGAAGAAAGCCACGTCCCGCCCGAAGAAGGCGAAGAAGAGCCGGTAAGTCGGATAGACCCGCCTCGGGCGGGATAGCTTGTACGCGTCCCGATGTCCCGATCCCGAGGCATCGGGACTCGGGATTGATCGGGCCTGCCCCGATGCTTTTTATCGGGGCGCCTCTGTGACTCTTCCCTGCTCCCTGTTCCTACGTTTCCACCGCCACATGCGCCACGCGCCCGACGATCAAGTCGGCGTAGGTCTGTCCTTCTTCGATGGGCAGCACCTCGACCGGGTAATCCTGGTTGTGCGGCCGCAGCACCAGTAGCGCGGGGTTTACTCCCGCGCCTTCTTTCCCGCCCTCGCGTAGTTCGACGTACTTCACCGTGCACCCGTCGTTCTTCCGCACCGCATACATGTTGCGGTCGTTTTTCCGGTACTGCCGCAGGCTGTTGTAGTGCCGGTCGATCAGCAGCGTCGCGCCCGGCCCCACTCGCGGCCACATCGAAAGCCCTTCCTTCTGGTCCACTTTGATCAACACAAACCGCGTCCACTCTTTCCGCCTGCCCGCCGTGGCCGTCCTTCCGGCGGTGGCGGGCGCCGCCAGGTCCGCCCGCACCCGGTTCAGAAAACTCCGCCGGAACTTCAGCAGCTCTTTCACTTCTTCGTTCACGATCACTTCGCTGCCCGCCGCAATCACGCCTTCCACCAGCGGCACGTCGGCATACTCCTCGTCTTTCCCCGGCGGCACGGCTGCCACTTTGGCCACCTCGTGCGGGTTCAGTAGGTCGTAGAGCGAGAGTCCGATCGCCCGCACCATTTTGTCCAGCGCCGACAGCTTCAGCCCACGCTTCTTGTTCAGGAAATTCGAGATGTGCGCCTGCGTGAACCCCGTCCGCCGCGCCAGCTCCATCCCCGTCAGCTCGCCGCCTTCAATCCGCTTCCGCAGCTCCCGCCGCAGATTGTCCTGCAATCCCACAAAGCTCATAGAAAAAATGTATAACAACGAGCTAAGAAATGCAAGCCTTCCGTCAACCTCCCGTTTGTTGCTCATCTGCATCCGCCGATTCCCCCTCCGCACGAACCACCGCCACATCCGGCGCCGGATGCGCCGCCAGCACCGCCTCGCACGGCAACCCAATATGAATCGGGTCCGAGAGCACGCGGCCCACATTCCGCTGCAGCAACACTTCCAGCATCCGCAGAATCCGGTACATCCCGGAGGAGAGCACGCGAAGGTTGTCCCACTCCACCGGATTCAACCACTCCTTCAGCGCCTCAGCGGCGAGGTCCACCACCACCCTCGCTTCTGTCAGAATCATTATCGTCGTGCCGATTGTCGCGGCCCGCCCCCGCGCCGCCCCGCGCAATTTCCGCGACCCGGGCGCGCACTTCCGTATCCGTTTGCTCCTCTTTTTCGCTGTCATACACTTCCTCCTTGAGCGTTTCCTTCACCAGCACGGACAGCCCCGTCGCCTGACGCACCGCACACCCCAGCGCATCCGTCAGCGCGCTATTCAGCGGGCCAACCACATGCCCCAACTCAACAGCAGTCGCCAACACGTCCCCAAGTACGGCCCGCATCGTGTCCAGCATTTCCAAAGCCTCACATCTCATCCTCCGGCTCGTAATCATCGTTTCACCCCCATAAATAAAGGCTCTCGCACACGCCCGCGCACCACCAGCGCAATCCCCATCGCCATCACCGTATCGTCGTGCATCCCCGCAGGCGCTCCCATCCCACCCGCATCATCGAACCGGTACGCCCGCATTTCTTCCAGCAACCGCCGGGACATCAGCGTCCCCGGCGCATCCCCCAGCATGGCGCTCAGCGCGCCGATCACCTGCGGCTTGGTCTGTGCATTCGTCGGAAACCCATACTGCATACCCTCCACGCCGTCACCCCAGGCAAACAGATGCGCATACCCATAACGATTCCGCAGAGCATACAGAACCGCATGACCGTGATTGTTCCGTTCAACGGCAAGCGTCGCGTCGTTATAGCGCGCTCCAACCGCCGCAAGATACTGAGCGAAGCGCTCAATCGGCCATCGAACGCGCATCTCCAGGCACTGAACCCCTGTTTCCACATCCACCACCTGAGCCACAGAAAAATCCCCCTCCTCGCGTCCCTCCGCCACGTCTGCCCCAATCACGTATCGCCGCCCGCGTTGCGGCGGCAGGAACTCGAACTCCGCCTGATTCTCCCGGACCACCGTCGGCCCGGGAACCACCGCAACCCGCCGGTCCACCGCGTCCACCTCAAACACAGGCCTTCCTGTCGCCAGAAAGCACGACACCGAATCCTCGGCGTATTCCTGCGTCCGCAAATTCCGGTACGTGTGCTCCAACTCGCGGCGAAAATAGATTTGCTCCCGCGTCAACCCATGCCGGTTCCGCAACTCCGTTTCCTGCTCGGTCAAAGGCAGCAGCGTCACGCCCGCCGGAATGGCGCGCGCGTACCCAGGCTCAATCCACCACGGAAAGAAATGCGGCACATAGCCCGTATCCCCGCCCACCGAGAGCATCCATTCCCGATGGAACATGCCCCCAACACCATTCGGCGTCGATTCGATATCCACGCACCCCTCGGGCGGAACACAGCCAAGCAACGCCGCCATCGTTTCCTCAGGCTCTCCCGGCCACAGCGCCACCTCAGAACAATGCAAGTTGCTTACCGTGAGTCCTCTTCCCGCGCTCGGGTTCCCCGCCGTGTCCACCCGGTAGCGGCTGTCCGTCCCCGCGAACGCCAGTTCCCTTACGTTCGAGCGTTCCGTCTTGATCGTCCGTCCGAGCGCCGGACTCAGGTTCTCGTAAAACCGGTGCACAATCCGGAAGATTTGCTGCGCACTCTCCAGGCTGTGCGCCACTTGCAAGCTCACCGTGCCCGGCCTCAGCGCCGTCAACAAGAAATACCGCG
The DNA here is from genome assembly GCA_016201285.1 of Acidobacteriota bacterium. Classification (GTDB taxonomy): domain Bacteria; phylum Acidobacteriota; class Terriglobia; order Acidiferrales; family UBA7541; genus JACQDE01. The sequence goes on along the minus strand of JACQDE010000025.1, from coordinate 69,846 downwards.
CAGCAATCCACGTCGTTAGCCCGAGCTGCCGCGCCTTCAGGATGATGTTTCGCCTCCCCCTTTTTTTTATGAACAGTCTTTGCGCCCCGTTTGGCACCAGCGGCACCAGATTCCCGCTCTTGGCCCTGATTCGCAGCAATACAGGAATCAGCAGGTCCACCGCATGGGCTCCCCCTTCGGGGTACCATGCCTCGGCCAACTGCCCCACCGCTGGCAGGTTCAACCGGTCCGCCATTCTCTGTAGCCATTGCATCACCCTTTTTTACCCCGAGCGCCAGCGAAGGGCTTGCCCTGAGCCGCCGCGAAGGGCAATCCCAGCGCCTCACGCAACCCCTCCAGCAGCGCGCTCTCAAACCCCGTTACACTCGCCCCCGCCTCATCCGCTTTCTCGCTCGCAACTTCCAGCACCCCTACGGCGGCGAGAAAATCCTTCGCCACGGCCTTGTCCTCCAACGCACGCGCCAGTTGCGCGGCCAGCACCCCCGGTATCGCTTCCAACACCGCCGCAGCCGCAGCCCCACGCACGCGAGCAACAACCTCCTCAGCACGCAAGGCCGCTTCACACGCCGCCTCATCCCCGCCAACTTCCGCCAGGAGCAACCCGCGGACGCTCCCCGAGCGCAGCGGTTTGAGCAGCGTACCAAGCAACAAATCCGTCACCGCGGCACTCAGGCCACCGCTCAACATACGCGGCGAAGTTCCTCTCCGCTGCTTCGACTCCCCGCCTTTTCTTGTCTTCGGCATAGCACCGCCTCACATGCTGGGAATACACGAACATGTTATCCAGCCTCAAATTCAGTTCATCACCGTCCAGCATCCTCACCGCCCACGACCGCGGCATCCGCCGCCCTAGCGCCGTATTCAATATCCCCCGGCACGCACGCAAAAACCGCTGCGGCCCCGTCGTAAACCGCACAACACCCCGCCCCTTACTCCGATCCCGCACCCACGCCATCCCCGCACCCCGCCCATCCACTAGCGCATGCTCCGAGTTCGATTCCAGCAACGCCAAATTCTCCGGGCGGTCGTCGTCCTTCACCCCATTCAAATGATGCACCTGCGCATCCGCAGCCAACGGCCCCCGCACACCCGCCATCACCACCAACCGCGACACCAACACAGGCTCCACACACCGATACAGCTTCACCGCATACCGCCCCGTCCGCATCAGAAACGCACGCGGCTTCAACACCTCCAACGCACGGTGCGGCGTCAACGCATCCCCAACCATTTCCTCCAACAGATGCGCGTACAACTCCCACCCCGGCAACCCCACACGCCGCCTCACCGACCCCCGCGTGTGCGGCACCACCCTACGCTTCATAGCCACCCGCCACCATCTCCCGATAAATTTCCACGCATGCCTCTTCGTATGCCCGATAACACTCGCCCGGAGCAAAACTTGCAATTTTTCCAGCCCGCGCTATCGCCAGCCCCAGCAACGCCACACCAATAACCAGCACCCGCCTCCCCCGCGACAACCCATACACCGCCCGCTCGAAATCCGCCGCAAACGCCGCATCCTCGCTAATTGCCGCAGCACAACCCCGCCCACCCATCACACGCTCACGTTTCCACACCCCCCATGACGTGCTCATCCGTACACGCCAGGAGAAGCGCACGTACCTGCGACCCCACTCTTCCACGACAAACACGGCCTGCGTTCCCTTGATTCTCGTGAACCCTTGTTTGCCCATGCTCACCGCCCGCCTCAGCAATAATCAACCGCTCCACAAACCTCCAACACCCCCCACATGCCCCGCCACCGCCGCCACACCCCAAGCGCCCGCAAAGCGGGCAATACCCAAGCGTCACACTCGCGCTAACGTCCACGGTCAAACACCTCCATCAACGCACCCCCCACCCGATACCCACCGCGATACGTGAACACCACCTGACCGGTGAATCGCGCCGCCAGCGCGAGGCTATCCGCCTTCTCCAACATCACCGGATGCCCCTCGGCCACCAACGCACGCAGCGCCGAATGGCCGCCCACACGTGGGGCATTCTCCTCCGGCCGCCGGTCTTCCGCTCGAAGCCCGCCCCCCGGCTGACTGTCGCTCTCGCTCATTGGTCTCCGCCTTTCCATGAAAAACGTAAAACGCCTCCTGCTTCCACGCCCCGTACCTCCGCCGGCTCTCGATCTGGTAGCCACGCTTCCGCAGCTCCACAACTATTTTCCGGTAGCCCGTTACTCCCAGCGCCACCAGTTCCAGACTCGAGATTTCACGCCCCGCGTTCGCCAGAAAAAATCCCAGCAGCCGCGCTAGCTTCCACCCTGGCTTGCTTCTCATCTCCCCCTCCTGCAACCGTAGCGGGGGCTTTCGCGCCTTCTGCGTCCCGGATGCTGCTGCGGGAACGCCCCCGCCCTTCCGTCATCCCTTCCCCTCCTGCTTGCCCTGAGCCGCCGCGAAGGGCCTGCCCTGAGCCGCCGCGAAGGGCCTGCCCTGAGCCGCCGCGAAGGGCGTCCCGCTTCCCCATCAGCCGGTATTCGCTCAGCTTCGGTCCTCGCCGTCGCGCGCAACGGTTTTCGATCACGTACCCCGCCGCCCGCAGTTCCCGCACCCGGTCCCGGTGGCGGCGGATCCCCTGCCCTTCGATCTCTTCCTTGCTCACCCACTGGTATTTCCGCTTTTCCAGCAACCCGAGTAACCGCCGCGCCTGCATCGTCAGCATGGGTGCTCTCCTCTTTCAGTAATGGCAGAATAACAGACAATTACTGCAAGTCAATATGAATATAACCGTCCGCTAATATTTTATGGACGGTTAAAGCTTTCCTGTGGCCGGCGGCGCGCCGGCCGATTCTGGTTTGGATCGGAAGAAATGAAAGGAAAGGAAAAGACCGTAGCCGTAGTCGCGCTTAACTTCTGTGGGAAACTGCGGCAACTCGTGAATCCACCCGGCTAATCACTGCGGACATCGCCCCTTAGCGGAGATAACCGTCGTCCTGCCCCTGTGCAATTGCCTGTGCATCCTCGGTGCACCGGGTAGGAAACGCACGCTGGCGCGATCCAGTCGGCCACCCTTTGCGTGCCAATTTCACAATTCCTCCAACTGGTTTCCACACCGAATCCACACAACTTCAGCATCGCTCCCACTTGCCGCAAACAACAGGGTATACTTCGCCCAGAATGAACTGCCCACGCTGCCAATCTACTTATTGCCACCAATCCCGACGCCGTGGTCTGCTGGATTTCCTTAACTCTTTACTCAGTCGCACGCCATGGCGCTGCGAGGCTTGTAACTATCGATTTTATAAAAAGATGCTTCCGCGCCCACGCCGATAGCCCGGCTCTTATCCCAGCAAACAAAAAGAGGCAGGCACTTCGCCTGCCTCTCGGCACAGTCATTAATTCCCAAGGACCGCCTCTTTCAAGTCACCTATCCTAAGCCCCTCACCTGCCACGGGAACAACTCGGGCTCCCTTCCCATCGACTTCTCCAACTGTCTCTTCGAAGCGCACAGTTGCCGGAGTTCGTCGAGCAACCACACCAAGCGCTGCCGGTCAAACGCTTCATGCAGACCCGTTTTGAGCTGCCTTCTACGGACTTCCGCGCCCAGCTCAATCGTCTGGATAGCCTCCGCTGCTTTCAGCGGGTCCGCAGCGATTTGCAGGCTGAAGGCGCCCAGGCACTCGGCCACCTGCTTCAGCTCCGCATAGGTGAAGTTGATATGTTTCTTAATATTTTCCAGTTGGGCAGAATTTTCACTCAACCTTCTACCGCCTCGTCTGCCTATCCCCCCCACTCTGCCTAATCCATACTCCGCCCCCACAGTCCGCTAATCAATCCCCCAAAGGTACTACTGCTTCACACCTTGCATCACATCAGCCAGCCATGTGTTGGCTAATCGCTGGCCACAGCAACCCTGCGAGCTGCGTTGTCTATTCTCGCAGGCTTCGCCTCGACGGGGCCGCTCAATTCCGCGCCGCAATGCGCGCACTTTGGCGCGTCGCCCTTCGGGATATTCGGAATCGACACCATACACCGGGGACACCAGGCCACCACCTTTGAGTTACACCTGGGACACGCACTCGGCGGCAAAACACTGGGACGACTTCTCCTTTCATCGCCGCACTCGCAAGGTTCGGCCAAACGTTGACACTTTCTGTCTGTTTCATTACAGCCCTCGCCAAAGTCGAACACACGTCCACACGAAGGGTTTGTACAGAAAGCAAAAGGGGCCATGGGGCACCTCTCCCAGGCGCTTCTTTGCTAAAGGTGGCTGCGTGGCATTCGCAGCGCAGGCTATGTGAATATAATCTTATAATAAACATTTTCAATATACTTGTCAAGAAATCACTTCCTTATTGGAGGTTATACAAATTTTATGATCATAGACAAAGGGAACCACAAGCAACCGAAAACAAAGGGATTACGAAAATGGTCTGTTAGCCGTAGGCTAATCAGTCACCCCAACTCGCAAATCAAGAATCGGACGGTCCCGAATGGTTCGGGTACCATCCGGCGAGCTCCCTCAATTGTGACCGCAAGGGAGCAAACACAGCCCTTCGGCAACAAAATGCCCTCCCGTGCATCCGTGTATTCAAATTCAGCGCCATCAAGTTCAAGCTGCAAGACGAAGCTATCGCCAGATAACTCCCAGAGGTCATCGCCGTCGAAAGACTTAATCCGTCCGTCGGCAACACAGCCAAGTGGCGGCCCAAAAGTGGTGAACCGCAACCTACTAGACTCCTGTTCCCATTTACGCATAATCCGCTTCGCTTCTTCTGGCGATGAACGCATGTTCCTCCTCCTAGCGGAGTCCTGGGGACTCGAAGGAGCTGCCAGTATAGCGCGGGCGTTTGGGTGGAAGTACCTCCGCGCCTTCCGAGCACTGCAATATCTTATCAAAGTGCTTGACAAACAGCAACCGCTTGCTGTATTATAGCCTCCAAATAGGAGGCCGTATGCAACCCTCAAAGATGCTGCAATTCTTCACAGAGCGCGTGGCGATAGGCCAGACCAAGCCGATGACCGGCTTCATTCGGGACATGCTGTTTGGCATTGCTACGGGCCGGAGCACGATGCTGTCGGAGATCGGGCGGTCACTCGGAGAACAAGCCGACCTGATTACCACGGAAATGCGTCTCTCGCGGAACTTGGCGAATACCAGTCTCCGAGAGTCGAGCATGAGAAAGCTCTATCTGCAAACAGTTCGGCCCTACGTCGAGGATGCGGTCGTGGCGCTGGACTTCTCGGAAATCCGCAAAGAGTACTCCGGGAAGCAGGAATGGCTTTGCGGTATCTGGGACGATTCACGCGGCGAGAAGGCGCGGGGCTACTGGCTTCTGAATATCGAGGCGATTGACGGCAAGGGTCGTCACTTCCCGCTATGGCTAGAACCGTTTTCGCAGAACGCGCCGGAGTACAAGAGCCAAGCCCTTGTCGTAGAGAACGGCATCCGGCAAGTGCGACAGTACGCTGGCGACCGCTGCACTTGGGTGCTGGACAGGGGCTTCGATGGCGCGAGTTACCTCGCCATTCTCGAAGCGGCTCGGCTGACCTACTGTGTGCGGCAAGTCGGCAAGCGCAGGGTGATTGGCGAAGATGGCCGTGCTGCGCTGACTGCTGAAATTGCAGCCACTGTGGAAACGCCGCACTTGGGCCACTGGCGCGTGGTTCGCAAAGGCCGCGAATATCCCACGTTCTTCCATTACGGTTCGTGCCTTGTGACCTTCCCGCAAGATGGCAAGCAGCGGCGGCTGATCGTAGTTCGCATGGGCGGACAGCGGCAGCCGTTGATGCTGCTGACAAACGACCTATCAGCCAAGCCGCTGGCCTTGCTGCGCGTGGTGATTGCCTACTTCAAGCGGTGGGGCATCGAGGAAGGCACCCGCCTTGTAAAGCAAATCTTCGACTTGGAGAACGTGCGCGCCATGTCCTTCGCGGGCATCCGGCGCGTGGTGCTGTTCGCGTATCTCGCCTACGGATTTCTCTGCCTGTTCGCAAGACGGGCAGGAAAAGCGGCGCTGCGTGCTGTGCTGAGGCTCTACAAGAGTTTCCTGCCGGATGCGCCGCCGCACTTCATCTACTATCGGCTGGCCTGCGCGGTGGCGGTTGCGCTGATGCGGGCAGGGCCGTGAGGAGCAGGCGGTTATGTCCGAGTCTAAATTCGATGAGGGGTTGTTGCTAGAGCTTGCAAGATTCTTCGCAATCCTGCCCCGTCTCCCGCAAGGATACGTTCGCGAAAGGCTTCAAGCTGTTCTCGGTACTGCTTGCTCATACGCAGACTGAAAGGCTTCCGGAGTTCCAATGTGTGCATCGCAAAGAACCTTCTGAATAGCCATTTGGTTCGCTGCCACATCCAGCAGTACAAGGGTTAGGGAACGCAAGTTTTCAAGTTCTTCGTTCACGACTACTCCTTTCAGCGACTAGCGGAGCGGTGGTTGACAGACAGCGTTTCTTCACTTATGGTCATTGACGACCCTACAGCGCAAAGATAGGATGTAGGTAACTAGACAGCCAGGTTCTCTATGGAAGAAAAGCAAGAACGGAAAAAGACCGATGCGAAGGATGTTTTGAAGCTTCTCGCCTTGGGGTTGGTCGTAGCACCCTGCCTTCTTCTTCTCATGGTGGTTGTGCCCCGTTCCCTATGGCCCCTAATCGTCGTAGTGGTTATCGGGGCAGTGGGACTCCTGTTCAACTTGAAAAGCAGCCGCGACTGACTATTTTGCTTTCTTCTTTGGTGGCCTGCCGCCCTTGCGATCCTTCCGCAACGCCTGAATCTTGCGGAAGTAATCCGGGCCGCGCCCGGCGGTGGATTCACCGCCTCTGCGTCCGAGGGCTACAGCGTGGGGGTTTTTCTTTGCCATGCGCCTAAGCTACAGAAACCGCTTGCTGTAGTCAAGGCGAGAAAATGTATAACCTCCAAATCACTTCCTTAGTGCCTCTTCGGGAAAACCATTCCACAAAAGGAATTGATGCTGCTTCGAAAACCCACACACCTCTTCTCCGGAGAATAGCCTATTCCCTTGATATGGAAACTTCTTAATGGAGGTAGCGTTTTTCGCAAATCGTTCGGCACCAGACTTGCTTGCACAAAAACAAATCGAGCGACAAACCCTTTCCTCGTTCGACGGAGCTTTGCCAACGCAGAGTGGAGTTGCGCAGGACCAGCAGATTTGTGAAGGCTGCTTTTACCACGCGTTGCCACTCAAAGGAGAGATGATGAAAAGGCTGACAGTGCTCGTTTTGCTGCTTGCCTGTCCCTGCTGGTCACAATCACAAGAGGTAAGAAAAGAGGTAAGACAAGACGTAAAAAAACGAAAGGTGCGGGTATTTGACAAGAAGTTTTGGTTGGTCACGGCAGCCGTCGTGGGCACGGCCATTCTGGACGTGGAATCGACCGCACGATGCATCAATAACCACACCTGCGGCGAATCGAATCCCCTGTTCGGGAAAAATCCAACGCGTGCCAAAATGTACGGAATTAAGGGATCCATAGCAGGATTCGCCATTTGGAGCACCTGGTGGTGGAAGAATGCTGACGCAAACGATTTCGATACCTATGGCCACCGGTCCGAGCCAGGCGCTAAACAACCTCGCTACCCGGGCGAACCCCGGTCTGGCTGGTATCTCCCGGCAACGATCTTCATCGGCGTATCTGGCGGCGCTGGCATTTACAATCTGGCATCTAAGTCTGGTAAGCCTCAAGATCCTGTCTTACCGGCGCAATTGAGTCGCTACCCGGGGAACTAGGAGCTGCCTTGAGCGCCGGCGCCGGGCAAGCCGCAGCCGAAAGGCGGCGGGAGTAACCGGCCTGACCGGCGTGCAGGTGGCCATCCTCGGCGGCGTGATCGTGGCCGTGGCTGCCGCCATTGCCTGCGCCGTCCGCGAACAAGGTGGCGGCCTCCGCCTCGCCGGTGTCCCACGATGAGGTAAAACCGTTGTCAGTGGTCAGTTTTCAGTCTTCAGTGGTCAAGAAACAGTGCTGGGTGACGAGCGCCCAGTCGTTAACGCCTGATGGCTGGCGATTACGATCCATTCGTTGAAACTCACGATCAGTAAATATGTTTCCAGTTTGGAAGCCAGAGATTCCCAATTGGAACAGCAAAGCACGGACCAGGAGAAACTCTCTGCCTCCTGCACCCCACACCATGCTCCCCATCTTCCGCCCCTTTACTCATGAGTGTTTATCTGTGTTCATTGGCGGCTGCTTTTCGCTACCATAGCGGCCAATGCCGCTCGCCCTCGAACACGTCCGGCGGATGCGCGGTGGGGCGCAGTCCCATCTGATGCGTTGTCGTCGGACGGCTGACGGACCCGACGAATACTACGTCGTCAAGTTTCAGAACAACCCGCAACACCCGCGCGTTCTGGTCAACGAATTGCTCGCTACCCGGCTGGCCGCGCGGATCGGACTGCCCACGCCGCAGGTCGCGGTCATCGAGGTGCGGAAAGAGCTGATTGATCTCACAACGGAACTCGCGATTCAAATCGGGATGGGGCGCGTTCCTTGCCGCCCAGGATTTCAATTCGGCTCGCGCTATCCGGGAGACCCCGCGCTCATTACGGTCCACGATTTTCTGCCCGACGATCATTTGCGCGACGTGGAAAACCTCGCGGACTTTGCGGGAATGCTCGTGCTCGATAAGTGGACCTGCAACACAAACGGACGCCAGGCCATTTTCTTCAATGAGCCCGGACGCTCCGGCTTCACTGCCTGGATGATTGACCAGGGATTTTGCTTCAACGCGGGCGAATGGAATTTTCCGGACGCGCCGCTCCGCGGTCTCTACGCGCGCCACCGCGTGTACGAATCCGTGCGCGGCCTTCACACGTTCGGCCCGTGGCTCGAGCGCCTGGAAAAGATTGACTGGCGCCATGTGTTCGATGAGGTGCAGGAGGAAATCCCGCCAGAGTGGTACGACTGCGACCAGGACGCGCTTTTCCGGCTACTGGACAAACTCAATACACGCCGCCGCATTGTTCCGGAGTTGATTGAGGAAGCCAGGAAAACCTATCGCCAGCCATTTCCCAACTGGACGTGAACCATGAGCCAAGAATCGATGCAGACGTTCACCTACCGCATTCTGCGGTACACGCCGAACCTGATTCGCGACGAGTGGCTCAACGTCGGCGTGCTGCTGCACGATCCTGAGCGCAATGCGCTGCGCGTGCGCATGATCGAGGAGGACGAAGTGTTCGCGCGGCTGCGCAAGCTACGCTTCGACGCGGAGGAAAGCCTGCTGCGCGCTCTTCAGACCGACCTGGAAGCGCAGGCCTCCGCGCACACAGAAGGCGCGGCCGGATTCCTGAAGCATCTGGATGACACGCTCTCCAACCTGTTACAGCTCAGCCCTCAAAAGGCGGTGCTCTCCACGGACTTTGACGCCGAGATGGAGCGGCTCTATGCCGACCACGTTGCGCCACCGCGCTACCGCGTCCGCGCCGCCGCGGAAGCTCCAGACAGCCGCGCCGGCATCCGCGCGCGCGCCAGCGAAGCGTTTCGCCGCAGCGGCATTCTGAGCCGCTTGCAGAAAAGCATTCGCGTTGCGGAGTACACGTTTCCCGGCGATCCGCTGCGCATCGACTTTGCCTACCGCAGCAACGGCACGCGCGGCTTTGTGCACACGATTGCGCTGGCACGCGATCCGCGGCAGGCGAAGGAGTTTGCCTTCACGGCCGAGCGCATCCGGGCGCGGGTGGCCGATTGCCGCTTCGCTGCGATCACAGAGGTCGAACCGCGCAGCGACAACGACCGCCATCAGTTTGTCGCGCAGGTGCTGGCCGAGCAAGAGATCGAGCTTGTACCCGTGCCGCGGCTGGACGAGTACGCCAATCGGTTGCGCCCAATACTCAAATGAAAGCGCGAAAAACGCGCCCTCGCGGGACGCGGCTTTTTCTTGTCAAGGGGGGGTCGAGCGGAATTTTGCGTTAAGTGATTGAAATGACAGGAAAAGAAATTTTCGCTGAAGCGAATAATAACCCTCTTCCGTATGATATACTGAAAGTATAGAGGGTTGAAGAAGACGACCCCGGAGGAAGCCCCTCCGGGGTTTTCTGTTGTAGCAGCCTCCGCGGGGCGTGCCAGCGCACGCCCCATTTTCTTTTTGACGCGATGAAAACTTCACAAATTCGCGCGGCCCTTCGCCGCGCCTGGGAATCCCTTACCGGTCAAGAAACACGCAAGACGCTCGTGCTGCCGGCCGCCGTTCACAGCATCGTGCGCCAGCCGCTGCCCAAGCCGACTCCCGTCAACCTGCGCCGGTTCGCCGAGACACCGGTGGCGCGCAAGGCCATCAATACCATCAAGGACCGCATCGCCGGGATGCGCTGGCGAATTCAGCGCAAGGGCGCCGGCCCCGTAGCCGGCGCGGACGATCCGCGCATCGCCATTCTTGCGGCCAACTTCGACGCGCCCAACACCGACGACAGCTTTCGCACCTTCACCGAGCAGGTGATTGAAGATGTGGTCGTCGGCGGCTGGGGCGCAATGGAAGTGCAGCTCACCACCGACCCGCGCCGGCCGCTGTTGCTTTGGCCTGTGGATGGCGCGACGATCCGCATCTATGCCGGCTGGTCCGGCAACGATGAAGAACCGCGCTACGCGCAAGTGACGCCGTGGGGGCAGCGCGTGGACCTGCGCAATGAAGAGCTGCTCTATATTCGCCTAAATCCGCGCACGCACACGCCCTTTGGGCTCGGCCGGCTGGAAGTGGCCTTCGAAACGATCACCTGGCTGCTCGGAGCGCAGGATTACGCCGCGCGGCTCGCCTCCAACACCGTCGTGCAATACGCGCTGTGGCTCGCGGAGATGCCCCCGACGAGCTACGACAAAGTGATCTCCTGGTGGCAAAACGAAATCGAAGGCACCGGTAAGGTGCCCATCATCGCCAATCTGCCGTCCAAGCCGGAAGTGCTCCGCTTCGGCGAAGGTTCTGACCGCGACCTGCGCCTGGAATGCAGCGCTTCCTGATCCGCATCATTGCGGACGCGTTTGACCTGCCGCCGCTTCTGCTCGGGCTCGAGCAGGACATCAACCGTTCGACCGCCGCGCCGCTGCTCGAAGAAGCCTTCCGCACCGCCGTGGTGCCCACGGCCCGGCTCTACGCCGAGCACATCACGCGGGAAATCCTTGGCCGGCGGCTCGGCTGGAGCGACTTGGAATTCGTCTTCGAAGACCTCGAAGTCTTCAACGAGCGCGCGCAAGCCGAGATTGACGAAATCCTCTTGCGCAGCGACGTGTTCCTGCCCGACGAGGTGCGCCTGCGCCGCAGCCTGCCCGCGCTTTCCGGCGGTTGGGGGGCGCTGACGTACACGCAGCGGCAGGCGCTGATTCGCAGCAGCGGTCAGCCTCCTGTTACCAGCGGCCAATGAGGAGGGAAATGCGAAAGAAACACACAGCAACCGGGATTCGCCTGGAAGCGATGGCGTTGGAGATCCCGGACTTTCCCGAGCACCCGAATCGCGTGCCGTTCAGCGGCGTGTTGACGCGCCTGGACACGCCGAGCGATCGCGCGCCGAGCGGCGCCGCAGGCCATCGCGTGTTGCTCACCCGCGCGGCTGCGGAGCGCGCGCTGCCCAGCCTGCTCGGCATGGCCGTGGATTTCGCACCCGGCCTCCGCGGCCACGACGTGCGGCGCAAGATCGGCGTCATCACCCGCGCGGAAATCGTCAGCGACCGGCTGGAGGTCGGCGGCCATCTTTTCGGCAAGGATTTTCCCGACATCCTCAGCGAGATCCGCGCGCAACGCGAACGCCTAGGAATGTCCTATGAGGTTACGGGCGTGCGCGTGGCCAACCCGAACGCGGCCGTGTGGGTGCTGGAGCGAGTTGTCTTCACGGGCGCAGCCATCCTGGAGCGCAGCGCCGCCGCTTACCAGGCCACCTCTCTCGCAGCCGCTTCCGTCGGCCCCAAACAGCTTCCCCTGAATTTCACAACACGAGGAGAGACCATGGACGAGAAGATCACACAGACCCTGGACCTGCTTGCGCAGTCGAGCCGCACGCTCGCGGCGGAATTCTCCGGCCTGCGCGCATCGATCGAAGAGCTGCGGGCCGCGCAGGAAACAGTGGTCCGCCTGCTGGAAATCAACCCGCGGCCGCAGTCCGGGCCCGCCGAACTCGAGACGCGCGTCGAAGAGCTGAGCCGCGCCTCCGACGAACTGCGCCGCCAGAACGAAGCACTGCGCGCCCAGTCCGACCGTTTCGCCGCGCAGGCCGCGCGCAAGACCGTGCCGCCACAGGTGCTCACGCTGCTGGCGAAGTCGGGCGTGACGCCCGACGCCGTCGGGCCGAACGGCCAAGTGGACGTGCTGGTGCTCGACAAAGCGCTCGAAGGCCTCCCAATTGAGCAGCGCATGGCCATCAAGTCGCAACTCGCGCGCGCCGGCGCGCTGCTGTAACTCAGCGCTTTCTTTCGGTCCCGGCGGCACGCCGCCGCAACAAATCCCATCCGGAATCTCAATCATCGAGGGAGAACATGAACAAAGGACAATTCATTGACATCGCGGCCGCCGCGGATTTCCTGGGGCCGGGCGCGATCGAAGTTAACCGCTACCAAAACGAGATTACTGACATGGTGCGCCGCCGCGGCGCCTTCGGCCAGCGGATCAAGCAGGTGCCCGCGACCGGCCACCCCTCGCGCTTCTTCGAGCAGACCGCCATCAACGCGGCCGCCGCGTTCGTGGACCCGCGCTCCATCAGCCCTGCGGCGGGTTCACCGACGCGCGTGGAAAAGATGCTGCCGCTCAAGTCCATCGTCGCGCAGATCAACTTCTCGCTGTTCGACGTCGAGGTAACGCGCCAGCAGGCCCAGTTCGCCTATCTCGAGGCCAAGGACTTGGCCGACACGATTGACAGCGTCCTGCGGAAACACGACCAGGCGCTGTGGACAGGCACCGACACCAGCTTCACCACGCCGACCACGCTCGAATACTACGGCGTGCTGCAGCAGATCAGCGACGCCGGCTCCGCGGTGAGCATCACCAGTCTGACGGCATCGTTCGTTGACAACGTCAAAACCCAAGTGACAAACATGATCGCGCGCAACGACTTCGAGGCACGCCCCAGCGCCATCTATGCCAACCCGGTCACACTCGACCTGATTGACCAGGAGATGAAGTCTATTTACAACGTCATCCTCTCCTCGCGGCAGATCGAGGGGGGCATCACCGTGAAGGAGCTGGCCACGCAGGCCGGCACGCTGCCGCTGATCCCCGATTGGGCGATTCCGACCACTCCGAGCGGGCCGAACACGATTCACGACGTGGTCATCGTGAGCGAGGACATGGTCGAGTATCACTGGCTCACTGACCCGAACGCGCGTGTCTTCCAGCTCGGGCTGCCCAGCTCGCTGGCTTCGCAGCACGTCGCTGTGAAATTCGGCGCGGTGGTGGCCAAAGGCGCGGCCTACGCCCACAAGCGGCTGCGCTTCACGCGGTAATCCCGGAGAAACATGCCCGGCAACCTCTATCTCACGACGGCGGAGTTCCCCGCCTACGCGCTGGCGGATTCGACCGACCCGGCGCTCGTCCGCGTGGCGAGCGACCTGGTGGACTCGTTCTGCCAGCGCGCCTCGTTGCTGGTGGCGCAGTACACCGAGCGCAACCGCCTGCCCGGCGGCCGCCCCGTGACGCGCGCCACCTTCACTCCGCTCGCTGTGCCGCAGGGACAGCAGACGCCCTTCGTGCTCGTTCGCGCGCGCCACGGGCTGCTACGCGGTCCGAACGCCGCTTCCCTGGCGGAGATGATCGTGCCGTTCGGAGGCCCGCCCGAATGGGTCACTCTCGATCCGGCGCAGGTGGACTACAACGCGGCGACCGGCGAGCTCTGGTTGCCGGCAGGGATTTTCGGCGTGCCGTACTCGGAAGTCGAGCTGACCTACAACGCAGGCTACGCTGAACCGCCCGAGGCTGTAAAGCTGGCCTGCGCGCAGATCATTCGCAATGTCGAATCGCACCCCGCAGTCAACGTCCAGGCGGCGCGGCTTGACCGGCTGCAGCTCGAGTATTTCGCGGGCTCGCTGCTGGATGAGGACACACGCCGGCTGGTCGCGCCGTTCGTCGCGGTGCGCCTGAACTGACCATGCTCGGATATTCACCTGCAGCGCGGCGCTGGGTGGAGCCGCTGCTGGCTCTCCGCGCCGGCGGCTCTGTCACCGTGCGCTTTCTCGCGCCAGCCACCGATCCGGCGAGCGATCTCGGCATCCTGCCGTCCGCTCCGGATAGTTACGTGGACTATCCGGCGCCGCGCTCCTACGTCCGCGAGCTGACTGCGGAAGAACTGCAAACACTTGCCGGGCAATTCCGCCAGGGCGCGAGAGAGATTCTGTTGAGCGATGAGTTTGCCCGCTCCATCGCCGCAGCGCAGGCACTGGATGCGTCGAAGCAGGTTTTCGAATCGGCAGCGGGCCTTTTGATCGGCGGGCAAATCTGCCGCATTCGCAGCATTCGGCCGCTCGATGCCGGCGACGATACCTACGCCTGGCAACTGCTCTGCGACGCACCACTCGAGGCGCAATAGATGCGGATTCGAACGATCAGCCTCAGCGAACTCAGCGCCCGTTTCGAAGAATTGGCTTCACTCGAAACTCGGACAGCAGCCATCGGAGTGGACAATCCGGGCGCGGCCGCCTACGCCCGCGTCATCGAGTACGGCAGCGTCGCCGGCCAGCGCCCCTGGCCGCACTCAGGTGGGCGAACCGTGTCCGCCGTGGACTCGGAGAGCGGCGCACAAGTGATCGTTTCTGCGCATGCACCGCAGGGATTTATTCGCGTGCACGCGCCGGAGTTTCTTGCTCAGTTGCGCGACGCGGTTGCCAGGCCGGCCAACTGGCTCAACGCAGAGGATCTCGACAGACACTTCGCCGCAGCGCTTCAGTCCGCCGCTGCGCATTCTCTGGAAGAAATGCGTGCCGCCGTGCCCCACCACTCCGGGCAGTTGGCGCAAAGCCTGACGATTGCGAGCGAGTGACTGCACCTGAGCAAAATGCGATTTCAGGGTGATCAGCGCGGCCGGGATTTTTCCGGCAAGGATCTGACCGGAGCAGTTTTCGAGACCGCCGACCTCTACCGCGCATCCTTCGCGGGGGCCAACCTCGCCGGCGCAGCATTCCTGAACTGTTTCGCCGCCGAGGCGATATTCAAGCAGGCCAACTGCACACGTCTCCAGGCAACCAAGACGAATTTCTATCGCGCCAACCTCAGCGGCGCGGACCTGAGCGACGCGCTACTGTGGGACTGCGTACTGGCTGGCGCAAATGTTCGCGGCGCCAAGCTACGCCGCGTCACTCTGACACTCGACTGCAACTCTTTTGAGGAATTGCGCCTGGACCGCGGCGCGAGCGCGGAGCTCGCCTATTTGTTCGGCCGGGCGCGCTCGCCGCACCGTCAGGGTTGGCTCGGCGTTCTCGGCGAGCGTGACTTGGCGCGGCTGGCGCGCATTTTCGAACGCTAGAGTATCCGACTCGAGGGCAAAATTGAGATGCAAGCAGCCAAGGACAGCTTCTTTCGGGCGCTGCAGTCGCGGCTCGCTACGGTAAACCCCGCGCGCACGATCGCCATGGACGGCGTAGTACGCCCGGCTATCCTCGTGGTCGAAAACGAGCCCTATCCACCGCCAAAGCTCTTCTTCAACACGTTCTACATTCACTGGCTGGGCGCGCCGGCCGTCCGTGAGTTTTCTGGGACGCTCGCGCCGCGCTACTCGCTCACGGCGCAGCTCGATTATTTTGTCCAGGGCACAGCGTCATTGCAACGTCCGTTTGCCGATCGCGGCCGTCTGATGGCGCAGCTCGACCGCGAGGTGATTGAAATCCTCTTCCCCGGCTCGACCGAAAAGTTGGACCACAGCGCCGTGCCGCCCATTCCGCTTGGCAGCCGCCTGCTCTGGCGGTGGACCCCCGGCCTTCAGACCATCGCCGACGGCGGGGTGCTCCGACGGTTGACCACGGTGAGCGTTTCGTTTTTCCTGGAAGCGATTCCGAACTGATCTTGATTCCCGGCAGGATTTTCCACGAAGGAGTCTTCGATGCCCATTTCCAAGTCGCTTGTGCAATCGTTCCGCAAGCCGATGCTGCTGGTCGGCTCGGGCTTCCGCGGCTTTTTCGCGCCGTACGTGCAGGGCGCGTCGCCGGCGCCCACTCTCTACGATCCGGCGAGGCAGGGTCGCTTTGACACCAATGCGCCGCCGTCCGGCTGGTTCGACCTCGGCTGGATCGACCAAGTCAAGCGCTCGCCCGCGGGCCGCATCGGCCAAATCCGCTCCGGCTACCGCGGCGCCGTGCGTGCACAGTACCGCGGCGAGATCGGCAGCAGTGTCGAGTTCGAGTTTCGCGAGTGGGGCAAGCTGCAGATGGCCCTCGCCACCGGCACCACGCATTTCAACATCCTGAAGGCTGCGCCCGGTGCTGCACAGCAGCCGCTCGGTGGCACGCCAGCCGCGGCCGTGGCGCTCGGCAGCGGCTCCACCGCGACGAGCATTGTGCTCACCGCAGGCGGCGGTGCGCAGTTTCAGGCCGGCCAATTCGTCGCCGTGGACGTGGACTACACCGGCCAATCGGGCTACATCGGCACCGGCATCCAGGCTTCGTTTGTGCCAGCCGGCAGCGTGACCGACGCGGATTTTGTCCGCCGCGTAACTTTCAATGTCGGCGTCATCAAGACCATCAACACGGATACGCTCACACTCGAGCAGCCGCTGCTCGGCGGCGCGCCCGCCTCCGGCGCCAAGGTCCAGGGCGTCACAGGCTTCGCCAGCCGCGAAGGCAGCTCCTTCATCCCCGCCTGGTCGGCCATCTTCGTTGTGGATACGTTTGACGGCGCGCAGCTCTACTACTACTACCCGCAGCTTTCCATTGCCAGCGACCGCGAGGAAGGCTCGTATGGCGTTGACAACGCAGGCAGCGCCGAGCTGAAGGGCGCCTCGCTCCGTGCCGAATTCAACGCACTGGCGTATGAGGACCCGGTGGACGGCGAGACAGTCGTTTGCTACCGCAGCTTCTTCCCGGCGCCGGGATCGCTGGCCTACTAAGATGACGGCCACCGGCAGGACAAACGGAGAACCAGAGCGCGATCTCGAAGTACGCTACGCCGCACGGCTTGAAGCGGAGATAGCCCGCCTGCGCGAGCAATCCCGCAACGCTGTCGAGGAGTTCAAGCGCAGCTTTCCGCCGCCCGGCGACGAACAGATCGAGCGGCTGCTCTATCCGGAACTTTCCGAATTCACCGTGGAGCTGGGCGGGCGCCGCTTCGCCCTACGGGAACTGCCCGCGCTGTACGAGAAGAAGTTCCTGCGCCTGGTCGAGCAGAAGCTGCCCGCCCTGGTGGCGGAAATCCTCTCCTTCGACGAGCGATTGGGCGAGCCTGCCGGCAGTGCGGGCGAGACGTTTGCGCGCATCCTTTCGCAGGCCGGCTCCGCGCTCGAGCTTATCTCCGATTCCTGCGTTCTGGTGCTCGACCCCGTGGGCGATGCCGGGCTGACGCGCGAATTCATCCAGCAGCACGCCTCCACCGCGCGCCAGCTTCGCATACTGAAAGCGCAACTCTTGTTGAACGGGGCCCGCAATTTTTTATCGCGACTCTTCCCCGCCCTGAGCGCGGAGTCTGCGGGCGGACCCAATACCCGAGTCTCGCCGGCGCCGTCAGTTGGGTCGAATTCTTCCGCGAGCCCCCCGGCGCCACCGCTCGGCGATTCACCTTCGGGCAACTGGCCCTGATCGCCTGGCAGCTCCATGAGTTTTCCCGGGATTCCGCCGAGCGCGCCGACGCAATCAGTCAGGATGCAGACCTGCGGCGAATGAGTAGCGATCAACTTTCGAAGCACCTGGCACAATTAGGCGCATGAGTGTCTTTTCCCATTTGAAACGATATGCCCGAAACTGTCGCTGATGTTCTGGTCCGCCTGGGCGTGGACACCGCCGCTCTGCGCGTCGGCTTTCGCGATGCCCGCAACGAGACCTCGCGCTTTGCCGCCGATTTCGCGAACACTCTTTCCGGTCGTGGCGGTGGCCTGCTCGGTTCCATCGGGAGTCTCTTGACCGGCCTCATCACCCGCGGTGCGCGCAACGCGGCAAAGGCCATCACCCGCGAATTCCAGGACATCATCACCGCATTCAACACCGGCTCGGCCAACCTCGGCGAAACCATCCGCCGCCTGGAAGACGAGCGAGCGCCATTCAGCGTCTTTCGAGCAAGAAGGGTGGCCGCAAAGAGCTGAACAAGCTGTTGCCGCAATTTGACGAAGTCCTGGCCACGCTCCGCGCGCAGCAGCAGGCCGTCTTTGAACAGTTCGACGAGCGGCTGGGCCTGTTGCGTACTGGAGAAGCCTTCCGCGACGTGGCGAGCGACGTCCGCGAGGCTGTGCGCCAGTTCCGCGCCTACGTGGACGCGGGCGGCGACCTCGCCAAAGCCAACGAGTTTCTTTCGCTCACGCTCGAGCAGTTGCGCACTCGCTCCGCCGAGGAACTTGCCGGCGGAGAAGCGCGAGCGATTGAAGACGCGCTGCAATTGAACAATTTGCTGCGCGAGCGCGAGGCGCTTCTCGCGTCGTCGGCCGAGGACGAGCGCCGCATCCTCTCCCGCGGCGTGCTCGAACGCCAGCGCACCGTCGCCCAGGACAAATCCTTTGAGCTCGAAGCCCTGCGCCGCCGGCGCGACGAGCGCCTCGCCGACCTCGACCAGAACATCCGCGTGCTCCAGCTCAGGGTGGACGCCGAATCGCGCGTCTTCAGCCTGGCGCAGGACCGCGTTGCGCTCGAGATGCGCTTGCTCGACCTGAAAGCCCGCGAGTTTGAACGCGAGGCCGCGCAGCTTGCCGCGCTGAAGGAAATCGTCGCCGGCATCGTCCCCGGCGCGGGCGGGCTCTTCACCCTGACACCCGCCCTGCAGCAGATCCTGAATCTCGGCAGCGTGCAGATTTTCCTTGGCGCGAACGCTACGCCCACACAGGCCCGCGCCGCCGGCGAGCAGGTGATCGAGGGCATGCTCCGCGGGCTCGTCCGCGAGCGCGCGCGGTACGGGATGGCGACCTGATGGCCATTCTTCTCGAAATCGACAACGGCGATAACCGCGGCCGCGTGAACTACACGCGCTATCTTATCTCACCGGAACAGTCTCCCGTTGTGCTGCGCGACCGCATGAATCTGCCGTCGCTGTTTGATTTCTCGCTTGCCCCCGCGGACGCGCAGTTTGTTCCCCCGCGCCGCACCGCCTACGTGCGGGTCACCGGCCTGGCCGACGCCCTGCCGCCCGGTGGCCCGCGCGTCCCCGGACCGCTCTTCACCGGCTACGTCACGAATGAGCCGGCCATCGAATTTCTCGGCGCGCGCAGCGGCGGGCCGGTTGACGGCTATCGCTTCCAGGCGACGAGCGAAGAATACCTGCTCAACATCAAGCGCCTGGGCATCGTTCCGCCTTTCCTCAACCAGACTGCCGGACAGATTCTTCGCATGCTCACCGAGCGGCTTCAGCCCGGCCGCTTTGACACGACCGGGACCGCCGACGGCGCCGTGATTCCCTTCTACGCGCCCGCTCCCGAAGGAAGCTGGAGCGAGATCGCGCGGGAGCTCGCGGAGCGTTCCGGCTTCGCCTATCACGTGCTGGACGGGAAGATCTACTTCGATGCCGTCGCGACGCAGTCCGCCGGCATTGTGATTGACGAGCGCGACCGCCGCTTTCGGCCGGAATCGCTCGAAGTCTCGCCGCTCGGAAATCCAATTCAAAATGACGTCACCATTCTTGGCGGCGTCGAGCCGCAGGCCTATGTCACCGAGTGCTTCGCCGGCGACGGCTTCACGTCCCGCTTCACGCTTGCCGCGCCCGTCTTTGGCGCTGCGTCATCGCTTTTACTGGCTGACGATTTCGCCGGCCTTTCGATTGATAGCGGCCGCTGGCAGGAGCTCGATCCCGCCAGCCACATTCAGATTTTCGAGGGACGCCTGAACGTCACCGGCGGCACAGGCACACTCGGGGAAACGGCGCTTCTCGCGCGCCAGGCCATCGAGCTGGGCGGAGAATTGGAATTGCTACACGGTGAATATGAGTTCACGGCGCCTTCCGCCGGTATCCTCGGCGGGCTTTACTCGGCGGCCGCGCTCGCGCCGGCATATTGCCTGCTCGGATTCGAAATCTTGGCCGTCAGCAGCACGTCGCGCATCCGTCCACTCATCTCGGGAACTGCACAGCCAGCCGAAGTCCTCGTCCAGGCCAATCATCATTACGTCTTGCTGACCCGGTTGAGCGCCGACCGCGCGCACCGCATCGAGCAGACGTTTTCGAGCCTGAGCAGCTCATTCGGCGGCGCATCGCTGCCGGCGAACATCAAGGTGACGCTCGTGGTCCGCGACATCGATCTGACCAATCCCGCTCAACCATTGGACACCGTGCTCCACGAAAGCACGTTGGCGGCGCTGCCTGCATTTGCCTTCTACGCGCCTGCGAACTCGGCCGACCTGCACATGGTCGCAAACTTTTTGCAGGTCACGCAACCCATTCAGGCCAGCCTTGTCACTCAGGCGCCGGGCGGGGTGCCGCGGACGCGCGCGCTCGGTTTCGGCATCGCCGGCCAGGATGCGACGATTACCGCCGATCCCCACCAGAACCAGTGGGCGCTGGAGTTCTACGAGGACACGATCCCGGCGCGCGGCGAAAAAATCACTCTGCGCTACCGCGCGACCGGACGCGCCCGCGCTCGCGTCCGCGATGCGGCGAGCATTGTTGCGGAAGCGGCCCTCGCCGGCGACGATGGAGTCCGAGCGGCCGTGCTTGGCGAATTCAATCCCATGCCGCGGACTTCCGCCGAAGCGGAGCTTGCCGCGCAGGCGTACCTCGCGGACCACACCGCGCCCCGCTACGAAGGCCGCTACGCCACTTGGGGCGAGTTCGCTGACGCCTTTCCGCGCAGCGGCCACCTGCTCGACGTGAGAAATGAATCCTGTTATCCGGCCTTCACCGCGCTTGTCCGCAGCGTCACAAGCGAACTGCACGAGATCGAAACCGAGCGTATTCTGCACACGCTCGAGTTTGGACAGCCGTCCCGCTTTGAGGACCTGCTGCGGCACTTCGCGCCGCCGGAGAACATTCTCGGGCCCCGAGAAGAACTGCCGCTCGACCCGCTTGATTCTGCTCAAGTCGGCTCCGCCTATCTCAGTGACGCGCCGGGCCTCACGCTGGCGAGCACAAGCCCCACGTATTTTTCGGTGAACATGGGCGCAGCTCCGCCCGCTGGAGGCCGCTATGAAGCGCGCCGCGGCGATCAAGGCTGGAGCACTGATGCTGCCCCCGGGACTGCGCAGAATTTGCTGGGCACGTTTGCGTCAGCGAATCTTCTGCTGCCGCGCACCGCGCGCAACCACGCCTTCTACATCCGTCCCGTTGACGCCGCGGGCGCCACCAGCCGCTTTTCCAGTGTACTCGCCGCGCACTATCCGCTCGTGCCCGCCACGCCGCTGTCGCTTGCCGTCCGCTTCGGGGCCGATGCGGGCGGCAAGCCAATCATCTCGGCTGGCGTCGCGCTCGATGCGTGGAACGTTGCGGACGTGGATCGAGTCGAGCTGCGGGATTCCGACGGCGTGACCATCCTGGCGCAGTGGGATTTCGGTCAGCTCCGGCTGGAAGAAGGCTCGCTCCGGGCCGGCCTCATCCTGGACAATTCCGTTTCGCTGATTCGAAGTAAGGCGCTTTACGCCTACACCCAGAACGCGCTCGGCGAATATTCGGCCGCACGATCCGCCACCGCGTCGGTTCTGCAGCCAGCCAAGCCCTCGCTTTCCAGCGGAAATTCAGTTGGCCAGATCCTGGAAATCATGCTCGACCGCGTAGTGGACGACATCGTCGGGACACAGATTCAAGTCATCGGCCCCGGCGGCAGCTTCACCGCGCCCTGGCAAGACATTCTTCTGCCCGGGCAGCCGGACAAGTTCAGCTTCGTGGCCCCACAATCCGGCGGGTGGGAATTCCGTGCGCGCCGCCGTGACGCTATCGGATGGTCGCCGTGGTCCAACGAACCGCAGGGCCAGATTCCGGCGCAATCCTTGGTCTTTGCGGTTCACTTCTTCGAGGCGCACGAGCTCGATCCTTCCGTCGGCGCGGCCATCAATACGCAGAACCTGCTCGGCAATAGCGACTTTTTTCTGACGGGCGTCGCCGGACAGGAAGGCACACATGTCGCGCGCTACTTCGCGCTCGTCAATGCCGCCGCCAGCGGTTCCGAAGCGGACCTTTCCGCCGCCACGAACGAGATGCAATGGAAATCCGGCGTTAATTTTGCCGCGGCCAACCCGGGCTTCCGCTCACTCTACAGCAATCTCGGAAAACTGTTCAACCCGGGCGAGCCGCTCACACTTTCCGCGGCGCTGCGACACAACGGCACGGGCACGCTTGCTGCCGCCGTGCGCTTCGCGCTTCGCTCTGCTTCCACGCCGGCCTTCGATCAAACCAAGGATGTGGCTGCTGGGACCATTACCGGCACATATCAGTGGTACAGCGTAACGTTCACGCTGCCGGTCAGCTCGGCGGTGCCTGCCGATCTGGCCGTGGAGTTCACCGTTGTGGCTGCGGTGGGACAATCGCTCGCATCGTCACTCTTCTGCGACAAGGTGATTTTGAACCGCGGGCATCGTCCCGCTGCTTTCAGCCTGGCGCTCTGGGACGTCCTTGCACTCGCCTGGAATGCCGCTGCTGGCGCGTACGATCTCCCGGTGACGGCCCTGGCCGTCACGCCGCGCAGTTCCGACCCCGGCAGCGCCGGACTGCTCTCCGGCACCGGTACGGAAGACCTCGACCCGAATTTCACAAGCCGTTTCTTCCGCGCTACGGCTTGAGCCGCAGACTTCAGCGCGCGGCAAAGGAGTTCGATGTGATTCGCTCTTTCAACACTTGTGCGGGATCGCGCTTCTGCATGTTTCTCCTGCTGATCCTAGGCCTCTGTGCCCCGGCAGCCGCCACAAACCTGACGGGAACATTCAAAAACCCCGACGGCACGCCGGTGAACGGCAAAATCATTTTCCTGTTGAGCCAGCCGACGCGCCTCAATGACCAGTCGGCGCAAATCGTGCCCATGGTCAAGATCTTTTCCGTGGCCAACGGCGTGCTCGAAGCCGGTGCCTTCGTCTATGGCAATGACGTCCTCGTCCCCGGCGGCACGTACTATCTCGTGCGCCTCGTGGACAGCAACAACAACCTGCTCTTCGAGCAGAAGTGGTCCATCACCGGCATCAGCCTGAACCTGGGAACGCTTACGCCTACGACCACCGGCGTCGTTTTCCCCGACCCGCTGATCAAAAACCTCGCCACCACTCAAGCTGTGCAGGGCCCCGTATCGTTTTCCGCTCCGGTTACGGCCTTCAGCCTTACGCTCAACGGCAACCTGAATCCCGGCGCGGCAGATTCCCACGACCTGGGCAGCTCCTCCGCGCCCTGGCAAGAGCTCCATGCGCTGCGTTGGAATTCTCTATTTTCAGTCGGCAACAGCAGCGGCACATCCGCTCCACCGGCCGCTGCTCCCGTTGCAACCGTATTCAACAGCAGCGGGAGCATCGGCGTGGGGACTTACTATTTCAAGGTAACGTACTTCAACCGGAACGGCGAGACCACGGCCAGCCCGACGCGCACCTTGACTGTTTCGAGCGGCGCGACCAACCGCATTCACATCGGGCCGGGTGACAACCTGTGGAACAGCGGGTGCTACGGGTTCATCACCTATGCGTCGAACGACAACGTAAATTTCTACGCGCAGACGCCCAGCGGGGTAGTGGGAGATTTCGAGTTGACCAGCGCGAACGGGGGAGCGCCTGCGGGCAAGACCGGGCACTATGTCGCTCTGGGGAGCTTGGGGGCGAGGTTCAACAGCCTGACGTTCTCCGGCTCGACACCGCCCGCGACCAACACGGCCACGATTGACCCGTTGCAGGTGGCGCTGAACGCGACCTTTCGCCAGTCTGACTTTGGAGCCACCTATGGCGCTTTGTTTGTGCCCACGGCCTTCATTGGCGGGGTCTATACCGCCCACGTTCTGACGACCCCGCTCATCGTGCCGCGCTACGCCCACCTCCTCGGTGTGTCGCACTATGGCGTGGCAAAGGCTAACGCGGGGGACAGCCGCATCTACGTGACCTGGACAGCCGACAAGCTGGCGGCGGTCATGGCTTTTGGCGGCTCCAACTCCATCGAGAACCTGACTGTTGAGAGTTTCGGCCATGCAGTGATGTATCTGGGGAGCGCGGGGGTGAACTCAGAGGCTTCTATCGCCAAGAACTCTGGCTTCTACACCCACGACGCGACCCACACTTACGACGCGCTGAAACTGGTGGGCATCCATTACAACATTCATCACGACAATGTGTACCTGCGCGGCGACAAAGCGGCCATCGAACTGCAAAACTTTGCGGGCGGGAACAACACTTTTTCCAATGTGCGGTGGGATTTGGGTGGGCCAAGCGCCATCAAGATGACGACCGGCTGGACAGACCCCGACAACGGCGTGAATGACTCCGCGTTCGCTAACGGGGCCAACCTCTTCCTGCGCGACATCCTGATCGAGCAGGGCACCGGCATCCTGCTCGACGCGGTGAACATGGGGCTGACGCTCGAAAACGTAGAGTTCGCGGATATTCTGGTTGCCGCCAGCACGGACTCTTTGGCTAAGATTGGCCTAGACATCTACAGCCAGACGGGGAGCTGCGGCGGGCGGAACCTGACCCTCGTCAATACCGCGCTGCCAAGTTCGGCCAATGCGCGGGTGTCAGTCAACGTAGTCGGCACCGGCACAGCCTCGCTGAGCGGCATTGAGATCATCGGCCTCGGCGGCATCAACGGCAGCACTTCTACGGGCAACTCGCAGGCGATTGACTTCAACAGCTTCAACGTGCCGCTCATCGTCTATGCGCGGTCGGTGGATAACGGCTACGCCGGGCCGTCATTTTCACCCTCGGCCACGGTGCATAAAATCATCAACACACACGCGAACTGGATTCCACTGGGGGTGAACGCTCCCTCGACAGGCGCGGGCAACAGCCCGCTGTGGAACGAGTTTCAAGACCGCATCGTGCTCTCGCCCCGGACGGCGCGAGGAAACCGCAAATCGTTCTTTATAAATGGCAACCAACTTGAATTGCGCCAGTCGGACGATACCACCGTGGACATGGACGTGAACCCGACGAGCGGGTTCTTCAACTTTCGCGGGAACGCCCGGTTCATGGCCTACGCAGGGGCGGCGGCGCAACTCTCCATCGGTTCGTCGGTAAGCACAGCGACGGGTGGGAGCATCGCGCTGGTCAACAGCGGCAGCATGTATATGCGGAATGCTGCTGGCAGCGGAAACGTTTTACTCATCGCGGGCGACACAAGCGACCGCGCCATTGTGGGCGACGCGAACGGCGTCTGCCTCTCGACCTCGACCAACTGCGCACCCATCAAGGGCAACCTGTCGGGCACAGCCACGCTCGACTTTGCGGCCATCACCGCGCCCAATTGCGCCGCCGACTTGACTATCACCGTCACCGGAGCGGCGACGGGCGACCCGGTATTCCTAGCGGTGCCCACCGCCGCGCAAGTCGCTGGCGTTCAGTTTGACTCGTGGGTGAGCGCGGCCAATACAGTGACGGTGCGGGCGTGCGCGTTTACCGGCACACCCGACCCGGCCAGCGGGAGCTTTCGGGCGACAGTGATAAAGTTCTAGCCGCCGCCAGGAATCGCATCGTGCGCGAACACAGCATCGCCGTCATCTGGATGCTCTACCTGCTCGGGCAGTTCGTCCACATCCTGAAGCGAGCAGGCATGGCCGTGCGCTCGAAACGCAACTCCATCCATTCGCGGATCGTGTTCATCGCGTTTTACTGGGACGCTCTGCTGGTCCGCATCGTCCTCTGTGCCGGGCTCTTCTGGGTGCTACAGACAAACCCGCGCGGCCTGACAAACCTCTTCGCGCTGCTCGGCGTCAACATCGGAGCAGATATTTCCGTGGACCTCGGCAGCGCGCTCATCTTCGGTTACTTCGCCGACTCGGTGCTCGACTGGCTGGTCAGCAAGATCCCCATACTGCAGAAGGAGCTGCCCGCACTGAATGGATCGAGTCATCCCGCGCCCTGAGAAGGCCCTGCACATGTTGAAGCCAACCACGGACGCAGTTCCCCTTCGCAGCCACGATTTTCGGCTGCTCGTCGTCCAGAAGCTGACGCTCCTCGAAACGATGATGATCGAGCTTGCCGGCAACGGCCAGCCGGGCCGTATCCAGCGCCTGGAAGATAAAGTCCGCGCTCACGACCGCCTTTTCTGGCTGATGACTGGCGCCGGAGTCGTCGTCGGCTGGCTCCTGCAACGGATTTTTGCGTGAAGGGAGGTGATGCCATCATGGAATCGACAATTCTGGCTCTTGCGCTTTCGGTGATCCGCGCCGTTGTGAAGAACCCCGCGAAGAAAGCTCGGCTCAAGTCGGTCCTGCTCAAGCTGCGTGACGCGATTGACGCAGCCTATGCTGGCGAATAACCCCTCCAGCACACCACACCTTCGTTCCTCTTTCCGTTGCCTCTGCATGATCGGAGGAGTTAATGCAATTGCAAATTCGCAGTGTTCTGCTCGCACTCTGCGCGGCCGCGTGGAGTTGCGTGCTGCCCGTGCCCGCGGCGGCCCAATGTCCCCCAAAGACCACCGTCTCGGACACGCTTTACAACGCCGATGGCTCGCTCGCTTCTGGCCGCGTGACGATTGCTTGGCCCACCTTGCTCATCGGCCCCTGCCAGGTGATAGCCGGCCAGACCACGGTGACGGTCACCAATGGCGCTTTTAGCGTGCAGCTTTATCCGAACACCAGCGCCGTGCCCTCCGGTACCAGCTATCGCGTCGCCTACGCGCTGAGGTCCGGCCGCGTCACCACCGAATACTGGGCCGTGCCCGCGAGCGCCGTGCCTGTCGCCCTCGCCACCGTGCGCGCGCCCACCGTGCCGGTCCCCGCTGTGATGCTCGGCGAGGCGCAGGTCACCAACCTGGTTGCCGACCTCACGAGAAAAATTGAGCTGCCATCACCCTGTCCCTCCGGAAAAATGCTTCAGTCCAACGGCTCCGGAGTCCCGCCGCAAGTGGGCTGCGTGGATCTCGCGGGGAGCGGCCCAGGCTCGCAGCACCAGGCGAACGGCGCGAATCTTGCCTCGAACAGCGCCGTTAATTTTCAAGACACGGCGTCCATCGCCTTCACCAACCCGAGCGCCGGCAACGTGCAGGCAGCAGTCAAAGACGGCGCCATCACCGCCGCTAAACTCGGCGTCTCCACTCCTTCCGCGGCTCAACTGTCCGGCATTGGCGATAGCAACGTCGCCGCCGGCGCGTTGTCACCAAATCGCATCTCCGGGTCAGCGGTCGTCCAAGTGCGCGCGATCAACGCCAGCTCGCCGCTCTCCGGCGGAGGCGACCTCTCTGCCGACCGCACGATCGCCTGTCCGACGTGCGAAGTGAACACCAACAAGGGCGCCGCCAGCGGCTACGCTTCGTTGAACGCTTCGTCAAAGGTGACTCAGGATCCCGCCAGCGCACAGACAAGTCCCGCCGCGTCGAAAATTCCTCTCGCCGACGTGGCGGGAAAATTGGCGGACGGATGGCTCTCCGCAAACGTGTCGCTCCTTGGCAGCACGATTGATCTCGCCGGCGAAGTAACCGGCATTCTGCCGCCTGCGAGTGGCGGCACGGGCGCAAACAATGCCGCCACGCTGAGCCGCTACCTGCGCGGCGACGGCATGAACTTTGTTACTTCCAGCGTGGCTGCTGCCGGCGCTGGTTCCTGCTCAAATCAGGTCGTCACGGCCACGAATGACAACGCCGCGCCGACCTGCAACACGATTACTTCCGCCTATGCGGATTCATCCATCGAGAAGACGACGAACAAAAATGCCACGAGCGGCTACGCCGGCCTCGACGCGGGATCGCGGATTGCCAAAGCGCAGGGCCACAGCGCCACGGTCTATACCGACCAGTCGAACACCTACAGCGGCGCGACCACGCAGGACATGAGCGGGATCACCGCGCTCATGCATCCCAGCGCCGCGAGTCCCGCGCCCACCACCGGCGGCGACATTCGCTACGACTCGACGCAGTCGGCTACTGTCGCTGGCGGCAATCAATCGACGGCGGGCTTCTTCCCCCGCGTGATGAAAATGACCAACTGCACCACGGAAGCGAATTGCACTGCCGCTTCCGGCGGGAACCAGGTAGACGCGGCCTCCGGCGCGCAGGGCACCACCGAGACGAACTTCGCCTCGAACTGGTCCATGCCCGCGAGCTTCCTCATCACCAAAAAAACCATTCAGGTCTGCGGCGTCTTTCAGCTCACCACGTCGGCGACTCCGCCAACGCTGGTGCTTCGGTTCAAGGCGGGCAGCACGGTATTGGCCGCTGGTGTGGCTGTGGCGCCAGTGGCGAGCCTTTCGAGCCGCGGCTTCGGGCAATGCTACATCCTGCAAGGCACGGCTGCGGCCGGGGCCGCCGTCAGCGTCGAAGCGGGTCTCCAGACCATGCACGAATTTCAGGGCGGTGGCTCAAGCAACTTCATGAACAGCATCGCGCAGCCCGTTGCCGGCATCGCCACCAACGGCGCGCTCACGATTCAAATCTCCGCGCAGTGGGGCACCGCCACCACCGGCAACACGATTCGCTTGCAGCAGTTTTACGTGATGGAGTTGAATTGAAGCGCTATTCACTGGCGGACAGTGCGAGCGCCGTCGCGATTGGGCCGATGGCAGCATCTTTCCTGCAAATGAAACGCCAGCCCGAGGTATCGCAATAAAGGGACGGATCTCAGTGTGGGAGGCTCAGAGTAGGCATGGGACAAGCCGCCACAGCGGACCTGTCCCAAGGGAATTCGTTACAGGATGCTTTCGCTCCAGCCCTCGAGCATGTGCTTCACCTTGGCGAGGAACTGGTGTGAGACGGCGCCGTCCACCACGCGGTGGTCGTAACTGAGCGTGAGGTACACCATCGAGCGGATCGCGATCGCGTCGTCAATCACCACCGGCCGCTTCTGAATCGCGCCCAGGCCGAGAATTGCCACGTTCGGCTGGTTGATCACCGGCAGGCCCATCAGCCCGCCGAAGACGCCGGGGTTCGTAATCGCAAACGTACCTTCCTGCACCTCTTCCGGCTTCAACTTCTTTGTCCGCGCGCGTTCTGCCAGGTCGTTGATCGCGCGCTGCAGCCCCAGGAAATTCTTTTCTTCCGCGCCCTTGATCACCGGCACGATCAGGCCCCAGTCGAGGGCCACCGCAAAGCCTATGTTGATGTCTTTGTGCAGCACAATGTTCGCTCCGTCTACGGACGCGTTCACCGTGGGAAATGCCCGCAGGCCTTCCACGCAGGCCCGCACAAAAAACGGCATGAACGTCAGCTTTGTGGCATGACGGCTTTCGAATTCGCCCTTGCTCTTCTCGCGCAGCGCGACGATGCGCGTCATGTCCACTTCGTCCACCGAATAGACATGCGGCGAGACGCGTTTGGAGATCACCATGTGCTCGGCGATGCGCTGCCGCATCACGCTCATCGGCTGCACTTCATACCGCCCGAAGTAAATCTTCTCCCGCGGCACGGCGTTTTCGAGCACTCCGTGCGCCACAGTGCCCGCCGCGGACGGCGCAGCCGGAGCGCCTGCGGGACGCGTGCTGCCCCGCTCGATGATCGCGAGAATATCCTTCTTGCTGATGCGCCCTCCCACTCCGGTCCCCGGCACGGCGGCCAGCTCAATGTTGTGTTCCTTCGCGAGTCGGCGCACCAGCGGTGAGCTGCGCACATTTTCTCCCGCCGGACGGACCGGAGCGGGCGCCGTCGCTGGCGGTGCCGCCGCCGGGGCAGGAGCTGCTGCCTTTGCAATTGGGGGAGGCGCGGCTGCCTTCGGCGCTGCAGGAGTGGGTGTCGCAGGGGTTGCCGCTTTCGCCGGGGCGGGTGCCGCTACACCGGCGGCGCCGGCTGCATCAATCACGGCGACGACGGTCTGAATCGGCACCGTCTGCCCTTCGCCAACTTTGATTTCCTTCAGCACCCCGCTTTGCGGGGAAGGAATTTCGGCGTCCACCTTGTCCGTGGAAATCTCGAAGAGCGGCTCATCGCGCTCCACGCGGTCACCCGGCTTCTTTAGCCATTTGGTAATCGTTCCCTCGAAAATGCTCTCGCCCATTTGCGGCATGATCACATCAATCGGCATGCTTCTCTCCTCAGAGAATCAATAGTTTGCCAGCTCGCGCGCCGTCCGCACTACGTCGTTCACGTTCGGCAGGAACCGTTCTTCCAGCGACGGAGCATACGGCACCGGCGTATCCAGGCTGGTGACGCGCAGGATCGGCCCGTCCAGTTCTTCGAACGCGCCTTCGCACACGACCGCGGCGATTTCGCCGGCGATCCCGCCGGTTTTGGTGTCCTCGTGCACCACCATTAGCTTGTTCGTCTTTTTCACGGACTGCAAAATCATCTCGCGGTCCAGCGGCAGCAGCGTTCGCAGGTCAATCAGCTCCGCATCAATCCCTTCCTTGGCCAGCAACTCCACGGCTTCGAGCGACGTGTGCATCATCGCGCCGTACGAGAGGATCGTCAGATCCTTGCCCTCGCGCCGCACCACCGCTTTCCCCAGCGGCACCGTGTAATCTCCCTCGGGGATTTCTTCCTTGATCCGCCGGTAGAGGAACTTGTGCTCGAAGAAGAGCACCGGATTGTTGTCGCGGATCGCCGACTTCAGCAGCCCCTTCGCGTCGTAGGGTGTCGAGGGATAGACCACTTTCAGTCCCGGTGTGTGCACGAAATACATTTCCGGGTTGGCCGAATGAAACGGCCCGCCGTGTACGCCGCCGCCCGACGGCCCGCGCACCACGATAGGCACCGGAGCGCCCCACCGGTAGTACGACTTCGCCGCGTAATTCGTGATCTGATTGAAGCAGCAGGCAATGAAATCGATGAACTGCATTTCTGCCACCGGCCGCAGGCCCATAAAGCTCATTCCGCATGCCGCGCCGACGATGCCGGTTTCGGCGATCGGCGTTTCGATCACCCGCTCCCAGCCGAACCGCTCGAGCAACCCCTGCGTCACCTTGAACGCCCCGCCATAGACGCCGATGTCCTCGCCGAGGCACACGACGGTCGGATCGCGCTCCATTTCCTCGAACAGCGCCTGCCGGATCGCTTCCAGAAACGTCACCTGGGCCACGGCTATTTCCTCCCTTTGGGCTGTGATGCCTTCACGGGGGGCGCCTTCTTCACCGGCTTCGACGCTTTCCGCGCAGCCGCGCCCGTGCCGTCTCCGGAGATGCTCGCCGGAGCCCCTCCGGGCGTCGGATGTTCCTGTCCGCCAAAGTCTTTCACTGTCCACTCCGGCTTCACGCTGGCCTTTGGCGGCCTCACTTCTTCGATGGGCCGGCGCCACTTCGCCTCGTTCGGCAGCGGGCCTTCACAATAGACATCCTGCTCGGCCAGTTCGGGCGGCGGGAAGGGCGAATTCTCCGCGAACTCCTGGTCTTCGAGGATTTCCTTCTCGATGCGGGCGAGGATTTCCGATTTCACCTTTTCGTTCCACAGTTTGTTCGCGGTAAGATAGTTCTCGTAGCGGGCGATGGGATCGCGGGCCTTCCAGTACTCCACCATTTCTTTCGGCACATACTCTGCGGGATCGTGTTGTGCGTGGCCGCGCATGCGGTGTGTCTTCGCTTCGATGATCACCGGGCCCTGGCCCGCGCGGCAGCGCTCCACAGCCTCCTTCGTGGTTTGATAAACGGCCACCACGTCGTTGCCGTCCACGATGGAACTGGCCACGCCGTAGGCTTTCGCACGGTCCGCCAGGTCGCGTGCCGGCACTTGCCGGCTCACCGGCGTCGAATACGCCCACTGGTTGTTCTCGATCACGCAAATCAGTGGCGCGCGCTGCGACGCTGACAGCCCCATGCCCTCGTGGAACGCGCCGGTGGAGCTGCCGCCGTCCCCGATCCACGTCAGCGCCACGACTTTCTGTCCCAGATAGCGCCCGGCCATCGCCACGCCGGTCATCACCGGAATCAGGTCGCCCAGCATCGAAATCGGCGACACCACGTGCAGTTCCTTCAAATCTCCGAAGTGGCTGGTGCCGTCCTTGCCCCTAGTCGGCGAGGTGTACCGCGCCATGTGCTGCGTGAAAATATCGCGCGGGCGAAAGCCCTTTACCAGCAGCGCGCCGATGTTACGGATCATCGGCGCCAGCCAGTCGCGCTTCTCGAGTGCGTACGCCGTGCCCACCGAAATCGCTTCCTGACCCAGACTCGAGTAGAGCCCGCCGACGATCTTGTTCTGCCGGAAGAGCTTGACCATCTGCTCCTCGAGCTGCCGGTTCAGCTTCATGTAGTAATAGAGCTCGATCTGCTGTTCACGCGTGAGCGGAAACTTCATTCAGGGCTCCGTAGGACTGTTCGATCTCTTCGCGCGTTGCCGCGTGCATCTCCACACCGAACACATCTCCAAAATGCCTGACGAATTGCGGCGTCACTTCCTCGTGCTTCACCGTGCGGCCCAGCAGTTTTTCGAGCGACGTTACCCGCTTGCCAGCGATGCCGCACGGCACGATCAGGTCGAAATACCGCAGGTCCGTCGAGACGTTGTACGCAAACCCGTGCGACGTCACCCACCGGCTCAGGTGCACGCCGATGGCGCCCAGCTTTTCGTCGTCCGCGCCGGGCGTGTCCACCCAGACGCCCGTCTTCCCTTCCACCCGGCGGGTGGTGACGCCGAAGTCCGCTGCAGCGCGGATCATCGTCTCTTCCAGTTGCCGCACATACCACCCCACGTCTCGCCGGATCTCGCTGAGCTTCACAATGGGATAACCGACTATCTGCCCAGGCCCGTGATAGGTGATGTCTCCGCCGCGGTCCGCCTCCACAAACTCCACGCCCATCTGCCGCAGCAGGTGATCGGACGCAAGCAGGTGCTCGCGCTTGCCGTTGCGTCCGAGCGTGATCACGTGCGGGTGCTCGCACAGCAGCAGCACGTCCGGCACGGCGCCGGTTTTCCGCGCAGCCACCAGCGCGTGCTGGAGCGCGCACGCCTCCGCGTATGCGATCCGCCCCAAGTCAACGACGAGACATTGTTTCATTGCGCCTGATCTCGAATCTTTGATGGGTGGCTCTTCTCTCGCCACCCGTCACCAACCACTCGACACTACGCATTAATCGACATTCCGCGCACCGACGCGAACGCGTCGCCCAGCGCTTCCCATACCGTCGGGTGCGCGTGCGACATGAACATCATGTCGTCCACGGTGGCTTCGAGTTGCAGCGCCGTGGCGGCTTCCGCGAGGACTTCCGTCGCCATCGGCCCGATGATGTGCACGCCCAGCACTTCGCTGTATTTCTCATCGGCGACGATCTTGATGAAGCCCTCGTGTGCGCCGAGGATGGTGGCCTTGCTGTTTCCTGCGAACGGGAACTTGCCCACCATCACCTTGTGCCCCGCCTCACGCGCCTGCTTCTCACTCATGCCGATCGAGCCAATCTGTGGCTCGCAGTAGGTGGCGTTGGGGATGCGGAAACGATCCAGCGCCGGCGCGTCCTTACCGGCCATTTTCGTCACCGCGACAATGCCTTCCATCGAAGCCGCGTGCGCAAGTTGCGGCATCCCGGCAACGATGTCGCCGATGGCGTACAGCTTCGGCTCCGCTGTCTCCATGTACGGCCCCGCATGGACGAACCCGCGCTCGACCTTCGCTTTCGTCTTCTCCAGCCCCAGCTTCTCCGTCATCGGACGCCGCCCGACGGCGATCAGTATCTTCTCCGCGGAGAGCGCTTGCGACTTGCCGTCCTTGTCCTTGAACGTCACGCTCGCGCCCTTTGCGTCTTTCTTCACCGATTCGACCATCGCGCCGGTGTGGATCTTGATGCCTTTCTTGCGGAAGGCCTTGTCGAGCTCGGCGGAAATGTCTTCATCTTCCAGTGGCACCACGCGTGGCAGCATCTCGAGGATAGTCACGTCACAGCCAAATTCCTTGTAGATGGACGCGAACTCCACGCCCACTGCGCCGGCGCCCACGACGATCAGCGACTTCGGCAACTCCGGCAGCGAAAGGATCTCGCGGTTCGAGAGCACTGCCTTGCCGTCGATCTCGACCCCCGGCAGCGAGCGTGCTTCGGAGCCTGTGGCCAGCAGGATGTTTGTTGCTTCGATTTCCGCCGTCTTCCCGTCCTTCTCGATGCTCACTTTGCCCGGCCCGGCCACGCGGCCCCAGCCCTGGATGCTCTCAATCTTGTGTTTGCGGAAGAGGAATTCGATGCCCTTGGAGTGCTTCTTGACGATCTTGTCCTTGCGCGCCAGCACCGCCGACCAATCCACCTTGACGTCTTTCACTTCGAAGCCGAACTCCGCAGCGTTTTTGAAGTGGTGGTAAATCTCGGCGTGGTGCAGCAGAACTTTGGTGGGAATGCAACCGACGTGCAGGCATGTGCCGCCGAGAAATCCGTCTTTTTCGACCACCGCCGTCTTCAATCCGAGCTGCGCCCCGCGGATGGCGGCCACATAGCCGCCCGGGCCGCTCCCGATGATGACGAGATCGTATTTGGACAAGGACGTCCTCCCGCGCGGGCGCTCCCGGCCCGCACCTCTGCACGGCAATCAGACAAACATACGGCTGCGCGTACTACTGCGCGCGCTGTAAACACTGGCACAGACGCACGATTCTATCAGCCGCTCCGCACCCCCGCAACTCCGCCGGGCGTGCCTGCCTTGACATTCTCTGCACCGCTCTGTATATTCGCTGTTTTGCACGGCAGCCCCAGTGGGCCGCAGTAGCGTGCCGCTATGGATAAGAAGAGACTCGACTACTACAAGAAGAAACTCGAGGCTAGGCGCGAGGAGCTGCTGAAGATCATCGCGCGCACCGAGGAAGAAGGCCGCGCCGCCGACGAAGATCCCACAGTGGACCTCGCCGACAAGGCCGCCAATTCCTACACCAAGGAATTCCTCTTTGGCCAGACCAACCATGATCGTTTCCTCCTCCAACTCGTCGAAGAGGCACTCGGCCGCATCAGAAGCAACACCTACGGCGACTGCGTTCACTGCCACGATGAGATCCAGCAGAAGCGGCTGGAAGCCGTGCCGTGGGCCCGCCACTGCATCGCCTGCCAGGAAAAGCAGGAACAGGGCCAGCTTTAATTCCTGACCCGACAGCCGATTCAAATACCCCCCGGCGTCTTCCTCAAAGCGGCTGCTCCGCTC
The DNA here is from genome assembly GCA_016201285.1 of Acidobacteriota bacterium. Classification (GTDB taxonomy): domain Bacteria; phylum Acidobacteriota; class Terriglobia; order Acidiferrales; family UBA7541; genus JACQDE01. The sequence goes on along the minus strand of JACQDE010000025.1, from coordinate 34,712 downwards.
TTACTTTCCAGTAATTTCTCTTTCCATTCCTCTCCGAAGGCGGTAGCCTCCCGCCATGGTTTCCTTCCGCCACATCGTCCCCGGCCTGCGGCCGGCATTTCGCGAGGCGCTTGACGCGCTTGCCTCGCTCGTCTTCCCCGCGCCCTGCCGCATCTGCGAAGCCACGCTCATCACCGCCAGCCGCATCCCGGTTTGCCCGTCGTGCCTCGCATCGTTTCAACCACTCAGGGGCGCCGCCTGCAAAAAGTGCGGCCGGCCGTTTGTGTCTGACGTTGCCGCAGCCGCGCCGCAACCGCTCTGCCATCTCTGTCGCCGGGATGTGTACAACTTCGACCTGGCGCGCAGCTTCGCCGCGTACACGGACGCGATGGTGCGCGCCATCGTGCTGCTGAAGTATCACGCGGTGACGCCGCTGGGCGGCTGGTTTGCCACGCGCCTCGAGGAAATGGTCGCGCGCGATCCGGACGCCTTCGCCGCCGACGTCGTGGTGCCCGTGCCGCTGCACGTTTCGCGCCTGCGCGAGCGCGGCTACAACCAGGCCGAGCTGATCGCGCGCCCGCTGGCAAAACGTCTCGGCTTGCCGCTCCGCTCATACTTACTGGTGCGCATGCGGCCGCGCCCGGACAAGCTCAAGCTCACGCGCAAGGAACGCTGGCGCACGGTGCGTGGCGCGTACGCCATGCGCGAAGACACTTCGATTGACAAGGTGCGGGTACTACTGGTAGATGATGTATTTACCACCGGAGCGACGCTGGATGCCTGCGCTCGGGTCCTGCGGGAGGCAGGAGCGGGTCGCGTGGTCGCTTTGACGGTGGCGCGCGTGGCGCCGGAGTGGCTGCCAGTTTCAACCGCAGTAAATCCGAAACGCGCCCGGCAATAAGAGCATCTAAACGGATATGAGCCTGATACCCAAAGACGGATTGCGGCCTCGGCCGAAGCTTCCCGCCGACTACTCGGCGCCGGAAAAGCTGCCCACCAGCGTGAAGCCGCCGGCTTCGCGGCGCCCTTCGGTGCTGCAGGAGCCGGTGCTCGTCCTGAACGCCACTTTCGAGCCGATCAACGTCACCGCGGTGCGCCGCGCGCTGATCCTGATGCTCAAGGGCGTGGCCCAGGCCGAGGAGCACAACCATGCCGAGGTGCACTCCGCCGCGGCCTCGATGAAGATTCCGTCGGTGATCCGCCTGCTGGCCTACCGGCACATCCCACAGCAGACCCGTGCGCTCTCGCGGAAAAACATTCTGCTGCGGGACCGCAATACCTGCCAGTTCTGCGGACGGGTGTTTCCAGCCGGCGATCTCACGCTCGACCACGTCATGCCACGCTCCCGTGGTGGACATTCCACCTGGGAAAACCTGGTGGCTTGCTGCTACGCCTGCAACAACAAGAAAGGCGACCGCACGCCCGAAGAGGCCGGCCTGCGCCTCCAGCGCCGCCCGCGGCCCTTCACCCTCCACACTTCGCGCCAACTGATGCGCCTCATCGGCCGCCAGGACGAGAAATGGCGCAAGTACCTGTTTTATTGATCTCCTGTAGCGCCCACCTTTAGGCGGGCATCTTCGCATTCTTGGGTTCAAACAATATGCCGGCCTGAAGGCCGCCACTATGTTGCCCCGCCTTGTGCGCCCACTTCTATGGCCCTGCTAGTGCTGTAGATTCTGACTACATTTGCTGTGAACTTTGACAAACTCTGTTACGCTCACCTTTAGGTGGGCAGCTCTGCGTCTTTCCTGTTTGCGGATTCGCGTTCAAACGGAAAGGCCGCCCTCCCGACAATAGGCGTCGGGACAAGTTCCGGGCGGCGCTACAACGCCCTCCCATCCTCGCCGCAGCGAGGATGGGGTGCCCCCAGGAGCCTTTTAGGCTATGAAACGGTGGGCTATCTGCCCACGTCAGTTCATTTCCGCGCAATACGTTGAGTTTTGCCCGCCTTTGCCGCGGGGCAACCGGCAAGGGTGGGATTGCAAAGTGAACAGAATTACTTCAATCGCAGTGTCAAGCCTTCTTTGGCGGCGAGGGCGGAGCGGAACTTGCGGCGGGACTGGCGGAGGATGGCGTCCACCGCAGCGTCGTCGTGGTCGGGGTCGTGGTGAAAGAGAACGAGTTTCTTCACGTCGGCTTCGCGGGCGATGTTGACGGCTTCTTCCCAGGTCGAATGGCCCCAGTTTTTCTTGGTCGTCTTGTACTCGTGCGGGGTGTACTGCGAATCGTAGATGAAGACGTCGGCGCCCTGCGCCAGCGCACGGACGTTCTGGTCGCCTTCGGGATTGCCGGGTTCGTTGTCCGTGGCGTACACGATCACCTTGCCGTTGTGCTCGATGCGGTAGCCCATGCAGCCCTGCGGATGGTTCAGCCGCTTGCTGATGATGGAGAGCCCGTCGTAGGAGTGCGTCTCCTCACCGATGACGTGGAAGTACCGCCGCGCCAGCATCGCCCGCATGTCCACCGGGAAGTAGGGGTTGATCATCTGATCTTCGAGCGCCTGCCGCACGTTGGTCTCGGTGGACTGAAACGAGTGAAAATCAAAGTAGTTTTGCTGGCTGTAAAGTGGAGAGAAAAAAGGGATTCCCTGGATATGGTCCCAGTGGAAGTGGCTCAGGAAGACGCGCGCTTTGATCGGGCGCTTGCCGAACTCCTTGCGCAGGCTGTGGCCCAGCAGCCGCAGCCCGGTGCCGCAGTCGAAGACGAAAATACCGTCGCGCGTGCGCAACTCCACGCAGGAGGTATTCCCGCCATAGCGCATGTTGCTGCTCTGCGGCGTCGGCGTGGACCCTCTCACTCCCCAGAAGCGTAAGTACATGCGGACAGTCCTTACGGAAGGCGCGCTGGCACCCCGTCGCCAGTGGCGGAAATCATGACACAAAACTGAGACCGTGCCAACGCCGCGCCCCGCCACGATGCAACCTTTTCGTTACACCTGCATCGAACTAGATAAGACCACTTCAAGGACACACCCCGGGAAGCAGCCGCGGCTCTGCCAAAGCTGCTTCTCTTTTTTTAAGTTCTTTGATTATATGGCGTTGCGGCCACGCACGTCGCCTGGCAACCTCTGTCACAATTCGGCGTCTAATTCACTAAGACCACTTCGAAACACCCCGGGAAGCAGCGGAGGCTATGTCGAAGCTGCTTCTTTTCTTTTTTGGGAACTTCCCAAATCGGCTATTGCCGGAACACAATTTTCAGCCCTTGCCGCCAGTCCTCGTTCAGCCCCACGCGCACGCACTCCACTTCCGGCAAGATGTAACGCAGCAGCGTGTCCGTTGCCGGATGGAAGCGGAACCCCGGCGCCACCAGGTAAAGCAGCGGCGGCTTAGGCTGCAGCTCAACTCCGGTGAAGTAGCCATAGCGTGGGAAGTCGCCCTGTTGCAAGTGCCAGCGCACGCGCAGCCAGTAGTCCATGCCCTGCATCGCCAGGTGGATGTCCTCAGACGCCTTCAGCTCAATCACCGCCAGCCGCCCCTCATGCGTCACGCCCAGCAGATCCATCACGCCGCGCCCGGCGCCGGCGGAATCCGGCCCCGAACCGGAAAGCGCCGGCACTTGCGGATAGACGTGCGCCGCATCGAGCCGCGCGTCAATCCTCGTAATGTCCTCGAGCGCCAACGATTCCAGCCAGCGCTCCGCGGCGGCGCGGTAGAGCGGATGGTTCTTGTCCGGCGCTAGCGGGTTGCGGAATCTTTCCATCTCCTGGACCAATGCCTCCAGCGTCGGGCGGTGTTTTGTTTTCGTTGCGCGCCGGTCGCCACAAAGCCCGTAATGCAATCGCCCACCCTGCCAGCGCGCAAACTCCAGCCCGCGGAACCGCAGCGCCACTTCGCGCGTTCCCGGCGGCACGATGGCGTCAATCGCTCCCGGAGCGAGCGCCATCGTCTGCTCAACCGCTCCCCGCGCCGCCGCGCGCGTCTCCTCCGCTTCGCGCCGCGGCGTCAGCCATGTCAGCAGGTTGCCGGCATCTCGCGGATCTACCCGCCGCAGCCGCCACGCCGCTTCGTGCAGCTCGTACAATTCAACGTTGGCTGACGGCACGATGGCATGCAGCCAGTGCGCTGCCACCCGCGCGCTTCCCTCCGGCAGGATCAGCCGCAACCCCTCGACCACGCGCCGCCCCGCGTGGCCGCGTGTCCAGTCGAGCCACAACAGGCCGAAGGTCAGGGCTGCATCAATGGTCGAAGCGTCTTCCGCACTCGACACGCCCAGCACCGCCCACGCGCGCTGGCCGCGGTGCGTCACCCCGCGCGTGTACGACCCGGAAAACGAGTGCTCGAGGTCCGGCGCCGAAGTCAGCGTCTCGATCTGCTCGTCCGGAAACTGCGTGAGGAGCAGCCGCCGGAAGCGCGCCCGGAATTTTTCCCGCGACACCCGCGCTGCCGGACGCCCTGTTGCGGCAAGAAACTCAAGTTTGCCCGGCTTGCTCTTCCCGAAGCGTTGCACGTCCAGCACAAATCTTCCGGCCGCGTCCTCCGCAACGCGCAGCACACGCCGCACCAGGTTGCGCTCCTCCGACCACAAATGCAGAAACGTCGCGTTGCCCTGTTGCCGCACCTCGTACTGAAACTGCGTCAGTTCCGCCAGCCGCTCGCCGTCTTCGCACACCTCCGCCTCGCCCGCGGATTGCAGCGCGGCCAACGCCCGGCTCAAATCGGAGCTTGTTTCTGAGAGGTTGCTCATTGGCCGCGATTATAGAACCGTAAATCAGATTTCGCAGCACAAACGACTTGTGACTTGCCTTCCCGGACGGGGACCCCGGGCAGTGTCATTGCTTCATGTGAGAGGCTGGGAAAGTGATGTGGCACTCCCGGACTGCAAGGGAGCGAACAACCCGGCCTATTCCAGTATCAGCCCGCTCACGCGGATCGTGGGATACTCCCGGTTCCAGTCGGCGGGCACGTGCTCGAAGGTAAGTTGAAACGCACGGCGCTGCCCTGCCGGCAGCGGCTCGCCCGCTTTCGTCGCCGTGCCGAACGGCCGCTGCGTATCGCGCAGCACCACCTGGTTGAATTGGTCTCGGAATTCCGTGGTCAGCTCAATGTCGCGGATCACGCGCGTCCCGTCGTTCGCCAGCATGCCGCTGACGTAGGTGAACTCCTGGCTCAGCATGTTCATCGAGCGGCTCATCCGCAGATCGCTGATGTGAATCCGCTCCGCGTAGGTCTTCTCCGCTTCCCCAAGCGCCAGAGGCTTGTCTCCGCCAGCCGCTCCGCTTTGCGCTCCGGGCTTCGTCAGCCAGTAGAGCAGGATCACCAGCAGGCCCACTATAATGACCCCGGCCACCAGCGGCATCGGAAACCGGTTCTGTTTTTCCTCGATCATGGAGTTTTCCCGGCGCGGCTGTTGAATCAGAAGGTCTGCGGGTGAAACGCTGGAATTCCCAACTCTGAAATTCTGCGGCTCTGCAACTTCTTCTTACCTTCCGTATGACAGCCGCATCACCAACGGTTCCGGCAGCCCGGCGTCCGTCATGCGCAGTTGCACCGCTTCGATATCGTACGGCACGCGCCAGAACTCCACCACGCTGTGCCCCAGATCGGCCACGGCAAACGCCGCCCGCGGATCGCCGTCCCGCGGCTGTCCGATCGAACCTGGATTCAGCAAGTACCGCGTGCTCGGATGGATCTGCAGCGCGGCAAAACTAATGTCCTCTGCCGCCCGAAGTTGAATCACCTCAAGCGTATTGTCCACGAACGAAAACCCGCCCTGGAAATGCGTGTGCCCGAAGAAGCTCACCGCCGTCGGCGCGCCCAGCAGACCGTCGAGCGCCTGCGCCGGCGCAAACACATATTCGTCTTCGTCATGCCACGCACCGTGCATCAGCGAAATGCCTTCAACTTCGATCGGCCCTTGCGGCAACTGCTGGAGGTACACCAAGTTTTCCGGCCGAAGTTGCTCGCGTGTCCACAGCGCCGCGCGTTTCGCCACCGGATTGAAGTCCTCGGCGCTGTCCAGGCCGCAGCTTGCCTTGTCGTGATTGCCGCGGATGCACGCCACCACCAGCTTCCGCACGCGGTCGATTGCTTCGTTCGGGTCCGGACCGTACCCTACCACGTCGCCCAGGCACACGGCGCGGTCCCAACGGCCCTCGGCGGCCGCCAGCGCCGCTTCGAGCGCCGTCAAATTCGCATGAATGTCGCTCAATACCAGGTAGCGCATCTGTCGCTTCCTGCACCGGCTGGGCAGTGCTCCACAGTGGCAGGGCCGCGATTATAGACGAAGCCGTTGCCACTTGCATCCACCGAAGCGCACGCGCCGCCCATGCGACAATCCTTCACTCCCTCGAATCGCTCCGCGGCCGTAAGTTCCGGCATCTCGTGCGACTTGTACCACTCATCTCTGGTTCTGTCCCCGCGGCTCGCTTGTGTTTCCGCGTTTCGTCCCTCGTCTCCGGCGACCCGTATTCCAGCGCTTCGGACGGAGGCAGCGTTTCCACTCCGGGACGGGACGAGTGGAAGGGTGATGAACCCAAGCGCGCCTTTCCCTTCCTCCTCCCCCCAGCCTCAGCGGATCAGCATGCAGTCACCATAACTATAGAACCGGTAGCCCTGCGCGATTGCGTGGTCGTAGACCCGCAGGATACGCTCCCGCCCCGCAAACGCCGCTACCAGCACCAGCAGGCTCGACTTCGGCAAGTGGAAATTCGTCAGCAATTGATCCACGATCTGAAACTCGTGTCCCGGTCGGATGAAAATCTCCGCCTCCGTTTTTCCTGCCCGCACCGGAGGCCCTCCTGGCCCGCTCTTCTTCGCCGCGTCCTCCAGCGCCCGCACCACCGTCGTCCCTGCCGCCAGCACCGGCCGCTTCGCGTCGCATGCCCGCGCAATTTGCTCCGCCGTCGACTCCGAAATCTCGTATACCTCGCTGTGAATCCGGTGCTGCTCAATCTCTTCCGTGTGAATCGGCTGAAACGTGCCCAGCCCCACGTGCAGCGTGATCTCGCACAACTCCACCCCGCGCGCCTTCAGCTGCTCGACAACCTCCGGCGTGAAATGCAGTGACGCCGTCGGCGCCGCCACCGCGCCATTCTCCCGCGCGAAGATCGTCTGGTAGTCTGCCCGGTCGGCCTCATCGTCGGCGCGCTCGATATATGGCGGCAGCGGTGTGTGCCCCAACCGCTCAATCGCCTCCCTCACCCCGCCGCTCGCTGAGAATCGCAGCCGCCGCAGGCCTAACTCCCCGCGCCCCACAACTTCGGCTTCCATCTCCCCGCCCCCGAACACCACCTGCTCGCCCACGCGCATCTTTCGCCCCGGACGCACGAGCGCTTCCCACACATCTGGCGCCACCTGCCGGGTCAGCAACACCTCGATCTCTGCCGTCAGGTAGCCCCGGTTGTGCTTCCCGGCCTGCTCTGCGCGGATGCCTCGCCGCTGCCCGAACAGCCGCGCCGGCAGCACCCGCGTGTTGTTCACGACCAGCAATTCATCGCCCCGCAGCGTTCCGGGAAGCTCACGAAAACAGCGGTCTTCAAGACGCTTGCCCTCGCGCTCCATCACCAGCATCCGCGCGCTCGCCCGGTCTGCCAGCGGCCGCTGCGCAATGCGCTCCGGCGGCAATCCGTAATCGAACTCTGAGAGTTTCATCGCCAATGCATCCCCCGCCGCCCCTGCCTCTTTCCCGCTCCACGCTGGAATCTTCCCCGGAAGTGTGCTATCAGGGGGCAGAACCGTATGGTTTCGGGGCCTCCCGGGGCCCGCAGGGTGGTTGCGGCCACCCCACGTGCATAACATCTTTTACTCTAACGAACCACACGGCAAGTTCGATTAAAGGAAGCTTCCGTGGCGGAAGCGCAGGTGGTCATCACTCAGCGCGGCGCTGAACGCCTCTTCGCCGGACACCTCTGGGTGTACCGCAGCGATATCCGCGGCACCGATGCAAGTCCCGGCGATGCCGTCCGCGTCTGTGATGAGCGCGGACGCTTCCTCGGTCGCGCCTTCTACAGCGAACGGTCCCAGATCTCCGTGCGCCTCATCACGCGCGACGACGTCCCCATGGACCGCAACTTCTTTGCCGCGCGAATCCGCGCCGCGGCTGCTTTCCGCGAGCGCGTCGTCGAGGACACCCAGGTCTGCCGCCTTGTCTATGGCGAGGCCGACCAGTTCCCCTCCCTCATCGTGGACCGCTACGCCGACTACCTCGTCATCCAGACGTTGAGCCAGGCCACCGAGCGCCGCAAAACCGAAATCGTTGAAATCCTCGAGGAAATCTTCTCCCCCCGCGGCATCGTCGAGCGCAACGACCCGAAAGTCCGCCTCCTCGAAGGGCTCGACCAGAAGGTTTCCCTCCTCGCCGGGGAAGTCCCGCCCGAAGTCATCGCCCTGGAAAATGGCGTCCGCTTCCACTTCGACCTCTTCAAGGGACAGAAGACCGGCGGCTTCCTCGACCAACGCGAAAACCGCCGCGCCGCCGCCGAGTATGCTTCCGGCGAGGTGCTTGACTGCTTCACCTATAACGGCGGCTTCGCCCTGACTCTCGCCGGCAAATGCCAGCACGTTGAAGCCATTGACCTTTCCCCCACCGCCGTCGAAGCTGGTCGCCGCAACCAGGCGCTCAATCAAATCACCAATGTCGCCTTTCGCGAAGCCAACGCCTTCGACGTCTTGAAACAGTGCGACGAACAGGGCCGCCGCTTCGACATGATCCTTCTCGATCCGCCGGCCTTCGCCAAGAATCGTGCCAGCGTCCCCGCTGCCCGCCGCGGTTACAAGGAAATCAATCTTCGCAGCTTGAAACTCCTTCGTCCAGGCGGCTACCTGGTCACCTGCTCTTGCTCTCACCATATCCCCGAACATCTCTTCCTTGAGATCATCACGGAAGCCGCCAATGACGCGCGCAGAATTGCGGCTGTTGTCGAGCGGAGAACGCAGTCTCGCGACCACCCAATCCTTCTCACAGTTCCAGAAACTCATTATTTGAAGTGTTTTATAATCAAGGTCTTGTAGCCACACAAAACTTTGTTTTCACCATATTTCGTGTCGAAAGAAATTACTTGACATCATTATGCTCATGTTTTATGCTTTGCTATGACTAAGCTATGCTGCAGATCAATCAGGAGGAGAAAACGTGGTTTCCATCATTCGTCGCGACCCTTTCCGGACACTCAACACGCTCCACGAACACCTGAACCGCATGTTCGAGGATTCCTTCTTCCGGGTTCCAGATACTGACTCCGCCCTCACCGCATGGTCGCCGGCTGTGGACATCTACGAGACCGAGCACGACCTGGTGCTCCGCGCGGACCTGCCCGACCTGAATGAGAAGGACATTGACATCCGCATCGAGAACAACATGCTGACCATCCGCGGAGAGCGTAAGCTTGAAAAGAACGTCTCCGAGGACAACTATCTGCGCATGGAGCGCGCTTACGGCGCCTTCAGCCGCAGCTTCTCCCTGCCCGACACGGTGAACACCGACCAGATCAAGGCGGAATACCGCAACGGCGTTCTCACCGTGAACCTGCCCAAGCGCGAGGAGTCCAAGCCCAAGCAGGTGAAGGTCAGCGTCACCTCGAATGGCAAGTAAACCGCATAGTTGCGGGGGCCGAAGTTCGCCTTCGGCCCCCGCTCGCTGCCGGCTCAGAAGTCCGGTGAAGTTCAGCTATGCCGCCGCCCACGAAGCGGTCGCATCAAATAGATGGCGCACGCGATTTGACGGACGCACCCCGCGTCTCTACACTGAATCTTGGGGGTAAATCAGGAAACCCATGAACACGTTTAAGACTGCCATGCTGTTGACCGCACTGACCCTGCTGTTGCTTTTCGGCGGGCAGTTGATTGGCGGCCAGCGGGGCATGACCTTTGCTCTGGTCATCGCCGTCGTGATGAACGGCGTCGCATACTTCTTCTCGGACAAGATTGCCTTGTCCATGAGCGGCGCGCAGCCGGTTTCGCGCGAAGAATCCCCGCGCCTTTACCAGATCATGGACCGCCTCTGCGGCATGGCCCATCTGCCCATGCCCAAGCTCTATCTCATCCCGGAAGCTGCGCCGAACGCCTTTGCCACCGGCCGCAATCCTAAAAATGCCTCCGTCGCCGTCACTGCTGGCCTGATGCAGGTGATGACCGACGAAGAGATCGAAGGCGTCCTCGCTCACGAGCTTTCGCACGTCCGCAACTACGACATCCTCACCGCCTCCGTGGCCGCCACGATTGCGGGCGCGATCACCCACCTTGCTATGATGGGCCGCTTCGCGATGATCTTCGGCGGCTACCGCGACGACGATAACCGCGGCGGTGGCGGCCTGGGCGCCCTGCTGATGCTCTTCCTGGCGCCGCTGGCTGCGGTGTTTATCCAGCTTGCCATTTCGCGCCAGCGGGAATTTGCGGCCGACGCTTCCGCCGCTCAGATCGTCGGCCATCCCTTTGGCTTGATCCGCGCGCTCGAGAAGCTTGGCGCGTACAACAAGCGCATCCCCATGGACACCAATCCGTCCACGTCGTCGCTCTACATCGTTGCGCCGCTCAGCGCCGGCTCAGTTTTCAGCAGCCCGCTCAACACTCACCCGCCGCTCGAAAAGCGCATCGCCGCACTCCAAAACATGGTCATCACTCGGTAAATGGGACCGTGGCGGCACGGTATCGGTCCGGGCCAGCCGGGAGTACAGTGCTCTGACGAATTCTTCCTCCCCGAAAAGGCCGGGGGCGCTCCGCAAGCAGGGGTCGACACCGTGATTCCAGGCGTTGATTGGACGCACGCAGGAATCCAGCGAGCCAGACTTCTCCATGCATTTCGACATCTCTCAGCGAGGAGCCTCCCGTGAATGTAGAGATCCAGCCGCAATTGGGCCGCTGGTCTGTCTTGACCATCTTTGTCCTTCTTTTCCTGTTGGGCTCAACTTTTCCCCCGCACGGAATCCTTGCGGCGCACACCGTCCTCATGGCCAAGAAGATCGAGCGCCGGGCGGAATTGTGCCGGGGTCCCGAAGCCAAGGGCGAGGTGGGCCATTTTCTGCTGATGAATGCGGAGATCAAAGCGGTGATTTCCGCGGCAGACTATGCTTACGCGTTCTCGAGTTCAGGCGGCAATATCCTTGACATCGCGCGTACCGCTGACAACTACGACGGTTTCACCCATTTCTACACGCTGCTCAACACCTACTGGCCAAACCAGGCGCATTACACGAGCGTCAAAGTGTTGCGCGATGGGCGCGACGGCGAGCTGGCGGTGGTCCGCGCGGCCGGGCACGACCTCGGGGCCCCAAACATCAAAGTGGTCACGGATTACCAGATGGGACCGCACGACCGCTTCATCACGATCGTTACCACGCTCGCAAACCAGAGTGATGAGGTGATCGGGGACTACGCCGTGGGTGATGCGGTGCAGTGGGGTGTGACCGATAATTTTGCTCCCGGTGTAGGCTACGAGTTGTTGAACGTGAATCAATCATTCCCTTGGGTGGCCGCACAAGGAGACAAGATCAGCTACGGTTATGCGGTGGACGCTCCCCAATTTGATTCCATGAATCATTCGACCTGGACGGACAGCTATCTCCGCCACGTCACCCTCAACCCGCATCATCCGTTCGTCTTCAAGAGATACTTGTCGGTGGGGACAGGGAGTGTCGCTTCCGCCGTGGAGGTGCTGCTTTCCCTTAACCGCATACCGCTCGGAACCATCGACGGCTATTTGCGCGAGGAAGCAACGAACGCGCCGATTCCGGCGGCAACCATTATTCTCAGCACCGAAACGGTGTCGCCTTTCCTGACGACGACCAGCGATGGATGGGGACACTTTGTGGCACGCGTCCCACCCGGTTCGTTTGTTGTGTCAGCGACGGCGCCCGGCCGAGCGGCTGCCCAGCCCCGGAAAATCGACGTGGAACCGGACAAGACGACGGCTGTCGATTTTGGATTCGGAGCGCGGGGAGTTGTGCGTTTTGAGGTGCGGGATGCCGAAACCGATGAACTCTTGCCGGCAAAGCTGGTCGTTACGTTGCCCGAAGGCCCCAACCCTTACTTGGGCAGCCCCGACAAAGCGGCGGGAGCACTCAACAATGTCTTCACGGTGACTGGCGCCGGCGCGTTTGCGGTCCCGCCTGGCCATTACCGCGTTGCGGCGACGCACGGACTGGCGTTTGGGGTGGCTTGGAGCGATGTGACCGTCAGCGCCGGCGCGGAGACGACACTCCGGATGACGCTCCGTCGCGAACTCTCGACGCCAGGCTGGTTCACCGCTGATTTCCACGTCCACGCCAGCCCCAGCGACGATAGCACGGTGTCCTTGCCCGATCGCGTGACGAGCCTGGTGGCCGAAGGAGTTCAGATCGTCGCTTCCACCGACCACAACGTCATCTCCGACTACTCCTCCACCATCCGAAATCTCGGTCTCACCTCGAAACTCTTCTCGCTGGCTGGCGATGAGCTCACCACGGTGAAATGGGGGCATTTCAACGTTTTCCCTGTGCTCTACCGGCCTGATCGTCGCTGGGGTGGCGCAATGGATGTGCGGAACAAGACTCCGGAGACGTTTTTTGCCGAGGCGCGCGCTCAGAATGGGGGGCGGAGCAATGTAGTCCAGGTCAATCATCCGCGCTGGCCGTATCAGAAGCATGCTTACTTCGACAGCGTGCAATTGGACGTAGCGGACTTGGAGGGATCCAAGGCGCGCGGCTTTTCGCTGAACTTCGACGCCCTGGAGATCATGAACGGGTTGTGGAGCGGGGAAGACTACTTTGCCACGGACATGATCTTGAAGGACTGGTTCGCTCTCTTGAATCGAGGCTATCGGTTCACCGCCGTTGGAAATTCCGACTCCCATGCTGTGGCCACGCAGGAAGTGGGCTACCCGCGGAACTACGTCTTCCTCAGCCCGGCCACGACGATCAAGGGGCTGAACGGACCGGGTGCGAGAAAGACCAGCGAACGGGCCGTGGTCCAGGCGATCAAGCACCATCGAGTCGTGGTGTCGAACGGTCCTTTTGTCTCGTTCACGGCGGGGGAACAATCGCGCATCGGTGACATGCTTTCGATTCCCCCCAGCAAAGGCACAGTCAAGTTGGAGATTCACGTACAGTGGCCCGAGTGGATGGGGCCGATGGACACCCTCCGGGTTTTCGCCAATGGAAAGGAACTGAAAGTGATCCAAATGGCGGGGTCCAAATCACCGGCGACCCTGATCGTGGAGTTCTCGCCGACGTCGGACACCTGGGTGGTCGTAGCCGTGCGCGGGAGCCGCCCGATGGATCCCGTGCTGCCGAGCTGGAAAGGTCGGGCGAATACGCCATTCGCCATCACCAACCCGATCTGGATCGACCGGGATGGCAACGGCACATTTGATTCACCCGCTGGAAAATTCTAGCGGGGAAGCCCGCGAATGCTTCCGCTGACACTGCGAGCGCAGCGAAGAATCTCTCGGTTAGGCCGCTCCGTGGGTTGCGTGATTCCTCGTCTCTTTTGGCTCTTCGGGAGTACGTCTGACAGCACATTCTCTCCATCTGGCTAGATCCTCAGCCAGCAGAACTCCTGCGTCAGTGGCGCCTTGTTCATGATTACGCCGCGCTTCCGTTGCACGTGCACGCAGTTCGAGTGGTTGTACCCGTAGCCGCCTTCCAGGTTGTAAAGCCCCGGCTCATTCGAAACCGTCATGTTCTCCACCAGCATCGTGTCGTCCCCCAGCGACAGATAGGGCGCCTGGTGACCCTCCATGCCCTGCCCGTGCGCCGGCCGGTGATAGACGTATTTCTCCATCCCCGCCTTCTGTGCGATGGCCAGCGTCGCTTCCGCCACCGCATTGCACTTCGCACCGGCCTTGGAGAATTCCGCCTGCTTCAGCGTCATTTCCGTGTGCACGTCCCACATCTTTTTCTGCAGGTCGTTCATCGGAGTGACGTGCAGGGCGCGGTAGCCTTCCCCGCCGTACCCGCCGATTTTGATCACCGACGAGATCTGCACCGCCTGCCCCGGTGCGATTCTCGCGTAGAAAAACTGGTTCGGGTGCGGATACGCGGTTGCCACGCCCGCGCGGCACGTAAACTCCAGGCTGATGCCCACCGCGTGGTGCGCCTTCCCGTCGACTTCGCTGCCCATGGCTGCCATCAGCGTCCGCGTGCCGAACTCTTCGGTCGCGCTGCGCACGCCAAAATCGGTGACCTTCGTGCCGTTCTCCAGGATGAACCCGCGCGCAAACGCCAGCATCGCGTCGTGGAGGTCAATCGCCTTCTGCGTCAACTCCAGTTCTTCCCGCGTCTTCACCTGCCGCATCCCGAGGAGTTCCTTCGCAATGTCGTTCAAGCTTGCTTCCGGCAGCGCCTCGCGGAAGCGCTTCGCCAGGGACGGCGTCGGCTCACGGTCAATCCCCAGCTTCGCATTGCCGAATCCGCGCTTCGCCAGCCCCTTCAGCATCCACTTGAAAAGATCTTCCTGCGCTCCAGCCTTCCACACCACTTTGTCGTATTCGCCCGCGTGCGGATAATCGAAGTACCACTCAAATTCCTTCACCCACCACGACCCCGCCATGTCCCGATCCAGCCCCGGGATGAACGCCACCGGCTCGCCCGTGGCCGGCACAAACAGAAAATTCGGCCGCTCCGTTTCCGTCAAAAAAATTCCCGTCAGATAATTCCGATTCAACGGGTCGGAGACGATGGCTCCGCCCAGCCCCAGCGCCCCAAGCCGCTCCTGGAACCGCTTCACCGTCGCGCGGTACCATTCCACCGGCAGCCGAAACGGCGGCTTCAGCGACGCCACTTGCCCCGTCTTCATCTCCGTGCCAAGTTCCGTGGCGCCCAGCACCGCGGCTGTCCCTGCGGCTATTCCGAGCGAACTGAAAAACCGCCGACGCGTAATCATTTGTCATTCCTCCAATGTGGGAAGCTCCCCCGGAACCGCAGAAACTATCGGCTTCGCGTAAAAACTGCAAGGCCTAGTACGACTGCCTAGTTCCCACTCCCGCCTCGAATCACAAGTAACCGCCTTGTAATGTGCAGGATAGCGCCGTGTCGTGCTCACGCCCTTTTGGTGTGCCGCGTGCTCTGTGCATTGGCGCAAGGGTATTTCGAAAGGGAAAGAACATGTTTGAAGAACGTGAATCTGTGGTCACTGAATCCACTGGCACGCCGCGCTGGCTGATTCTCACCGTGGCCGTCGTGGCTGTGCTGTCCATCTTCGCGCTCGGTGCGGGCTACAGTGCGTCGAGCCGCGCCAGCAGCATCGAGCAGGGGCTTTCAGCCCAGTTGCAGGCCGAAGTCAAAACCCTGCGCGAATCCGTGGATGTCCTCAGCAAACGACTGAAGCAAACCGAAGAAACCAACGCCCAGGCGCAAGGGGAACTGAGCGGGGTCACCGACCGCCTCAAGCTCACCCAGGGTGAGCTCTCCCGCGCCCGCAAGCAGGGCAAGCAATTCCAAGAACAGTACGACAAGCACCTCGAAGAGATGGAGGCCTCTGTCCGCACCGAGCTGGCCGCCAAAGCCAGCACGGCCGACGTGAAGGCTCTGAGTGGCGACGTCTCCGGGGTGCGTACCGACCTCGAAGCCACCAAGCAGCATCTCCAGATGGCCAAGGGCGAGCTGGGCACTCTGATCGCCCGCAACCACGAGGAGATCGAGCAGCTCCGCCGCCTCGGCCAGCGCGACTACTTCGAGTTCACTCTCAATGGCAAGGGCATTCGCGAGAAGCTTGGCAGCATCATGGTCGAGCTCCGCAACACCAACACGAAAAGGAACCAGTTCACCATCGCTCTCTTCGCGGACGATCTCCGCTTGGAGAAGAAGAACCGCTCGGTGAACGAGCCGATCTACTTCTACACCCGCGGCGCGCGCGCTCCTCTCGAGCTCGTCGTCAACCAGGTGGGCAAGAACAAGGTCGTCGGTTACCTGAGCGCCCCGAAGGCTTCCGCGCCCGCCTCCGGCAAGTAATCCCTTCCGGCCAGAGCGGGGCACCCCACACAGGGAGGATCCCCTACCCGGATCCTCCCCTTTTTTCTTCCGTGCATCCCGCACTGCCGCAAGTGAATCTATTCAGGTGGGCAATCTGGACAAGGAACTGGAATTATGCCAAAGTCCTTGTCCTGCTCTGTTCGGGGTAATCTCAAACACTGCGAAGAGGGGGAAAGTGTTATGACGAAGCGTCTGTTGGTTTGTTGCCTGGCGTTGGTGCTAGTTGCAGGCATCAGCCTGGCGTCAGATAAGGGCAAGGAAGGTTCCTGGACGGGTTGGGTCACCGATAGCGCGTGCGGGGCCAGGGGTGCCCGCGCCGATCACGCTGCTTGCGCCAAGAAGTGCGTGGACAGCGGGGCCAAGTGGGCGCTCTACAATCCCGCCGACAAGAAAGTTTACACGCTCGATCCCCAGGAAAAACTCGTCGAGCACGCCGGCCATTTCGTGAAAGTGACTGGTTCGGTTGATGGCGACACCATCAAGGTAAAGGCCATCGAAATGGCTCCGGAGCCCAAGGCCGAAGCCGCCAAACCGAAAAGCTGACCGCTTTTCGCCACGCCTGAACACACTTCAATGGGCAGGGCCCTGCGCCCTGCCCGTTGTGTTTATGCCGCTGTCGCCGCCTGGCCGCGCCGCTTGCGACGTAGGAATTCCTTCGCCAGCATCGGCAGCTTCTCGTGGGGCAACTTGCCGTGCTCGTAGAGCTTCACCTTCGCCTTCGCCGCTTTGCGCCGCCGGTGGTGACGCTTCCATGCCACGAATCTCTTATCCTTTGCCATCCAGATTCCTCCCGTCGAACTGAGGCTTGGCAGTTTATCGTTCTTCTGCCCGGCTGCAAAGCGGAACGTCCCGGCCTTTTCGGGGCCGGGTTATGACTTTCTTCTGTCCTTCAAGTACCATTTACCGCGTCCATGACGGCTACCGCCATCTACGCCGATCGCGCTTTGACACCTCTCGAGGAAATTACCGACTGTGTCGTTCTCGTTGAGGACCGCCGCATCTCCGCCGTCGGCCGCCGCGATTCCGTGCGCGTCCCGCCGGGGGCCTGCGAAATCCGCGCGCCTGGCATGACAATTGTCCCGGGCTTTGTGGACGTCCACATCCACGGCGCCGGCGGCCACGATGTCATGGAAGCCGATCCTGCCGCGCTGGACGCTGTGGCCCGCACGGCTGCCCGCTTCGGCACCACTTCACTTGTCGCCACCACCGTCACGGCCGCCCTCGACCCCACCTGCCACAGCCTTGAGGGCATTGCCCGCTTCATCCGCGACAAGTCGCCTCCCGGCGGCGACGCTCCCGAAGCCGAAATCCTCGGCATTCACTTCGAGGGTCCGTTCATCAGCCATGCCCGCCGCGGCGTCCATCCAGAAGATTGGATTGCCGTGCCGTCCGCTTCTTCGCTGAGCCGGATGCTCGGCGCCGCCGCTGGCTGCGGGAAAATTCTGACGCTGGCCCCTGAACTTCCGGGCGCGCTCGACCTTGTGGACGCCGCCCGCGCTGAAGGGCTCGTCGTCGCGATGGGCCACACCGACGCCATTTACGACGAAGCGCAGGCCGCCATTCAACGTGGCGCGCGTCACGCCGTTCACGTCTTCAACGCCATGCGGCCCTTTTCGCATCGCGAAACCGGCGTGCTCGGCGCCGTCCTGACGTCCCCGGATGTCACCACCGAGCTGATCGCTGACGGCGTCCACGTGGATCCTGCGGCCATGCGCCTACTCTTCGCCGCCAAGGGCGCCGCACGCGTCGTCCTCGTCAGTGACGCCACTTCCGCTGCAGGCATGCCCGACGGCACTTATCGCCTCGGCACTTTCGAGGTCACCGTCTCTGGCGGCGTCTGCCGCAATATCCACGGCCGTCTTGCCGGCAGCACCCTTACGCTCGACCGCGCCCTGCGTAACGTCGTCGCTCTCGGCGTCCCTCTCCCCGACGCCGCCCGCATGCTTACGTTGAATCCCGCCACTTTGCTCGGCCTTGAACTCACCAAAGGCGTCCTCGCCCCCGGTGCCGACGCTGATCTTGTCCTGCTGAATTCAGACATGCACGTCGCCGGCGTGATGACACGCGGCGCTGGATTCAACTAGAAAACGTCGGCCAATCGGCTCTCACGGATTCAGCGGGATGTTCAGTTCTTCCGAGAGCTTGTAGGGATCGAACGGGCTGCAGGAAAAATATCGCCCGTTCACTTCGAAGGTGGGCACTTTCCGCCGGTCGTTATTCGCGCGCAGCACCAACTCTTCCGCATCCGGCGTCTCATCAATGTTCACTTCGTAGTATTCCACGCCGCGCTCTTTTAGAAACTGTTTGGCGCGATCGCAGTCACCGCACCACGCGGTCGTGTACATGGTGATCTGCGGTTTGGTCATATCGATGGGATGCCCGGCTGTGGGGGGAGGATTCTTACGGCGCGGTATGGTGATCCTCCGCCGCGGCCACCGCGCCTCCCTTCGCGGCCACCTGTAGCCGGATGAGCGCGCGACGCAGCGCCAGCATGGCGACGTCCCAATCCACATCCTTGTCGCCGGGCTTGCCCATGAGTTTCTCGGCGCGCTCTTTGGCCGCGCGCGCCCGGTCCACGTTGATTTCCTCGGCCCGCTCCGACACCTCGGCGAGCACGATCACCCGGTCGGCCAGCACCTCCGCATAGCCGCCCATCACCGTCAGGTGCCGCAGATCCTTGCCCTTGCGGTAACTCAGTTCGCCGTAGCCCAGCTCCGTAATCAGCGCCGCATGCCCCGGCAGGATGCCCAGGTAGCCCTTCTGCCCCGGTAGTTGCAGCGAATCCACGCTTTCCTGGAGCAGTTGCCTCTCCGGCGTCACCACGTGGAGCGAAATTGAGGTCGCAATCATCCGTTACACCATCGCCGACATCTTCTCGGCCGCCTCCAGCACTTCCTCGATGGTGCCCTTCATGTAGAACGCCTGCTCCGGGATTTCGTCGTACTTCCCTTCGACGATTCCCTTGAAACCCTTGATCGTGTCTTCCACCTTCACGTAGCGGCCCTTGAATCCGGTGAACTGTTCGGCGACAAAGAACGGCTGCGAAAGGAACTTCTGAATCTTCCGCGCCCGCGCTACGATCAGCTTGTCTTCGTCGGAAAGTTCTTCAATGCCCAGAATCGCGATGATGTCTTGCAGGTCCTTGTAACGCTGCAGCACCGACTTCACCGCCCGCGCCACGGTGTAATGTTCCTGCCCGACGATGCGCGGGTCGAGAATGCGCGAATAGCTGGCCAACGGGTCCACCGAGGGGTAGATGCCCAGCGCCACTAGGTCGCGGCTCAGGTTCGTGGTCGCATCCAGGTGCGTAAACGTCGCCGCCGGCGCCGGGTCCGTGTAGTCGTCCGCGGGAACGTAGATCGCTTGCACCGATGTGATCGACCCGCGCTTGGTGGAGGTGATGCGCTCCTGGAGTTCGCCGATTTCCGTGTTCAGGTTCGGCTGGTAGCCCACCGCCGAAGGCATGCGGCCCAGCAGCGCCGAGACTTCCGAGCCCGCCTGCACGAACCGGAAAATGTTGTCAATGAAGAGCAACACGTCCAGCCCTTCCTCGTCGCGGAAGTATTCCGCCACGGTCAAACCGGTCAATCCCACGCGAAGACGTGCTCCAGGCGGTTCCGTCATCTGCCCATAGATCAACGCCGCGCGGGATTTCTCCGTGTTCTTCAGATCAATGACGCCCGATTCCTGAAATTCAAGCCACAGGTCGTTGCCCTCGCGCGTCCGCTCACCCACTCCCGCGAACACTGAAACACCGCCGTGCTTCATTGCGACGTTATTGATCAGCTCCATGATGACGACAGTCTTGCCCACGCCTGCTCCGCCGAACAGCCCGATCTTTCCGCCCTTTAGGTACGGCTCGACCAGGTCCAGCACCTTAATGCCCGTCTCAAACATCTCGAGTGTCGTGGACTGGTCCTCCAACGACGGTGCCTGACGGTGAATCGGGTACCGCAACTCGCTCTTGACCGGGCCCAGCTTGTCCACCGGCTCGCCCAGCACGTTCATCACGCGTCCAAGCGTCCCGCGGCCCACCGGAACCGTGATCGGCCCGCCGAGGTCGATCGCCTTCATTCCGCGCACGACGCCCTCGGTCGGCTTCATCGAAACGCAACGCACGCGCCCCTCGCCGAGGTGCTGCTGTACTTCGGTCACCAGGTCCAGCGGCTCCGTCAGCTTGAACCCCTCGCTCGTAATCCGCACCGCGTTGAATATTGGCGGCAGCTTGCCTTCTTCGAATTGCACATCCACCACCGGCCCGATTACCTGCACGACGTTCCCGGTGTTGATTTTTTCCTGGGCCATGGCCCTCTCCTTGCTGCTCGTGACTTTAAACCCGCTCGTGTGCGCGGAACTCACGCCGTCGATGCCGCTCCGCTTACGATTTCGATGATCTCTCTCGTGATCGACGCCTGGCGCACTTTGTTCATATGCAGCGTGATGCTGTCGATCAACTCGGCGGCATTGTTGGTTGCTGAATCCATCGCCGTCATGCGCGCCGCGTGTTCCGCAGCCGCGGACTCCAACAGCACCCGGAATACCTGCGCTTCCACGTGCCGCGGCAACAGCGAGTTCAGGATCTCCGCCGCCGGCTGCTCGTAAATGTAATCCACAATCGCCGCAGGCTCGGGGCTTCGCAGCTCGGCCTGTTCGATCGGGAGCAACTTCTCCACAATGAGCCGCTGCGCCAGCACGCTCTTGAACTCGTTATAGATCGCGTACACCGCGTCAATCTCGCCCGCACTGTACGCTTCGATCACTTTCCCGCTGATTTCTTTTGCGTGCGAAAACTCCACTTTTCCGGAAATGTTGACGTACTCCGCCACAAGGCTCGCTTTCCGCTTCCGCAGCGCGTCGCGGCCTTTCTTGCCCGCGGCGATCACGTCCAGCTTCTGCTCCGCGTGCTCGCGGGCGAACTCAAGCCCCTTGCGGATCACGTTCGTGTTGAATGCCCCGCACAGCCCCTTGTCGCCGGTCACCAGCCACAGCAGGATGCGCTCCTCCTGCCGTCGCGCCAGCAGCAGATGCTGCGGGTTCTCGATGCGCGAGATCGCAGACTGCAGCACGTGCCGCATCTCCCGCGCGTACGGCCGTGCCGCAAACACTGCCTCTTGCGACCGCCGCAGCTTTGCCGCCGCCACAAATTTCATAGCGCGCGTGATCTGCTGCGTGTTCTTCACGCTGCGGATGCGTCGCCGGAAATCAATCAGTGTCGGCATCTACGATCGGCTCGCCAAAAGCTTTCTAAGCAGTTCGTTAGTCTCTTTGAGTGTCTGGATATGCATTTCATGCAGTTCGAGCTGCCGTTCAGCAATTTTGTGCCATTTGCCAAAGTTGCCCCACTTCATGTTCCGCATCATGAAAATCCAAAAAAAGACCAACAGGAGAAATGGCAAGATGTTCAGAATGGAATCTGTCCAAGTCTTTTCCATTGGACCTCCCCTTGTTGCCGTTCTCAGGCGCCTCGCCTGGGTTGGCCCTTGCAGCGTTTAGCTTGCCGCCGCTGCGCTCGCGGCGAATCGCTCTTTGAATTCGTCCAGGGCCCGCGTGATTTGGCCGCGGATCGCATCATCAAGCTGTTTCTTCTCGCGGAGATCTTTCAGCAGAGTACCGTGGTTCGTCTCCACGAAGCCGAAGAGTTCCTGTTCGTACCGGCGACACTCGGAGACCGGAACGGGATCGAGGTAGCCGTTCGTGCCCGCGAAGATGATCAGGACCTGCTTTTCCACCGGCAGCGGCACGAACTGGTCCTGCTTCATCACTTCCGTCAGCCGCTCGCCGCGCGCCAGTTGCGCTTGCGTCGCCCGGTCGAGTTCCGAACCGAACTGCGCGAACGCTGCGAGCGCCCGGTACTGCGCCAGCTCCAGCCGCAGCGGCCCGGCCACCTGCCGCATCGCTTTGATCTGCGCGTTACCCCCCACGCGGCTCACGGAAATGCCTACGTTCATGCCCGGGCGGATGCCGGCGTTGAAGAGGTCCGATTCGAGGTAGATCTGCCCGTCCGTAATCGAAATCACGTTTGTCGGAATGTACGCGGAGACATCGCCCGCCTGCGTTTCAATCACCGGCAGCGCCGTCAGCGACCCGCCGCCATTCGCGTCGTTCAGTTTCGCCGCGCGTTCCAGCAGGCGCGAGTGTAAGAAAAAGACGTCGCCGGGGAATGCCTCGCGTCCCGGCGGACGCCGCAACAGCAGCGAGATCTCGCGGTAGGACTGCGCGTGCTTGGAAAGGTCGTCGTAGAAGCAGACGGCGTGGCGCTTCGTATCGCGGAAGTATTCGCCCATCGCGCACGCTGCAAAGGGTGCAATGTACTGCAGCGAGGCCGGCTCGCTGGCCGACGCCGCCACCACGATCGAGTAATCCATTGCCCCGGCATCCGTCAGGATCTTGATCACCTGCGCAATCGTCGAGCGCTTCTGCCCGATCGCACAGTAGATGCAAATCATGTCTTGGCCCTTCTGGTTGATGATCGTATCCAGGATGATGGCCGTCTTGCCCGTTTGTCGGTCGCCGATGATCAGTTCGCGTTGCCCGCGCCCGATCGGGATCATCGAGTCAATTGCCTTGAGGCCGGTCTGCAGCGGCTCGCGCACGGGTTGACGTTCCACTACGCCCGGCGCCAGCCGTTCCAGCGCATTCCGCTGCTCGGTAACGATCGGCCCCTTGTCGTCCAGCGGCTGCCCCATCGGGTTCAACACGCGTCCGATCAGCGCCTCGCCCACCGGCACGGACATGATCGTCTCCGTCCGCTTCACCACGTCGCCTTCTTTGATCTCCGAGTATTCCCCCAGCAACACCGTGCCCACCTGGTCTTCTTCTAGGTTCAGCGCGATCCCGAATACGTTGTGCGGGAACGCCAGCAGCTCCCCGGCCATCACCTTCTCCAGGCCGTGGATCCGCGCGATGCCGTCGCCCACCGAGATCACCGAGCCGACCTCGTCCACCGCCAACGATTGCTCGTAGTTCTCGATCTGCTCGCGGATGATCTTTGTAATTTCGTCTGCTTTGATCGTCGCCATTCCTGCTCCTATTCCGATGTCAGCCGGGTGCGCATCCGGTTCAGTTGTTCCCGCACCGACCCGTCATACACTGTCGAGCCGATGCGCACTTGCGCCCCGGCGATCAGTTCCGGGTTCAACGTGTAGCTGGCTTCCACGCGCTTGCCGGTCAGGCGCTCGAGCGTCCGGACCAGTTCGTTCCGTTCCTCGCCGCTCAACTCGCGCGCCGACGTCACTTCCGCCTTGGCCACGCCCAGCCGCGCGCGCAGTTCCGCCTCGAACGCCTCGCCAATTTGTTTCACCAGCGCAGCCCGCCGGTTCTCAACGAGCACGAGAAGAAAATTCCGCAGCGTCATGCTTCCGTCCAGCCGCGCCACCAGCTTTTCGACTACCGCCTGTTTGTGTGGACGCGTCACCGCCGGGTTCGCCAGAAAATTCCGCAGGTCCGCGGACTCGTCCACCACCTGCGCGAACTCGGACAGTTCCACGCGCACGGCCTCTGCGCTGCCCTTCTCGATCACCACGTCCGCCAGAGCTCTGGCGTAGCGTTGCGCGACAGCCCTCAATTCGCGCTCCTCCCCAGATCGCTCACAAACGCGCGGAAGAGCGCCGCCTCGGTGGCCGGCGTCATTTCCCCGCGCAACACCGCTTCGGCGCGCTCCACCGACAGCCGCGCCGCAAGCGCCTTCAGTTCCATCCGCGCTGCCCGCTCCGCCGCCAGGATCTCCATCTCTGCAGCGCGCGCAATCTTTGCGGCTTCTTCCTTCGCGGTGGTGCGGATGCGCTCCGCCTCCGCCGCAGCGTCGCGCTGCGCGCTTTCCTGCATCACTCTCACTTCCTGATCCAGTCGCTCCAACTTCCCTTCAGCCTCGCGCAATCTCCGTTCCGCTTCCTGCTTGGCTTGCGCCGCTTCGGAAATCGAGGACGCAATTCGCTCGGCCCGGCCGTGGAACGCCGCCGGAGCCTTCTTCAGCAGCAGCCACAGCAGCCCCGCAACGATGACGCCGAAGTTGATGAAGCGGTAGACCCAGCCCGCCGTCGAAAAGATGGGGTCTTCCCCGCCGCCTTCCGTGGCGAAAACCGGCGCTGCCGTCAGGCACACCAGCAGCCCAATCGCGTAAAGGGAATGCATTAGCCGGCGGAAGCTCATTGTGTGCCTCTCGCCGCCGGTGAAGTCGGAGGGCGCCGCTCCAGGATGGTCCGCGCGACTTCCGCGCCCAGCGTCTGGCTTTCCAGCTCGATTTGCGTTCGCGCCGCTGTTAGATCCTTGGCAATCGTTTCCTTCGCGGCGCGGATCTTATCGTTCGACCGGTTGCGCGTCTCGCGCAGCAGCGCCGCGCGTTCTTCCAGTACCTTGCGCCGCGCGGCTTCCTGCTCCGCATAGACCTCCGCACGCGCCTTCTTCTGCGCCTCCTGGTAGGCGCGGACTTTTTCCTGCGTCGCCGCCTGGCTGGCTTCCGATTCCCGCCGCGCGCCTTCGATGCGCGCGCTCCGGTCCGCCATCACCTTCTCAAGCGGACGGAAGAGGTTCGCCCGGAGGAACAGGTAGAACAGGAATACAAGGATGACCGTGGGCACAGCTTGGAGGAAAAACTCGCCGATTTGTTTGAGAAGTTCCACTGTTCGCTTATGGGATCTACTTCGCCGCCAGCCTGAAGGCCGAACCCGTTGAGGCAGCAGATGTCTGCCGCTCTATTCACTCCGCCGGGCACA
Source organism: Acidobacteriota bacterium (assembly GCA_016201285.1). Taxonomy (GTDB): domain Bacteria; phylum Acidobacteriota; class Terriglobia; order Acidiferrales; family UBA7541; genus JACQDE01. The sequence goes on along the minus strand of JACQDE010000025.1, from coordinate 10,139 downwards.
ACACAAAGCTAAGGTTTATAGCAAACACGGCCCATTCCGTCAACGACTCTTGCTGGCCTTCCGCGCGCTTGTTAGAATGATTCGCTCGACGGCGTGACGACGCCTTCCGCGTGGCGGTTCAGGGTTGTTTCCTGCCCGCAGGCCCACTCCAGCCGAGACGCCTGCCCGCCCCGTGCGGGGATACAGTAAGTGCGCCCGTAGACGAAGGAGACGCTATGCCCGCCTTTCCCGGTGTGGACTTCATCGAATTCGACTCCCTGCTCAACGACGAAGAAAAACTCGCCCGCCAGACCGCCCGCCAGTTCGTGGACGACGAAGTGCTCCCCATCATCGAGAAGCACAACCGCGAAGCCACGATGCCCACGCATCTGATTCCCCTGATGGCGGACCTCGGCTTCTTCGGCGCCAACCTGAAGGGCTACGGCTGCGCCGAAATGTCCAACGTCGCCTACGGCCTGGTTATGCAGGAGCTCGAACGCGGAGACTCCGGCCTGCGCAGCTTCGTCTCCGTCCAAAGCGCGCTCGTTATGTATCCCATTTACACCTTTGGCAGCGACGCGCAGAAGAGCAAGTGGCTTCCCCTTTTGCAATCCGGCAAGGCCATCGGTTGCTTCGGCCTCACCGAGCCGCAATTCGGCTCCAACCCCGGCGGCATGACTACCCGCGCCGTCAAGAAGGGCGACCGCTACATCCTCAACGGCGAAAAGCTCTGGATCACCAACGGCACCATCGCCGACGTCTCTGTCGTTTGGGCCAAGACGGAAGACAACGACAGGGTCCGCGGCTTCCTCATCGAAAGAGGCACGCCCGGCTTTAAAGCCTACGACATCCACGGCAAATGGTCGCTCCGCGCTTCGGTCACTTCCGGTCTTTCGATGACCGACTGCGAAATCCCCGCCGCGAATCTGCTGCCCGAATCCGGCGGCCTGAAATCGCCTCTGATGTGCCTCAACCAGGCTCGCTACGGCATTGGCTGGGGAGGCCTTGGCGCCGCGATGGCCTGCTATTATACCGCGCTCCAGTACGCCAAGACGCGCACGCAGTTCAACAACAAGCCCATCGCTTCTCACCAGCTTGTCCAGGACAAGCTGGCCTGGATGATCACGGAGATCACCAAGGGCCAGCTCCTCGCGCTTCAAGTCGGCCGCCTGAAGGACGCCGGCCGGGCCGAGCACTACCACGTCTCCATGCTCAAGATGAACAACGTCTGGGTGGGTCTCGAGTCCGCCCGAAAGGCCCGCGACATCCTCGGCGCCAACGGCATCGTGGATGACTACTGCATCATTCGCCACATGAACAATCTCGAGTCCGTGTACACGTACGAAGGCACGCACGATATCCACAAGCTCATCATCGGAGAGCGAATCACCGGCATCCCGGCCTACGCGTAGGACAGGCTTTAGCCTGTTCGTATTGGATCCAATTCGTAGGAGCGTATGGCAATACGCCCCCCGTTGTGATTGAATCTGCCGAATCGGGAGCAACAATGGAAACCCAACTCAGCCTGGAATTCTTGCGGGTGGTCGAACAAGCGGCCATCGCTGCCGCGCGCACCATGGGTCAGGGCGACCGGCACAAGGCCGACGACGTCGCCGTCGAGGCCATGCGCCAGGTGATGGACTCCGTCTCCATGGACGGCACCATCGTCATCGGTGAAGGCGAGCGCGACGAAGCCCCCATGCTGTTTATCGGCGAAAAGGTCGGCGCTGCTCGCCTTGGCAAGGACGGCAACTTCCCCTCAGTGGACATCGCCGTGGATCCGCTCGAAGGCACCAATCTCTGCGCCACCGGCGCGCCCAACGCCATCGCTGTCCTCGCCGCCAGCGAGAAAGGCGGCCTCCTTCACGCACCAGATCTCTATATGGAAAAAATCATCGTCGGGCCGACGTGCAAGGGCGCCGTGGACCTCGACGCGCCGGTGATCGACAACCTTCGCGCCATCGCCAAGCGCCTCGACCGCGACGTTGAAGACCTCGTCGTCATCGTCCTCGATCGCCCCCGCCACGAAAAGCTCATCAACGACATCCGCGAGGCCGGCGCCCGCATCCGCCTCATCGGCGACGGCGATCTCTCCGCTGGCATCTCCGCCGCTGTCGTCGGTACCGGTGTCCACGCTGTCATGGGCACGGGCGGCGCGCCCGAAGGCGTGCTTGCCGCCGCCGCTCTCCGCTGCCTCAACGGGCAAATCCTCGCTCGCCTCGTCGTCAGTAAGCCCGAGCACCAGGAGCGCCTCTCCAAAATGGGCATCAGGGATTCCAAGCGCATCTACGACACCGAGGACCTCGCGCCCGGCAAGAGGATCATCTTCGCTTGCACCGGCGTCACCGAGGGCAACCTGCTCCGCGGTGTGCGCTTCTTTGGCGAGGGCATCCGCACCCACTCGCTGATCATGACGCTCGAACAACACCAGGTGCGCTTTATCGACACCGTCCACCTCGAGAAGCGCCCCGACGTCAAAGTCCGCTTCTTCTAGTAGCAAAGGCTATCCGCCTGTGTGCTCTTGCAGGTGCCGGGCACGCCATGCCCGTCTTGCCCCGGCAAACTGGAAACAACTCGCCTTGCCGTTGCGTATCATCCTGTAGAAGAGTCGAAGGGGTGGGTATGTCCACGCAGCCGAATCCGTTGCCTCAGAAAAGCAGCAGCAACATCTGGGCCTGGGTGCTTGGCCTGCTCGCCGCCGGCGTCGTCATCCTCGGTGCGGGCGCCTTTCTTGCCACGCGCTTTCTCGTCCGCAGCATCGAGGTCAATCGCACCGGCACTTCTGTTGAGATCAATACGGCTGTCGGTAGCCTGAAAGCTTCGAAGGACGAAAGCGCGGACCCCGGCCTGCCCGTCTATCCTGGCTCGAAACTCGCCCAGCCCGGCGGCACCGTCGAGTTCACTACGCCAAACGAAGAATCCGTCAACATCACCGCCGCGCACTATCGCACCATTGATCCCATCGAAAAGGTGGACGCCTGGTACCGCGAGCAGTTGAGCCTGGATTTCAAGCGCGAAGGCCCCGGTGTGATGATCCGCAAAAAACACATCAACGGTGTGGTCGTGAAGTCGGACGATGTCGCCTATGTTTCGGAAAAAGACGACGTTGTTCTCGTCGTTGCCCTGCAGAAAAGATTCAACGGGGTGGAAATCGCGCTTCTCCGTGCCGGCAAACCGGAAGCCCCGTAGGACAGGCTTTCCAGCTTGTCCGGTACCCAACTACATTCGTGTGCAGAGGCACTGCCTCGATGCTTCGGGACCGCGCCACGTTGTTAGAACAGCGTCCCCAATGCCCACCCGAACGCCCCGCGCCGGTCCGTCGCCCGAAACTTTGTTCCATCCGGCAGCAGGATCGCCCGCGCCAGCCGCCACGGATTCACCGCATAGTGAAACCTCACCGTCTGGTTGATCACTGGCAAGCGGACGCGCGCCTCAAGGCCCGCCGAACCGCGTGCCACGCCGTTCGTTCCGCGCACCACTGTCGGCCTGTTGTCTCCCAGCCACCGCGGCACAAGCCACGCCGCCCCGGCGTCAAGAAACGCAGCGATTTCTGTGTGCGACTCGAGCGGCACGCGGTATTCCCCATTCATCGCCACCGCCGCGTTTGCGCCCGCCGCTTCTGTGCCGAACACCGTCGCCCCGCCCGGCTGCTCGCGATTCGTCAGCACATACGGCCCCAACTCTCCACGCCGAAATCCTCGGATCAGATCTTCTCCTCCAAACGACCGCACGGCGAGCGGCAGCACCCCGCCCCCAAAGCTCGAAGCCCCGCTCCAGTGCCCTCGGAACGCCCACGAATTGCGTCGCCCGCTCAACGGGTCGGCTACCAGGCACGCTGTCGTCAGCGATGTCCGCACCGACTTCTCACTCCCGCCCAGCCATCCACCCGCCACTCCCGCCGACGCATCCACTCGCCGCGCCCCGGAGTCGCGCGTCCAATTCAGGTTCACTGCGTTCCGCGTGGACGACGACCGCACGTCGCGGATCTCGCCAGTCGGCAATAGTACCGGGAATTGCAGCGGTACCCGCGTCGCGTTCCGGGACAGTTCGTAATTCACCCCCAGCGTGTCTTGCGCTGTCAGCGGAGTATTCCACGTCGCGCTCAGTCCACTCGTCCGCGACCGGAACAGCCGCCCCCGCCCCCATATACGCGGCTGCACGACGTTCCTGAACACGCTCACGCCCAGCGATGCCCGCGTCCCAAACACGCTCTCCTTCGCCAGCCCAAGCAGCATGTTCAGGCTCTCCGGCCCGCCTTCGATGTGCGCCGTCAGCAGCTCTTCCACACCCAGCAGATCGAAGACGTTGTACGCAATTCCCAGCGCATTCCCCAACCCGCTCCCGCCGCCCGTCAGCGAAATTCGCTGCCGCCCGATTTCCTCCACGCGGATGGTCACGTCTGCCGTCCGGTAGACTTCATCAAACTTCACTCGCACGTCATCCCGCGTTGGCGGGCGCACAAATCCGCTGCGCGCCAGTTGCTCCAGCCCGCGTTCGAGTTTCTCTGCATCGAATGCCTCGCCTTCTTTCAGCAGGATCCTTCGCCGGTAGTAGCGGTCGCTGAACCGCCGGTGCCCCGTGAACTCGATCCTTCGCACCATGAATTGCACTGCCTGGCGCACCCGGAACTGTACGCGGATCGTTCCCGCCTCGCGGTCCATCTGCGATGTCGCTTCGACATCCGCCTTCGGCTCTCCCTTCCGCTTGCGTTCGGCGACCTCCAGCCGCGCCAGTTCCTCTTTTGTGCGCAGCACCTTTTCTTCTGAATACGCGCCCGTGGCCTTCAACTGCCCCAACACCGGCGCCAGTCTTTCCTGCACCGCCGCGGATAGGCCCTCCACGTCCGCACCTTCCAACCGGTACGCCGCGCCTTCCTGCACCGGAACCCTTACGTAGATGACTTGTTTTGTCGTCTTGCCCGGCCACGGCCACCACCGCCGCGTGCGCCGCTCGACGAATTTCACCTGCGCTTCGCCCGTCTGTGCCTCGGCATAGCCGTGGTTCCGATAAAACTGCCGGACGCGCTCGAGATCTCTTTCCATTCGCTCCCGCGTATAGATTGTCTTCCCGCGCCAGCTCGCAAAGAGCGCACCGGGCGCTACGTTCTTCAATTGCTTCTGGAGCGCCTTTTCCGCAAACGCTCCATTGCCTGCAAAGGTCACGCGCTCGGCCTCCACGCGCGGCCCTTCGTCAATCGCAAACGTCGCCCGCACAGCCGCCGTCGGCACTTCGGTGAGCCTCACGCGGACTTTTGCGCGTGGGTGCCCGAGCTCCTCAAGTGCGCCCTCCAGCGCCCGCGCCGCACGCCACAGATCGGTGCGCTTGCACGGTCCCGCCAGCTTTAGCGCCACGCCCTTCGCCGCCAGAACTTCGCGGATCCGTTCTCGCGTCATCAGCCGCCCGCCGCGAAATTCCACCTTCGCCAGAAACGGCCGTTCCTCGACCGCAAACGTCAGCCGCATCACCGCCGCCCGTTGGAACACCGCGATTTCGCCTGTCTTTTCACCCATGGGCTGCGCACGTGCCAGCAGCACGGGCATCTCCTCCAGTTCCACGCTGACCGACTCAAACCATCCCGTCGCCTCGAGAGCCCGTACCTCCCGCGCGATTTTGGCCGGGTCCACTGCGTCACCAACTTTTGAACCCAGCTTTGCCCGCAGCGTCGTCGCCGGAATCCGTCTCAACCCGGAAAACTCAATGCTGCCGATCACCCCCTCGGGCGCAGAAGTTTCTGCTCGCCAGATCCCCGGTGCGTTCCCTTCTCGATTCTCACTGGGGATTTGCTGAGTAGCGGCCGGCCGCACACACACCGCCGCAAGCAGAGGGATCACCGCGCTCAGGTATGCTCTTCTCACGACCGCCAATGCTCTAACCGATGCCCCGCTGCTTTTTCAGGTTGCCCCGGCCATAGCGGCTGCCGCCTGTCGCCATGCCCGATCAATTTGAATGCAAGAACCGGATAGATTTACACTTCCACTTCCACTAGTCTCGGCGCATGCACAACGTGAAACCTGTCTCGCTGAAACGCAGTCGCCCGGTATGCAGCCGCCTCAGTCTCGCGCGCTGTTGGCGCGCTGTCCTGGCCCACGACTCGAGCTGCGACGGCGCTTTCGTTTACGCCGTCCGCTCCACCGGCATCTACTGCCGCCCGTCGTGTCCCTCGCGCCGCCCGCGCCGCCGCTTCACCGTTTTTTTCGCCGGCCCGGACGCCGCCGAGCGCGCCGGATTCCGCGCCTGCCGGCGCTGCCATCCGCGCGGACCCGTCGCAGACCCCCTCGCCCCGCGCATCGGACAGCTTTGCCGTTTCATCGAAGCGCGCCCGAATGAGAAGTTCACGCTTCGCGATCTGAGCGCGCGCATCGGGTTGAACCCCTATCGCTTGCTTCGCGCATTTCAGAGCATAACCGGCATCACGCCGCGCCAGTATGCCGCTGCGTGCCGCCTTCGCGCCGTCAAATCTGGACTCAGGAAGGAAGCCAACGTGACCTTTGCTCTCTACGACGCCGGCTATGGTTCCAGCAGTCGCCTCTACGAGCACGCGCCTGCTCTTCTCGGCATGACGCCGGCGACCTATCAGCGCGGCGGCCTCGGCATGAGCATTCACTACTCGACCGCCACTTGCCCGCTCGGCCGTTTGCTCGTCGCCGCCACTTCCCGCGGCATCTGCATGGTCAGCCTCGGCGACTCCGATTCCCGCCTCGAAGCGGCGCTCAAACAAGAGTATCCGCTGGCACAAATCGCGCGCGATGCCAGCGCACTTCAGCCCTGGCTTCGTGCCGTGCTCGCCCGCGTCGCGGGCAAAACGCCAAGTGGTCAGTTACCCGTGGATGTCCAGGCCACCGCTTTTCAGCGCCGTGTCTGGCAGGAACTTCTGGCCATTCCCCGCGGCGCTACCCGCTCGTATTCCGAGATCGCCCGCGCGGTTGGTCGGCCCCGCGCCGTTCGCGCTGTCGCCCACGCTTGCGCTACGAACCCGGCGGCCGTTGTGATTCCCTGCCATCGCGTCATGCGCAGTAATGGCGACCTCGGCGGCTACCGCTGGGGTCTCGACCGCAAGAGTGCCCTTCTCCGCGCTGAAAAGGCCAGCCAGGAAAAATAAGCAGCGTACGCCTTCCTTCGGCCTGCAATTAGTCGTTTGTTCGGCAGATTGCCACCACCACCGAACTACCGACCAATATGGACTACATTCACTGACGTTTATTCTTGACATCTGTGTTTTGATAGACGATTATTCTATCATGCGCACAAACGACAGAATAATCGACGAAACCGACTTCCAAATCTTGGGCATTCTTCAGGGTGCGGCTCGCACCTCCAACGCTGAGATTGCCCGCCAAGTGGGCATGGCTCCTTCGGCCGTGCTTGAGCGCATCCGCAAGCTGGAGGAGAGCGGCATCATCCGCGGCTACGAAACGCGCGTGGACCCGGTGGCTCTCGGACTGCGCCTGCTCGCCTTCGTCTTTGTGCGCACCAACGATTCCGTTCACTCCCGCCGCACCGAAGAAGTGCTGGCCGCGATTCCCGAAGTGCAGGAAGTCCATCACATCGCCGGCGAGGATTGCTTTCTCGTGAAAGTTCGCACCTCCACGCCCCAGGCGCTCGGGCGTCTGTTGCGCGAAAAGATCGGTGCGCTGGAATCCGTCATCGCCACGCGCACCACCATCGTCCTCGAAACGCAGAAGGAAAGCGGCCAGCTTCCGCTCAATATTCCGGTCGTGGAGGAAGCCAATGCATGACAGGGGCATCCACGCGCCCGGCTATCGTTGGCGACTGATCGCGTCCTTCGCCGCGGTTTACATCATCTGGGGATCCACGTACCTGGCCATTCGGTTTGCCGTCGAAACGTTGCCGCCGTTCCTGATGGCGGGTTTTCGCTTCCTCCTTTCCGGCGGCGCGCTGTACGCTTGGGCTCGTCTGCGCGGCGCGGAAAAGCCGGACTGGCTGCAGTGGCGCACCGCCCTCGTCATCGGCACGCTTCTGCTCCTCGGCGGCAACGGGGGCGTCGTCTGGGCCGAACAATTCGTGCCCTCCGGTCTCACCGCCCTGCTCATTACCTCGGAACCGCTCTGGGTGGTGATTCTCGTGTGGCTGATGCCGGGCGGTCATCGCCCCACCGGCGGCGTGATTCTCGGAATGTTGCTCGGACTGGTCGGGATCAGCCTGCTGGTCGGTCCCGGACATCTTCTCGACGGCCGTGGCGTTCATCTGGGCGGCGCCGCCGTTCTTTTCCTGGCTGCGCTTTCCTGGGCGGCCGGCTCGCTCTATTCCAGCAAGGCTCGTCTTCCCGGCTCGGCCGTTCTGTCCACCGGCATGCAAATGCTCGCCGGTGGCGCAGTGCTCGCAATCTTCGGCACCCTCGTGGGTGAATGGAACCGGCTTGTATGGGAGCACGTCTCCGTCCGGTCTCTGTTCTCGCTCGCTTACCTGGCCGTGTTCGGCTCCATCGTTGGCTTCTCGTCCTACTTCTGGCTCCTGCGGAATACTTCTCCGGCACGCGCTTCCACGTACGCCTTCGTCAACCCTGTTGTGGCCGTCTTTCTCGGCTGGGCGTTTGCTGGAGAAGCCATCTCGCCGCGCACCCTGCTGGCCACAGCCATCATCGTTGCGGCCGTGATGCTCGTCATCCTGCGTCACGCGCCGCCCGCCGACGCGGCGAAACCCGAGCCGCACGACGCCAATGAACTTCCTCCCGGCGCGATCAAAACGAATTTGGAGCTGCGCAACAGTTCCGAGGCTTGACGTGTTTTCCTCGCGTCCTTCGCGCGGATGCGTCAGACGTTCGCGTCCTTGTGCAGTTGTTGAATCAGGCAGGAAAAACTGCGTCGGGAGACCGGCCCGGGCCGTCAGCCCTGCGGCTTGACCTTCGTGACACCCTTCGGCCAGAGCTTTTTGAAGCGTGAATCGGGGATTTTCGGGTTTCGCATGATGTTCGTGTAGTGGATCTCCAGGTAGTCGCCAGACCCGGTTTCGAGGAACTTCTGCCGAACCGGGAGCCACGTGGCCTCGTCAATCCACAACTGAATCTTCGAGAACTGCTCCCGCACCTTGTCGGATTTGGGCGTCAGGTCCAGCAGGAACACTTTTTTCTTGTCCAGTACCTGCTCGCCCTGCAGTGTCACGAGGTAGCCCTTCTTCAGGTCGCTGCCCGAGCTTCCGAAGCCCAGCAGCAGGAACTGGTCTACCAGCGCGCGGTGCTTGCCCAGGTCGTACTCGTCCACCCGCTTTGCCTTCGGGTTGTACACAAAAAGCTTTCCGCCGTCGCGCAGGATAATTCGTCCGTCCGGTGCGTTCAGCTCGAGCAGCATCTTGTCGTCGCCGCGGACCAGGATCTGTCCTGTCTCCGTCGAGCGGTCGTTCACCACCACGGTCACCTTCGTCCGCTCCACGTTTGCGCTCAGGGCGCGGAACGATTTCGCCTCGGAATCCAACTGTTTCAACAGATCTTCCAGCGTCCAAGTCGTCTTTCCCTGCGCAGCCACAGCCAGCGCTGCCGTCCATGCGGCCGACACGATTACGAAAATCGCCGCTAATAAACTGAGTCGTGTTCCTAGGAATCTCAAACGGCCTCTCCCTGCTCGGAGTCGCAGCATCCTATCACACCCCTGATGGGATGCGGAAAAGCCGCCGGAGGACAGTAGTGACTCATTTTGATTCTCTGGTATCCTCAAACTAGGTTGACGTTCTAGCCCTGCTTGCATCATACTCTATGCATGAGACGCTTAAGCAAGGTTCCGAGAGACCCTAATCAGCTTGCTGCCGCTGTGGTCAACCTGTCCACTTCTGAGCAGTCCACTATCGCTCAGTATTTAGCCACTATTGGCCGCAAGGGTGGGCTAAGGGGTGGCAAGGTGAGGGCTGCTAGGCTTAGTGCTAAGAAACGAAGAGAGATTGCTAGGAAGGCTGCGGCTGCTAGGTGGTCTACATCTCGCTGAGTTGGGCCTTTAGGAGTCCTTTAAGGTACTCAGCCATCACGGATACATCCAACTTGCCATCGTCCCAAGCGGCGTCCGCGGCCTTCAGTGTGTAGTGCACCCCTCTAAAACTAGACAGGTAGTTTCGGTATGATGCGGGGCCTCCGACTTCAAAGGCGGCGACATGAGCAGGAAACCGCGAGTGCAGCGGACGGCGGAGGAGAAGTGGGAGATCGTGCAGGAAGGGAT
>JACQDE010000028.1 GCA_016201285.1 Acidobacteriota bacterium | reverse complement strand
TCCCTTCCTGCACGATCTCCCACTTCTCCTCCGCCGTCCGCTGCACTCGCGGTTTCCTGCTCATGTCGCCTCCTTTGAAGTCGGAGGCCCCGCATCATACCGAAACTACCTGTCTAGTTTTAGAGGGGTGCACTACAACTCTATTGGGACTTCCACCGTTGAGTGGCTCCTGGGGGCCTATCGACTATACAATCTTTAGTGCCACATTGAACCAGTTGCTTCAATTCAAACAGCTCTTCACTCTAACTCCAATAGCGCTGGTTAATCTGCATATCCTTGAGACCAATCAGAACTTCCAATTTCCAGCGGGGACTCAGATTAATATTCCGTTTCCCACGGGCTACAACTACCTGACAATCATTCCCACCTTCTCCATGAATGCTAAGCTGACGAATGTAACGAGCTTCGCTCTTCAGCAGAACCTTTGCGCTCTCGCTGGAACCTTTAGCGCTTGGAGCCTGCAACTCGGACCGATCTTTAGCAAATGCGGCAACCTTGGGACTTTGAAGCTAAATGTATTCAACCAGACTTTCCCACTGGCTGGGTTCGGCTCCTCCCAGGGCACGACGAGCTACGTCACACCGAATTATGGTGTGGTTCCCGAACCGGCGACCTTGATGTTGATGGGAACGGGCCTGGTGGCGCTCGGGTATCGCCTGCGCCGTGGCGCATGCCGACGCCACAGCCGACGCGCAGGGTGATGTCATGACGAAAGGCCAATTGGCAATCCAGCGCGCGGTCACTCTGCCTGCGCTCCTCCTGCTGTTGGCTTTTTCTGGTTGTTCTTTTCCGAAAGCAACCAGTCCATCTCAGGAGAGACTCGATTTGAAATTCGGTTCGGAATATCAGGCCGTCCTCCTGACCAACGGCCAGGTCTTTTTCGGGAAGATCGAGGGGTTGGGCACTCCCTATCCGTCTCTACGGGATGTGTACTACGTACAAACCGTCATCAATGAAAAGGTGAAAAAGAGCTCAAACATCTTGGTCAGGCGCGGGAATGAGTGGCATTCGCCGGATCGCATGTACTTGAACGCAACTCACATCGTATTGATCGAGCCTGTCGGAAAGGATTCTCAGGTCGCAAAGCTCATCGCCGAATCCAAAACGAAACAATAAGGGCACGGCTTCAGAGCTTTTGTGGAAACTCAATCCGTAGGCGGTCGCGGTTTCCGCCGTGACACAAGTGTCCTTATTTCAATTCCCCATCGGGTGAGATTAGTCTCCGACGCCACGCGCAAGCGCGGCCCCACAAGCCTGCTTGATTAGCGCCCCGAAGGCTCGCCTTCTATTACAAATCCAAATTTCGTATGAATAACCCGTGCTAGACCACGGGCGGTGAAAGCGCTCGATGACACGAGTGCCATCGTCGCGCGAGGCGCACGCACAATTCAGGCGGCCACGTGGTTGGACGCGAGGCAGCGCGCGCGGCGTCGGCGGAAGCCGGAGGCGCTGAAGGCGCGGTCACAGCGCGAGGTTGCCGGATGCCAGCGCTGAGGTCAATTGTTATCTCCACATGTAATCCTTGGCAGCGAGAGTCCGCCGCAGGCGGACTCCTGCCGATCCGGCGCCAAATCCACCACTCTGATAGACGCCGGGGCGGGAGGAGTGTTAACACGTGGAAGAGCCGGCGGACGCCGGCGCTACAGGGAGCGCAAATTGCGCTATTGCGGAGGACCGGTTTTCCCATACGATAGAGGCGAGTACAGCGATCCCTAACCGATGAATTCCCCGCGCGAAAAAATCCTGGTGCTGGACGGCGACGAACCGGCGCGCCTGAGCCTGCTCGACCTGCTGCAATCGGCGGTGTACGACGTGTACGTGACCGGCGATTGCCGGCAGGCGCTGGAGACAGCGCGACTCGAAAGCGTGGACCTGGTGCTGCTTAGCACCGGCCTGCCCGGCGGGGACTGCTGGCAGGTGCTGACGGAACTCAAAGGCGCGGCGGCCACCGAGCCAACGCGGATCATTGTGCTTTCGGGCGGCGGAGCGGCGGAGCGGGTGCGCGCGCTCGACCTGGGCGCCGACGACGTGGTGTCCATGCCCGTCGAGCCGAACGAACTGTTGGCGCGCGTGCGCGGGCAATTGCGGCGCCGGAAAGCGGAAGACGAGCTGCGGCGGCAAGCGCGGATGGCTGAAGAAAGCTACCAAGTGGCGCAGACAGGGTTTCAAGCCTTGGCCGTGACGGAGAGGATGACGCGCGACGCGCGCGGCCATCGCGCAATTTCAGAAGGGCCTGACCAACCAGGAAGAGCTGCTCGCGCGCACGCGCACGATGCGCGAAGAAATGGAGCGCGCAGCGGCGGCCTCCGCGGAGGAGCAGAAGCAGCGGCTGGAGACGGAGTCGCAAACGCTGCGCGAGCGCATCGCCACGGCGGCCTCGGACGAAGTCTCCGCGCTGCGCAAGCAGCTCGACGCAACCAGCACGCGCCTGGGCAGGATCGAGAGCGAGCGCAAAGTAGCGCAGGGCATCATCCGTTCTTACGGGCCGAGCGTCTGTCTGTTGCACGTCAGCGTGGCCTTCCGGCACAAGGAAAGCAGGCTGCGGCTGCGCTATGCGGGGATGGATGCGAAAGGCGAGCCGCTGGAGGACAGCGACGGCCACCCGATCTACGACGTGCAAGGCCGCGGGCCGGAAGTTCGCGCGGACGTTTTCGGCACCGGCTTCCTGGCCGCCACGGACGGGCGCATCCTCACGAATCGTCACGTGGTGGAGCCCTGGTGGAAAGATGCCGAGTTGAACGCGATGGGGGAAGAGGGATTCGAGGCAGTGATTGCGGAGATGAGCGCGTATTTTCCAAACGCGCCGCGGGCTTACCGCGTGGAGATCCAGAAAATTTCTCCGGTGACGGACATGGCCGTCGTGCAGGGCGATCTGAGCGACCTGAAGCGGGCGGTGGTGCAGATTGACGGGAGCAAGGAGGCGTCCAGCAGCGGGCAGCCGGTGGTGCTGATGGGCTACGCCACCGGGCTCGACGCCATCCTGGCGCGCGCGGGCGAAGACACCGTGCGGAACATCCTTCAGTCGAGCGGCGGCGCGCCGCGGCTGATCATGAGCGAACTGGCGCGACGCAGCCTGATCCGGCCGCTCACCACGCAGGGACACATCGGCGACGTGCTAGCCGACAAAATTGTCTATGACGCGCAGACCACGTCGGGCGGCTCCGGCGGGCCGCTCTTCAACGCGCAGGGAAAAGTGATTGGCGTGAACTACGCCGTGGTGCGCGGGTTCGGCGGATCGAATTTCGGCATCCCCATCCGTTACGCGGAACCCCTGCTGAAAAAGTAGGCATCCCACAGATTTTGCCTTCGGCAACTTTTCCATCCGACATTTCGTATCTCTTTGGGCGAGGTGAATGGTGGACCGAAAGTTTCTTTTTGCGATTGGAATGGCACTTCTGCTTGTTGCGCCCGTCGCGGGGGCGCAGAGCGATCCACAGCAACTTCTGGCGAAGGCGAAGCAGGCCTCGGGCGGGGCGGCATGGGACGCAATCCGCTCGACGCACACGCAGGTGAAAGCGAGCACGGGCGGGCTGAATGGCACGGGAGAAGCCCGGGAGGACACGCGCACCGGGCGCTTCGTGGACCGCTACCAGCTCGGGCCGATCACCGGGGCGCAGGGATTCGACGGCAAGACGCTGTGGTCACAGGACGCCTCGAAGCAGGTGAAAGTGGAAGATGGTGATGATGAGCGTCTCGGCGCCATGAACGACGCCTACCGGCGCAGCCTGGCGTTCTGGTATCCCGAGCGCTGGCCAGCGCAGATCGAATCGGCGGGCGAGAAGGAAGAAAACGGCAGGAAGTTTTTCGTAGTGCGAATCACGCCACGGGGTGGGCGGCCGTTCGACATCTGGATAGACGCCGCGACGTATCTGTTCGACCGCGCGGTGGAAAAGGCGGCCATCGAGACGCGCACCTCGTTTTTCTCCAATTACCGAGAGGTGGCTGGCGTGAAGGTGCCGTTTGCATCGCGCGTGACGAACGGAGAAGCGAAGTACGACCAAATCGTCACCATTGAAAAAGTCGAGTTCAACGTCCCTGTCGAAGAGGCGGCTTTCCGCATGCCGCCGCCCCCGGCGCCGGACTTCACCATTGCGGGCGGGAAAACTTCCACGACGGTTCCCTTCGAGCTATTGAACAACCACATCTACGTGCGGGTGCAGTTGAACGGGAAAGGGCCGTTTCGGATGCTTTGCGATACGGGCGGGGCAAACATCGTCACGCCGGAGCTGGCGAAAGAGCTGGGGCTGAAGACCGAAGGCGCGCTCGAAGGCCGCGGCGTGGGTGAAAAATCCGAAGACGTGGCGGTGACGCAGGTGGAGGAGTTGGAGGTCGGCGGCGCAACGGTGGCTGACCAGGTGTTTGCCGTGTTCCCGCTGGCGTCGCTCGCGAATGCGGAAGGCGTTGCGGCTCAGGGGCTGATCGGCTACGAAGTATTCAAACGGTTCGTGGTGCGCGTGGATTACGAGCGGAGCGAGCTGACGCTGACAATTCCGTCGGCGTTTGCGTACAAAGGCAGCGGCACTGTGGTGCCGTTCAAGTTCAACGGGAGCATTCCGCAGGTGGAAGGCGAGATCGACGACATCGTGGGGAAATTTGACATCGATACGGGCAGCCGCGCGTCGCTGAGCGTTCTGGGGCCATTTGCGGAGAAGTATGACCTGAAGGCACGATATGGCGCCAAGGTAGAAGCCGTGACCGGCTGGGGCGTCGGCGGGGCAGCGCGTGGACTGGTGACCCGCGCGAAGGTTTTGAAGCTGGGCAGCGTGAGTGTTGAAAACCCGGTGACCGAACTGTCGCTGCAGAAGAAGGGCGCGTTTACCGACCCGTACGCCGCCGGGAATGTTGGCGCCGGGGTGTTGAAGCGCTTCAACATTGTCTTTGATTACGGCAAGCAGCAGATGATTTTCGAGCGCAATGCGAACGCCACGAAGCCGGATACATTCGACCGCGCGGGAATGTGGATGAACCTTGCGGACGGCGTGTTTGAGGTGATTGACGTGATTGCCGGCGGGCCCGCGGCGGAGGCGGGAATCAAACCGGGCGACCGCATCCTGAGCATCAACGGAAAGACACCGGCGCAGCTTTCGCTGCCCGCGGCGCGCGTGAAGCTCAAGAGCGATCCGCCGGGGACGAAGGTGCGGGTGAAGGTGAAGACCGGCGAACAGACGCGCGAGGCCACAATCGTTTTGCGGGATCTGGTGTAGATACCACTCACCCTTCGCTCTTATCGAGGGGCACCCATCAAAGCAAGGCGGCCCCGATGAAGTGCATCGGGGCCGCACTCCAGGGCAGTGGCCCCGACCTAAAGCGCCGGGGCAAAGTCCAACCCGCCGGTTCTCACTCATGCACAACAACTTCACCGGGGGGATACGATGTACCCTTCCTCTCCCATTTCCGGCGCGTATTTGACTTCGCGAAAAGCGCCGAATAGCATGGACGGCTTATTCAGCTTCGCAGAATGGGCGCGGGAGGAGAGGTGGGGGTTCACACTCATACGGGGACCATTCTCGACCGCATCGTCGAAGCGCGGCGCGCCGCGGTGGGACACCGCCAGAAAGCGGTGCCGCTGCCGGTGCTGAAACTGGCGGTGAAGCGGAATGAGCTGCCGCGCGACTTTCCGGCTGCGCTTTCCCGCAATGCGCTGAATATTATTGCCGAGCTAAAGAAGGCGTCGCCATCGCGGGGCGTGCTGCGCGAGAATTTTGCAGTCGAGGCACTGGCGGCAGGATTCGAGCAGGCCGGGGCAGCGGCGCTTTCCGTGTTGACGGAAGAGCAGTTTTTTCAAGGAGCGCTCGGGAACTTGACTGGCGCGCGAAAGAAGACGGCGTTGCCAGCGCTGCGCAAGGATTTCATCTGCGACGCGTGGCAGGTGTGGGAGGCGCGTGCGGCGGAGGCGGATTCGTTCCTGCTGATTGCCGCGATTCTGGACGGTGCCTTGCTGCGCGAACTGCTGTCCCTGGGGCGCGAGTTGGGGATGGAGGCGCTGGTGGAGATTCACACCCGCGAAGAGCTGGCGCGATCCGTGGACGCGGGGGCGCGGATTATCGGCGTGAATAACCGCGATTTGCGCACGTTTGAGGTGCGCGTGGAGAGGTCGCTCGAGTTGATCGAAGAAATCCCGGAAGAGTGCATCGCCGTGAGCGAATCCGGGCTGCGGACTCACACGGATCTCGTACGGCTGCGCGCGGCGGGGTTTGATGCGTTCTTAGTTGGCGAGCAGTTGATGACCGCAGAGAATCCCGCGGCGGCGTTGCGAGAACTATTGGGAATGCCGGCCTAAAGGCCGGCGCTGCGAACGGATATGGTGCGCGTAAAAATCTGTGGGATCACGAGCTGGGCTGACGCCGAGATGGCGCTTGACGCGGGTGCGGCGGCGCTGGGCTTCAATTTCTATCCGCCGAGCCCGCGGTACATCCCGCCGTCGCATGCCCGGCTGATTGTGTCGCGCATGCCTCCGGGCGTGGACGCGGTGGGCGTGTTTGTGAATGCTTCTTTCGCCGAGGCGGACGAAATCGGCCTCTCGATCGATCTCGACGTCCTCCAGTTGCACGGCGACGAGACGCCGGAAAGGGTGGCGGAATTCTCCGATTCCTGGCCGCTGATCAAGGCGTTCCGCGTGGGCCCGGAATTCCGCGCGGAGCAGATCGAAGCGTACCGCTGCCACGTCGATTTTTTCCTGCTGGACAGCTTCAGCACGGAGACGCCCGGCGGCACGGGCACGATGTTTGACTGGAGCGTGGCGTTGGAGGCCAAGCGGTACGGCCGCATTTTTCTCTCCGGCGGACTGACGCCGGAAAACGCCGCCGACGCGATCCGGCAGGTGCGGCCGTTTGCCGTGGATGTGTGCAGCGGCGTGGAATCAGAGCCGGGCAAGAAGGACGCGGAGCGGATGCGGACATTTATTCGAACCGTCAAAGAGGCCAGCAAGGAGCTTGTGTCGTGAGCGTGGCTGCGCAGACGTGGCCGGATGCGCGCGGGCGCTTCGGGCCGTACGGCGGGAGGTACGTGCCGGAAACTCTGATGGCGCCGCTGGAAGAGCTGGAGCGCGCGTACGAGGCGGCACGCGCGGATGCGAGCTTTGCGGCGCACCTCAACGCCGAGTTGAAGGATTTCGCCGGGCGGCCCACGCCGCTGCAATTGGCATCGCGGCTTACGGAACATCTGGGCGGCGCGCGGATTTATTTGAAGCGCGAAGACCTGCTGCACACCGGCGCGCACAAGATCAATAACTGCCTGGGCCAGGGCCTGCTCGCCGTACGCATGGGAAAGAAGCGCATCATCGCCGAAACGGGCGCAGGACAGCACGGCGTGGCGTCGGCAACGGTGGCGGCGCGGTTGGGGCTCGAATGCGTTGTGTACATGGGCACGGAGGATATGGAGCGCCAGCGGCTCAACGTCTCCCGCATGCGCATGCTGAATGCGGAAGTGGTGGGCGTGGACGCCGGCAGCCGCACGCTGAAGGACGCCATCAACGAAGCGATGCGCGACTGGGTGACCAATGTGCGCACGACGCATTACCTGCTGGGTTCGGTGCTTGGCGCGCATCCCTACCCGCGCATGGTGCGGGATTTCCACGCCTGCATCGGACGCGAGGCGCGCGCGCAGATTCTGGCCGCGGAAAAGCGGCTGCCGGACTGGCTCGTCGCGTGTGTGGGCGGCGGATCAAACGCCATCGGGCTCTTCTACGAATTTCTGGGCGATGCAAGCGTGAAGATGATCGGCGTCGAAGCCGGCGGGCGCGGCACAGGACTCGGCGAGCACGCGGCGCGGCTGGCGTTTCAGGCCGGCTTCAGCGGCGCGAGGCCCGGCGTGCTGCAAGGGACGTATTCCTGCGTACTACAAACGCCGGACGGCCAGATTGCCCCGACGCATTCGGTTTCGGCGGGGCTCGACTACCCAGCAGTGGGCCCGGAGCACGCGTGGCTGGCCGAGCAGGGCCGCGCGGAATACACTGCGGCGAGCGACGAAGCCGCGATTGACGCGGCGCGCACGCTCGCGCGGACCGAAGGCATTATTCCGGCGCTCGAATCGGCGCACGCGCTGGCGGAGGTGATCCGCCGGGCACCGAAGATGAAACACGGGGAGATTGTGATCGCAAATCTTTCCGGGCGCGGGGATAAGGACATGGAGATTTTGGAAAAGTATTTATGACCGGCGTTTTGCGCTGATGATGTGCGCGCCCAAAGGAGCCGAAGAAGTGTCCTGATCGCCCTGCGTTGAATCGAAGGAGGTTGGAAACAGTGAAATTCACGTTCCTCGCAGCGGTCGCAGGATCGTTCTTATCTTTCTTGCTTCTAACAAACGCCCAACAGAAAAGGGCGGATCAAAAGGCACAGCCTTACGACGATTCGGAAGGTTACGCGGTGCTTTCTTTTGTGCTGGAGGGCGCGGGTAAGAGTTGGGAAAGTAAAGTTATCCGTGTCAAGGCACTTACGGACTCTGAAAAGGAAATGACAGAACAGTTGGACGAGTGTGTGACAATCCCAAAAGAGTTCCAGGCAGCCGCAGGCGATTTTCGCAACAAAGCGAAGACTCGGTTCTTGCTACAGGAAAAATTTTCTTCTCGTTTGCGCCTGGCGTTGGTTGGAAGGCCACACGTGGACACCTCCGACGCTGCTCGTCCTCCCCGAACCGAAAAGGAGATGCGGGATCGGCTCACCGGTGGGACCTATGACGTCTCAGCGGTTGGATTCGACGAAACCAAGACTCGTGCCATTGTTTATGTCAATTACGTGTGCGGAGGCCTCTGTGGAGGCGGGGGGTTCCATTTGCTTGAAAAGGGGCGAAATGGCTGGCGAGAGGCGGATGGTATTGCGAAGTGCACCTGGATGTATTGAGAAATGAAGACGGTAATCACAACACGGATTGCGCGGCGGTTCGAAGAGCTGCGGCGAGCGGGCGAGCTGGGCCTGGTCGCCTACATCACCGCGGGCGATCCGACGCTCGAGGCGAGCGAACGGATCGTGCTCGCGCTGGCGGAAGCCGGCGCAGACGTCATTGAGCTGGGCGTGCCCTTCAGCGATCCGCTGGCCGACGGACCGGTGATCCAGCGGGCCAGCGAGCGCGCCCTGCACAGCGGCACGACCCTCCGAGGTGTGCTCGATCTGGTGGGACGTTTGCGCACGAAGACGGAAGTGCCGTTCGTTCTTTTCAGCTATTACAATCCTGTGCTGCAGATGGGGCTGGAAAAATTTGCCGCTGCGGCGGCGGAAGTGGGCGCGGACGGCGCTTTGATTACGGACATTACGCCCGAAGAGGCCGGCGATTACCGCGCCGCGATGCACGCGCGCGAGCTGGACACCGTTTTTCTGGCCGCGCCGACTTCAACTGAAGCACGGCTGAAACTGATCGCGGAGGCGTCCACGGGGTTTCTGTACGTGATTTCGAGGACCGGCGTCACTGGCGCGCAGAACGCGCTGGCGGAAGAATTGCCGGCGCTGGTGCGACGGGTGCGCGGGGCGACGTCGCTGCCGATTGCGGTGGGGTTTGGCATTTCTCATCCCGGGCATGTTTCGCTGCTGGGCGGCCTGGCGGACGCGGCCGTGGTGGGGTCGGCGCTGGTGGCGGAAATTGAAAAGGCACAATCGGCAGAAGCGGCAGCTACAGCCATCGCCGCGAAAGCGCGCATGCTGAAGGAAGCGGCGCGAAGAGGTATCAGCCGGCGGGAATCCTCGCGATGAACATCAAGGCTCTGCGGCAGGAGATTGACAAGCTGGACCGCGAGCTGGTGAAGCTGTTGAACCGGCGCGCGAAGTTTTCCCTGGCCGTCGGACGGCTGAAGCAGAAGGACGGGCTGCCGCTGTTCATCCTGAAGCGCGAGCAGGAAATTGCGCGCAACGTCTGCCGGGCCAACCGCGGGCCGCTGCCGAACCACGCGCTGAAACACCTTTACGAGCAGTTGCTGCAGCACACGCGGGCCATGGTGCGCGAGGCGCTGCGTGCGGAACGTCGAAACGCAAACGCCGGCTTAAAGGCCGGCGCTATGCGCGCCGGGCGCGGAGGGAAGAATGCCGGCCTAAAGGCCGGCGCTACAGGTGCGCGGAAGAGGAAGAGGTGATGTTCCGGCGCGTGGCGGTGCTGGGCACGGGGTTGATGGGCGGCTCGTTTGCGCTCGCGCTGCGCCTGCATTTTCCACGAACGCAGATCATCGGCTGGGACCGCGCGGATGTTCTCGACGTGGCCGCGGCGCGGGGCGTGGTTGACGAAGGGTTTTCCGAGTTAGCCGACGCCGTGCGCGGCGCGGACCTTGTTTATGTTGCGCTGCCGTTGGGTGCGGCGCTCGAGCACCTGCCGGAAATTTCCCAACATGCCGCAGCGGAAGCGCTGGTGACGGACGCGTGCAGCACCAAGGCGGTGATCTGCCGTGCCGCGGAGAAATGTTTCCGCGGCGGCGCGCGGTTTCTGGGCGGGCACCCGATGTCCGGAAAAGCCGTGAAGGGCGTGGAGAACGCCGGCGCGGAGATTTTCTCCGGCGCGAAATACGTGTTGATCGGTAACCAGCCGGACGGCGGCGAGCGCGCGCAGAAGTTTGCCGTGCTGCTGGAGAGATTCGGCGCGCTGCCGGTGTGGATGGACGCGGAGACGCACGACTGGGCAGTGAGCATCGTGTCGCACCTGCCGCAGCTTGTGACCGTCGCGCTGGCACAGGTGATCCGCGACGAAACGGACGAGACCGGATTGCCGCTCAGCGTGGCCGGGCCGGGATTGCGCGACGCGCTGCGCCTGGCGGCGAGTCCCTACGGCATCTGGCGCGACATCTGCCTGACCAACCCCGACAACATTGCCCACGCGCTCGACCGCGTGGCCCAGGCGATTGACCACCTGCGGACGCGGCTGCAGAGCAAAGACCTCCAGGAATCTTTTGATGCCGCGAATGAACTGCACAGAACGTTGGAAGAGTTGAAGGGTTGAAAAGTTCAGGAGTCAGACTTGCCCGCCAGACGGCGCCGGCGCGAGAAAAAGATTTGATGGGCAAGGCGAAAAAAGTAAACTGCGAAAGGAATTCGAACCGTCCGGACGCGCATTCTGCGGCATCCGGGTAAGACCCCAGGAGTCCAGAAATGGATAAGCAAATAGCGAACGCCGATGCCGCCATCGCCAGTCTGCGCGACGGCGCGACGATCATGATGGGCGGGTTCGGGCTGTGCGGCATCCCGGAAAACCTGATTGCCGCGGTGCGGCGCAAGGGCGTGAAAGACCTGACCATCGTTTCCAACAACGCCGGCGTGGACGACTTCGGCATCGGGCTGCTCTTGCAGACGCGGCAAGTGAAGAAAATGATTTCCACCTACGTGGGCGAGAACAAATTATTTGAAAAACTGGTTTTGAGCGGCGAGCTCGAGGTCGAACTGAACCCGCAGGGCACGCTGGCGGAGCGCATCCGCGCGGGCGGCGCGGGGATTCCCGCGTTCTTTACGCCGACAGGCTACGGCACGATGATCGCCGAGGGCAAGGAGACGCGAGAATTGGGCGGACGAATGTGCGTGCTGGAAAAGGCGCTGCGCGCAGACTTCGCGTTCATCAAAGCGTGGAAGGGCGACCGCTGGGGCAACCTCGTGTTCCGCAAGACGGCGCGGAACTTCAACGCGCCGATGGCCACGGCGGCGGATTGCGTGATCGCGGAAGTCGAGGAGCTGGCAGAGGTTGGGCAGCTCGACCCGGACGGCATTCACATTCCGAGCATCTACGTGAACGCAATCTTCCAGGGGACGAATTACGAAAAGCGGATCGAGCGGCGGACGGTGCGGAAGGCGTAAAACCGAACGCAGAGACGCCCCCGACAGAAGGCGTCGGGGTAAACTCCGGACGCGGAGGAGCACAGAGGGTCATGGCACAGCCGGAAGTGGACAAGCGGGAAATCATCGTGAAGCGGATCGCGCAGGAGTTGCGCGACGGCTACTACGTCAACCTGGGCATCGGAATGCCCACGCTGGTGGCGAACTACATTCCGGCGGGGATGGGCGTGGTGCTGCAATCGGAAAACGGAATGCTGGGCGTGGGGCCGTATCCGGTCGAGGGCACGGAAGACGCCGATCTGATCAACGCGGGCAAGGAAACGGTAACGGAAATTCCCGGCACGGCGTATTTTTCGAGCGCGGATTCGTTTGCCATGATCCGCGGCGGTCACGTGGACCTGACCGTGCTTGGCGCGCTCGAGGTGGACGAGAAGGGCAACCTGGCGAACTGGGCCATCCCCGGAAAAATGCTGAAGGGCATGGGCGGGGCGATGGATTTGGTGGCGGGCGCCAAACGCGTGATTATCGCCATGGAGCACACGACGAAAGACGGCAAGCCGAAGATTTTGAAACAGTGCACGCTGCCGCTGACGGGCGTGGAAGTGGTGAACATGATCGTCACGGAGCTGGCGGTGATTGAAGTGACGCCGCAAGGGCTGGTGCTGCGCGAGGTGGCGCCGGGCGTGACGCCGGAGGACGTGCAGAAGGCAACGGAACCGAAGTTGCGCGTCGTGGGGGACTGGAAGACGATTGCGGTTTAGCGTGACGGGGCGCGGCCCCTCGGCTTCGCTCAGGACAGGCAAGCAGCGCCCCTACGATGGTGGAAACAGCGTGCAAGCTGCGCTAGCATCAGGGCAGGCACAAAGATGAAACCTCACTCTGTCGTTGTGATCAGCCTGCACAGTCCGAAGGAGCGGATCTGGGGCGAGCTGCTGGAGCTGAACGCGTCGGGCGTGACGATGCGCGGCATTGACCTGAACAGCTTCGACGATTTCATCCGCCAGGCGCGCGACCCCGAGGGCGACCTGGTGGGGCTGCCCACTCTGTTTTTTCCGATGATTCGGGTGGAGCGTATCGCGCTGGACGAGGCGCGCGGCTCGGTGCCCTCGCTGGCGGAGACGTTCGAGCAAAAAGTGGGCCGCGGGCTGCTCGATTACCTCGCGCAATTCGCCTGAAGTGCGATACGATTCCGGGCGATGGATTCCCGCATCCTGACGGTCCCCAACCAGCTCACGTTCCTGCGCTTCGTTTTTCTTCCATTTTTCGTCATCTCCATCTGGTATGACCACTACGATTGGGCGCTGGGCGTGCTGATCGCCGCGGCCGCGACGGACGCGCTCGATGGCCTGCTGGCGCGGCGGCTGAACCAGAAGACCGAGCTGGGCGCCTACCTCGATCCCATTGCGGACAAGCTGCTGCTCTCGAGTTCGTTCCTGCTGCTGGCGATAAAGCACAAGGTGGTCTGGTGGCTGACGATCCTGGTGCTGGCGCGGGACCTGCTGATCCTGATCGCCGCGGCGGCGATTCTGCTCGTGGTGGGCTACCGGCCGTTCCCGCCGAGCCTCTACGGAAAATCCAACACGGCGGCGCAGATTATTTTTATCTTTCTGGTCGTGTCGAGCACGGCGACGAATTACCGCGCGCTGGACGTCCTGGAAGGCGTGTTCGTGTTTATCGTGGCGGGGCTGACGATTTTCTCCGGGGTGCACTACAGTTTTGTGATTGCCAAACGACTGAGCGGGCCGCAGACGTAGCTGCAACGGGCGACCTGCCGGTCGCCCCTACTCTTTTCTTTCAACCGGCAGTTCGATTTTCACCGGTGGAAAATCCTTCACTTTGAGCGTGAACTCGCGGGCGCCGAGGGGCGCGTCGAAGACGACGGCGACGGCGAGCGCGGAGTGGTCCCCGTCGCGGTCGGGCACGAGGGCCACCACCTGCGCGGAGGATTTTACCAGCACGCGCTGGCCGAGCGATTCGGCGGCAATGCCAAGCGGAAAGAGCGTGCGCTCCGGCGCGGCAAGCGTGACTTCGCTGCCCGCGGTGTCGAAGACAAGCAGGCTCAAGCGCTCCTCGATGGGCAGGGTGACGCGGAGAATCAGTTCGACTTCGACGAAGCGCCCGGTGGCCTTCACGCCGGCGTAGCTTTCCGGCGTGCGCACCGCGGCCACGCGGAGCTCCCAGGCGTCTTTGCGAACGGTTTCGTTGGCGATGCGGGCGCGGGCCTCATCGCCGAGAACATAGCGGTCGAGCCACGCGGCCATCTGGCGGAACTCTTCGATGTGGTGATTCGGCTCCTCGAAACCGTGACCCTCGCGCGGGAAGCGGACGAACTTCACCGTGCGGCCGAGTGCTTTGAGGGCCTGATAAAGCTCCTTCGAGTTGGAGATGAAGGTGTTCGTGTCGTCGTCGCCGTGGAGGATGAGCACGGGCGTAGTGATCTTCGTCACGTTCTTGAACGGAGAGCGGTCGAGGTAGATTTGCAGGTTTCCCCAATAAAACTGCTGGAGGTAGTCGGTCTCCCAGCTTGGGAACTGCGAGTTGGAAAAGTCGGTGATGAGGTTGAAGATGCCGAAGGAGCTGACAGCGGCCTTGAAGCGCGCAGTCTGGCCGATGATCCAGTTGGTCATGTAGCCGCCGTAGCTGCCGCCGATGACGGCCATGCGGCCGGCGTCCACGCCGCCGCGGGCAATCAGGAAATCCACGCCGGTGAGGATGTCCTCGTAGTCCTTTCCGCCAATGTCACCGCGGCTGGCAACGCCGAAGTCGTGGCCATAGGCGGAGCTGCCGCGAAAATTGGGCTGGAAGACCAGCCAGCCGCGCGCGGCCCAAAGCTGCGGCGGCAGATTGCCGGTGGTGAGCGTGTTGGCGCGGCGGTCGTGGGGCCCGCCGTGAATGTCGAGCAGCAGCGGATAGTTCACGCCGGGCTGCCAGTCCGGCGGCTTGACGAGAACGCCCTCCATCTCGAGACCGTCTTTCGATTTCCAAGTGACAATTTCCTGCGCGCCGAGCGCGAAGCTTTTCAGTTGCGGGTTGAGAGCGGTCAGAGGCGCCGGCGCGACCAGCGTCGAGGCCGGGCGCAGCAGCACGAGGTCCGGCAGCGCGTCAGGACCTTCCTGCAGCGCGCTGCAGGAGGCACCGTCGGGCGTCCAGTCGGCGTCGCTCAGGATAAGCGTCTCGGAGCTTGCGGGACGCACCGAGCCATCGGCGGGATTCAAGCGGAAAAGGCGGTTGCCGGCGCGGACGGCGGCGGCGAAGTAGATGCCGTCGCCGCCGGCGGGCCAGTGGAGGCGCTCGATGTTCCCTGCGAAATCTTTTGTCAGGCGCTGCGGCTCGGGCGGCTCGCCGGTGAACGCGACGGGAACGGTGAAGACTTCCTCCTGCGCAAAGACGATTTCCGGGACGCGCGGGGCGAGGAAGGCGACGCGCGCGGAGTCCGACGACCAGACGGGCGAACGCTCCTGGCCGTCGCGGCGCGTGAGTTGCCGGGGCTTGCGCGTGGCGAGGTCGAAGAGCCAGAGGTCGAAGCGGCGCGAGTGGTCGGGCTCGCCGGTGTAATTGGTGCGATAGAGCAGCCACTTGCCGTCGGGTGAGGGAGCGACGTCTTCGAGGCCGGGGTCCCCTACGAAGAGGCGGTCGGCGCGGCGGTCGTCGAGCGAGACACGCCAGATTTCGCGCCGGAATTTCTCCTCGTCCACGACGACGGAATCGTTGCGCGCCTGGCGCTGCTCTTCGCGGAGCGCGGCGAGCGGCCGGGCGAGCGGCTCGCGGGCGACGTAGTAAACGGTTTTGCTGTCGGGGGACCAGCGGTAGTGCAGCACGCCTTCGGGCGCGCGGGTGAGCTGCGCGGCTTCGCCCCCGGCGACCGCCAGCAGCCAAACCTGCGGCTTGCGGGACTTCTCGTCGCCGTTGCGCGCGGCAATGAATGCGAGCCAGCGGCCATCCGGCGACCACAGCGGCGCGGCGGCGCCGGCGTCGGAGTGCGTCAGGCGGCGGGCCTGTTTGGTATCCGTCTCCACCCACCAGAGATGCGTGACGACGCGTGATTTCTCGAAATCGTTTTCGGAGACAAGATAGGCGACGCGCTTGCCGTCGGGCGAGAGCGCGGGGCTCGAGGCGAGGCGCCAGCGGAGCGCGTCCTCGATGGTGAGGCGAAACTGCGCCGCGGGCCTGGCCTGGGCGAAGGCAAGTACCGCTATCGAGATTTCGAGGAGCACAAGGGCCACCAGGCGCTTCATTGTTTTCTCCGTGGGTAAGGCTTGAGCTTGTCCCGCAGCACGCCGGCCAGCAAAAGCGGACAGGCTGAAGCCTGTCCTACTCGCGCGCAAGGGCGGATTGTAGCATCCGGGGCGCGCCGGTGGCGCACGGCCTTCGCGTGTGGGATACTTTTCTCATGACGGCCTTCCGCAAGATTCTCTGCCCGGTGGATTTCTCGGCGACTTCGGGGCACGCTTTCGTCTATGGCGCGGCGATCGCGCAGCAGTTTGGCGCGGAGCTGATCCTGCTGCACGTGATCGAAGAAGTGCCGCTGCTCACGGCGTATAGCGGGATGCCCGAGGTGGATTCGTCCGGGGAAATGGAGAAGTACGCGCGCGCGGAGATGGCCAACCTTGCTGCGGGCGCGACGGCGGGAGGAGCAAAGATCCGCGCGGAGATCGCCCGGGGCAAGAGCCACACCGCCATCCTGAAATTCGCCACGGAAAACGGCGTGGACTTGATCGTGATCGGCAAACACGGGCGAAGCCAGCTCGATTACTGGCTGTTCGGGTCGGTGACGGAGCGCGTGATCCGGCGCGCGGCGTGCCCGGTGATCGTGGTGCCCCACCCGGACGGAGCCAAAGAAATCTAGCCCGCCGTGAAGTAATTCTTCAGCATGAAACCAAAGCTGGCGAGGATGATGAGGGCGGCGAACCAGCCCAGCGCGTAGGCGCGCTTGCGCTCGCCGGCGTTCATTGGTTCGCGGTCGGCGAAGATTTTGCCGAGCAGGAAACCGGCGGCCAGTCCGCCGAGGTGCCCGGCGTGATCGGCGCGGAAGAACAGGCCAAAAATGAAGATGTAGATGATCCAGCGGACGAGCTGGGCGCGGAGCATGCGCATGTAGTTCCCGCCGCGGCGGTAGGTGATGGCCAGCATCAAGCCGACCAGGCCCATCAGCGAGCCGGACGCGCCGATGCTGAAATTGCCCCACCAACTGCTCACGAGGAACGCGCCGATGCCGGTGATCACGTAGAGAAAGAGGTAGCGCGCCGAGCCATACTCAGCCTCGACCTGCGGGCCAATATCCAGCAGCACGAATGCATTGAAGCCGAAATGCCACAGGTTGCCATGGAGAAAGATGGGCATCACCAAGCGCCAGTATTCGCTGGTCTGAAAAATATCCGGGAGGCAGGCGCCGAGACGCATCAGCACGCGCGGGTGGATGCCACCGGCCAGATTAAAGCCTTGGGTGAAGCGCATGGTGACCATCAGGCTGAGCGCAAACATGGCGACGTTCAGGCCCAGCATGAAGTAGGTGACGGGCGTCTCCGACGGGATGAGGCCGGAGAGCGAGCGGGTGGCGGCGGCGAGGGAGAAATTGAGGCTCGCGCCGCACTCGTGGCACCTCGAGGCGGTTGCGCCGACGAGGGTGCTGCAAGCAGGACAAAGGCGCGGGCGCGAAGGCTTTTCCGCGGGGCGGAACAGGGCGGCGAGACGCTCGCGCCACCGGTTGAGTTTCCATTGCCAACGAAGAGGCAGAGGCACCGTGTTTCCTTGCGGGAAGCCAGAGCGGTTCCTATAATACATAAAAACTCGCGGAGCGCGATGATGGCAAGTTTCGAAGAGTTCGGCCGGGCCGTGGACCGGGAGATGGCGAAGCTGAAACAGTTTTTCGAGGCGGAAGTGAAGCCCGGCGCGAAGCGCGGCGCGGTGGACGCGCTGCGCACCGCGGCGGCGCGGCTGGCTGAGCTGGCTGACGACCTGGAACGCCGCTTCAAAGATTCGGCCGGGAAATCCGCATGATGCGGAGCGCGGCGTGAGATTTTCTCCGCGGCCCGCCCTCGCCGTTTTTCTGGCGGTGCTGTTTGCCGGCGGCTGCGCGCACCGGCACGTCGTGCGCACTCCGCCGCCCACTCCGCCCCCCAGCCCCACACCGGGTCCCGCCCCCGCGCCGGCAGTTCCGAGCGGGCCGATGCGCGTAATTGAAGAAGGCAACGCCTCGTGGTACGGCGTGCCCTACCACGGGCGGCGCGCGGCGAACGGCGAAATCTACGACATGCACAAGCTGACGGCGGCGCACCGCACGCTGCCGTTTGAAACGATTGTGCGGGTGACGAACTTGCGAAACGGGAAACACACTCAGGTGCGCATCACCGACCGCGGACCGTTCGTCGAAGGGCGGATTATTGACTTGTCGCTCGCGGCGGCGCGGGAGATTGACATGGTGGCGACGGGCGTGGCGCGTGTGCGGCTCGAGTTTGTGAACGGGCCGCCGCCGATGAATGGCGCGTTCACGGTGCAGGTGGGAGCATTCCTGCAAAAGGAAAACGCCGTGAAGCTGCGTCAGCGGCTCGAACGGCGCTACCAGCCGGTGTTCGTCCACGAATACGATTCACCAAAAGGCCTTTTCTACCGTGTGCGCGTGGGCCGCGTGGCGAGCGAAGTAGCCGCGGACAAACTGGCGGAAAAGCTGCGGACACAGGAAAGCCTCACCACCTTCGTCGTCCGCCTAGACGAATAGTAGTCAAAGAGTTCAAAAGTCGAAGACTCCAAAGCATCCGGCGGAGCAAGCCGCCACGCGACTTTGCAGATGAGGTCGCTCGCGCCCCAGCCGCGACCTGCCCGCGACCCCAATTCAGACCTTGTGTGCGCGGATCAGATTCTCTCTAGGCGGGCTAGACGTAAGCTCACCGTAAAACCGACCAGAAAACCGTAAAGAAAACCGATTCCAAGGCGGTTTTCCGAACCATGCTAAGATCTAGTCCAATTGAACCGTGTGAGCGGGGAAAGAAGATCATGGGACAAAACGTGAATCCGAACCTGGAGTGGTACACTGCGATTAGCAAGCTCAAGGCACTCCTGCCGCGTTGTCCATTTGCCTCGGTGAACCGTTGCCCTCGCTTTTACGAGAGCTTGTCACAGATGGGTGAAGCGGGAAGCACGAAGATCGAATCGGTTCAGGATCAAGAACTCCTCAAGAGGTGGAAGTCTTCCGACCTTTGGCCAGTGACACTTGAAGAGGCCACCGGGATAATGAGTCGAGATGGGCAGGCACGGCACTTCAGAAATTTCTGTCCGGAGGTTCTGTTTGATCGCTTCGGACTGTTCGCCACTTCTTTGAGTGATTATTCTGACGAAACCGACAGAGAGGTGGCCCATCGTGGGCTGGCCCGGCAGCAAGCAGCTGCTGAAGACTGGCGATGGGCTTGGGTGAACCTCAAACCTATGCACTATTCGGAATGCCCGCGTTACTCCCCTCTGGCACAAGAATGCACAAACCCGAACAACCGAGTTCGTAATCAGGGGGAGCCGACGGATGAAATCGTTACTCTGAGACCCACCTTTTACGGTATGGGGTTAGATCTGAAAGCTCTTCTGAGACGTTTGAAGAGATGGTGGCAGTGTCAAAGGAAGAAAAACTAGGGAAAGGCCGTTTAATCCCGCTCCGGCCCTTTTCTTTCCCTAAACTTCAGCTTCTCAGTATCCAACTCATACTTTTCCAAGTCTAATCCTGCGACAGCCACGGCCTCATACGAGAGACGTTGAATCCGACGGGCAAGGTTCGTCCAAGTTTCGAAGAGCTCTTTGCGACGTGCTCCTAAATCTTTCTGTTTCTGCGCAGTCTCATCATGCAGGTAGTGGACGCCTTCGCGTGAACCACGCAATAGAGCCACGGTCTTAGCGTCGCAAATCGCAATTTTCTCCTCCAGCAGACCCCGCGTGACTTCTGAGCTCACTTTCACTTCCTCAATTCGAAGTTGGAGTATCTCAATTGCAATCTCTTCGCTCACACTTGGCAAGGCACTGCCGGAATCGCTTTCAGCTTCTGCCCGGCGTTTCTCTTTCTCCTTGAATCTGAGCGTATCGAGATCGAGTTCATACCTTGTAGGATCGAGACGAACGGAGACGACAGCTTGGACTGAGAGGCGGAGAATCTCGCGGCTTAGCCTGCCAACCTCTTGGGCCGCGCGGTTTGAGTTCTCGCGGGCCGTCTGAATCTCCTTCTCGATGTGGGTGCGCTGTGCTCCGCGGACAGCGTCGGGTTCCAAATTCAATAGCTCGTTTTGCCGAGCCATCTCTCTGTCCGACTCTTTGTCTGCAGCCTCCCGCTTAAGTTGCAGCTCTCGTATGCGAAGGGCCAGATTCTTCTCAACCTGCGGCATACCCTGTTTCTTGTCGATGGTGCTGCAGGCCCCAAGTACCAACAACATGCAACCCAAAACAAGGACTCCCGCGGTCTTCATTTCCTTCTCCTTCCATAAACCTACCATACCATTTTGTCCTGATTCCTACGGACTGAGTTCTGTGGTCGCGAATAATGAGGGGGCAGGCCGAAGTGAAGGGCCGTGGCGGCGATGATGCGGTCGGGCATATCGGGAACGGATCTAGCCTAGCTTTAAGCTGGCCGTGGGGAGGGATTCCGTTTCGAGCGTCTCCAGGTCGAGGACTTGAGAGGCGTGCTGGATATCGATGCCGACAATCTGGCCGTTCGCGTCGAGATCGATCACCAGGCCGTCCTGAATCTCGCGTGAATCCACGCTCGGGCGTGCGTTCAGGTCAATGTAAAGCGAATCCGTTTCACGGTCGTAATGCAGCTTCATCGTTCACCTCAGCTACCGAGCAGGCAGCTTGAAATCCCTGTCGGGGAACGCATTGTGCACCGTCTCGCCGTCGGCGAGCGTCACGACGCGAAGTACACGTCCGCCGAGCTCCGGCACAATTCCCCAAAATCGAATGCGCCCGTCCGCCTGCACCATTTTGGCCAACGGCTGCGCGAGAATCCGCTCGCACCATTCTAACTGAATATAAGGCCGCTTGCGCAGTACTTGCTCACGAAAATACCGGGTGGTTTTCATCCCGCACGTATTCTACTGAAGGAAAGCGAAATGCGGCAACGTCAGTTCAGTGAGCGAAACCGGCCAGGCTGCAAGACTTTCCACCGGCAAGCGTCACTTGTGCTTCATCACGTACACGCCGTCCCAATCGGAGGCGGGTTCTTCGAGCAGATACTCCTCGCAGCGCTGGTAGAACACTTTGGAGGGCCCGTCGTCGGGCCAGCGCTGGAGAATTTTTTCGAAGTGGCCCTGGGCCTGGCGCCAGTCGCGGCGCTTGTAACAGGCGCGGCCTTTGCCGAAAAGCTCGATCAGGTCGAAGAGGTCGCGGGCGCCCTCGCGGAAGGAGACG
>JACQDE010000026.1 GCA_016201285.1 Acidobacteriota bacterium | reverse complement strand
TAGGACTTCGCTTTCTTCGAAGGTTTCGACTTGCCAGAACTGTTGAGGGCGACCGCTTGGCGAACGAGCGCCTTGAAGGCGGACTCGTCAACTTCTTCTCCTTCGTGGATGTCGATCGCGCGGCGTGCGTTTCCGTCGAGACTCGAGTTGAAGAGACGGGCCGGATCCTTCAGAGACGCGCCCTTGGAGAAGGTAAGCTTCACGACATTCTTGTAGGATTCGCCAGTGCAGATGATGCCGTCGTGCGACCAAATCGGAGTGCCCATCCACTTCCACTCCTCGACGACGTCCGGGTCTGCTTCCTTGATGAGCTTGCGCATTCTGCTGAGGGTTTCCCCGCGCCAGTCCCCGAGTTCGGCGATTCTTTTCGAGATGAGCTCCGATGCCGACTGGCTTTGGCTCGCGCCCGACTTCTTCATGTTCTCATCCTCCACTATCCGACCTCAGTCGAAGCTCGCGCTCGATCTCGCCCACGGAGCGCTCAGACGAGAGCAGCAGGCTCAAGATGGCCCGTCTATTGGGCTCCGCGATGATGGCAAACGATGATTCCACGATAGACATATAGCCGAGCGTTTATATTCTCGTCAAGTCATACTCCGAGAACCAGGTCTCGCCACGCCTTCAGGGCTGCCAGTCGCAAGGTCGTGCCCCTACGCGCAAAGATCAACGACGACGGGATTTCTTTTTTGGCGTAGCGGCGGCGCGCAACTGTTTCCTGCGTTGCGCGGCCCAGCCGGGCTTCGTGGTCTGCCGTCCGCGCGCGATTGCCAGCGCGTCTTTCGGCACATTGTCGGTAATCGTGGACCCCGCCGCGAGGTACGCGCCATCACCCACTTTCACCGGCGCGATCAACTCCGTTCCGCTGCCGACAAACACGTTTTTGCCGATCTTCGTCGGATTTTTCCGCACGCCATCGTAGTTGCAGGTGATGGTCCCCGCGCCGACGTTTGTGCCGCGCCCCACGCGCGCGTCGCCCAGGTACGTCAAGTGCATGGCCTTCACGCCTTCGTCGAGCACGCTCTTCTTCACCTCAACGAAGTTCCCCACGCGCGCGCCCGCGCGGATTTCTGCCCCATCGCGCAGGTGCGCCATCGGCCCGACAACGACGCCGCTGGACAATCGCGTCGCCGTCACCAGACAGTTCTGCCGCACCTCGCAGCCGTCTGCAATCACCGAATCCTTGATCACACTCCCCGAACGCACCACGCAGTTCGCCCCGATTTTCGTTTTGCCCAGCAACTGTACGTTGGGCTCGACGATGGTGTCCGTGCCGATCTGTACGTCGGCATCAATCGTCACCGTCTCGGGGAGATAAATCGTCACGCCCGCGTCCATCAGCGCCGCGCGTTTCCGCTCGCGGAAGATACGGTCCACGTCCGCCAGTTCCGCGCGGGTGTTGCACCCGAGGATTTCCCGCGCGTCCCCCGCCACCTCCGCCAGCACGCGCTCGCCCTGCTGGTCGAGCAGCGCAATCGCATCGGTGAGATAAATTTCCTTGTGGACATTTTCCGGCCGCACTTTCGCGAGACACGGCCACAGCTTCGCCAGCGTGAAACAGTAGATGGACGAATTCACTTCGTTGATTCCGCGCTGCTCGTCGCCGAGGGCCTTCTCTTCAACAATCGCCCGCACGCGCCCGTCAGCCCGCCGCACAATCCGCCCGTAGCCCGCCGGATCGCCGAGCATCGCCGAGAGAATCGTCGCCGCCGCCTCGCCCTTGATGTGCGCCCGCATCAGCGCTTGCAGCGTCTCTGTCCGGATCAGCGGCGCGTCTCCCGGGACAACCACGGCGTATTTCACCCGCGCCGGGATCTGCCGCCGCGCGACGAGCAGCGCGTGGCCCGTCCCGTTCTGCGGCTCCTGCACGACGCCCTTCGCCCCCAGCGGCTCGATCACGTCGCGCACCGCATCCGCCTGATGCCCGACGATCACGTACACCCGCTTGTTCTTCAGCGCGTTCGCCGCGCGCACCACGTGCTCCACCAGCGGACGTCCGCCCGCGCGATGGAGCACCTTCGCCAGCGCGGATTTCAGCCGCGTGCCTTTTCCCGCCGCCAGCACTACCACCGCAAATTCATTCGCCGACATATGCAGGTATTCTCACCTTCCTTGGAGGGTTTGACAATCGGTGGTTCCAGAAGGAAAACGGGCGACCCATCGGGTCGCCCCTGCCAAATCCTGTTTTCGCTAACCACTTGCCGTTAATCGCTCGCCACGGCGGGTTCGGCTGCCGGCAGATGCGCTACGTGCGCGTGCGGTAGCGCTTCCATCGCCGTCGACTCCGTCCACAGGCTGTGGTCCGCCAGCAGGCGCGTGACGAGTTGCGTGTGCAACGCGTGCCCGGCCTTGTGCGCCGCCACAAACGCCTTCAGCGGCTTCCCCACCAGCGCCAGGTCGCCAATCAGGTCCAGCGCCTTGTGCCGCCCGAATTCGTCGGCGTAACGCAGCGGCCCGTTCATGATCCCGTCGCTCGAAAGCACGATGGCATTTTCCAGGCTCCCGCCGCGGATCAGCCCCACCGCCCGCAGCCGCTCCACGTCGTCGAGAAACCCGAATGTCCGCGCCTTCGCCAGCAGCCCGCTGAACGTTTCCCGGCACACTTTTAACTCCACTTCCTGCTGTCCCACCAGCGGGTGCGCGAAGTCCACGTAGCACCGCACACGAAATTCATCCGCCGGATAAATCCCGATCTTCCGGTCGCCGTCGGAAAACTCCAGCGGGCGCACCACCTTCATATACTTCCGCCGCTTCCGCAGCCGCCGCGCTCCCGCCGCCTCCAGCATCTCGATAAACGGCTGCGAGCTGCCGTCCAGGATAGGCACCTCCAGCGCGTCCAGCTCGGCGTACACGTTGTCCACGCCGCACGAATAGAGCGCCGCCAGCAGGTGCTCGGTCGTCGAGATCAGCACGCCTTTCTTCATCAGGCTGGTCGCATAGCTCACCCGCGCCACGTTGCGCACGTGCGCCTCAACCTCGAAATTCTCCAGATCCGTCCGCCGGAAGACGATCCCGGTATCCGCTGGCGCCGGCGTCAGTCGCAGGCGGCCCTTCACCGCCGTGTGCAACCCAACTCCATGCGTTTCCACCGCCCGTTCGATCGTGGTCTGATATGGCATGACGAATCAATAGAATAGCACTCCTGTTGCCATCTCTTAAATGAAAACAACCTGTGTATATTGAACAATTTAGAGAAACACTGTGCAGTATGTTACGACGATGTGTGGTAATTTTACAACATCACGCGATGCTCTCTGTGTTCCGCACTGATCCCTGGCCCCTAGCCCCTAATCCCTGACCCCTCCTCTGCTATACTCACTGCCCCAAATGAACACCGATCGCAAGCCGCGCCTGTTTCTCCTCGACGCCATGGGCTACATCTTCCGCGCCTTTTATGCCCCCATGGACCGCCTCTCCAGCCCCACCGGCATCCCGACGAAAGTTCCGTATCTTTTCGCCACCATGGTCCGCCGCCTGGTGAAAGATTGGCAGCCCGATTACCTCGCCGTGGTCTTCGACGTGGCCGGCCCTACCTTCCGCGATACGCTCTTCGCCGAGTACAAAGCCCAGCGCCCGCCCATGCCTGAGGACCTCAGCGTCCAACTCCCTTACGTCCGCCGCCTTTGCGAAGCCCTGCGCCTGCCCATCCTCGAGTTTCCGGGCTATGAAGCCGACGACGTCATCGGCGCGCTTGCCCGCCAGGCCGCCGGAAAAAAACTCGACGTCTTCATCGTCACCGCCGATAAGGACATGATGCAGCTCGTCGGCGGGCCCGTCCGCGTCCTCAATCCCTCCAAAGCTGATCTCGTCATCGACGCCGAAAAAGTTCAGGAAATCCTCGGCGTGCCCCCGGAAAAAGTCATCGACGTCATGGCCCTCATGGGCGATTCGATTGACAACATCCCCGGCGCCAAAGGCATCGGCGAAAAAGGCGCCCGCGAGCTCATCCAGCGCTTCGGCTCCGTCGAAGCCGCGCTCGACCGCGCCGCCGAAGTTCAAGGCAAGCGCTACCGCGAAGCTCTCCAGACGCAGCGCGAGCAGGTCCTGCTTTCCAAGAAACTCGCCACCATCGCCACCGACGTGCCCGTGGCGCTCGAGCTCGACGCTCTCTCCCGCCGCGATCCCGACCTCGAATCTCTCCGCGCGCTCTACGCTGAGCTCGGGTTTGGCCGCCTGCTCCGCGAACTCGTGGAAACTTCAGTGGCTGCGGGACTCGGACAACCTGCGAGCGAAGGCGGCTCATCCACCGAAGCCTCGGCGAAGGCGGACGCCGATTACGCCACGCTCGATTCGCTGGAAAAACTCAGCGAATTCCTGAAATCCATTCCGCGCGAGCAGGAAGTTGCCCTCTGGCTCTCCATCGCCCCCGGCGGCGAAGAAGACGCAGGCTTCGGCAGCCGCGTCGCCGCCGTCGAGATCTCTCCGCGTGCGGGAATCGCCCGCACCGTCTGGCTCGACGAAAAGGGCGAAATACGGAAAGAATTGCGTAAGTTTCTTGGCGATGCCGCGCGCCCCAAAATCGTCCACGATCCGAAGCTCTTCGAGTTGCTCGCCGGCCCCGCCGCCGGAATCCGCCACGCGACAATGCTGTACGCGTATCTGCTTCGCCCCACCACCGCCAAGCACGACCTCGCCGACGTCGTCGCGCGCCACCTCAACGCCGCGCTTTCCGGCGCCGCCGGCGAGCGCGCCGATTTCCTCCAGCGCCTCGCGCCAAAACTCCGCGCGGAAGTCGATGCCCAGGGCCTCGCCAACCTTTACGCGACGATGGACCTCCCGCTCGCCCCCATCCTCACCCGCATGGAGCGCGATGGCGTGCTGGTCGATCCCGCCGCGCTCGAAAAAATGTCCGCAACGATGGAGACGGAAATCTCCCATCTCCAAAAACACATCTTCGAATTGTCCGGCTCTGAATTCAACGTCAACTCCCCGCAGCAGCTCGCCGAAATCCTTTTCGACAAGTTCAATCTCTTGCCGTCCAAGAAAGTCCGCGCCAAGGCCCGCTCCACTGCCGCCGAAGTCCTCGAAGACCTCGCGCTCCAGCACGAGCTCCCGCGCCTCGTCCTCGACTTCCGCGAGCTTTCCAAGCTCAAATCCACCTACTCGGACGCGCTGCCCAAGCTCATCCATCCCGAAACGCATCGCATCCACACGCGCCTCTCCCAGACCGGCACCGCCACCGGCCGCCTCAGCTCCTCGACGCCGAATTTGCAGAACATTCCCGTGCGCACCGAGCTTGGCCGCCAGATCCGCGCCGCGTTCGTCGCGCCACCCGGCTGCGTGCTGCTCTCCGCCGACTATTCGCAGATCGAGTTGCGCATCCTCGCGCATTTTTCTCAGGACCCCGTGCTGCTCGACGCCTTCCGCCGCGGCGAAGACATCCACGCGCGCACCGCGCAGGAGGTGTTCGGCGCCGCGCCCTTCGCGCAATCCTCCGAGCACCGCCGCGCCGCCAAGGCCATCAATTTCGGCATCATTTACGGGCAATCGGCGTTCGGGCTCGCGCAGCAGCTCGGCATCGACCAGAAGGAGGCCGCAAAATTCATCGCCGCGTATTTCGAGCGTTACCGCGGCGTCCGCGAATATCTCGACCGCACCGTCGAGGAAGTCCGCAAGACCGGCTACACGAAAACTCTTTTCGGCCGCGTCCGCCCCATCCCCGAAATCAATTCCCCGCAAGTGGGCATGAGAAACTTCGCCGAGCGCACCGCGCTCAACACGCCGCTGCAGGGCACCGCTGCTGACCTCATCAAGCTGGCCATGATTGCGATTGATCGTCACCTCGCCGTTCCTGCCCCTGTTATCCTGCCTGCCCCGATCCCGCAACTGCGGGACGAGGGGAGCGGAGCGAAGGATCTCTGTTCCTCCGCCCGGATGATCCTCCAGGTTCACGACGAGCTGCTCTTCGAAGTTCGCGCCGACGCCCTCGACGCCCTGAAAGTCCTCGTCAAGCCCGCCATGGAAAACGTCCACCCTCTCGCCGTTCCCCTCGTCGTGGATCTCAAATCCGGTCCCAATTGGCGGGATATGTCCTGAGCGTGTGTGCGTGGGAAGGCGTAAGCGATCGAACCTTCACACATTCCCGCGCTTTTCCCAAAACTCGCCACCTACAACGTTTTCTACACCAAACACCCTTCCTTCCCCCCACTCGCCGACGTACAATGCCCTCAGCGCCCGATCCGGGAGGTTGCCATGCGCCGCTTAGCCGCTGCCCTGTGCCTGTTCCTGCTCGCCGTGCTGGTGGGTTTCTCCCAGGAAAAGAAGGAAAGCGTTCCGCCGCAAGCGAACGCTCAACTCGTGATCCCGCCCGAGGAAGCCAAGCGCGAAAATCCCGTCAAGCCCACGGAATCTTCCCTTGCCGAGGGCAAAAAGCTCTTCGGCTATCAGTGCGCCATGTGCCACGG
This sequence comes from Acidobacteriota bacterium, assembly GCA_016201285.1. GTDB lineage: Bacteria > Acidobacteriota > Terriglobia > Acidiferrales > UBA7541 > JACQDE01. The sequence continues at coordinate 3,396 of JACQDE010000026.1, read as the reverse complement.
CGAAAAGGGCGACGGCAAGAGCGAGCTGGCTGAGTCCATGAAGCTCACCCTCAAGGACTACACCAGCCCCGACGCGCTCAAGGACCTCACCGACGGCGCGCTCTTCTACATCATCGAGAAGGGCAAAGGCCAAATGCCCAGCCAGGAAGGGCGCATGAGCGCCCACCAGAAGTGGATCCTCATCAACTACATTCGCTCCTTCGCCAAAAAATCCGGCGACGCGCCCAAACCCGTCGCCCCTCCCAAGCCCGGCTTGTAGCGGCGGCCTTTAGGCCGGCACCTGCATCTCTGGCGTGGAGTCTGCCCCGAGGTTTTCTGCCGGCGCCGCCGTCTCATCTGGTCGATGGGTGTTGGACTGCGAAGTGGCTTTTTCTCGGACTCGCCACTCTCCACTTTGTTCCATCGCCTTTCTCTGTGCTAATCTGCGTCCTTCGGCGGTAAAAGAACTGCGAAGAGGTGTCCTGATGAAACACGCCACTGGCTTCCTGAACCTCGTCAACGACGCCAAGACCCGCGTCAAAGAAACGAACGTCCACGAAGTCAAGAAGCGCCTCGACGCCGGCGAACAATTTGTCCTGGTGGATACGCGCGAGGACTCCGAATGGGCCCGCGGCCATCTTCCCGGCGCCCTTCATCTCTCCAAGGGCATCATCGAGCGCGACATTGAAACCGCCGTCCCCGACAAGAACGCCGAGATCATTCTCTACTGTGGCGGCGGCTTCCGCTCCGCCCTCGCCGCCGACAATCTCCAGAAAATGGGCTACACCAAAGTGATTTCGATGGATGGCGGCTGGCGCGTCTGGACTGAATCCAACTTCCCCGTCGAAAAACCGTAGCCCTTTTGTAGCGCCTGCCGGAATTGATCCCGGGCGAAGACGCGGCGCGCCGGCGTTCCTGGTCGGCCCGGGGAATCTGCTTGTTTTCCGCGGAATTCCAGCGAGAAGCAGCTTTCTCGCTCCGCTCGGAAGAACAGGAAAGACACCTTTCAGCAGCATGCGGGTGCCGTTCCAACTTGATCCGCCCATGAAGAACCGAGCGCGTTCTCATTCCGAGGAATCTGCTTTTCACTCCTACGCCTGGTCAGAAAAAGTTGGAACAGCACGCGGAGCCGCGTGCCTCATCGATGCGTTGATGTTTTTTTGCTTTGTTTTTTTCCTGGCCTGTTTTCATCGGTGTTCATCGGTGGTTCCTAAAAGTCCCTATTGCGCGCGTCATTCGTGTTGATTCGTTTGAAACATCTGGACGGTTTCCGAAAAATTTTGCATTGGACGCCCCCTGCTGCGCGGCCCTATAATGGACCCTTCGTCGAAAGACCGCGTTCCTGGGAAGGAGCACCTCGATGAGCAGCGCGCCCGTTAAGTCACCTGTGTTGACGCCGGAAGTCCGTCCCACGGCCGCGCTCCAGCTCTGCCTCGAGACGCTGATGTACACCACCCGTGAGCGCCTCGAGCTCATCAACATCACCCGCGACCTCAACGACATCATCAAGAAGAACGGCCTCAAGGCCGGCTTCCTCATCGTCCAGTCCCTCCACACCACCACCGCGCTCTTCATCAACGAGTTCCAGCAGGCCCTGCTCGACGACATGAAGTCTTTCCTCGAAAAAATCGTCAGCCGCTTCGACTACTGGCGCCACAACGACCCGAAAATCTCCGAGTGCGACCGCAAGAACGCCGACTCCCATCTCCGCGCCATGCTCCTCGGCCACACCCTTTCGCTTCCCGTGCGCAACGGCCAGCTCGCCCTCGGCGGCTGGCAGTCGGTGATCCTCGCCGAGCTTGACGGCCCACGCGAGCGCGCCATCCAGATCCAGGCCCTCGGCGTCCCCGAGCCCGAGGACCCTGCCAAGTAATTTTGTTTTTCTCTGAATCTTGATTCTTGTTTTCTCTTTCCTTTGCGCTCCTCTGCGTTCTCTGCGTCTCAGCGTTTGATTTTTCCCAATTTCAAATTTCGGTTTTCGTCCTTTCTGTTCTCTCAGCACCCTCTGCTACAATAATCTTTTGAGCGCTCACTGAGAGAACCCACATGTCCAAAGTCCGCCGCATCGGCATTCTCACCGGGGGTGGCGACGTCCCCGGCCTCAACTCCGTCATCAAGTCCGTCGTGTACAAGTCCACGGAGCTCGGCTACCAGGTCCTCGGCATCCGCCGCGGCTGGGAGGGCCTCACGCACATGAAGCCCGGCGCCGCGCCTGACGCCGACTACATCCGTCCCCTCGACCGCATCAACACCCGCGGCATTGACCGCAGCGGCGGCACCATGCTCCACACCTCGCGCACCAACCCCATCCGCATCAAGAATGGAAATGCCCCCGCGCACCTCGCCCCGGATCAGCTCGAACGGCTCCGCGTAAACGAGAAGTACTTCGACTTCACGCCGGTTGTGCTCGACAACATCGCCCGGCTCGGCCTCGACTACCTGATCCCCATCGGCGGTGACGACACGCTCAGCTACGCCCAGATCCTCGCCGGAAAGGGCGTCCCGCTCATCGCCGTGCCCAAGACGATGGACAACGATGTGCGAGGCACCGAGTACTGCATCGGCTTTTCCACCGCCATCACCCGCGCCAAGGACCTCATCACCCGCCAGCGCTCGACCCTCGGCTCGCACGAACGCATTGGCGTCTTCCGCATCTTCGGCCGCGACTCCGGCTTCACCGCGCTTTATTCCGCCTACGTTACCTCCGCCCGCTGCGTGCTGCCCGAAGTCGAATTCGACATCGACCGCCTCGTCGCCCTGCTCGTCGAAGACAAGCGCAACAACCCCAGCCGCTATTCCTTCGTCATCGCTTCGGAAGGTGCCGTGTGGCTGGGGCAGAAGGTGGCCGAGTTCGGCGAGGCCGACGCCTACGGCCACAAGAAGAAAGTGGACATCGGCCACGCGCTCGCCGAGGAAATCAAGAAACGCGCCGGCGAGGACACCATGTCCAGCGATCTCACCTACGATCTCCGCAGTGGCGAAGCCGACGCGCTGGACCAGATGGTCGCCATCACCTTTGCCAATATCGCCATGGACCTCGTCCGCGACGGTGCCTGCGGCCGCATGACCGCCGTCCAGGACGGCAAGTACACTCACGCCCCGCTCCCCGACCCCAAAGCCGGCCCCCGCAAGGTGGACGTGGCCCGCCTCTACAACCTCGAGCGTTTCCGCCCGCACTACTCGGAAAAACTCGGCGCCCCCATGCTCCTCTCCGCCGAGCACTCCTAACCGCCTTTGTCTGGGCGAGCGTCAGCTCGCCCTGCGAAACCCTGCCCCCCCCTGTCAAGCCATCTAAGAATGTAACCGTAGGGCAGATCGTCGCGCCATTTGAAATGTAACCGAAGATGGGCGGCCGTCGCCGTGGCTGTGGGAAAGTGGAAATCGCGAAGCGATTTCCAAGCTCGCGGAGCGAGCGTC
>JACQDE010000023.1 GCA_016201285.1 Acidobacteriota bacterium | reverse complement strand
TCGTTGGATCGGGGAGTACAATCACGACCGGCCGCATCGCGGGGTGGCAAACCGCACCCCACGGGAGGCCTTCTTGGCTTTCACAGGTGTACTAAAAAACGAGGCCCTGACTGTCTAAATTAGAAGGGTGCACTACAGTAATCCTCACTACGAGTTCCTTGGGGTTACACGATATTGGCGTTATTCGCGCGAGAATATGCAAAAGCTTTACAAGCAAGGCCGCATCATTCAGACGAAGCCGGGAGCCGTTCCCGCTTACAAAAGGTATCTTGACGAAGGGAAAGGCGTGCCTCTCGGTTCCATTTGGGACGACATCGGGCCAGTTCAGGGAGCAGCAGGCGAACGGCTTGGCTACCCCACTCAGAAACCGCTGAAATTGCTTGAACGCATAGTTGAGATTTCTTCTCAGCCCAATGAAGTCCTTCTCGACGCTTTCTGCGGTTGCGGTACCGCACTGGTTGCTGCTCAAAATATGGGCCGTCAGTGGATAGGCATAGACATCTCGCCTACATCGTGCCGAGTCATGGCGAAACGACTTCGTGACGTATGCAAGCTGCGTGAAGATGAGAGCCTATGGCGGCAAGGCAAGGGCTTTGTGGTGCGCGATCTGCCGTGGACGGAAACGCGGTTGCGCGAGATTCCGCCATTTGAATTTGAGAACTGGGCGGTGATTGCGCTCGGCGGAATCCCCAACAAGGTGCAGGTGGGGGACATGGGGATAGATGGCCGCATCTATCCGCTGTCGGCCGTTCCACAAAGGAGCGGCAAGGCCGCTGGTGAGCTGGATTTCATGGACGACTGGTATCCGATTCAGGTTAAGCAGCAGGACAAAGTGGGGCGTCCCGACATTGACCAATTCGAAGCGGCCATGCTGCGGGCCAAACGAAAGAAGGGCTTTTTCGTTGCGTTCGATTTTTCAGCAGATGCGTTGAAGGAAGTGGATGCTTTCTTCCGCCGGGAACACACTGTAATTATCCCGCTCACTGTGAAAGAGATTCTGGATGAGCGCATCGCTCAAAAGCTGGCTTAGGTCTTCAAACTACACGATTGCCAAATGCTGAGCTAGCGGGACTTCATTGGAACGACTCTCCGTTCCTTTTTTCGGGCCTTCTGTCGGTGCTTTTCCTGGCGGGAAGAAAAAAGCGGAGCAAACAGCTTCCTCTCTTCCGGTGTTATGGTGACTCCGATTTCGGACGCAGGCATATCTATCATGCCCTGCTTCTCCTCCAAGAACTTGACCATACGTTCGATTTTGCGCTCGATCGAGCGCGGAGATTCGCCAGGGCGCACACTCTTGGCCACTAGCTGCGTGGCGAGCTTCAGGATTGTAGAGCTTGTGCCGAGATAAGGATGTTTGTATTTCATAGCGGAATTGATGATATCGCAGTTGGGCCCTCTCCCACCACCCCGCGCCGCTCAGTTGGTCACTTGCCTTGTCCGCGGACGTGAGCTCCCGGCAAGTCTCTCACGGCAGCCTCAGATGGCCCCGCACCCACGCCGAAGCGATGGTTGAAAGCACTCCGGCCAGCAAACCAAGCAAGAAGAACCAAAGGCGATCCCACCTCTTTTGTCTCCGTTCGTCGAGATATAGCGCTCCTTTGGCCTTTAGGAATACCCTCTCGTTCTTAGGATCCATACTTCCAGTCGAGATGATGCCGAGATAGTGGCGTTCACCGCGTTCGTTCTTCGGGAGAGAGAACATGTGAAGTGTGGTCGCCAATGAGAATTCCCGCATTTTCTCAGCACCGGAGGGAGGGTTGTGATTGATCGTCATCCCCAGATAACCCTCCTCAAGAAGCAAGGCGAGTGGGTACTGGTCAAGATGGTTCCTATGGCGCGGCCGCGCAAGCCGAATCGCGTCCGCGAGTGAGACTTCTCCAAACCTTGCGACCTTTTTCAGGATTCGGAGCGCGATGCCATTCATTCAAGTCCCTCAACTCCTGCTCAGGTTGACCTAGATAAAACTGGGCCGGTTGGCTCAGCCTCTCCGCCTGATTTTTTTGTGACGGCCTAGCATGCGTAGAGCATACCACTGTGGAACTTCAACGAGGAGTTACAATGCAAGGGTCTGGCGCTAAGCTTGTAGCCCGCGTCTTCAGACGCGGGGCTTTTGCCTAGACGGTGGGAATTCCTCGCCTCTGAAGAGCCGGGCGACAGGCAAGTCAGGCATCGAGCGAGCGCTGCGGCGGATTCGCTGCGAACGCGGCACGCACCTACTCGCTCTTGCGCAGTACAAAGTCGCCTTTGCGTTCGCCGGGCGCGAGCGTCCAACCCGGCGTGAGTTCGAGCGTCCAGCCCTCGCCGCGCAAGGGCCGCGCCGCAGGATCGGCCGGAGCCGGCACGCAGACGTGTGCCATTTTTCCCTCCTTGTTCGCCACCAGTGCTCCACCGGAGACTTCCAGGATTCCCCACGGCGCAGTGACTCGCAGTGTTGCGTACACGGTGCCCGTGCCACCGAGCGACACCACGGCGTAGGGATCAAACGATAGACCAATCTTTCCGGAGAGCGGCAAAACAAGTACCGGCGCGTCCATCAGCCGCGCGCGATATTCGCGCTCGCGTTTTTTCTGTTCTTCTTCCCGCGACACCTCCGCCGCGCGCAACGCATCGCCGTCGTAGGCCTTCGCTCGCTCCTCCGCTGCCGTAGACCCCGAGCGCAGCCGAGGGGCCGGCAAATCTTTCCGCTGCTCCGCGGCAGTGCCCGGCGCCGCAGGCAGGGCCAGGGAAAGAGCGCGGCTCAGAACGGCTGCCAGGTCGTCCGTCGGTTTAAGTTTCTTCCGCCAATCCGCTGCGCTATCGTCGAGCAGCAGTCCCCAGGCGGGCCCCGTCTCATAAGCAAACTGCCGCACAAAGCTGCGCCGTTTTTCCGCTTCTTCCAGACGCTTTGCCAGGAACGCGAGCGTTTCTGCCCTCGGCGTGCCGTTGAGTTTCAAGCCGGTGTATTCGGCCAGACCTTCATTCATCTCCAGCGCGCCCTCGTCCGCGGCGGCCTCCGGAAAGAGCGCGCGCCGCTGCGCGCGGAAGAGAAGGGCATCCAGCACGGCGCGGCGGCGTGCATCCCCATCGGCCAGCAGTGCCGCGCGCAGGGCACGCCACTCCAGCCGCAGCCAGATGCGACCTTCCCGGGTGTCCAGATGCGCGCACAGGACGTTGGGCATGGGAAATCCGAGTTGCTCCTGGACGCGGTGAAACATCTCGTGCGCCATCAGCCGGGCGCGCTCCACTGCATCTTCCGGCAGCGGCCACATCATCATCGTCCAATGGACGCCGGCCCACTGCATGGCGGTGTTGCCGATGTTCTGGTCTTCAGGGAAACGGCCCGTGAAGACGTCGTCGGCCCGCGCCAGCCGGCTTTCGCCGTCCGCCTGGCTGGCAACGACAGCACGCGTGGATTGGTCAACGAAGATCACCGGCCCGCACAGCGAAATGCCCCACAGCTTGCCGCCATCTCTTCCGCACAGCGCCCGCGCTTCCTCAAAGTACTGGCGTGCCCGCGCCAGGTCGATCCCTGCGGCTTGAGCGGTCGCCGGGTGCGGAAGGAGAAGGACTCCTGCAAGAGCCAGCAAGGGAACCAGTGAAAAATGGAACGCGACACGTCGCACGCGGCACCCCCACCTGGCATTAGACGCGGAGGAGTTGCGAAATGTGAGCCGGCACGGCCGCGCCAAAGCTTGAATGGATGTCGTTTTCTGGAGCGTTCACTCCAGAGCAAACCGCGTGCCGTGGGAGGCAAAACCGATGCGGCAGTATGCGACACGCCCGAAATGGCGCTACTTGACGCGAACTAGTACTTGGGTGGGCGGGAAAGATTTGGAAAGGGGTGTCCGTCAGGCTGGCGGCCGGCATCGCGGGGACGTGCCGCTGTTGCTGCTTTCCTGCTCCGGCTGCGGGCGGCGCTGAACTCCGCCGTCGCGCCATCGCGAAAAAATCAGGCGCGGCCGCGTTGCGGCGACCGCGCCTGACGGATCAAGCTGAGGAACCCATGGCCCGCCGCTGCTGGAAGCATTCCCGGCAGTAGACCGGCCGGCCTTGCGTGGGCTTGAAGGGAACCGTGGTTTCCTTCCCGCACTGCGAGCAAGTGGTCCGGGTTTCTGCTCGCTGGAAATTCCCCGTGGTATTCGTATTCGTCGAAGTGCCGCGCCTGGACTTGCACCCCTTGCACCGCTTGGGCTCGTTTTTGAAGCCCTTGTCGGCGAAAAACATCTGTTCGCCGGCGGTGAAGACGAATTCGGCACCGCATTCAAAGCACTTCAGGACCTTATCGTGATATTCCATTTCGTGCTCCGAGGCCCCCAAGACTGGGCAAGCAGACTGTGGTCCCCGATACTGGGCATCGCGGAATAGTGAACAACGTCGTTCTGTTTACAACGTGGCCCAACTGCCCGAAGATGGAGTACGAGCTACACGAATCCCGGCCGCCTAATCCTGCTCGCGCCGCATTTTTTTGCGGGCGCGCTTGCGGGCCAGTGCTGCTTTGGTCCGCTTCTTTTCTCCGGGCTTCAGGTAGTAGCTGTGCTTCTTGATTTCCTTGATGATATCTTCCTGCTGCACTTTCCGCTTGAAGCGACGGAGCGCGTTTTCCAGAGATTCACCTTCCTGGATGACAACTTCAGCCATCCAATACTCACCCCCCATCCGACTGTTTTTTTGAGGAAGTTCAACCCGAGTCGATTCCCCTGAGTGGCTCCTCAAATATCTGTCACGTTACGCCTCGTGTTACCCTAGCAACCCTGACCGTGCCTGTCAAGCCATTCCTCGCACGGATTACCCTCTAGTAAAAAAGCGGCCGCCGCGGGCTCCGGGGACCTTCCTTGCTAACCCGGATCCGAGCGCCGGGTTGCGCTGGGCGATCCAGCGCCCCAGGCGGGGGGGGCCGAGGCTGGGGATGGCCGCAAGCCCTTGGCGTGCCGTGCTTTGTTTTGCCTTGCGGAACGAAACGGCACTACAATGTCCGACGCCCGGTGGGGGCGCTGCCCGCCCTCACTGCACGCCCGAGGTTCGGACACCATGCCGTTGATGCGCGAAGCCATCGCCGTGTTGCTGGCCGGCGGCCAGGGCGAACGCCTCTGGCCGCTCACCCGCGACCGCGCCAAGCCCGCCGTGCCCTTCGGCGGCGTCTATCGCATCATTGACGTCACGCTCTCCAGTTGCCTGAACAGCGACCTGCGCCGCGTCTTCGTGCTCACCCAGTACAAGGCGCTCAGCCTCAACCGCCACGTTCGCGATGGCTGGTCCGGCCTGGTAGGCCTCGGCGAATTCATCGAGGTTATTCCGCCGCAGATGCGCGTCTCCACCAACTGGTACCAGGGCACCGCCGACGCCGTCTATCAGAACATCTACTCCATCGGCAGCGAGCGCTCCAGCTACGTCATCATCCTTTCCGGCGACCACATCTACAAAATGAACTACGGCAAGATGCTCCAGCAGCACGCCGACGCCGGCGCCGACGTCACCGTGGCCACCATCGAGACCGACCCCGCCCTCGCCGCCGGACGCCTGGGCGTGATCGAAACCGACCGCGACGCCCGCATCGTCGGCTTCGAGGAAAAGCCCGCCGATCCCAAACGCGCAATTTCCAACCCGGAGAAGGTGAACGCCTCGATGGGTGTGTACATCTTCAACACGCAACTCCTGATCCCCATCCTCATCGCCGACGCGGAGGACCCCGGATCCTCGCACGACTTCGGGAAAGACATCCTGCCGAAGATCATCAACAAGTACCGCATATTCGCCTACAACTTCATCGACGAGAACCGCAAGGAGGCGCTCTACTGGCGCGACGTCGGAACGGTGGATGCTTACTTCGAGGCCAACATGGACCTCGTCGCCGTCACCCCGGTCTTCAACCTCTACGACAAGTCCTGGCCGCTGCGCACCTGGCAGCAGCAGTACCCGCCGGCGAAATTCGTTTTCGCCGATAAGACGCGCATGGGCGTGGCGCTGGACTCGATCGTGGCCGGTGGCTCGATCGTCTCCGGCGGGCGCGTCGAGCGCAGTGTGCTCGGCTACGATGTGCGCGTGAACAGCTACTGCGAAGTCGAGAACACGATCATCTACAACCACGTCAACGTCGGGCGCTACTGCCGCGTCCGCAACGCCATCATCGACCGGCACGTCAGCCTGCCCGAACACAGCGAGATCGGCTTCGACCTCGAGGCCGACCGCAAGCGCTACTACGTCACCGAAAACGGCGTGGTCGTCGTCGTCCGCGAAGAATCGATGCTCGAGGAACCGGAGTAACGTCCCGGAGTTTCGAAGTTGCAGAGGAGAGAAGTGAAACAAGGCGGGCGGTGATGAATCGGCGGCTCTTCACTCTGTAACTCTTCAACTCTTTAGGTGTTTGGAGGCCCCATGCCAACAAATATTGTTCATGTCCGCGGAAGACAGATTCTGGATAGTCGCGGGAATCCCACTGTCGAGGCCGACGTGCGCGTCGCCGGCGGCTCGCTGGGTCACGCCGCGGTGCCTTCCGGCGCGTCCACCGGCGAGCACGAAGCCCTCGAGCTGCGCGACGCCGATGCCGCGCGCTATCTCGGCAAGGGTGTGCTCAAGGCCGTCGAGAACATCAACACACACATTGCCCGCGCCGTCACCGGCATGGACGCCGCCGACCAGCCCGCGCTCGACCGCCGCATGATCGAACTCGACGGCACGCCCACCAAGAGCAAGCTTGGCGCCAACGCGATCCTGGCTGTCTCCATGGCCGCCGCCCGCGCCGCCGCTGCGCAGAGCGAACAGCCGCTCTATAAGTACCTCGCCAAATATTCCAGCGTGAACTCGGCCAACACGCTCCCCGTGCCGATGATGAACATCCTCAACGGCGGCGCGCACGCCGATAATTCCGTGGACCCGCAGGAGTTCATGGTCATGCCCGTCGGGGCGCCGAGTTTTTCCGAGGGCCTGCGCATGGGCGTCGAGATTTTTCACCGGCTCAAGGCGGTGCTGAAAAAGCGGGGCTACTCCACTGCCGTCGGCGACGAAGGCGGCTTCGCGCCCAACCTGAAGTCGAACGAGGAAGCGCTCGAAGTCGTGTTGGAAGCCATCCACGGCGCGGGCTTCAAGCCGGGCGAGCAGGTGGCCATCGCGCTCGACCCCGCCGCGAGCGAGTTCTACGACAAGGTTTTGGGTAAATACGTTTTCAAAAAGTCGGACAAATCGCAGCGCACATCGGCGCAGATGGTGGAATTCTGGGCCGGCTGGGCGCGGCAGTATCCCATCGTGTCCATCGAAGACGGCATGGCGGAAGACGATTGGGCCGGCTGGAAATTAATGACGGAAAAACTCGGCGCCCAGATTCAGCTCGTCGGCGACGATTTGTTCGTGACGAATACGCAGCGGCTGGCGCGCGGGATTTCTGAAAAAGTCGGCAACGCGATTTTAATCAAGCTGAATCAGATCGGCACGGTGACGGAAACCGTCGAAGCCATCGAGATGGCGCGCAAGGCAAAGTATGCGTCCATCGTGTCGCACCGCTCGGGCGAGACCGAAGACACGTTCATCGCGGATTTTGTTGTGGCTATGGGGACGGGACAGATTAAGACGGGCTCGGCGTCGCGGACGGACCGGATCGCGAAGTACAACCAGCTACTGAGGATTGAAGAAGAGCTGGGGGCACAAGCAAAGTATGCGGGGCGAGGCACCTTGGCGGTAATGTAAGAAAAAGTCGTTAGAGATGACACGAAAATACTATTCAGCTCGGAAGTCAAAGATCGCACTTGGTCTCGAGGCATTCAAAAATGTCTTTGAGGCACTCTTCCGGCTGTATAGAGAAAAACAGTATTTTGATGAAGCATTCGGCTTCGGCTGTGTTGACTCCGGCTGGACTCCGGGAACTATGGGAAGAGATCCGGCTGTTTTCTTCTTGCGGCATCTGAGGAAGCGTGACCTTTGGCCGATTTTGGCGAAGTTAAGTTCATATTCCGAGGATGACCTCTTCGATGTAATAGAGTTGCTGTACGACCTAGTTTCCCAACCGACAGAAGGGTTCTATCATGAGTACAACAACTGCGGAATGCATTATTCAAAATACAATCAACCCAGCGGACAGGCGGAATTCCGCGCAGAAATCAACGAAATACTTTCGGATTACGGTGACGGCTATGAGTTGGCAGAGAACGGTGAGATTGTGGAGAAAGCTGACAAGGGGCTTGAAACGCTACTTTCAGCAAGGTTGCCAGTTTCTGCCGGGGAAAATGCACAACATAAAATGGAAGAGGCGATCGCTTTGTTTAGAAAGCGTCACGCAAGTGTGACCGATCGCCAAAATGCGGTTGTGATGCTCGCGGGAATCTTTGAGGCGCTGCGGCCAAAGCTGAAGGGAATAATTACGCAGAAGGACGAAAGCGATCTGTTCAATATTGCCAACAACTTTGAGATCCGTCATCAGAATGAAAAGCAGAAGACGCAGTACGACAAGCCGCTCTGGCTTTCTTGGATGTTCTATTTTTATCTCGCGACGCTTCATTTCGCGACCAGAAAACTCGATGTACGCAGATAAACGCCGCTGCGTTGGCTTGATCGACCCGTAAATCAAGTTCCGGGAGACTCTGATCATGACTGTAGCGCTCATCTTGGTGCTTTTTGTGGCAATTGGAATCCTAGGATTTCTCTTGTGGAAGACTAGCAAAGATAAATCTGACTATCAGGTAGGTCTTTCCTCGGACATCGCCCAACTGAAATCTCAGCTACAAAGCCTCGGAGGGGCCGTTGGGGATGTTGGGGCCATCAAATCTCAAGTGGAAAGTTTGGCTTCTACTGTGACTCAGATTGGCGGAATAAAATCGCAGGTTGAGGCGCTAGGCGGAGCAATTCAGGATGTGGGTGCGATCAAATCTCAGATTGAAGCGTTGTCGAGCACTTCTGCGCAAGTTGGAGGTATCAAGTCCCAAGTGGAATCCATGGGGGTTGCACTCCAAGATTTGGGCGCAATTAAGTCACAGGTGGAGGCCCTTTCCACATCTGCGCAGGCGCTGAGCGGTATCAAAAGCGGTTTGGAAGCTCTCCAAGTACAGGAGTCTCAACTAAACGATAGCGTCCAGGCCATAGCCAACAAGCTGATTGGCAGCAGGGAGGTCGGTGCCGCTGGCGAAAACCTGTTGGCAGAAGCCTTTGAGTCGTTTCCTCCAGGATGGATCGAACGAGATTTTAGGGTTGGAGGCAAAATCGTTGAGTTTGCCCTTCGGCTACCAAATCAAAGGAGACTGCCGATAGACTCGAAATGGCCTGCTATTGAATTGTTGAGTCTGTTAGGTGACGAGGCGGATCCGGAAAAACGAATTGCCCTAGTTAGCAAAGTGGAAGATGCAGTGGCAGCAAAGGCGCGAGAAGCTGCAAAGTATATCGACCCCTCGCAAACAATCCACCTCGCAATCGCGGCAATTCCAGACTCGGCATATTCTGTATGCCGGAAGGCACACTATGAGGCCATCCGTGCCCACGTTCTCGTTGTTTCTTATTCGATGGCACTGCCAATCGTCCTAGCTCTTTACAGGTTTCAACTTGAGTACGCGACCTCAGTTGATCAGGGACACCTCGATGCCCATCTTAGCCAAATTGCGGACTGCCTAACCGCAATTGAGCAAGACTTAGAGAATCGCGTTAACCGGGGCTCGACGATGATTTCGAATGCGTTTAGCGAATGCATGACTAAGATTGGCAAGATCAGAGCTTCGCTTTCGGCCCTGCGCTCTCCTGCTGTTGCTGCTCAAGAACTTCCAGCCCCAGATGAGCGGGCGCCAGATAGGCCAGCCGAATAAGACTCCATCTGCCGAACTGCCCTAGAGTCCAGGCGCAGGTGATCTCTACACGGCGCAGCCAAGAGTGGCTGCGCTACGGGCGCAGCCTTTCGCTCCCGCTCAGGACAAGCAAGCAGCGCCCCTACGAAGAGATGCCGGGCTTCCCGACAAAAAGCGTCGAGACGCGAAAGGCGCGAAAGCCCGGCGCTACATGGGCGCAGGAAGAGAGTAAAAAATTGCGGAGGGATCCTTCGCTGCGCTCAGGATGACAGGCGGGGCGCGGCATGGTTCGGCTCCGCTCACCACAAGAGCAGCGCCCCTACAGGCGGCGGGATTCCCGACCAAAAGCATCGGGACGCACGGAACGCGAAACCCGCCGCTACGTTCTCCAGGATGACGCTGGGTTGCCGGACAGGCTCCCTCGACTCCGCTCGGGACGAGTGGAAGCCTGTCCTACGAAGGCAGAGCCATGCCGGGCTAAAGCCCGGCGCTACATTGACGCACAGCAAGCAGCACGATTACGCCTTTTGGCGAAACGCCGAATGGCGTAATGGGGGTCGAAGATGCCGGGCTCCCCAACAAAAAGTCGGGACGCACGGAACGCGGAAGCCCGGCGCTAAGGCGGACACAGACGGAGAATTTGAAATTGGAGATTTGAGATTTGAAAGTAAGGCAGCAGGAGGGGGAAACAGGTTGAAGGCGACGAGTGGCGAGAGAAATCAAAAGTCAAACGTTAAAGGTTGAAAGGTTAAACGGAAAAACAGAAAGCCGGCAAGCTGCCGGCGGTGCATGGGGAGTACCGCCAGACGTGGAGATCCTTCGTCCCGATAGAATGCATCGGGACTCAGGATGACAGAGGGGGCGCAGCAATTCCGAAGGGTCGGGAGCGCCCCTACGAGACTATGAGCGCGGGGGCGTGCGGATAAGAATTTGAAAGTGGAGATTTGAAATTTGAGAGAAAGGCAGCAGGAGGTGGAAACAGGTTACAGGTTGCAGGTGATCCCTCGGCTGCGCCTTCCCTTCGGTTTCCCTCAGGGCAAGCCCTTCGATCAATTCTCCTCAGGGTAAACGGGAAGTGAACTACAAGAGCCGGCAAGATGCCGGCGGTACGGAATGCGCAGCCCCTTCGCACTGCTCAGGGCAAGCAAGAGTGGCTGCGCTACAGGACAGGGCGGAGCTTGCCGCGGGCGAGGAGGCGGAGAGCGCGGAGGCGTTCGGAAAATTCCTCGCGGTCGAGATGGCCGCTGCGGTAGAGTTTTCGCAGGAACGTGGCGGCGGGCTTTTCTCGCTTCGCGTAGTTGCAGGCCGGGCAGCAGGAAACCAGGTTGCGGTAGGAATGCATCCGCAGAGCGCCGCGGCGCGCGCGGCGAAGCAGCGCCTGCGGCTGGACGTGGTCGAGCATGCGATTGCGCGCGGTGAGCTTTCTTCGGCAATAGAAGCAGCGACCACCTTCGCGGCGGTGGATGGCCCAGCGCAACGCGCGTTCCTCGAAAAAATTCAGCGTCTCCAGATCCGGGGCGGGCGGCTCCGCAGGGCCGCGGGCGTCGAGGATTTGCCGCGGCAGGCGCAGCTCAAGCAGATGACCGCGCTTGCTGACGGCCACGACGCGCAGCGCTCCTTTCTGCGCCAGGCTGTGCACGGCAATGCGCGCGGCGGCGCCGGAAACGCGCGCCGTGCGTCCGAGGCGCGCCATGGAAAGCGGCAGGCGGCGGCGCCCGTCGAGGTGCGAGTGGCGCAGCAGGTGATAGTAAATGGCGCGCTCGAGCAGGCTGAGCGGCAGGCGGTGCACGAGGCGGTCTTCGACGTCGCGGCAGGCTTGCGCCATGTCGAATGGCAGGGGTTTCATGGGTTTCATTTCTGCCTGGAGCAGCGACCCTACATGGGCGCAGCTTGGTTCGGCGAAGCTCACCACAGAATGCGCAGCCCCTTCGTTCTGCTCAGGGCAGGCAAGAGTGGCTGCGCTACAACGAGCTACAGAAAGCGCAGCCCCTTCGCTCCGCTCAGGGCAAGCCCTTCGTTCTGCTCAGGACAGGCCCTTCGCTCAGCTCAGGGCAAGCAAGAGTGGCTGCGCTACAGCGCCAGGTAAACTGGAAGACGGCCTAAATCAGTCTCTATTCTCTTATAGTTATAGTATAGCACATCCGGGCCGGGTATTATTCGATAAGGCGTTTGGCGTATCTTGCTGATGGGTAAAGGGTTAATGGCGCGCCAGGACAATAAGGGCTTGACAAGAATCGGCAAGGGGTTAGCCACGGAGACACAGAGGGCACAGAGAAAAGCGAAAGTTAGAAGGTTAACAGGGTGCTGAAAAACGCACATCGATGGGCTTTGCTTCAAATCAGCGTTTGCGAACGTGCTCACTTTGAGCGAGTTGAGGAAGCGCGGACAGGCTGAAAGCCTGTCCCACGGCGTTTTTCAGCAGCCTGTTAAAGGTTGAAAGGTCAAACAGACAAAACGATGCCGACTGAAGTCCGCCGCGACACTATTTGTGGCGGAGGATGCGGGCGAGGCGAAGGAAGAGCGGCTCGACCGCCTCCCAGAGTTCCTGAAGTCCGGCGGTTTCGAGCGTGATGTTCAGGGTGTCCAGATCCGCGGAGAGATCGCGACTGAGCAGCGTGGCGCGGCGGACGCGCTCGGCATAGAGCGCGGGCAGCAGCGTATAAGGGTCGCGGCGCTCGTTTTGCTGTTCCAGCCACTGTTCCACGACCCAGGCAGTCTGGCGGATGGCGTTGACGGCCGTGCGGAAGTCGCGGAGCACGCTGACGTCTACGTTGGCGGTAAGAATGGCCGCTTCTAGCTCCTGCAGGTCTGCTTTGGCCTGCTGCAGCCGCGCCGTAAGTTCCTCGTTTCGCACGCTGAGTGCCGTTGCCATACCCCCTCCTTCACGCACTGGTCGCCGGGCCTTGCGGTGCGCAGATTGGCCGGGCATTCCTTGCATCGGCCTCAGCGGGAAAAAATTGAGCGGAAGAAGAGCGCCGGGGGGGACGGAGGCCCGGCCGGGTCAGCCGGCGAGTTCCTGTTTGTGTCGGAAGATGCGGGCGAGGCGGAGAAAGAGGCGTTCGGTGGCCTGGTAGAGGCGCTGCAGGCCGTCGGATTCGGCGGCGTAGCCGGTGGAGTCGAGCTCGGTGGCCAGCTCGTCGTTCATCTGCGCGGCGCGGCGGATGCGCTCCGCGTTGAGCGCCGGATAGAGCGTGTACGGATCGCGGTTGGCGGCCTGCTGTTTCAGCCATTCCTCAACGATCCACGCCGTCTGCCGGATGTGGTTCACCGCCAGGCGGAACTCCGCGAGAACGCGCACGTCCATCTCGCGCGAAAAGATCGCTTGCTCGAGATCCTGTAACTCCGCGGTGGCCTGCCGGAGCCGCCCGGTAATGTCTTCCTTCGCGAGCGGCGGGATGACGCTAACCGGCGGCGTGCCGTTCCCGCGCTCCCGTCGAAATAGACTCGTAAACATGGCTCCATAAGAGCTAATCGGCCAGCACAGAGAAATCTGAAGCTGCTATGGGGACGGGGCAAGCAGCGCCCCGACGGAGAGATGCCCGCCTAAAGGCGGGCGCTACATAAGCGAGCCAAATCCGTGTATTCTGAGCCGGACCGGCTGCGGCACCCAGAAAAGCGCAGGCAAGGAAGCCCAGCCCAGAGAGAACGCAGACAAAGCAAAGAGCGCAGCCAGAAAGAAAGAGCGCAGCCCCTTCGCTCTGCTCAGGGCAAGCCCTTCGTTCTGCTCAGGGCAGGCAAGAGTGGCTGCGCTACGTGGCTGCGCTACCTGCTGCGCTACTTATGCGACCCAAACCGATCGTCCTGACCGTGCTCGATGGCTGGGGCTTTTCGCTCGTGACGAAGGGCAACGCCATTGCGCTCGCGCGCAAGCCGAACTACGACGCCATCCTGCAAAAATTTCCGAGCACGCTGGTGCACACGTCGGGGCCGCACGTCGGCCTGCCCGAAGGACAGATGGGCAACAGCGAAGTGGGCCATCTGAACATCGGCGCGGGACGCGTGATCCACATGGACATCACGCGCGTGGACCTGGCCATCCAGACCGGGGCATTTTTCGGAAATGAGCTGCTTGTTGGCGCGATGCAGCGCGGGCGCGAGCGGCAACTGCATCTGCTGGGCCTGGTCAGCGACGGCGGGGTGCACTCGCACAACGAGCACATCTACGCGCTGCTGCGCATGGCCCGCGAAAACAAAGTCGAGCGCGTGTTCGTCCACTGCTTCATGGACGGGCGCGACACGCCTCCCAACAGCGGCATCGATTTTCTCCGCGCGCTCGAGCAGAAGATGCGCGAGTACGGCGTGGGGAAAATCGCCACCGTCATTGGCCGCTACTACGCCATGGACCGCGACAACCGCTGGGAACGCATCGAGCGCGCCTATCGCGCGATGGTTCATGGCGACGCCGAGCACAAGTTCAGCGACCCCATCGAGGCGATGCGGCGCAGCTACGAGCAGGGCGTCACCGACGAGTTCGTCCTGCCCGCGGTGATCACGGATGGCGGCCCCTCGGCTTCGCTCAGGGCCGGCGGGACTGGCCGTTCGGACCAGGCGCGTGGATGCATCCGCGACGACGACGCCGTGATCTTCTTCAACTTCCGCGCCGACCGCGCCCGGCAGACCACCCGCGCGCTCGCCGAGCCGGGCTTCGACAAAATCACCGACGCAAAGCGCCCGCAAAATCTTTACTACGTCGCGATGACGCAGTACGAGAAGACCTGGCCGTGGCTGCGCTACGTCTTCAGCCCGGAGAAGGTGGCGCACATCCTGGCCAACGTCTTTGCCGAGATGAACCTGAAAAACCTGCGCGTGGCGGAAACGGAAAAATACGCGCACGTCACGTATTTCTTCAACGGCGGCGTGGAGAAGCCCTTTGGCGGCGAGGAGCGTATCCTGGTGCCGTCGCCCAAAGTGGCGACATACGACCTGAAGCCGGAAATGTCCGCCGCGGGCATCGCGGACACGATTGTGGGCGCCGTCGAGAAGGGCGAATTCGACGCCATTGTGATGAACTTCGCCAACGCCGACATGGTCGGGCACAGCGGGAAGCTCGACGCGGCGATCAAAGCCGTCGAGGCGGTGGACGAGTGCCTCGGCCGCATCTATCGCGCGCTACGCAATCGGCCGAATCCCGGCGCGTGGATCATCACCGCCGACCACGGTAACGCCGAAACAATGATTGATCCCGCGACCGGCGGGCCGCACACCTATCACACGACGAATCCCGTGCCATTTATTCTGCTGACCGACGACGACAAACTGAAGCTTCGCCCCAACGGCGCGCTGCAGGATATTGCCCCGACGATTCTCGGCGTGCTGGGCCTCGCGCAGCCCGCGGAAATGACGGGGAAGGATTTGCGCATTCGATCGTAGCGCCCGCCTTCAGGCGAGCATTTTCGATTCGCATAGAATTGCCGGCCTTCCCGACAAAGAGCGTCGGGACGCACAAAACGCGAAAGGCCGCCGCTATAACCATGACGCGACCCACACCGGCGGAAACAAAACTTCTGATCTGCGTGTGGCACCCGTTCACGCTGTGGCGGCCGCCGGCGGACGTTGGCATCGGCGTGAAGCGCGCCTTTCCGGAAATGAAGGTTGTGCACCTCACGACGTACGACCACATCCACGACGAGCTGCCGGACACGGACATCTTTGTCGGCTACTCGCTCAAGCCCGAGCAGTTCACGGCCGCGAAAAAGCTGAAGTGGATCCACTCCACTGCCGCCGGCGTCGGCCAGTTGATGTATCCCGAAGTGCGCGCGTCGAGCGTGGTTCTGACCAACGCCAGCGGCGTGCACAGCGTTCCGATGGCCGAGCACATCCTCGGCATGTTGATTGCCCTCGCGCGGCGGTTTCCCTCCGCCTTCCGCCACCAGATGAACAGCCACTGGGGCCAGCAGGAAATCTGGAACGATCAGTTGCGCCCGCGCGAGCTCCAGGGACAGACACTTCTCTTTGTGGGTTTCGGCGCCATCGGCCGCGAAGTGGCAAAGCGCGTCAGGCCGCTGGGCATGAAGATCTGGGCGGTGACACGTTCGGGCCAGGGCGATCCGGCGCTCGCCGACCGCTACCTGCCCGCCGCGCAGCTCGAGGAAGTGCTGCACCAGGCCGACTACGTGATCCTCGCCGCACCGGAAACGCCCGAGACGCATCACCTGATGAACGCGCAGCGCCTGGCGGCGATGAAGCCAACGGCGTTTCTGATCAACGTCGCCCGCGGCACGTTGATTGACGAAGCCGCGCTCATCGACACGCTCCGCCGCCGCTCGATTGCCGGCGCCGCGCTCGACGTCACCCAACGCGAACCGCTCCCCTCCGATTCGCCACTCTGGTCGCTCGACAACTGCTTCATCACCCCGCACATCTCCGCCGTCAGCGAATTCCTCTGGGACCGGCAAACGGGGCTTTTGCTCGAGAATTTGGCTAGATGGTTTGGGGGAAGAGAGTTGATCAATCGGGTTGATTTAGCGCGCGGATATTGAAGAGCATAGGTAGAAGTGTGGAAATGTGGAAGTGTAGAAATGTAAAAAAGGAAAAAACCCGAGACCGCAGCCAATCGAGAGGAGGAAACTATGCCCGAAAACCAACGTCAGGAGACCCGATCCTTCGAAGACCTCCGCATATTCAAAGAAGCCCGAATGCTAGCTAATCGCATTTGTACGCTGACCCGAACCGAGATCTTCTCCCGAGATTACGCGCTCAGCGACCAGATGCGCCGCTCGGCCATTTCCATCCTCTCGAATATCGCAGAAGGCTATGAGCGAGAAACCAC
This sequence comes from Acidobacteriota bacterium, assembly GCA_016201285.1. Taxonomy (GTDB): domain Bacteria; phylum Acidobacteriota; class Terriglobia; order Acidiferrales; family UBA7541; genus JACQDE01. The sequence goes on along the minus strand of JACQDE010000023.1, from coordinate 18,056 downwards.
AGCAGAATTTGCAAGGTTTCTGTTTATCGCTAAAGGGTCCTGCGGGGAACTCCGCGCTCAAGTCATGCTCGCCCACGATCAAAAGTTCGTGTAAGCGCCGGACTTCGAACAAATCCGCGCCATGTGCCGAAAACTCAGCGTGGGAATCTACCACCTGATAGTTTATCTGAGAAAAAAACATCCTGCCCGGAAACAAAAAGAGGTGGAAGACTGAGGGGCGGTCTACACTTCCACCTTTCCACATTTTTGTATTTCCACAATTTCTGTTCAGTCACTGATGCCGGGCTTGGGCGCCAGATATCCTTCGCGGGCGTAGATGACGTACTTGATCTTCTTGCCCTTCTGGTCCTGCACCACGAGCGGCCCGCCGTTCGCGTCCACGATCTGCACCTTGATTTTGCGCAGCTTGCCGTCGCGGGCGTGGTTGGCGGGGGTGTAGCCGAGGTTGTACTGGTTGCGCAGGCTGGCGGCTACGTCCGAGAAGATTCCGCTCCATTCGCCCTCAAACCGCGGCGCCCACGACCGCCCGCCGGTCATGGCCGCGAACGAGCGCATCTCATTTTCCGCCTGGAGGTAATCCATGCGCGCGGTCGCGCCCCACATCCCGCCGAAGGCGCCACGCGCGTCCAAATACTCAATGTAATTCTTCCCGGCCACCACGCTGAAGATCGTTACGTCGGTCTCCCGCAGCCGCTTCAGCACGTCGTCGAGCGACTTCTTGCTGAACGTGTCCCGGCCGGTGCCGAGGATGAGGATGGATTTCTTTCCCTTCACGTCCCGCAGCCGGTCGAGTGTCTCCATCAGCGCGTCGTGCAGGCACGCCTCGCTGAACCCCGGAAAATACATCCGCGAGAGAGTGCTGCGGACCTCTTCCTTGCTGCGCGTGAAATCCACCTCGATCCGCGTCTTCAGGTCGTAGCTCACCAGCGCTACCCAGTCCTCCGGCTTCAGTTGCCGGAGAAAGTCGGAGGCCATCTGTGTCGCGTAGTAGGAGAAAAGACTTTGGCCGAGCCTGCTGAACTCGATCAGCAGCACGATGGTGATCGGCGCGTCGGTGGGCGCGAAGTTCGTGATCGCCTGGGGGACGCCGTCCTCGAGCACGCGGAAGTTTTCCCGCCGCAGCCCGCTGAGGAAGTTGCCGTTGCCGTCGGTCACCACCACGTCCACGTTCACCAGCGGCACTTCCACCGATAGTGCGAATTCTCCCTGCGGCTCTTCCTTCTTTTTCTCCTGCGGGGGCTGCTTCGGCTGCTGCGGTTGCGCCAGGGCGAAGAATTCCCCCGGCGAAAACGCCAGCACCGCCGACAGCAGCCCGAACAGGATGGCGCGCGCACAGGTGGTTCGCATAGGTTCCCCCGCTCTTTTTGATGCTGCCACGTTCGCCCGGGATGGTCAACTTTTCGGGGGAGAAAGAGTTAAAAAGTTAAAGAGTGGCAAAGTTTGGTAGTGACTCATTTTGGGTTCTGGCTCTCGATAGGACACCTAATCCTCATCCTCATTTGGAACTTCATTCCATTCCTTGATTTCCTGGAATTGGTTCGTGTTAATCCATTTCTCCCCTGCGTAACTTAAAGGATTGTTCTTGAAAACAAAGGCGGCCTCCCAGACTTTGGCTCGAACCCATCCGCGGTCATCTGCTTCGATAACCTGAAATACTTTGTCCCCAACTACGCCCCCCACAAAGCCAACGTAACACTTTCCGATTTCTAGCCGCATACGATCTACCTTCCTGTTGAACGAGTGCCAAAGATCATGCAATAATACAGTGCATGAGGCGCTCAAGCAAGCTGCCGGAAGACCTGAATCAGCGGGCCGCAGAGATCGTGCGAATGTCCACGGAGGAACCATCAGAATCGGCTAGGGCATATCTCGCGATAATTGGTAGGAAGGGCGGTCTTAAAGGCGGGAAGGCCCGTGCAGCAGCACTTCCCGCCAGTAAGAGAAAGGCTATCGCCCAAAAAGCAGCGAAAGCACGTTGGTCTAAAAAACGTGTATAATCGCGTCGGTTTCGATGCGACCTCGCGTCCTACCAACGGCCCGCTTCCAGTTCCCCGGCAAAGGCTATTGGAAGCGGGCCTTGTACTTAATTGGGCCTACGCTACCTGGTAGGTGTTGCGTCCAGTAACATAGGCGCGAATCCCTCCTCGTCATGGTTTCTCCTGTGCAGGCTTTGTAGCTTCTTCAGCCGATGGCTTGGTTTTCTTTGCTTTCCGCCCACGCTTCTTGTTTGCTGGCGGCTCTTGTTTCCCAATATTCTCCGGATACCAACTCAGCAGCCCGAATGTCCCGTTGGGAAGCCGATGAAACGTGACACTGTTCTTTGCCAAAGAGATTGAGAGACTCCGGAGCCGGTCAGCTTCCTTCCATGGAACCGAGCGAAAATCAAACCCACCTTGCTCTAAGCCGCGAAGAATCTCTTCTGCTCCGCACGCTTGGGTTCGTCGCTTGAGATATTCCTGTACAGCAGTTGCGAGCGGTTTTCCGTAGAATAGGTCCGGGCGAATCGCGGACGCTTGCTCCGCGCTTACGTCCAGAAACATCGGCTCTTTCCCCATACTCCGCAACAACGCATTGATCGTGCTCTTTGTATCTGCCACCTGCTTCATCTGGTCGTTCAATTGAGAAACAAGAACCTCAACAGCGCCACTTAGTTTGTCGCCCATGACCGAGCACCTCCATGTCCGCGTAAAACGCACCTATTTTAGCAGAGAACGGAGTATCTACCTAATCGAAATGGCAGAAACCTCTGTCCATGTTAGGTATGCGTAGCGATAAGATGTTTATTATCAATGCAATACGGCGAATGAAATAAATATACAATTCTGCACTTTTCTCTTGACAGCATGAGCCGCTCAAGCATAGAATTGGGCCATTATGAATCGCCTAAACAAAGACAAGCGCACCAAGATTATCGCGGCCCTGTGTGAGGGAAACTCGCTTCGCGCCACAGCGCGTATGTGCGATGTTGCCTTCAATACTGTGCTCAAACTGTTGCCGGAGATTGGAAGGGCGTGCGCTGAGTACCAGCAGCGCGTGTTCCGCAATCTCACTTGCAAGCGGATTCAGTGCGACGAAATTTGGAGCTTCTGCTACGCCAAAGCCAAGAACGTGCCAGCCGACAAGCAAGGGGAGTTTGGTTACGGCGACGTTTGGACGTGGGTTGCTCTGTGCGCGGATACGAGGCTAGTGCCTAGCTGGAGTGTAGGGACACGCGGAGCGGGTACAGCGTTCGAGTTTATCCACGACCTAGCGGGACGCCTTGCGAACCGCGTACAGCTTACCACGGACGGCCATCGGGTCTATCTGGAAGCGGTAGAGAGTGCCTTCGGCTCAGAGATTGATTACGCCATGCTGGTAAAGCTGTACGGCGCAGACCGCGAAGAAGGCGAAGCGCGGTACAGTCCAGCGGAGTGCATCGGATGCAAGACGGTGGTAATTAGTGGCCGTCCGAACATGAAGCATGTGAGCACTAGCTACGTCGAGCGGCAGAATCTAACGATGCGTATGATGATGCGCCGCTTCACGCGCCTAACCAATGCTTTCTCGAAGAAAGTAGAGAATCACGCGCACGCGATTGCGCTCCATTACATGCACTACAACTTCTGCCGGATTCACAAGTCCCTTCGGGTTACGCCAGCGATGGAAGCGGGGATTACAGACCACGTTTGGGACGTATCGGAGATCGCGGCACTCTTGGACTCAAAATGAGTCACTACCCAAAGTTTCAGAGTGGCAGAGTGGCGGGTGGTGCGTGATACACTGTGGCGTTTATTTGACCCTATTGTTCCGCTGTGCGCGGAGGTGCACAGAATGTTGCGTCCCCTGGTCCGCCTGATTTGGCCCGCCGTTTTGCTTCTCGCCCTGGCTGCTCCCGCTGCCGCGCAGTCCCAAAGCTTCGGCACGGTGGATTTCGACAAGCTTTCCGCCGAGGCCGCCGGCTGGCTTTCCTCCCTGCTGGCCATCAACACCACCAACCCGCCGGGCAACGAGCTGGCCGCCGCCAAGTTCATCAGCGAGATCCTTCAGAAGGAAGGCATCTACGCGGAGGTAATCGAAAGCACGCCGGGCCGCGGCATCGTCATCGCCCGGCTGCGCGCGGGCGCCGTGCCGGACCCCGCGCGCGCCCTGCTCCTGCTCGGGCACACCGACGTGGTCGGCGTGGACCGCGCCAAGTGGACGGCGGAGCCTTTCGGCGGGACGGTTAAAGACGGCTACGTCTGGGGCCGCGGCGCGATTGACGACAAGGGCCGGCTGGTCGCCACCCTCGCCGCATTCATCGCGCTCAAGCGCGCCGGGGTGCGGCTGGGCCGCGACGTCATCTTCCTCGCCGAAGCCGACGAGGAGGAAGGCGGCGAGGCGGGCATCGAGTTCGCCGTCCGCAACCACTGGGACAAGATCGCCGCCGGCTTCGCGCTCAACGAGGGCGGCCGCATGTTCGTCAAGGACGGCAAGGTGGTTTACGTGGGTGTGCAGGCCAGCGAGAAAGTTCCGGTGAACATCGAAGTCATCGCCAGCGGCCCCGCCGGCCACGCCTCCATCCCGCGCGGCGATAATCCGGTGGTGCACCTCGCCGCCGCCGTGGCGAAGATCGGCGCGTATGACGCGCCTGTCCAGCTCAACAGCGTCACCCGGCGCTACTTCGAGCAGATGGCCACCCTCGAAGACGCCGAGCTTGCCAAGTGGACCCGCGCGCTGCTCGATCAGCCCGAGCGCCTGCAACACGCCGCGAAGAAGCTTTCCGAAGCCAATCCGGTGTGGAACGCCATGCTGCGCAACACCGTTGCTCCGACGATGCTCCGCGCCGGCGTGCGCTCCAACGTGATTCCCTCCGAGGCGCGGGCGACGATGAACATCCGCCTGCTGCCCGGCGAATCGGCACAGAAGCTCGTCGAGGACCTGAAGAAAATCGTCAACGACCCGCAGGTGCGCATCGAGATCGCCACGTCCTTGCGGCCCACCGCGCCGCCTTCCTCGCTCGACACCGACTTCTACCGCGCGATCGAGCAGGTGACGCCGGCGTTTTTCTCCGGCGCGATTGTCGTGCCGCAGATGTCCACCTGGGCCACCGATTCCGCGCAGCTTCGCCTGCGCAACGTCCAGGCCTACGGCATCATCCCGTTCCCGCTCACCGAGGAGGAAATCGCGCGCATGCACTCCGACGACGAGCGGCTGCCGCTGGCGGCCTTCCGCAAGGGCGTCGAGTATTCGTATCGCGTGATCGAAGCCTTCGTCCGCGCGAAGTAATGTTGGAAGGTTGGAATGTTTGAAGGTTGACGGCTCAAGGGCATCCGCGCGCGGGACTTTCAAACCTTCGAACTTTCAAACTTGGTGCAGCGAAGTGCCCGACCATGGAGCAGAAATGAGTTTCCGTAAGGCAAAGATTGTTTGCACCATCGGCCCCGCCAGCTCGAGCCCGCAGGTGATTGATGACCTGATGCGGCTGGGCATGGACGTGGCCCGGCTGAATTTCTCCCACGGCACACATGCCGATCACGCCCGCGCGGTCGAAGCCATCCGCAAGGCGTCCGGGCAGCACCAGAAAGCTGTCGCCATTCTTGCCGACCTGCAGGGCCCCAAGATCCGCACGGGCCTGCTCGAGAACGGCAAGCACGTCCTGCTCCGCGCCGGCCAGCGCTTCACCATCACGGCGCAGCAGCGCGCCGGCGACGCCGAATGCGTCAGCACCACGTACCGCCGCCTGCCGCGCGAAGTCCGCAAGGGCGACCGCATCCTGCTCGCCGACGGCCTCATCGAGCTGCGCGTCACCGCAGTGCGAGGCGACGACGTGCAGTGCACGGTGGTGAACGGCGGGGAGCTCGGCGAGCACAAGGGCATCAACCTCCCCGGCGTGAAGCTGCGGGTGAGCTCGCTCACGGCCAAGGACCGCAAGGACCTCGCCTTCGCACTCGGCCTCGGCGCCAACTACGTTGCGCTGAGCTTCGTGCGCAGCGCGAAGGACGTCCGCGCCGCCAAGGCGGCCATCGCCCGCGCCGGCAAGGACACGCCCGTCATCGCCAAGCTGGAAAAGCCCGAGGCCATCGAGAGCCTGGAAGAAATCTTGCGAGTGGCCGACGGTGTGATGGTCGCCCGCGGCGATCTGGGCGTGGAGATGAGCCCGGAAAAAGTTCCGGTGGTGCAGAAACTGATCATCGCCAAAGCGCGCGAGCACCGCATCCCGGTCATCACCGCCACGCAGATGCTCGAGTCCATGACGCTGAACCCGCGTCCCACCCGCGCCGAAGCCTCCGACGTGGCCAATGCCATCTTTGACGGCACCGACGCCGTCATGCTCTCCGCGGAAACCGCCAGCGGCCGCTACCCGCGCGAGGCCGTCGCCATGATGGACCGCATCATCCGCGAAGCCGAGACCAGCTATCGCACCGAGCCGCACCGCCGCCAGCAGGAAAGCCTGAGCGTCGCCGAAACCATCAGCGAAGCCGTCTGCCACGCCGCCACCGAGCTGAACATGAAAGTGATTGCCGTCTTCACCGAGACCGGCTCGACCGCGCGGCTCATTTCCCGCTACCGTCCCGGCCCGCCCATTGTCGCGTTTTCGCCGTTGCACAAGACACGCCGCCGCATGAGCCTGCTCTGGGGCGTCATGCCTCGGCGCATCGAGTACGTCCGCGACATTGACAACCTTGCCGCGCTCGCCGAGCGCCGCCTGCTCGAGGAAAAGCTCGTTGCCCCGGGCGACATCGTCGGCATCGTCGCCGGCACCCCGCTCGGCGCCAAAGGCACCACCAACTTCATGAAGCTGCATACGATCCGGGGGAAGAAGCAGCTCTGAGGCAGGCCGTTCGAAGGTTTGAAAGTGTGAAGGTTGGAAGGTGGAAGACCGCGCTTGAAAGGCAGGGTGTGTGACAGGGGAAGATTCCGAGCTTCAAACTTTCCAACCTTCAAACTTTTCAACTTTCTGCTAATTCACCCACCGGTCCGGCCGCGACGGCGGTTCGCCCTTGTGATCCTTCATATAGACTTCGAACCGCTTGCGCAGGCGCTCGCGCTTCCAGTCGGTGACGCGGTTGCGCACGCCGAAGAAGAACGAGCCGCGCCGCAGATAGAGGTAGCCAACCAGCATCCCGCCGAGATGCGACACGTGGCTCACATTGTCTCCGCTCGCGCCAATCGTCCCGAAAAAAGAAATCGCTCCCATGATGAACACGTACACCCGCATGGGCAGCTCCACCGGCGGCAGGATCATGTAGATCCGCCGGTCGGGAAAGAGCACCGCGGCGGCGATCAGGATGCCGTAGATCGCGCCCGAAGCGCCGATCGTGGGAATCAGCGAACTGCTCAGGCCGCCCGGATCGGCAATCGTTTTCACGAGGATGTTGATGCAGGCCGCGCCCACGCCGGTGAGGAAGTAGTAGCTCAGGAACCGCCGCTGTCCCCAGACGCGCTCCAAGTCGCACCCGAACATCCACAGCGCCAGCATGTTCCAGAACAGGTGCCAGAAAGTTCCGTGCAGGAAGAGGTAGGTGAACGGCTGCCACAGGCGCAGCCCGTGCGTCACCCCGCGCGGCACCAGTCCCAGCCAGTGGTTGATGGCTACGTCGACCCCTACCGGCGCCAGCGATTGCAGCACGAACACCACGCCGTTGGCGATCAGCAGCGCCTTCACTGCCGGCGTCAACACCCCACCCCAACTGATCCGGGTGCCGTACCTGCGGGACTCCATGCCCATGATCCCCCAAGTCTAAGAGGCGGGGCGGCAAAAAGTCAAAGAGTGGAAAAGTTTCAGAGTGGCAGAGTGTCAGAGTGGCAGAGTAAGAGCGGCGAAATAGAGCCCGAATCGCAATTCAGATTTAGACTCAGTTCTTTGGCGCCGGTTTTCGAAGGTGCCGGATCAAATTTTAGATTCCGGCGCTGAGCCGCCGGCAACGGGCAGACATTTCTTCATGATCCTTTGCCGGCAAGTACTTTTGATCGAGTACAACCAAGAGTTGCGCACGAACTTCGGCACAGGAACCTCTGGCAATGAAGAGGGCTCGAATGAATTCCGGTCTAGATTGGCGGTCAAAACCCTCGGCAATGTTTGACAGGACGGATACGGCGGACCGCCGGATCTGGTCCACAAATCCCCAATCCTTCGCTGCGGGGCCCTGACGAGTAAATGCATACACCAGCTTGGCCAGCTCGCGTGCTTCCCGAAAGATAAAAAGATCCTCGAACGATTTGATTCTCTTACCTTCGGCGGCCATGCGCGCCTCGCTTCTTCACTCTGCCACTCTGGAACTCTACAACTGTGTCACTCCTAGTTCAGTTTTTTGCGCGCGAAGTAGAACAGCGTCGCCGCCAGCGTCGCGAACATCGCCACGCTGAGCAGCGGATTCGCGCTGAGGCCGGGGAGAAACCTGGGCCCGATGGAAAAGAGTTTGTCCGGAATGGGCAGGTGGAGGAAACCGAGCCAGCCGGGGAGCTGGTCGGTGATGGTTTTGTCCTGGAGAAGGTTGATGACAATGGCCAGCAGCCCGAAGACGCCGCCGGCGGCAATCAAACCGCTGGCGTAGAGCGAGCCCGGGCTGACTTCGCTTTCTTCCTGGCCGCCGGCTTTCTTGGCGCCGCGCTCCACGAGCCAGCGCACCACGCCGCCGGTGAAAATGGCCATGGTCGTGGCGATGGAGAGGTAGGAACCAACAGCAAAGGAGAGCGAACGAATGCCGAGCAGTTCAACGGCGACCACGAGAAACACGCCGAGCAGCACCAGCCGCCACGGCAGCCGCTGGTTGAGAATGCCGTTGATCACCGTGGCCATCAGGCGGGCCTGCGGCGCTGCGGCTTGGTCGCTGCCGATGCCCTGGATCCACTGGATTTCAATTTTCTGCGTGCCCGGGTCGTAGAGGAACTTGCCGTCGGGCACTTCGCGCGAGCCAATGGCGTTCACCAGCGTGTAGGCCTTGCCCTTGTACGGATATTCGCTTTTTTCGATTTTCACTCCATCCGGCAGCGCGGACACGTTCAGCGGGATTTGCACGGTTTTGTATTGCGCGAGGCCCACGTTCATCAGCATCAGCGTGAACCCGATGGCGATGGTGGAGGCCATGACGCCGATCACCAAGCCGACCTGCTGGCGCTGGGGTGTCGCTCCGACCAGGTAACCGGTCTTCAGGTCCTGTGAGGTGGCGCCGGCATTGGCCGCGGCGATGCACACCGCGCCGCCGATGGTCAGCGCCAGCGCCGCGTACGCACCGCCTGTCCAACCCATTGCCAGGAACATGGCGCAGGTGGCCATGAGCGTGGCGATCGTCATGCCGCTTACCGGGTTCGCCGAAGTGCCGATCAAGCCGCAGATGCGGCTCGAGACGGTGACGAAAAGAAAGCCGAAGATAATCACGAAGACAGCGGCGACGAGGTTGGCGAGCGCGGAGGTCTGCGCGTCAGGAATGGGTTTGAACGTGAGCATCGTCCACATCATGGCCATGACAACGACCGATCCGATGATCACCGTGGTCATGGGGAGGTCGCGCTCCACGCGGGTGCTCGCCGCAGCGGCGCCGCCGCGCTGGGCGCGCACGTCCTTCAGCCCGGAGCTGAGCGCCGCGAAAATCGTCGGCATGGTTTTCATCAACGTGATGAGTCCCGCCGCAGCGACGGCGCCCGCGCCCATCGGACGAATGTAGCTGGACCAAAGCTGATCCGGAGTCATGTCCGGAATCGGCACGGTGCTGGGATAGAGCGCCGCGTTCGGCGCCAGCGAGCCGAAGAACTTGATGGCCGGCATCATCACCAGCCATGAGAAGCAGCCGCCGGCGAAAATAATTCCGGCTACTTTCGGCCCGATCACGTAGCCCACGCCGAGATACTCCGAAGTGATCGCCGCGCGGAACGACGCGCCCGGCAGCCACTTCGGCTGGTAGTCCGGCTGGCCGCCCCACATGCGCATCGTGTTCATCATGAACGTATAGACGCCGCCCAGGCCCAGGCCCCAGAACACGCGTCCGGCAAACGACCCGCCGCGGTCGCCGGCTACCAGCACGTCCGCGCAAGCCGTCCCTTCCGGGTACAGCAGGTTCCCGTGCTCCTTCACGATCAGTTGCCGCCGCAGCGGGATCATGAACAGCACTCCGATCCATCCGCCGATCAGCGCCAACAGGAAGATGCGCGCGTATTCAAGTTCGAAACCCAGAAAAATCAGCGCCGGCAGCGTGAAGATCACGCCCGCAGCCACCGATTCCCCCGCGGACCCGATCGTCTGCACGATGTTGTTCTCGAGGATGGTGGCCTTGCCGAACGCGCGAAGGATGGTGATGGAGAGCACCGCGATGGGAATGGACGCGGACACGGTGAGCCCGGCGCGCAGGCCCACGTACACCGTCACCGCGCCGAACAGAATGCCGAAGAGCGCGCCGAAGACGATCGCGCGCAGGCTGAACTCCGCCGGCTGGTCTTCCGTCGGGATATACGGACGGAACTCGCCCGGCGGCGCCGTGGAACTCCACGCCCGGTTTTGTGTTGCGGATCCTGCCGCTTCGCTGGCCACGCTTCACCCCCGCAAGATTCGCGCGCGCTATCCGCGCTCGCCGGAGCACACCATCTCGTGCCCGTTCAACTGATTCGACCGCGTTGCAAAGTAGCACTAGACGCCCCGCGTGACAAGCCGCGGCGCTTCGCCGGTGGGGGCGGCAATACGTCCCGCTTGCTTTCCGCCCGGCCCCATATAAAATCCCCGCCAACCAGGAGGTGTTATCCTGAACCGAGCAAAGCACCTCGCCTTCTTTCACCTTCTCACGGCTCTGCTGTGCATGGCGACCGGCGCCTGGCCCGTTTCCGCGCAGGACTCCGCCGCGCTCAGCCCGCGCAACGCCAACTACAACATCCGCGTGCACCTCGACCCGGTGCAGAAGACGCTCGAGGGCAGCGAGGTGATCACCTGGAAAAACATCCAGCCCGTACCCGCGCGAGAGCTGCAATTCCATCTCTACTGGAACGCCTGGAAAAACACGCGCAGCACCTGGCTGCGAGAGAACGCGCTGCGCCCCTCGCGCGAATCCCGCCTGCGCCCGGACAGTTACGCCTACTGCGACGTGAAAACGCTGGTCCTTCTGAGCGAAGCGAAGAATCCTTCGGACCCGCCCGCCGGCGCCGACCTCACCGCGCAGATGCGTTTCCTCTCTCCCGACGACGGCAACCCTGACGACTCCACGGTGATGGCCGTCGCTCTGCCGAAGCCGGTCGCTCCCGGCGCGACCATCCGCCTCGCCCTCAACTGGAAATCGCAGATCCCCCGCACCGTCGCCCGCACCGGCTTCCGCGGCAATTTCTTCTTCCTCGCACAGTGGTTCCCCAAGCTGGGCGTCTTCCAGTCCGACGGCACATGGAACTGCCACCAGTTCCACACGCACACCGAATTCTTCGCCGACTACGGCGTGTATGACGTGCAGATCACAGCCCCCGCCGGCTGGCTTCTTGGCGCCACCGGCATTTCCTACGGCGTGACGAGAAATTCCGGCGGCACCGCCACCCACCGCTTCGTCCAGGAAGACGTCCACGACTTCGCCTGGACCACCAGCCCGGACTACCGCGAGGCCACCCGCCGCTTCGAGCACCCCGGCCTGCGCCCGGTGGACATGCGTCTGCTCTATCAGCCCGAGCACGCATCCCAGGTGGACCGCCACTTCCGCGCCACCGAGGCCGCGCTGCGCTATTACGGCACGTGGTATGGCGGCTATCCCTACGGCCACATCACCATCGTGGACCCCGCCTACGGCAGCGGCGCCGGCGGCATGGAATATCCCACGCTCTTTACTGCCGGCACGCGCTATCTCGCGCCGTTTGGCGGCGGCCAGCCCGAAGGCGTCACCGTCCACGAGGCCGGCCACCAGTTCTGGTACGGCATCGTCGGCAACAACGAGTTCGAGCACGCCTGGCTCGACGAAGGCTTCAACTCCTTCTCCGACGCGCGCACCCTGGAAACCGCGTATGGCCCCACCGCCTACATGCAGCGCTTCTTCCGCGGCTTCTTTCCCGTGATGCTGCGCGAAATCTCCGCCAGCCGGCTGCTCGGCTCCCGCATGAACGACTACCGCGGCGTGCTGCGCAGCGACGCTCAGGCCACGCCCACTTTCCTCTATTATCCGGAGACGGCCAGCGGCATCACCTACAGCCTCACCGCGCTGTGGCTCGGCACGCTCGAGCGCACGCTCGGCTGGGCGACATTGCAGAAAATCATGTCCACGCACTTCGAGCGCTGGAAATTCAAGCACCCGCGGCCCGAAGATTTTTTCGCCGTCGCCGGCGAAGTCTCAGGGCGCGATCTCACGCCGTTCTTCGACGAGGTCCACCGCAAGGCCGCCGTCTTCGACTACGCTGTGGAGTCCGTCGCGAGCGAGGAAGTGAAAACGACGGGCTACGTCCAGCGGAATGGAAAGCTTGTCATCAGCGAAGCAAAGGATCTCTCTTCTTCCGGCGCGCCGGTGCAGAATGTTTACGAAACCCGTGTCGTCGTCCGCCGCTTGGGCGACGGCATCCTCCCCGTCGAGGTTCTGCTGAAATTCCGGAATGGCGAAGAGGTCCGCGACATCTGGGACGGCAAGAACACCTGGAAGCTCTACACCGTCACCAGGCCCGCCAAGCTCGATTACGCCGCCGTGGATCCGGCGCGCAAGCTGCTGCTCGATACGAATTACACCAACAACAGCCGCCGCTTCGAGCCGCAGTCTGATCTCCCGTCGGTGAAGTGGGCCTCCAAGTGGATGATCTGGTTGCAGGATTTTCTGCAGACACTTTTGTTCCTGGCGTGAGTGAGAAACGCAAATGACTTGGCGCCGCGAATTGATGTTGGAAGGTTGGAACGTTCGAAGGTTCGAAGGTTTCAACCTTCCAACTTTCCAACATCACTTGAGGAGCGCATCGTGAACGTGCTTAAGAATTTCGCCGCCGGCCTCGGCCGTGTGTTGAAATCTCCCGCGCTCATCCTTTGGATCTATTTTGCCAGTGTGCTGATTGCTCTGCCGGTGTCGCTCGCTGTGAAAAACATCCTGCACGAATCCTTCGGCATGAGTCTGGTCAACGAAAACATGCGCGCCGGCTTCGACCTTTCCTGGTTCGGCGAATTTTCCGCGGGGTCGTCCGGCCTTGCCTCGACCTTCGGCCCGTGGGTCACCGGCATCGTGCCGGTTCTTTCCAACCTGGAATCGCTTCTGGACGGGAAACTTCTTCGCGGCGGCACGCTTTTGCTGGCCGGCGGCGCGTTCCTCCTGCTGTGGACGTTTTTCGCCGGCGGCATCCTCGACCGCTACGCCAATCCCGGCGCCCCGCGCCTGCGCGTCCGTTTCTTCGCGCACTGCGGCGACAACTTCTTCTCCTTCCTGCGCCTGCTGGCGATTTCGCTCGCGCTCTACTACGCGGTCTTCCGCTTCGCCGCCAACCCGCTTCACTCCTGGGTGGAAAACTCGACGCGCGACGTCACCACCGAGCGCACCGTCATCTTCTACACCGCCGCCGTCTATGCGCTCACGGCGCTCCTGCTCGCTTTCTTCACCCTGGTGTTCGACTACGCCCGCATCGCCATCGTCGTCGAGCACCGCCGCAGCGCGCTCTTTGCTTTCCTCCGCGGCCTGCGCTTCGTGTTCAGCAATCCCGTGCGAACGTGTGGCCTTTACCTGCTCCTCACCGCCACAGGCCTGGTGCTGTTCGGAACCTACGGGTACGCCGCTCCCGGCCCCGGCCAGGCCACCTGGCGCGCAGTCGTCGGCGCGTTCCTCCTTGGCCAGGCGTTCATCCTCTGCCGGATCGTGCTGAAGCTCTGGTTTCTCTCGAGCCAGACGTTGCTCTTCCAATCCGCACAGTCCGCCGCCGCGCCGGCCCAGGCGATGCCGGGTCCGACGGTTTTGTAGGGGTGAGTGGCGGCTTGCTCCCGCCGCCGCGGAGAAAAAACCGAAACTGAAACTTTCTAACTCTTCCTTGGACACAAAAACAAAATCCGCGCGGCGGCGGCGATTTGTGCCGTCAACGCGCGCACGCCGCGCGGCACGAGTTTTTCTGCTTCGCGCGCCATCGCCAGCGCGCGTTCCGGCGGGATTTCCAGCGCGTACAGATCGGCGCGCCGCTGGTAGGAGTAGCCTAGATACGCCGGCGCGCGTTCGCGCGCCGCGTCCATCAGCGCATCCCAGAAGTTTTTCCTGCTGAACAGCCGCCTGAACATCCGCTTCCGCGCGGCCTCGGCGCGGCTCAACTCGATTCCGTTCGCCGGAAGCACTACGTGCCCGGAGACTGGCTCGTAGCTCTTTCCCGTCAGCACCGCCGCCGCGCATTCTTCCGCGCGGAACGCCCGCCCGGGATCGGCATCCGGAAATTGCGCCAGCACCGCGCCCAGCTCTTCCGCGCCCGCGTCGAACCCCGTCCACCAGTAGCGGTAGAAGTTGAAGACCACCGTGCCGGTGCGCAGGATTTGCTGCACGCGCGACGGGTCCTTGCCGGTCACGCCCAGCACCATGTCCACCAATTCGGCGAGCTGAAACGTCTGCCGCACCACGGGCCGCACGCTCAGGTACTCTGCCTCTTCTTCGGTGTATTTGACGGGGATCTGCTCAGGGAGCGCCACGCAGGAAGGATACCGCGCCGGAGGATTTCTTGTGTAGCGACGGCCTTCAGGCCGGCATGCGCCGTCTTACTCTTTTTTCCCCGGCGCCTTCCGCCGCAGAGGGAAAAGCACCAGCCAATCCTGGAAGCGCTGGATAAGCCAGCCGTCCACGCCCCAGGTGAGCCCCGCGCCCAGCCAGCCGAGCGCCACCAGCAGCAACGCGGCGACCACGTGCGCGAGCATGCGCGGCCAGTTGCCCGCGGAGCTGGCCAGCCCGTAGTTCAGCACCAGCGCGGCGGCCCCCAGCGACGTCAGGCTGATCAGCGTGCCGGTGAGAAAAAAGAACCCTGCGCCGATGTTCGCGGCCGCCGAAAGGTACACAACCGCCGTCTCGTACCGCTCGATGTAGCGCAGAAAGTTTTCGCGGTAGAAGCGCACCGGCCCGCCGGTTTCCGAAAGCCGGTGGAGCAGTCCGCCAAAGAGCAGGTCGTGGTTCATGAGCATGCGGATGCCGGTCCACAGGAACCCGATGCCGATCAGGATGCGGACGCCGGCAATCACTCGCGCGCGTGTGCTGCTCAACGTCCCTCCGCCAGCCGCGCCAGGAGGTTCCGCACGCGGTCGCTCAGTGCCTTTCCGTCCACCGTTTTTCCGGCCAACCGCGCTTTGGCGGCCTTGATCACCGCGCCCATTTCCCTGGGCGACTTCGCTGCCGTTTCGGCGATCGCGCCTGCAATCGCTTCCGCCAGCTCCGCGTCGCTGGGCGCCGCCGGGAGGTAGCCCTCGATGATGGCAATTTCCCGCGTCTCTTTTTGGGCCAGGTCCATCCGTCCGCCCTTGGTGAACTGCTCCACGGACTCGTGGCGTTGCTTCACCAGCGTTTGGAGAACCTGCAGCGCCTCCGCTTCGTCCAGCGGGCGAATCTTCTCGATTTCTTTGTTCTTCAGCGCGGCCTTCATCATCCGCAGGACGCTCAGGCGCAGCTCGTCCTTCGCTCGCATCGCTTCGACCAGGTCTTTCTGCACGCGTTCAGTAAGTGTCATGGCGGTCATATCGGCTCTTAGTACAATAAATTGAGCTTTGCTGCAACAACCGGTTTTTCTTTCCCCGGGACGCGCTGTTATTTGACAGCGATGCAGCCGCCGCATAGGCTTGAACCCGTGATGAAAATCGTCGTCGCCGACCGCATCAGCGAGCGCGGCCTCGTGTTGCTGCGCGAAACCGGCTGGGCCATCGCCGCGCCGCCCGCCACGGAGCTGGTCCGCGAACTGGCCGATGCCGCCGGGCTGATTGTCCGCAGCGCCACCGGCGTCACCGCCGAGCTGCTCGAACGCGCCCCGGCGATGCGCGTGGTCGGGCGTGCCGGCGTCGGGGTGGACAACATTGATGTCGAGGCCGCCACGCGCCGCGGCGTGCTGGTGATGAACACGCCCGGCGGCAACGCCGTCAGCGTAGCCGAGCACACCCTGGCGCTGCTGCTGGCCCTCGCGCGCTCGGTGCCGCAGCTCGCCGCCGCCACGCGGGCCGGCCGCTGGGAAAAAAGCGGCGCGCGGGGCACGGAAGTGCGCGGCAAGACGCTCGGCCTCATTGGCCTCGGCCGCGTCGGCGGGGAAGTGGCGCGCCGCGCCCGCGCGCTCGAGATGCGCGTGGTCGCCTGCGATCCCTATCTCTCCGAAAACGCTGCGCGCGACGCCGGCGCCGAGCTGATCTCTTTCGATGACCTGCTCGCCCGCGCCGACTTCATTTCCCTCCACACCGCGCTCAGCCCCGCCACGGAGAAAATGATCAACGCCGCGGCGCTGGCCAAGATGAAGCGCGGCGCGCGCCTGATCAACGCCGCCCGCGGCGAGCTGGTGGACGAGGCCGCGCTTGCCGACGCGCTCCGCGCTGGAATTCTCGCCGGGGCCGCGCTCGACGTTTTCGCCGTCGAGCCGCCGCGCGATTCGCCACTGCTCGCCCTGCCCAACGTTATCGCCACGCCGCACGTGGCCGGTTCGACCGAAGAAGCGCAGGAGGAGGTCGGGACGCTCATCGCCCAGCAGGTGCGCGATTTTCTCGCCGAGGGCACGCTGCGCAACGCCGTCAACCTGCCCGCGCTTTCCGCCGAGCAGTACAGCCGCGTCCGTCCGTATCTCGTGCTCGGCGAACGCCTCGGCTCGCTGGTCGCGCAGGTGGCGCCCGACCGCATTGACCGCGTGCGCATCGCCTACGCCGGCGAGCCCGCGGAAATCGGGACGCACGTTGTGCGCAACGCCGTCCTTGCCGGCATCCTCAACACCGCGCTCGAGGAAAAAGTGAACCTGGTGAACGCCGCCGCCGCGGCCGCCGCCCGCGGGCTTGCCGTCGAGGAGCACACCCGCCGCCGCGAGCAGGGTTTTCCCAATACGCTCGAGGTCACCGCGCTGCCCGGCGCCGCAGGCCGCGCCCTCAGCGTCGAGGGCACCGTGCTCTGGGGCACCACGCCGCGCATCCTCTCCATTGACGGCATCCCGCTCGAAGCGCCGCTCGAAGGCATCATTCTTTTTACGCGCAACCGCGACGTTCCCGGCGTGATCGGCCAGATGGGTACCGTCCTCGGCAGCCACGGCATCAACATCGCCACGTTCGATCTTGGCCGCCCGCTCCACCATCGCGAGGCTGCGGCAGCGCCGGGCGGCGCGGACCTCGCCGAAGCCCTTGCCCTCATCGGCCTCGACGGCGATGTCTCCGACTCCATCGTCCAGCCCGTCCGCGGAATCAGCGCCGTTCTCGACGCCCGCCTGGTTCGCCTGCCGTAGTGCTCAGTCTTCAGTTGTCAGCAGGTTTTCGCTGAAAGCTGACCGCTGACAGGTTTCTCTGCTGCTACCTATTCCCTTCACACCGCAGCGGGTCCATAATTGCGTTAGCTGCGCCCGGGCGAAAGGAGGTCCCCCCATGACCATGTCCGCGCGCCTGAAGACCTACCTGGACGAGAACAAGGTCCACTACACGCTGATGTCCCATTCGCCGGCCTACACCGCGCAGGCCGCCGCGGCGACGCTGCATGTGCCCGGCAAGGAGCTGGCCAAGACCGTCGTCGTCACCACCGGCGACCAAACCGCGCTCGCGGTCCTGCCCGCGTCGTTCCACGTCAACCTGAAAAAGTTCGGCGAACTGCTTGGCAAGCCCGCGCGCCTGGCCAGCGAGCAGGAGTTCATCAACCTGTTTCCGGATTGCGAGCTGGGCGCCATGCCGCCCTTCGGCCAGCTCTACAAGCTGACCGTGTTCGCGGACCGCTCGCTTGAGGCCGACGAGGAAATCGTTTTCAATGCCGGCACGCACCGCGATGCCATCCGCATGAATTATGCGGACTTCAAGCGCCTGGCCGCGCCCCGCGTCGCCGACTTCGCGGCGAAAGGCTGAAAACAGGGGTCAGGGATTAGCAGGGTGCTGAAGAACGGGTGATTTTTTCGATGCGGGTGCCATTGCGAGTCAACGTGAGTCTGCACGGAGCGGCTTTTGGTTCCGGTGGTATCCGTGTTTTATTCTTGCGCACGGCTGAGTTCCTTCCCTG
>JACQDE010000027.1 GCA_016201285.1 Acidobacteriota bacterium | reverse complement strand
GGGTTCTGCAAATCCGTATTTCCGCGCACGAAGTTTCTCCTCGACGAGGGATTTCGCCCACTCACGCCGGGCATCTGAGCTTCGTGCATACTAGAGTGCATTCACAATTCCAAACAGGGAGTTTTTCAGCGCCCTGCTAGTGCAGCAATTCAGCTGGCAACCAAACTTCCCTTGAAATGCCAGCGGCAATTGCAGGCGTTACGCGCAGAGTTCGGTGAATCCGACAAACATTTTAATGCGCGAAGTGTAGCGCAATTGCGGCCTTGCGGTTATCAAGTTTCTTGCAGAAGGCGTTTGTAAGGCGAGTGAACCGCCTTAGCTGCATCCGAATCGTAAGGTTCTGCCTCTTAATGTGTGACGTGCTAATGGCCCATGAAATCCAATACCAGCTAGAATCCTGTGTACAGAATCTGCTCGCTTGAATCCGTGGCCTCAGCGATTGCGGATAAACAAATCGGCTATCTGTGCTGCGATTCTCTCAGAGTCTTGAATATTCTTGGAAACCTGCTCAGAAACCCATTCTCTTCTGCCGTCCTCGTACAACAGTACAGCGTCAATGCCATCGCCAACAAAACCATCTTGTTTTGCGGTTTCGGAAATGCAGAAGCAGCTTAGTAGCTCCAAATCGGATGGAGTTAACTGTCTCTTTCTCTTTCTCGATTCTTCGTACACATGCTTCAAGAAATATGTGGACTGCGCGCCTGATCCTATCGTTTCAAAAGACTTTACGGAACTGGGGAAAAAGTGCGGCGAGCACGCCTTTGTTACTTGAATCTCTTGGCGTTCGATTTGAGCATAGATGAACTGCATTTGATACTGACCACGAGAAGCCTCATCTTGGAATCTAGCCGCATACAGTTCCGCCAACTTGCTCGTTATGTCCCAAGTCGTCGCCCCATGAGCAGACCTGAACATCTCTACGCTTCCTGCTGGTCCCGCGGCGACAACGTAATATGCGTTGGATATTTCTTCTATTTTCTGAACCACGGTGCTGTAATTACCAGACGTGCTGCTTAGCCTTGTTTCTCTCTTGTCCGCAGCGAGTAGGACGAAGTTTTCGCCGCGCAGGGCAATCGCTAGAGTCATGCTGACTGGCATCCTTTGTGGAGTTAGAAATCTAGTTCCGCTTCCCAATAGTACGCTAGGGTATTCCAGTTTTGGTAATTTCATACAAAATCATGTAGCACTCCGCATTCCAAACTGGAATGAAAACAGGATAGAACAATTTCAAATGACACCACCATCAAAACGCAGTTAGAAATCGGCAGGCAGGAGCTGCGGAAGAAGCTCGCCACATTTTCCGCGGAGTGTGATGTCCGCCATCGCGCTCATCTCCGTGGTTTCGAGATTAACTTCGATCACGCGGGCTCCGTGCTGCTTCGCCACGTGCGGCAGCGCGGCGGCGGGGTACACCACCGAAGACGTGCCGGCAACCAGAAACACATCGGCGGAATACGCCGCCTGCAAAGCGCGCTCCATGGCCGCCTGTGGCAGCGGCTCACCGAACCACACCACGTCAGGACGCAACATGCCGCCGCACGCGCAACGCGGCGGCAGCGGATCGAGCGGCACCTGCGTGTTCTCCTCTTCCCCGCCGCAGACCATGCATCGCAGTCGCCACAAGCTGCCGTGCAGATGGACCACCCGCCGGCTCCCGGCGCGCTCGTGCAGCGAATCCACGTTCTGCGTAATCAACAAAAACTCTTGCACACGCTGCTCGAATTCAGCGAGCGCGCGGTGCCCGGCATTGGGCTCGCACTTTGCGTGCACACTGCGCCGCCAGTCGTACCACTCCCACACCAGTTGCGGATCCCGGCGGAATGCCTCCGGCGTGGCCAGCTCTTCCGGCCGGAAGTTGCGCCATAGCCCGCCCGGCCCGCGAAACGTCGGCAGCCCGCTCTCGGCGGAAATTCCCGCGCCGGTTAGTACCGCCACAGACCGCGCCTGCGCAATCCATGTTCTTGCTTCTGCTATGTTCATTGGTCTGCCGAATCCGATGCCGAAATCAAAATCCTATGGCCCGCCTCCCAACCTGTCAAATTCCCGCTTCCGCTTTTCGTAGCACAGGCTTCCAGCCTGTGCGCCTGGCCTCGTAGGGGCGGCCTTGAGGCCGCCATCTTGCCGTTGCCTTGATGTGGACAGCGGCGGCTTGACGCCGCTTTGCCTTTGCACTTGGTTTGGCCTTTGCGGTGGCGAGGACAACCTGCTTTTTACAGTGTCTATAAGACATACTTGTTGACACTGCTTTGCCACTTTGCTATACTGCGCCTTCCGGGCCTGCCGCTGCCGCTCTGTGCGCGGTCGTGGCACGGTCACCGCGAGCGCATCGAGGCGTGCTTGGCCGGTTGCTCTTCGCGGGCGCGATGATGCCCCATGATCCCCCATCATCTCGATCATCGAATCGCGCATCCCCTCCCGGCTCAGTTGTTTGACGATGTCGATGATCCCCCGGGGGGTGGGATGTCGGATCGAAACGGAACTTCGCCCAAGCCCATCGCTCCTTTGACGGCTTGCGGGCATGTCCCTATAATCGTCTGCCTTCGCGGTTCTGAGGAGAACTTTGTATCTGACGATTGAAAAACGGATTCAGCACGCTCTGGCGGAGCACATTCGCCGCCGCTACGAGTTGGACGTGCCCGTGCCCGCCTCGCGCCCGCCCAAGATTGAAATGGGCGAAGTGGCCTCGCCCGTCTGCTTCGAGCTGGCCAAGCGCCTGAAGCGCGCTCCCCGCCAGCTTGCCCAGGAAATTGTCGCTGAAATCGCGCCCATCGAAGGCGTGGCCCGCTGGGAAGTTGCCGGCGGCGGATATCTGAATGCCTTTCTCGACCGCGGCGCATTTTTTGATGCCGTAGCGCGCTCCATGTTTTCCGGC
Source organism: Acidobacteriota bacterium (assembly GCA_016201285.1). Taxonomy (GTDB): domain Bacteria; phylum Acidobacteriota; class Terriglobia; order Acidiferrales; family UBA7541; genus JACQDE01. Next base: position 7,733 of record JACQDE010000027.1, on the reverse strand, counting down.
GCTGGCGCGGCGCAAAAATCTGCGGCGCCCGGCGCACCGAAAACCATCGTCGAGCACACGAATATCAATCCCAACAAAGCGGCGCACATCGGCCACCTGCGCAACGCCGCGCTCGGCGACACGTTTGTGCGCCTGCTGCGCCAGGCGGGCGAAATCGTTGAAGTGCAGAACTACATTGATAACACGGGCGTGCAGGTGGCCGACGTCGTCATTGGCCTCCTGCACCTGGAAAAGAAGTCTCCCGATGATGTGCGCCAGCTCGCCGCGGAGCCCCGGTTTGATTTCTATTGCTGGGACCTCTACGCGCGCGTCACGCAATTCTACGAGGAAGACAAGGCGCGCGAGTCCCTCCGCGCCGAGACCCTGAAAGCAATCGAAGAAGGCCGCGGTGCGGCGGCGAAAATCGGCGAGATCGTCTCGGACGCGATTGTCCGCTGCCACCTGCGGACCATGGAGCGGCTGGGCGTGCGATACGACGTGTTGCCGCGCGAAAGCGACATCCTCCACCTGAAATTCTGGGACATAGCGTTTCAGCAACTCAAGGATCGCGGCGCCATCCAGCTCGCCTCGGCCGGAAAAAATGCCGGCTGCTGGGTGATGCCGCTTTCGGAGGACCGCGATGCCACTGCCGAGGACGACACGAAGATCATCGTGCGCTCGAACGGCACGGTGACCTACGTCGGCAAGGATATTGCTTACCAGATGTGGAAGTTTGGTCTTCTTGGCAAGGACTTCCACTATCGGAAATTCCAGCAATATCCCGACGGAAGCATTGTCTGGGCAAGCTGCTCAGATGGAGGCGAGGTGGGCGCGCCGCCCTTCGGCCGCGCCGCCAGAGTGTACAACGTCATTGACTCACGGCAGTCGTATTTGCAGAAGGTGGTGATGGCTGGGCTGCGGGCGCTGGGCTACAACGAGCAGGCGGATCGTTCCGTGCATTTCTCCTACGAAATGGTCGCGCTCACGCCGCGCTGCGCCGTTGAAATGGGTTACGAAATTCCATTGGGAGACGCCAGGAAGCCCTATGTCGAGGTCAGCGGCAGGAAGGGCTTGGGGGTGAAGGCCGACGATCTGCTCGACCGCCTCGAGTCCAACGCCCGCGCCGAAGTGGACAAGCGGCATCCCGACGCCCCGGAACCAGACCGCGCACAGATCGCGCATGCCATCGCCATTGGCGCACTGCGCTACTTCCTCCTGAAGTACACTCGCAACACCATCATCGCTTTCGACTTCAAAGATGCGCTCAGCTTCGAGGGGGAGACGGGCCCGTATTGCCAGTACGCGGTGGTGCGAGCGCGCAATATTTTCCGGAAGTACGCGGAGGCGACGCGCGAAAAGCATTTCCCGGGACCGCCGCGAACGCTGGGACCAAACGACCCCGCGATTGGCGTCTCCAGCGCATCGGCGGGGCCGGAGGATATGAAGCGTTTTCTAGGGTCGCCGGAAGGCAACGACTTGTGGGAACTGCTGTTGCTGGCGGGGTCGCTCGACTGGCACGCGGACGCTGCTCTGAACGCGCAGGAGCCGGCTTTCGTTGCGAAATTCGCCTTCCAACTCGCGCAGGCCTTCAACAATTTCTATCACAAGCACCACATTCTCTCTGAAGAGGACCCTGCCCGGAAAACTCTCCTGCTGAATCTGACCACGCTGATCATGGCGCAGTTGGTAAGGGCGCTCGACTTGCTCGGCATTGAAGCGCCGGAGAGAATGTGAAAGGTAGCCAAGCGCGGCAAAGGCAATGCGGCTGACTTCCCGCGTGAGGCATGAAGACCTGCAAGTGATTCTTCTGGAACCTCACGTCGCGATAGACGGTTTCCCCCTCAATCAACGCAACCAGGCTGGCACCAATCTCGCTAATCACCCAGCAGCAGCTTGCGGAGTTCCGGCTCCGTCGGCAGCTTGACCAGAGTCAGAACGAGGTCGCCCGCTTGAAAGGTTGTATCGCCGCGCGGCACGATCGCTTCGCGATCGCGAAAAATGGTGACCACGTTGCAAGCAGCGGGGAACGTCAGATCGCGCAGGTGCTTGCCGAGAACCGGGGAGCGCGAGTCGAGTCGATATTCCATGATTTCGAGCTGGCCCGCGCGGAGATCCAGCACCTGGCGGATCCGGGAGTGCGGCAGTTCACTCTGAATGGCACCGGTGATGATGGCCGTGGAGCTCACGGTGATGTCCACGCCCAACTGCTGCATGAGCGCTTCGTTGGCGGGGTTTTTCACGCGCGCAATCGTTTTCGGCACACCGAAGTGCTGCTTGGCAAGCTGGCAAGCGATGAGGTTGTCCTGGTCGTGGTTCGTCACGGCCACGAACACGTTGGCCCGGCGCGCGCCGGCCATCTCCAGCGCCGCGGTGGATGATCCGTCGCCGTAGATCACCGGACAATCCACCTGCTGCGAGACCAGGTCGAAGATCTCCTTGCTCGATTCGATGATGGTGATTTCGATGTTGTTCTCGAGCAAGGCCCGCGCGAGGAAGTACCCCACGCGGCCGCCGCCGACGACGATGACGTACATCGGGCCGCTGGCCTCGCTGCGCACCGGCGTCAACGGCGCTTCGGCAGCATGCCCATGCGCGCGTTCCCAGACTTGCGTGAAGTCCTTCGGCGGTGCGGCCGAGAGCTGGCCGACAAGGAACTCGGCTCCGGCGACGGTGAGCGCCATCGTCTCGATGCCCGCGGCCCGATAACTGGGCTCGCGAGCGGGGTCATAGACCACGGCCATCACCTTGGGAATGTTGAAGACCGTGCGGGCCACCTGGGCCACCATGAGGTTGGTGTTTTCGTCGCGCGTCAAAGCGATGAGCGCCCCTGCCTTCTCGGCGCCCGCCTCGCCCAGCAGGTCGGGATCAGTCGCGTTGCCCGCAATGAAACGGACATTGGGATCACGGTCCGGGCGGCGCAGCAATTCGCGCTGCTTGTCGATCACAATCACTTCGTTCTGCTGGGTATCCAGTTGCTTCACCACCTGCGTGCCCAGGCGTCCGTAACCTACGACAATGATTCGCATCGAGTGATCATCTCCCGGAAAACAACAGTCAATCGGCGTTACCGGTGATCAACGACCAGCGCACGACAGTTCGTGCCCTTGATCATCCGTCAAAACTTCATCGCCAGATCAATCAACGTGCGCACGGCAACCCCGCTGGCGCCCTTCGCGGACCACGGCTTCGCGTCGTCCAGCCATGCCGTGCCGGCAATGTCCAGGTGGATCCACGGCGTATCTTCGGAAAACTCCTTCAGAAACATCGCCGCGGTGATGGCTCCACCACCCTTGCCGCTGCTGACGTTCTGAATGTCTGCGATGCCGCTCTTAATCATCTCACGGTACTCTTCGTCCACGGGCATCGGCCACATCTTTTCGCCACAGGCGCTCGCGGAAGCGAGCAGCCGGTCGGTGAACACCTGATCGGAACCGAAGACGCCGGCGTTGACATTGGAAAGCGCGACGACGATCGCCCCGGTCAGGGTGGCCGCGTCAATCAGGTGCGTGCAGCCGAGCCGGCGCGCGTACGTGAGACCGTCAGCCAGGATCAGCCGGCCTTCCGCATCCGTGTTGATCACCTCGATGGACTTGCCCGACATGGCAAACTGCACATCGCCGGGCTTCTGCGCGCGGCCGCCAGGCATGTTTTCCGTCGCTGGAACGCAAGCAATCACCTTCACCGCGGGCTTGAGCTGCGCCAGCGCCTTCATCACGCCGAGCATGGTCGCTCCGCCGGCCATGTCGTACTTCATTTTCTCCATGCCCTCGGACGGCTTGATGGAGATGCCGCCCGTATCAAACGTCACGGCCTTGCCAACCAGGCCCAGCACCGGAGCGCCCCCCTTGTGGTTGGGCGGAGTGTAACTAACAACGATGAAGCGCGGCGGTTCCGCGCTGCCCTGGGCCACACTGAGCAACGCGCCCATCTTCAGCTCGCGGATCGTATTCTCGTCGAACACCTCGACAGAAAGGCCGGATTCCTTCGCCATTGCCTCGGCGCGTTCGGCTAGGATTCGCGGCGTCATTTTGTTCGCGGGCTCGTTCACCAGCGAGCGCGTGAAATTCTGCGCTTCTGCCGTAACTTGTCCGATGGATTTTCCCTTCTCCGCATCTTCACCCGGCCACCCCACAAGCCCGGCGGCTTCGATTTGCTTGCCGTTTTTCTTGTCAGTCTTATAGATGTCGGATTCCATCTCACCCAGCAGCAGTCCTTCAACCACCGCCTGAGCCGAGGCAGCGTCGAGCATCTGCTCACGAGCGAGCACCACCAGGCGTCTAACTGAGCGGGATTTCAAGTAGCGCACGGCGGCGCCACTGGCACGCAGCAGCTCACGTCCGGTGAACTTATCCGGCTTGCCCAGCCCAACCACGAGCAGCCGCTTGGCGGCCAGTCCGGGTGGGTTATGAATCAGCGTCGTCTCCAGATGCTTGCCCGTCAGTTCGCCGCTCGCGGCAAGCTCGCGAATTCGGCCTCCGGTGGCGGCGTCCACCTCCGCCAGCGCTCCTTCGAACTTCTCGTCCTTCTCAAACACAAAAGTGACAAGCGCCTCGGTGCTGACGTTTGTGAACGGCTGGCTTTCAATCGTGAGTTCCATGTCTCCTCTTCAGCGTCGTTTGGAATGGTAGATAGCTTCTCTGGCTTCGCGCTTGGCTTCTTTCGCCCGCTCGGCTTCGCGGCGGTCGTGGTATTTCTTGCCGCGCGCTAAGGCAACCTCGCACTTGGCCACGCCATCCTTGAAGTAAATGCGTAAAGGCACGAGTGTGAGTCCTTTTTCCTGGGTCTTGCCGGCAAGTTTTTCGATCTCCCGGCTGTGCAACAGCAGCTTCCGCGAGCGGAGGGGGACGTGGTTAAAGGGACCGCCGGGCTGATATTCCGGAATGTGGCAGTTGATCAACCACGCTTCCCGGCCGCGGACGACGGCATACGCCTCGCGCAGGCTAGCCTTGCCGCCGCGAAGCGACTTCACCTCGGTGCCAAGAAGAACCAGACCGGCCTCATAGCTCTCAAGAAGGTGGTAATCGTAGGATGCGGCGCGGTTTTGGGCGACGATACGTTCGGCCGGTTTGGCAGACTTGTTCACACGCGTTCTCGCAAACGACTATCATAGCCGCCGCCCGCAAGCGGAAGCAAGGACGCGGCCCTGTCGGTGCTGTCCTTAATCATGTGGTGGCCGCCGAAAGAAGTTCTTCAATCGTCCAAACGTGTTCAGTCAAGCCTGTTTGCATCGCGGGTGTCACTCGCAGAGTCTGATGGACACGGCAGAAATTGTACCAAGCGAAATAGAGCGCAAGAGTGGCTTTCAGATTCTCCCATTTCTTTGAGAATCCGTTAGTGAGACGAGTTAGACGCCGGATGCACATACGCATCGTGAGGTTCTGACGTTCGATATGCGAAGTGCAAATCCTGCGGGGGCTAGGTCTTCCGATTCTGAGTACAGCTATTGCGTCTATTACATCTGGCGGTGAGTAGCGGTGTTCACCATCTGCGAGAGAGCCGTACACCTTTATCAGTTGCGCGAAATCAACCCGCGTGCCCAAGCTAAGACTAATCGCGTCGGGGTAAGCAGAGAAACCATCTGTAGTGATCTGGAATCGTCCAGTAGTAGCCGCGTCAATCTTCTCGGTGAATGCCTCTGTATCGCGGGATGTGCGCCGTCCAAGATGCCACGCAAGCACTAGTTTTGTGTTGCGCTCTATTGCCACAAAACAGTAGGCGTCTCCAAAAGTGTCGGGCGATTCGTCTGATTTGTGTTTTTCCTTGCAGCCGACAAAACCCCACAGCTCGTCACATTGCACTTCAGAAACAGAAATCTTGCAAATCCGCTCGGAAAGCAGCGTTTCGCATTTCTCCCCGACAGTCTGTAGAATCCGCAGGATCGTATCGCGGTGAATGCCAGTGAGCCTTTCCGTGCTGCGAACGCTGAGACCTTCAATCATACAGTTCAAAATCTGCGAGACTTTCTCTCTGCTGAGATATGAAGATGGGAGCGGTCTATAGCTTGATTCTGAAAATGTGCGCGCACAATTGCGGCACTTGAATCTCTGGATTCTCTTTCTTCCAAATCTCCCGTGTGGCCGAGGACTGTTGGTATTGCAGTCAGGACAGTTCACGCATCACCATTCTCTTTCTGATGCGTGGTAAAATGAAGGGAGCCTATCGGCTGCATCCCCTGCGCTACCACGCATCGGGTGCGCCCCCTGAGTCAGTTGACGCTGATTCAGGGGGCTTTTGTTTTACTGCGTTACTTGGAATCCTAGATTCCGCAAGATTCTAAAAGCATCCGTAGAAATGAAAGCAGCTGGCGGGAGTTTCGCGGCCACACATATCACCTGTTTTATTGGATACGAAACGCCGCCAATTTCCACTTTGTATTTCTTGATAGGCTCGGGTTCCACATTCCTCAAAGCGATTACAATAGCATCATGCGTCAGTGTTACCCTGTTTCCACCAATGGTGAAGTTTGGCGTCATATGGCCTCCACTACACCTACTATTACCACTCCTACTACCGATTGTCAAGAGGAATTTTTTCTGGTATAAGTTATTCATAACACGGACGCTAGATAGATTAATTGCAAGCAGCTTCGTAATTGACAGTAGAGCCTGATAAAGAAATTAATGATTGCATTAGGGTTCATTGGGTGGTCAAATGAAGTTATTGCAGGAGGTGTTGCTCATGAGCGAACGCGAATACAAAGTCTGTCCGAAAGAGGGTGGCCCAATCATCATCGTTCCCACGCTTGAGGAGGCGGTGAGATTGGTGAAACTTCTCTCAAATGGACATGGCTCCGAAGTGAAGGACATGGTTCCTGCACCACAAGAAGACCATGAAGCGGGGCGAGTCGAGAACTTTTTCCTGAGCATCAATGAAAATGCTCGGACTCTTCTCTCCGCATTGTCCAAGCATAGAAATGGTGTGCGAGGAGAGCAACTTGCTAAGGAAACCGGATTTACTCCAGACAAATTTGGAGGAATCTTTGGGGGTGCCTCTAAGATTGCGAAGAAGTTTGGTTTGAGATTTGAAAAGTTCGTCGTTTCGGAAATCATCGTTAAAGGCACGGAAAGATACAGATTTCTGCAGCCAGGGAAACTACTAATCGAAAATGAGGGCAAACTTTACCAGGCCGTCGAAGATAGTATGATTGATGTGAAATGACTGCGGCCCCGTAGCTCAACCGGAAAGAGCACCTGCCTACTAAGCTCGGGATGCCCGTTCGAGTCGGGTCGGGGCCGCACCAATCTTGCAACCGAGATTCCGGCTCTCAGCGTGCTAGAACACGCTGAAATCTGGGCCGGAAGAAAGGGGGCAAGACCATGAGGGAATGTCTCATGGTACTTATCCTAATCGGCAGCGCGGTACTTCTGCTGCTGATCTGGATATAGTCCCCTAAACGCGACAGGCGGCTGCCAACATGGGGCCGCCCTAGCGTCTCCTCAAGAGTAGGTGTTATAGGAATTTCAGGGCAACAATTATTTCATGCTGGAGTTTTTAGACCAATAACAGGTACGCTTATTACGTAAGACCGCTAATCCGCAATCCACGCTTTCGCTTTTGATTTGCCCCCTGATGATTTTTAATCTCTCAAGCTCCACACATTTTAGGACAGCACCGCCCTGTCAAGCCATCTAAGAATGTAACCGTAGGGCAGATCGTCGCGCCATTTGAAATGTAACCGAAGATGGGCGGCCGTCGCCGTGGCTGTGGGAAAGTGGAAATCGCGAAGCGATTTCCAAGCTCGCGGAGCGAGCGTC